>JAWKIQ010000003.1:0-600000 GCA_041394185.1 Acidimicrobiales bacterium
GGCGCTCACCCATCAGGCCACATCGGAGAAAGCCCCGCCGGAATCCCAAACAACCTGATGCCGTACGTGACACAGGTCGCCGCCGGAAAGCTCGAGAAGGTCAGCGTCTTCGGGGACGACTACCCGACCAGCGACGGCACAGGGGTTCGCGACTACGTCCACGTCGAGGACTTGGCCCGGGGCCATCTAGCAGCACTCACGTATCTGCAATCTCGCCCCGGATTCCACGTCTGGAACCTCGGCACCGGCAAGGGCACCTCGGTGCTCGAGATCATCGACGCAGCCGAAACGGCTGCTGGCCGTCGCATTCCCTACAGCGTCACCAGCCGACGCGCCGGCGACCAGGCAGAGGTTTATGCCGACGCCACCAAGGCCCGCGACGAGCTGGGCTGGCGAGCCGAGCACGACATCGAAGCGATGTGCAGAGATCATTGGAATTGGCAACGTAGCCACCCCAGCGGCTACGACGTTGGGTAATCGACACTCCTTGGGGGATAGCCACGATGAAACTCGCAACCGGTGCCGGATATTGGAGCTCGGGGCCGCCTGCCGGCGCACTCGAGGCCATCAAGGAAGCCGAGAAGATGGGCTTCGATTCGTTCTGGACCGCCGAGGCCTATGGGTCTGACGCACTTACGCCGCTGGCCTGGTGGGGTTCGCACACCGACACCATCAAGCTGGGAACGGGCATCATCCAGATGTCGGCACGCACCCCAACTGCCACCGCCATGGCTGCGCTGACCCTCGATCACCTGTCGGGCGGGCGCTTCATCTGTGGCCTGGGAGTGTCGGGGCCCCAGGTGGTCGAAGGGTGGTACGGCCAGCCCTATCCCAAGCCGCTGGCCCGAACCCGCGAGTACATCGACATCATGCGCCAGGTGTTTGCGCGACAAGCTCCCGTGGCCGCCGACGGCGAGTTCTACCAACTGCCGTTCAAGGGCGGCATGGGCATCGGCAAGGCGCTGAAGCCCACCGTTCACCCGCTGCGCAGCGACATTCCCATCTACCTGGCCGCAGAAGGCCCCAAGAACGTGGCTCTGGCCGGCGAGTTGTGCGAAGGCTGGTTGCCGCTGTTCTTCTCCCCCGACGACGACTCGTTCTATCGCTCGGCGCTGCAGGCCGGCTTCGATGCCGCAGGCAAGGGCACGTTCGGCTCGCCCGACGCCCCCGACTTCGACGTCGTGTGCCCGGTGACCGTTGTGCCGATGGACGACATCGAGAAGGCCGCCAACCTGGTTCGCCCAATGCTTGCGCTGTACATGGGCGGCATGGGGGCCAAGGGCGCCAACTTCCACCACGAGGTCTTCTGCCGCATGGGCCACGAGGACGTCGCCAACCGGGTTCAAGAGCTGTACCTCGCCGGCAAGAAAGAAGAAGCCGCCGCAGCGATACCCGTCTCGGTGGTCGAGAAGGTTTCGCTCATCGGGCCCGTCGACAAGATCCGCGACGACCTGGTCCAGTGGGAAGAATCGGTGGTCACCACGATGATGGTCAGCGGCCCTCCCCAGGTCATGCGCCTGATGGCCGAACTTTGCCTCTGAACCCCTGGTTCTGAACTTTGTTCGATACAGAGTTGTTTATCGAACATATGTTCGATAGTGTTCTTGTCGATGGAACACGTCCAGGGAGGGGCTCGTGAGGCTCTTCCAGTCGAACTCACAGATGCCATCTCCGCCATCGACAAGGCGCTGACGGTCGACTTTTCGGCTCTGCCCGCGGCCACGCTGCGGCGCTGCCTGGTCGCCGTGACCCTGCTCGCAAACAAGACGTCCGCCCTCGACGCCCACGTTCTCGAGGCCGCCGACGATCCCGCCGTCTACGGCGACGGACCAACCGGCGGTTCGGCCACCTTGCGCGCATGGCTGTGCAACCACACCAACGGGCGCCGCGGCACGCTCGGCGGCCGCGCCGGTCGGTCTCACAAGCTCGGGCGCATGCCGCTGGTTCAGCAGGCGTTCGAGGCTGGCCTCATCACCAACGACCACGTGCGGCTCCTTGGCCAACTCACCCAGCCGCGGTTCTACGACGCATTCATCGAGTCCGAGGCCCAGCTCGTCCAGTGGGCCACCGAGATGACATGGGACGACTTCGCCCAGACCGTCACCCATTGGCGAAATGCCGCCGACCCCACCGACCCAGACCTCAAAGACGAACAAGACCAACAGGCCCGCTCGGTCAACCTGTCGCGCAGCTGGAAAGACCGCGGCATGCTCGACGGCACCCTCACGCCCGAGGCTCGGGTGTTGGTCGGCGGCGAGCTCGACCGCATCTCCCGGCAGCTGCTGCACCACGACCGCGCCGAGGCCAAGGCAAGGCTGGGCACAGACGACATCACCAATGCCGACCTTCGCCGCACGGCTGCGCAGCGTCGTCACGACGCATTGGTCATCATGGCCCGGCGATCCAACGGGGCACCGGCCGATACCGACATGACCTCGCCCGTCGTGTTCATTCGCGCCTCCATCGAATGTGTAGAGGCGGCCCTGGCCAAGGCCGCCGGAGTCCAGCCCGACCCGGTGGCTCCCGAAGATTTCGAGTGCCAGTTCGACGACGGCACTGCGCTCACCTATTCCCAGCTGGTTCGCTACCTCGTTCGCTCCAAGCTCCACAGCGTTGCCCTCTCACAAGAGGGCCAGGTGTTGCACTTCGGTGCGGGCCGCCGGTGGTTCTCGAAGGGTCAAAAGCTCGCAATGGCCTACCGCGACCGCGTTTGCGAGTGCGGCTGCGGCCTTCCGGCCAGCCAGGTCGACGCCGACCACGACACACCGTGGCTCGACGAGCCGATGACCGACATCGAAAACGCCGCTCCGCGGTGCCGCACCACTCACAGTCGCAAGACGGCCTACGAGAACCGCAGACGACGAACTCGACCACCCGACACACCCCGAACTCGCCCTCCGCGCGCCCCATGAACCACACTGTTGGCGTGACCGTTTCGATTCCCCCGAGCACCCCCGTCATCGTTGGCGTTGGCCAGATCTCGTTCCGCCCAGACGACCTCTCCCAGGCGGTCGAACCGCTCGAGCTGATGGCCCGCGCGTGCGAAGCGGCCGCGGCCGACGCCGGCTCGTCCAAGTTGCTGTCTTCGGCAGCCAGCATCGCCGTGGTTCAGGGCGCCTGGAAATACACAGACCCGGCCCGTCTCCTGGCCGAGCGATGGGGTGCCACCGCCCACACCATCAGATCCACCGACGGAGGCAACACTCCCCAGTCGCTGGTCAACAAGCTGGCGATGCGCATCGCCGAAGGTGCCACCGACATTTCAGTCATCGTGGGCGCCGAAACCATCTGGAGCCGCAGACGAGCCCGCCGCCAAGGCATCCGCATCCCCACAACAGACCAGGCACCGGTCGAGCCAGACGAGATCTCGGGCTCACCGCTGGACATGACAGACGAGTTCGAGACGGCACGGGGCATCGAAGCACCCATCAACTTCTACCCGTTGTTCGAGTCTGCAATCCGCTACGCGAACGGCGAATCGATCAGCGACCACCGCGACCGCCTGTCCCAGCTGTGGCAAGGGTTCAACGAGGTCGCCGTGCAGAACCCCTACGCGTGGTTCCGCACGCCTATGACCGCCGAAGAGATCCGCAACCCGTCGCCGTCCAACCGCATGGTGGGCTTTCCGTATACGAAGGCCATGAACTCCAACTGGGACCTCGACCAGGCCGCAGCCCTCATCTTGTGCCCCGTCGAAACGGCCCAGCAACTGGGCATCAGCCGCGACAAGTGGGTCTTCCCGCTGGCGGGCACCGACGGCGCCGACACCCAGAAGGTCACCAATCGCGGCGCCCTTCACGAGTCGCCCGCCATCCGGGTCGCCGGGCGCCGTTGCCTCGAGCTTGCCGGCGTCGGGCCAGACGACATCGACCATGTCGACCTGTATTCGTGCTTCCCCTCGGCCGTCCAGATCGGCGCTCGCGAGGTCGGCTTCAGCCTCGATCGTCAGCTGACCCTCACCGGCGGGCTCACCTTCGCAGGCGGCCCGCTCAACAACTACGTCACCCACTCCATCGCCACCATGGTCCAGGTACTGCGCAACGACCCCGGCTCGAAGGGCTACGTGTCGGCCAACGGTGGCTTCGTCACCAAACACGCATTCGGCGTCTCCTCAACCGAACCACCGGCCAACGGCTACTGGACCGAGAACTGCCAAGCCGACATCGACGTCCACCCCACCAGCGTCGGCGCACCCGACCATGTCGGGCCTGTAGAGGTCGAGGCGTACACCGTCATGTATGGCGCCGACGGCCCCGAAAAGCTCCTGGCCGCCTGCCGGGTCCGACCAGGCGTGCGCACGTGGGCCTACTCGACCGATGCGCATCTGATGACCGCGGCCACCGAAACCGAACTCATCGGGCGGGCAGCCACCGTCGATGCCGACGGAGTGCTCACCGTCGACTGAGCCTCAGGCCGACACGCCCCGCAGCGAATCCATGTCCTGCTGCAAGAACCACTCATAGGTCGATTCGATGCCGCTGCGCAGGCCCACCTTGTGGCGCCAACCCAGCTGGTGGATCTTGGAAACATCAAGCAGCTTGCGAGGCGATCCATCTGGCTTCGACGTGTCCCAGACCAACTCCGCATCGGGATGCACCACATCGCGCACCGTCTCGGCCAGCTCTCGGATGGTGGTGTCTTCGCCCGTGCCCACGTTGACGTGCTGGGCGTCGTCGTAGTTGTCCATCAAGAACAAGCACGCATCGGCCAGGTCGTCTACATGCATCAGCTCGCGCATCGGGTTTCCGGTGCCCCAAACCGTCACCTGCGGATCGCCCGCCAACTTGGCCTCGTGGAAACGGCGCATCAACATCGGCAGCACGTGTCCGCCCTCGGCGTCGAAGTTGTCGCCAGGGCCATACAGGTTGGTGGGCATCGCCGAAATGAAGTTGGCGCCGTACTGACGGCGATAGGCCTCGCACAGCTTGATCCCTGCGATCTTCGCGATCGCATAAGGCTCGTTGGTGGGCTCCAGCGGGCCCGTCAACAAAGCGTCTTCGGCCATGGGCTGAGGGGCCTCGCGCGGATAGATGCACGACGACCCCAGATACAGCAGCTTGCTGACGTCGTGCGCCCACGCCGCCTGCACCACCGTGGCGTGAATCATCATGTTGTCGTAGATGAACTCGGCCGGCCGGGTGCTGTTGGCATAGATGCCGCCAACGGTGCCCGCCACCAAGAAGACGAAGTCAGGACGGTTGGCCCTGAACCAATAGTTCACCGCCATCTGGTCACGAAGATCGAGCTGATCTCTGGTTGCAGTGACGATGTTGCGATAGCCGCTCTCGAGCAGCTTGCGAACCACCGCAGAGCCCACCAGACCCCTATGTCCGGCTACGAATATGCGGGCGTCGGGGTGCATCAGATGACGGTTGGCGTCGAGACCATCGCTCATGGCGCCAGGGTACCCACGCGTGCAACGCCTGTACTGTCACAGCCATGAGCGACATCGTTTGCCCGGCCTGCGGGGAACAAGACGAGCTCGACGGCGAACGCCGTGGAGACGTCATCGCCATCACTTGTGCCACCTGCGGCACCACCTGGAACCGCGACCCCAGCCCCAGGTGCAACCGGTGCGACAGCTCCGATGTCGAGGCCGCCATCAAGGCGGTGGTCGAAAAGAGCCGCGGCAGCCAGCTGTCGATCGTGGCCACCCAGGTCATACATCTCTGCCGAAGCTGCGACGAGGAGCTGTTGGCCAGCTACCGCATCAGTCGCAGCCCGCTGATGCCAGACCAGCTACCCACGACCTAGTCGTAAACCGCCCCGCCGCTGCGCCAGTACACGCCGTCCTCGCGGTCGAGGAAACGCTCGTCGACCAGATAACGCCGCACGGCCGCATAATCGTCGTGCCAGCGAGCCGCTATGGCGCTGACCTCTTTCTCGCTGTACTTCAGGCCCGGCTCGAAGTCCTGCGCGATCTCCTCCAATACGATCAGCCGCTTCGAACGTGCCGTCGGCATCGACGCCAGCCGACCGTCAACGACAAAGCTGGCCAGCACCTTCTCGCGATGGTTGGTGGGAGTAGGCGTCGATGGGGCCGCGCTGCGTGCCGCCTGTCCGAAAGCCGACGACAGCAAGGCCAACGAACCATCCGAGCCGGTCACCACCAGGCCGCCCGAGGCCAGCCGGGCTACGGCGTCGTGCACCTCGCGCATCGTCAGGCCGGCAGATTCTGCGATCTGTTCGACCGTTGCGGCGCCCAGCACCAATGCCGCAAACACCTTGCGGCGCGACTCGTCTGCCAACAGGCCGACCAACTTGGCGGCGTCTGGAACCAGGGGTTGAGAATTCACACGCCCAACATATGGGCTCTGGTTCAGCCTGCCAGGGAGATTTCGCCGGGCTCGGAAACCAGCCAGGTCATCAGCCGTTCGTTGCGCTTGGCGAGGCTGGCAATCACCAGCGAAGGCACCTGCCAGGTCGAAACCTTCGACAGTGCCGTGGCCGTGACCACAAGCGATTGGCCATAGCTGCCGGCATCGCCGAACGCGGTGCCCGGACCACACTCGCGGCGCTGCGAACCATCGTCGAGTTGAACGACTCCGTCAACCACCACCACCAGGCGCCGATCGATGGAACCAGCCTCTTGGATGGTTGCACCCTTGGGGTAGGTCATCGGGCTGGCGGCCCGGCGAAGTGCCCGCTTGTCGGCCGGTGAAAGGTCGGCAAAGGCGGCGACGTCAGTGATCTGCAACCTGCGCTTGTTCACCGATGTTCGAAGCATTTCGTGTCCTTCTGAAACTCGTGCCGGAGCCAACGGCACTGGGATAGCCACCGACAGTGACTCTCCAGGCGTGAACTTAGTCGCGCCATACGTGACTGTTCAACACAATCGCGCCGGAAATAGTGGTTGTGCTACCACTTTCCGCCACTGGCGAAACATGGCTCACCCCCAGCCGGCCAGATGGCCGCCTGCACTATGTCGGCGTGTTCTATCGTCGAGCCTCGTGACGTCACCTTCCACAACGCCGAGCGCAGGGCGTCGATGACACTCAGCGCCTTTGCGAAAGGCAACCTGTTCGGCCGACGCCACGGCGACGGCCAGCCCCGGGTTCTCGCACTACACGGCTGGTCGCGCACACACGCCGACTTCGACGGCGTGTTGTCGGGTGGCGACCGCCCGGCGATCGATGCGATCGCCCTGGACCTTCCCGGCTTCGGGGCCAGCCCCACACCAACCCAGGCCTGGGGCGCCGCCGACTATGCCAGGCAGATCGCACCCATCCTCGACGAGATGAAGCTGCCCGTGGTGGTGGTCGCCCACAGCTTCGGCGGTCGCGTGGCCGTCAACTTGGCCCAGCAGCGGCCTGCTGCAATCGCCGGGCTGGTGTTGACGGGCGTGCCCTTGCTGCGCCGTCAGGGCTCGGCCAACAAGTCTCCCCTGGCATTTCGAATCGGCAAGCGGATGCACAAGCTGGGCCTGGTGCCCGACACCAAGATGGAAGAGCTGCGCACCCGTTATGGCAGCGCGGACTATCGAGCTGCGTCTGGTGTGATGCGCGACATCCTCGTGAAGGCCGTGAACGAGAGCTACGAAGAGCAGCTGGCCGCCATCAGCTGCCCGGTCGATCTGGTCTGGGGCGACGACGACACGGCCGCGCCGGCCGACATCGCCACTCGCGCCGAGACCATGCTCCACGATTGCCACCTGACCGTGGTCGGCGACGCCGACCATTTTCTCCCGCTCAGCCATCCCGACGTCTTGCGCACGGCGGTCGACGCCCAGCTGGCACGCCTGGCAACCGACACGGACGAAACGCACCGATGACCATCCTGATCTGTCTGTTGGCCGCTGCTGCCGTGCCGGTGGCCGAAGCGAGATGGCTTCGTGTAGCCCAGCGCGAGCACTACCTGCCCGGATCGGTCAGCCTGTTCGCCTGGCGGTGGTGGACCCTCCAGTGGCGCAGCGCCGTCATGGCGTTGCTGGCCCTGGCGTGCATAGTCGCCTCGTTCTGGTGGCCTCTGACCTCTGTACTGACGATCGAGATCGCCGCGCTGGGGCCCATCGGCTTGTCCATGCGTGGCCGCACGTCGCAACTCGCCTGGACCAGACGCCTTCGCACGCTGGCGATCGCCCACGCCTTGTTGATCGTGATCATCAGCGCTGTTGGCATCGTCGCTGGCATTGCGGCCCCGGTGCTGGCCGCCGGCGCCTTTGCACTGCCGTTGACCCTCGATGTGTGCCTGGCTGCGCTGAAGCCCCTCGAGAAGCGGGCGGCTCGCACATTCGTCGACCAGGCCGTTTCGAGGCTGGACCGGGTGAACCCCACCAGGGTCGCTATCACCGGCTCGTACGGCAAGACCACCATCAAGGGTTATGTGCGCCACATCGTCGAAGGCACCCGCTCGGTGGTGGCCAGCCCGGCCAGCTTCAACAACACCGCAGGGCTCAGCCGCACGGTCAACGAACACCTCAGCCCCGACACCGAGGTGTTCGTAGCCGAGATGGGCACCTATGGGCCGGGCGAGATCCGCGACCTGTGTTCGTGGGTGAAACCCGACGTGTCAGCGCTGTGTGCCATCGGGCCAGTTCACCTCGAGCGCATGGGCTCGCTCGACAACATCGTCGCCGCAAAGTCCGAGATCTTCGACACCGCCGGCGTAGCGGTTCTGAACATCGATGCACACGGTCTCGCCGCGGTCGCAGAACGGTTGCGACACGCCGGCGACAAGCGCGTCATCACCACCTCGACCAACCCCGACAGCGACGCCGACGTGCGGGTGTTCCCCGCACAACACTCCGATGGCGTCAGGGTCTGCGTGGGCGACGACTGCGACACGGTCGACCTGCCGGCCGACGCCATACACAGCAACGTCGCTGTAGCCGTTGCCATCGGGTGTGCCCTCGACATTCCCGTCGACAAGGTCAGGCTGCGTTTGGGCACCCTGCCCGGCGCAGGCCACCGCCGCGAGCGCTCGGTCTCGCCGACCGGGGTCAACATCATCGACGACACCTACAACTCGAACCCGGCCGGAGCGGCAGCGGCGTTGGACGCACTTGGCGCGACCCCCGCGGCCAGACGGGTCGTCGTGACACCCGGCATGGTCGAGATGGGCGCCCAGCAGGCCAAGGCCAACGAAGAATTCGCCGAGAGGGCTGCGGCCGTAGCCGACGTCGTTCTGATCGTGGGCCAAACCAACCGCAAGGCTTTGCTGGCCGGGGCCTCGCGGGGTGCTGCCGAGGTCATCCAGACGCGCACCCGAACCGAGGCGGTCGAGTGGGTCAGGCGCAACCTCGATGCCGGTGACGCCGTTCTGTACGAGAACGACCTGCCCGACCACTATCCCTGAGCCGAACTCTTTCGACCTCTCCGACTGACACTGACGACCACGCCTGGCCGGGTACCTTGACGGCCATGACTTCCCCAGGCGTTTGCTTCGGCGGGCCATCGCCCGAGCACGACATCTCGGTACTGACGGGCCTCCAGGCCGTTCACGCCCTCGCTGCGGCCGGCGAGAACCCGGTTCCGCTCTATTGGTCCAAGGCCGGCGATTGGTATCGCGTCGCGGCCGATGCCGAGGCCGGCGACTTCGCAGACGGCTTGCCCCGCAAGGCCGATCCGGTGGTGCTCGCCACAGGATCCGACGGCGGCTTCCAGGTCGAGGGGCGACGCGGCAAACGCCAGGCGCTCGACCTCAGCGCCGTCGTCAACTGCTGCCACGGCGGCCCGGGCGAGAACGGAACACTGCAGTCGCTGTTCGACCTGGCAGGGGTCCGCTACACCGGCCCGTCGATGGCGGGCGCATCGTTGGGCATGGACAAGCTGGCCTTCGCCGGCACCGTAGGCGCCGCGGGCATTCCGACCTTGCCGACCTTCGCCCTCGGCCCCGACACGGTTCTCGACGTCGACGGCCCGCTCATCGTCAAGCCGCGCTTTGGCGGCAGTTCGATCGGCATCGAGGTCGTATCCGACCTCGAAACCGCCAAGGCTCTCGCTGCGTCACAACCGCTCCTGCAAGAGGGCGCCGTGGTGCAGCCCTATTTCGAGGGTTCGGTCGATCTGAACATCAGCGTCAAGACCTGCCCCACCCTCGAACTGTCGGCGGTCGAAAAGCCGCTCCGCGACGCGGGAGGCAACATCTACACCTACGTCGAGAAATACCTTGCGGGCGGCGATCAGGGGATGGCCTCGGCACCCCGCGAGATGCCGGCACAGATCGACCCCGAGCTCGAGGGGCGGCTGCGCACACACGCCGTTCGGGTAGCCGAGGTCGCGATGGTGCGTTCGGTGGCCCGCATCGATTTCCTGCTGGTCGGCGACGACATCTACGTGAACGAGATCAACACGATTCCCGGTTCGCTGAGCTGGTACTTCTGGGCCCACGAAGGGGTGCCGTTCGCCGGCTTGCTCAAGCAGATGCTGGCCGAGGCTGCTTCTGGACCCACCAGGCGCTTCCGTACCGACGGAGCCGACGGCACCGCCCTTCGCTCGGCCGGGGCCATGTCGCGAAAGCTGGCTTGAGCGATGACCAGCACAGCGCGAAAGCTCGCTTGAGCGATGACCAGCACAGCGCGAAAGCTCGCTTGAGCGATGACCAGCACAGCGCGAAAGCTCGCTTGAGTGCAGCTTCGGGTCGGCTGCCCGATGTGGGCTCATCGGCCGTGGGTGGGCAACTTCCTTCCGCGGTCGACGCCGTCGGGTGGCGAGCTGGCCGAGTATGCGCAGCGCATGACTGCGGTCGAGGGCAATACCACCTTCTACGCGTTGCCGAAGCCCGAGACAGTCCGCCGTTGGGCCGATTCGGTGCCCGACGACTTCAGGTTCTGTTTCAAGGTGCCCCGCACGATCTCTCATGACAAGCGGCTGGTGGCTGCCGAGGCCGACTTGGCCGAGTTCATCGGACTGACCGCACCGCTGCACGACAACATGGGCCCGATCTCGATCCAGCTGCCCGCTTCGTTCGGGCCTGAAGGCCTTGGGGCTCTCGAGTCGTTTGCCTCAGCGCTTCCCGACTCGCTCGAGTGGGCCGTGGAGGTGCGCCACCCCGAATTCTTCGTTGGCGGCCGACATGAGGGGACGCTCGACGACCTTCTGCGCACCCATGGCGTGAACCGGGTCATCTTCGACACCCGGCGCTTCTTCGAAGGACCAGCGACCACCCCAGAAGAGGTCGAGGCCGCTCAGCGAAAGCCCCGGCTACCGGTGCGCCCCACGGCCACGGCTGGCAGCCCCGTGGTTCGCTTCATCGACCAGAACGAACCGGCGAGATCGAGCCACCAACTCGACCAGTGGAAGTCCAAGCTCGCTTCGTGGCTGGCCGATGGTTTGAGTCCCTATTTCTTCGCCCACACCCCTGACAACCTTCTTGCGCCCCAGCTCGCCCGCTGGGTCTATAGCGACACGACCGGCGACCAACTGCCAGAGCCCGGCCCCAACGCGCTCTTCTGACAGGTCACGCCGACGATCCTGCTCGGGTCAGCCGAGCCTGAAATCGCCTCTGCGATCCAGCCGGGGCGTCCCGTCGACCACCCATGAGATGGCGGGAAAGCGGCCGCTGGGTTCGATCTGCAGCGCGTCGACCTGTTCGGGTACCTCGAACTCGACGAAATAGTTCGCTGTCGCGCCCGGATCGAGTTCGATGATGAACGCGTACGAGTGGGTCCGCCCATCGGGTGCCGAAGCGTTGAGTTGGCGGTCACCTCCGGTCAAGACGTTGGCGGCGAAATTGGGGATGTTCACAACCACGTGTCCCAGGTACGAGCCCGGGGCGTTGGCACCCTGAACGTAAGACGGCAGGTCGGCGGTTGCAGTGTTGGTCAAGCCGACGTCGATGCGCACGACGCTTCCCCCGGCCGCGGCGGCGCTGGTGGTGATGTTCGCCTGCACGTTCAAGAATCGGTCGAGCTTGTTACCGCCCGCGTTCAGCACAGCCACCTTCACAGAGTCCTGCGGCGGGTCACCCGCGGCCAGTGCCGTCTGCCAGCGTTGCTGCTGAGCGGGGTCGCGGCTCCACAAGGTCAAGTGCCGACCGTCGATGGCCTCGATCAGAGCCGCGGCCAGGACCCTCGGCTCGATCTCGCTATCCAGCAGGGCCCTTACGGCCGCACTGGCAACCGGAGCAATCGATTCGCGCCGCTCTCCTTGGCCGTCGAACACTTCTTCGTATTGGGTCAGGGCGAAGAACTCGGTTACGGCGATTACGGGCAACTGGACACCTGCGACATCGACTGTCTCGACCCCGGCCGCTTCCAGAAGGATCTGCATGGCGACCGGCGAGATGATCAGCACCCCGTCCATTCGCTCACCCTGATCCGACAACCACATGTCGGCCGTGACCCTCGATACCTCCGACGCCCGGCTGCTGATGTGTGATGTGTACTGCCAGAGGTGACCCGGGTCGAGCGAACCCCACATGAGCCGGACGTCGTCGTCGATGGGCACCAGCGAGGGCCGGCCCAGCTCTTCAACACTGCGAAAGTCGGAGATCAGCACCTGACCGTCGTCGATGCGCATGGTGCCCACCTGCAGCAACATGCCAGATGCCGAGCCCATCTCCGATGTGTTGGCAGCGGCGACCACATAGTGGGTGTTGCCCGAGACCAGTTGGCTCAGCCCGCTGACCAGAGCCTCGTATCTCGCGATCTCGTCGGTGGCATCCAGCAGGTTCTCGACCAGGTCCTGCCTCGCTGCGGCAACCGGGCCGACCAGCCACTTGCCCGATGGAACTCCTATCGAGCGCAGCCGATCGGTGGTGCTGCCAAGCTCGTCGGACACCTCGTTCAAGGCGTCGACAGGGTCGTCTAGCGACGCCGTCTCGAGCGCCTCGAGCGCCTGCTCGCCGGCGTCGACCACCTCCCGGCCTGCCACCGCAATCTGCTCGGTCGCGTTCAGCTGCCTGCCAACCCAGGGAATCAGCCGTACCGGTGCCACCCATGGGTGACGCAGCTTCGAGATCGCGTCGTCGAGATCGTCGCCGACGAGCTCGAGTCGTTCTAGGTCGAGCGACGCAAAGTCTGCGGCCATCACCCTCGCGCCGCTGGCCGCTGCCTGCGACGAGCGATAGGCGCCCCACAGACTCCAGGTCACCAACGCGAGCCACAGGACAACCACAGCAACCCCGGCGCGCTTCAGCGCCGTGCGCCGCCTGTTGCGCTTGGCTTCCAGGCGCAGTTGCCGCCTGACTCCGGTTCCTTCACTCACGCAGCGACCCACGAATCTCGAAAACGCGTGTTATGAAAACGACTGCCGGTCGTTCCACCGGCGAAGCGTATGCCGCGCCCGATGCCGCCAGGGGGGTCGAATGAACAAGCGAGCCCGAATAGCAGCCGCCGCTCTCGCTTTGACCTTGGGCGCAGGCGCAGCAACGAACAGGGTCGACTCAGCCACGGTTGCTGGCCGCGACACCACCCCCACGGGCGAGCAGCTGACGGTTCTGGGGCCGGTGGAGTTGATCGCCAACCAGTACACCACCACCAGCGCCCTGACCTGCGACGGCGATGCCGCATTCGACGTGTATTCACCTGCAGGGCTGTGGCCGAGCATCCCGGGCGACGTCACCTTCACTGCAGCGTCTGAAACCGCTGCGAACTCGTGGCGAGTCACAGCCCTCGCTGTTGAGGGTCTGGGTCTGCTGGTCTTCTCGGCGGTCGATTCCAGCGGAAACTGCACGCCGGGCGAAACCATCGCGGTCGTCACCGGTTCACTCAGCAACGGCGACACCTACAGCGTCACGTTTGTCGTCGCGCTCTAGCAGGGCACCAGGGCGTCGCTCAGGAACGAGGTCAGTTCGGCCCTGGCCTGGGCAAGCGATCTGAGGGTCGGCTCGACCCCCATGGCCCGCATCACCTCTGGTTCGGTGGCCACTCCTATCACAGCCGAGTACGCACTCAGCAGCAAGAACCTGGGCTCGTGTCGGCGCAGCCGGCCGGCGTCCATCTCGGCATCGAGGAATCCGGTCGCTCGTTCCATCAATGATCCCAAGCCCGCCGCCAGGCGGCTCGTGTGCGGATCGCCGAGACGCGATACCTGACGCAACAGACCCAGCACCTCGGGCCTTCGGGCCGCAAGCCGGAACGTGACCCTGACGACCGACTCGATGCGCGAGAACCCTCGACCCGAGCGGTCTACCTCGGCGTCGAACAGGCCGACCAGTTCCGCGGCGGTGCGGTCGATGACGGCCGAGAGCAGGCTGTCCTTGGAACCGAAGTGGTAGAGGATGGCCTGCTTGGTCAGGCCAAGATCGCCGGCCAGGTCGTCGAGCGAGGTCGCGGCGAAGCCCCGCTCGGAGAAGGCCACCAGTGCGGCATCCAGCACTCGCTGTCGAGTAGGACGGGATACCGGGGCCACCAGGTGAACCTATCCCAACCCCTTACCGATTGGTAAGTGGTGTGCTAGAAAACTGATCGTGATCGCTGAAGCCCTGGCGGGCAAGAGAATCGCCGTCACCGGCTCGACCGGCTTCCTCGGCACCGCTCTGGTCGAGCGACTGCTGCGCGGCGCGCCCGAATGCCAGCTGGTGCTTCTGGTGCGCCCGCCCAGGCGTGGCGACGTGCAGCGCCGAGTCGACCGCGAGATCTTGAAGAACGACGCGTTCGACCGGCTGCGCGAAGAGTGGGGCGACCAGTTCGACTCCATTTGTGCAGGTCGCATCCAGGTGGTGGCCGGCGACGTCGGCACCGATGGTTTGGGCCTCAACGACGAAGACCGGGCCACCTTTGCGTCTTGCGACATCGTCATCCATTCCGCGGCCACCGTGTCTTTCGACAACCCGCTGGACACATCGGTCGAGATCAACCTGCTGGGCCCCAACCGCATCCTCAATTTGCTGCAGGAAGAAGGGGTCAGGCCCCACTTCATCGCCGTCAGCACGTGTTATGTGGCGGGCAACAGGCGGGGCAAGGCCGCAGAAGAGTTCCTGATCGAGACGCCCTTCCACATCCAGGTCGACTGGCGGGCCGAGGTGGCCGCCGCGCGCCGCACCCGCTCTGACCTTGAGGCCCACAGCCGGGTTCCTCACATGCTGAAGCAGTTCGGCAAAGAGGCCCGCGAAGAGCTCGGGGCGGCGGGCATTCCGTTGCTGAGCGCCAAGACCGAGCAGCGCCGTACGGCGTGGGTCAACAAGCGCATGGTCGACGCCGGTCGCAGCCGGGCCACGTCGCTTGGCTGGCCCGACGTCTACACCTATTCGAAGGCGCTGGGCGAGCAGGCCCTGCTCGAGTTGCACGGCGAGATTCCGCTCAGCATCGTGCGGCCCTCGATCATCGAGTCGGCCTGGGCCGATCCCAAGCCGGGTTGGATACGTGGCTTCCGTATGGCCGAGCCGCTCATCGTCAGCTTCGCCAAGGGCGAGCTGAACCAGTTTCCCGGCTATCCCGAGGGTGTTGTCGACGTGATCCCGGTCGACATGGTGGCCGCCACCATCTGCGCCGTCGCAGCCCACGGGCCCGGCAAGCCGGGCCCCAACGACACAGCCCCCGGCAAGCCGGGCCCCAACGACACAGCCGCCGGCAAGCCGGCGATTTTCCAGGTTGCGTCTGGTGCCGTCAATCCGCTCCTGTACAAGGTGCTGACCTCCACCACCAAGGATTGGTTCACCGAGAACCCGATCTACGACAGCAAGGGCAACGCCATTGCGGTCGAGGAGTGGAAGTTCACCGGTGCCAGCGGCCTCGAGGAAAAGCTCGAGCGTGTCCAGAAGGTGATGGATGTCGCCGAAAAGGCGGTCAACACCCTGCCGATCCGGGGCAGCAAGGCACGGGTCACCGAGAAGCTGGCCGAGCAGCGTCGGGTCGTCGACCAGGCCCACGGCTATGTGCAGATCTACGGCGCCTACGGTCGATGCGAGGCGCTGTACCAGATCGACAATACCCGCTCGTTGTGGGCGACACTGAACGACACCGACCGTCGAGATTTTGCGTTCGACCCCGAGGTCATCGACTGGAAGCACTACATCCGCAACGTGCATCTGCCAACGGTGGTCATCCAGGCCCGCGTCAAGATGAAGCCCGATCGACGCATAGGCCCCAGCCGCGAAGAGCGCCTGCGCCAGCAGGTGCTGGATCAGCGCCGGTCGTTTGCCGCTTTCGATCTCGAGAACACCCTCATCGCCTCGAACGTGGTCGAAAGCTACGCGTGGCTGGCGACCCGGCACCTAGACACGTCGCAGCGGGCCCGGTTTGCCCTGCGCACCATCGCCGAGGGGCCGGGCTTGTGGAGCCGCGACCGCCGCGACCGCACCGACTTCTTGCGCTATTTCTACCGGCGCTATCGCGGTGCTTCGGTCGAGCAGCTGGACACCGACGCCCAGGAACTGCTCAGCGCACTCATCATCACCAAGTCGTTTCCCGCCGCGATGCGCCGTGTGCGGGCCCACAAGGCAGCCGGCCATCGCACGGTGTTGATCACGGGCGCCCTCGAGCTGGCGGTCAAGCCGCTGGAGCCCCTGTTCGACGACATCATCGCGGCCCGCATGGACTCGCGGAACGGTCGCTACACCGGCGAGATGCTGGACGTTCCTCCCACCGGCGAGGTCCGCGCCCAGGTGATGCTCGAATGGGCCGACCGTCACGGCCTCGACCTCAAGGAAGGCGTGGCCTACGCCGACTCGGCGTCGGATCTGCCGATGCTGGAGGCCGTGGGCTACCCGGTGGCGGTCAACCCCGAGACACGACTGGCCACCATCGCAGACAAGCGGGGCTGGTTGACCGAACAATGGACCAAGTCGCCGGGCGGGCCCCGCCCGCTGCTGCCCATGTCCACCCGCACCCGCACCCCTCACCTCGACGACCGCCGGTTGTCACGTTCTTCAGGAGCCCGTCGATGAGCCCCCGCCCCGGTCTGGTCCTCGAAGTCGAGCGCACCACTCCCCCGATCCTGTTCCACCACGGCGAGGGCTTCCGGTTCGAGAAGCTGCCCACCGGCAGCCGCGTGGTGTATCCCAACGAACCCCTCGAGCCGATCGAAGACGTCGACGGTGCCATCACCAACGCCTTGCTGAACCCATTGGGCGACCAGAAGCCGTTGCCCGATCTGCTGTTCAGCGGCATGAAGTTGACCATCGCCTTCGACGATGTGTCGCTGCCGCTGCCGCCCATGCAGGCGCCCGACATTCGCGGTCGCATCATCGAAAAGGTGCTGGACCTGGCCGCGGCGGCGGGTGTCGACGACGTCGAGATAATCGCCGCTTTGGCCCTTCACCGCCGCATGACCGAAGCCGAGTTGCGCCACGCGGTGGGCGACCGGGTCTACGACGCGTTTGCGCCCTACGGCCAGCTGTACAACTTCGACGCCGAAGACCCGGACGGCCTGATCATCTTGGGCACCACCAAACATGGCGAGGAGGTGCAGATCTCCAAGCGGGCGGCCGAGTCCGACCTGGTGGTTTACGTCAACATCAACCTGGTGTCGCTGGACGGCGGCCACAAGAGCGTCGCCACCGGCCTGTCTGGCTACCAGGGCATCCGCCACCACCACAACGTCCACACGATGCGCAACTCGAAGTCGTTCATGGACAACAAGAACTCCGAGCTGCACACCCGCAACTGGCGTCAGGGCCGCCTGATCAAGGAACACCTGAACGTGTTCCAGATCGAGACCACCCTCAACACCGACACCTTCCCGTCGCCGTTCGAGTTCCTGCAAAAGCGCGAGTGGGAGATGACCGCCAAAGACCGCGCCATGCTGCTGGGCACCAAGAAGGCGCTCGACAAGATGCCCGTGTCGATGGCCCGCAAGATCATGCACGGAATCCGCTCGCCCTATGGCCTGACGTCAATTCAGGCCGGCGAGGTCGAGGCGGTGCACGAGGTCACCATCGACAACGTCTACAAGCAACAGCTGGTGCGCGTAGAGGGCCAGACCGACATCTTGACCATGGGCCTGCCCTACGTCGGGCCCTACAACGTCAACTCGGTGCTGAACCCCGTCCTGGTGGCGTGCCTGGGGCTGGGCTATTTCTTCAACCTGTACAAGGGCAAGCCGTTGGTGCGCGAGGGCGGTGTGGTCATCATCACCCACCCCACGCCGTGGGAGTTCCACCCGGTGCACCACCCGAGCTACATCGACTTCTTCGAGGAGGTGCTGGCCGACAGCACCGACCCCGAGGTCATCGAGGCCAAGTACGAGAAGCGCTATGCAGAAGACGAGTGGTATCGCCATCTGTACCGCACCAGCTACGCCTACCACGGCGTGCACCCGTTCTACATGTGGTACTGGACCGCGCACGCCCTCGAACACCTGAGCCAGGTCATCATCGTCGGCGGCGAACGGCGAGCCGTGCAGCGTCTGGGTTTCCGGGCTGCGACCACCATGAACGATGCTCTCGAGATGGCGTCCGAAACCGTGGGACGCCAGCCGACGCTGACACACGTCCACAATCCGCCTCTGCTGATGGCAGACGTGGTCTGAGCGGCGGGTTCCAGTGGCCACCCTCAGCAAGAACACCGATCTCAACAAGACCAAGGCCGTCAAACACCTGTGGAAGACGGGCCGGCGTGCCGCATCGCTGCCTCGCCAAGCCGCGGTCAAGACCCAGTTCCCCTTGCGCTCTGCTCCGACCCCTCACGTGGTCGACCCTCTGCCGTCCAAGGTCGGGGCCAACTACGACACCGAGTGGGCCCGCCGCCCAGGGGCTCGCCTGACCCGCCGGGTGTTCCTGAATACGGTCTGGGAACCGGTCATCACCTACTACGCCGAGCCGACGGTCCGAAACGCAGACCGCCTGAAGGCCCTGGGTGGGTCTGGCGCAATCTTCGCCTCCAACCACCACAGCCACGCCGACACGATCGTCATGATGACGGCCCTTCCCAAGCCGTGGCGCAACCGGCTGTTCATTGGAGGTGCGGCCGACTATTTCTTCACCTCGCGGCCAACCAGCGTGCTTTCGGCGCTGTTCATAGGCGCGGTGCCGATCTCGCGCACGGGCATCAGCCGCCGCACCATCGAACAACCCATCAAGCTGCTGAAGAAAGACTGGTCGATGGTGATCTACCCCGAGGGGGGTCGTTCCCAAGACGGTTGGGCTCAGGACTTCAAGGCCGGCGTCGCCTTCTTGTCCAAGCAGTCTGGTGCGCCGGTGGTGCCGGTTCACATCGATGGCACCGGTTCGGTCATGCCCAAGGGCCAGAACTGGCCCACCAGGGCCAAGGTGTCGGTGAACTTCGGCCAGCCGATGCACATGCTCGAGGGCGAGACCAACCAGCAGTTCACCGACCGCATCGAGGCCGCCATCGCCCTGCTGGCCGACGAGAACGAAACAGACTGGTGGACCGCCCGCCTGCGCCAGGCTCAGGGCCAGACCCCAAGCCTGCAGGGCCCCGAGGTTTCGCCATGGCGCCGCAAGTGGGCCACCAAGAGCCGTCGCCGCGTGCACGCTCCTTCGATGCGCCGCAAACGCTGGCCCTTCGTCTGAGCGGCAGGATCTGACCACCTAGATGAACCAGCCGCTCATTACCGCCCGCTCGCTCGTCAAGCGTTTCGGCAGCTTCGTGGCCGTCGACGGGATCGACATCGACGTGCAACCCGGCGAGGCGTTCGGTTTCCTCGGACCAAACGGGGCCGGCAAGACATCGACCATGCGCATGATCGGTTGTGTCTCGGCGGTCAGCGACGGCACCCTGCGCATCTTCGGCCTGGACCCGGCCAAGGACGGACGCCAGATCCGCTCACGAATCGGGGTGGTTCCCCAGCTCGACCAGCTCGACGCCGAGCTGACGGTCGAGGAGAACCTGGTCATCTACGCCAGATACTTCGACATCTCCAAGGCCGAGGCGCGCCGCCGGGCCGTCGACCTGCTCGAGTTCGTGCAACTGACCGAGAAGTCGGGCGAGAAGGTCGATCATCTGTCGGGCGGCCAGAAGCGTCGGGTCAGCATCGCCCGCTCGCTCATCAGCGAGCCCGAGCTGTTGTTGCTGGATGAGCCGACCACCGGCCTCGACCCCCAGGCCAGACACGTCCTGTGGGATCGCCTGTACCGGTTGAAAGACCGCGGCGCCACGCTGGTGCTGACCACCCACTTCATGGACGAGGCCGAGCAACTGTGCGACCGCCTGGTCGTCATGGACCGCGGCAAGATCGTCGCCGAAGGTTCGCCGCGCGAGCTGATCGCGACCTACTCGACCCGCGAGGTCCTCGAGATGCGATTCGGCCGCACCCGAGACAGCGCGGTCCTCGAACAGATTCACCAGCTTGGTGAACGGGTCGAAGAACTGCCCGACCGCGTGCTGGTCTATGCCGCCGACGGCGAGGCTGCACTGGCCGCTTTGCGCGGCCGCAATGTCGTGCCCGACAGCGCACTGGTGCGCCGCAGCAGCCTCGAAGACGTGTTCTTGCGCCTCACCGGCCGCTCGCTGGCCGAATGACCCCGGCTCTGCGAGTCGCCTATCGCGACCTGGTCATCTACCGGCGCATCTGGCGCGCCAACCTGGTCGGAGCCGTGTTCCAGCCGCTGATGTATCTGCTGGGTGTGGGCTTGGGCGTCGGGTCGCTGGTCGACAGTGGTCCCGGTTCGGACGCCGCCCTGGGCGGGGTCTCGTATCTGGCGTTCTACGCGTCGGCGGTCATGGCCACCACCGCCATGTTCACGTCCAGCCAAGAGTCGCTGTGGCCGGCGATGGACGGCTTCAAGTGGTCGAACGCCTACCGGGCCATGGTCGCCACGCCACTCGAACCATCTGACGTCGCAGTTGGCCTGGGGGCATATCACGCAGCGCGTGCAGCCATCGGAGCGATCGGTGTAGCGCTGGTCTTGTTGTTGTTCGACGACACCAGGTCGCTTGGCCTGCTGGCAGCGGTGCCCGCCGCCGTGCTCACCGGCCTGGCCTTTGCCATGCCGCTGACCGCATGGACATCCACCCGCGACACCGACACTTCGTTTCCGGCCATCATGCGGTTCGTCATATTGCCCATGTTCTTGTTCGGCGGCGTCTTCTACCCCATCGAGCAGCTCCCAGGCTGGCTGCAGCCCGTGGCCTGGGTCACCCCGCTTTGGCACGGCGTCGAGTTGTGCCGTGGGGCGACGCTGGGCACTTGGACCATGCCCTCAGCACTGGTGCACCTGGGCGTCCTGCTGGCCTTTGCCGGCGGCGGCACCTTCATCGCCACCCGCACGTTCACCCGGGCCCTGCGACCATGACCGCCAGGATCGTGCCGGCGGTGTTGCTCGACGTTCGGCGTCCACAGCGGCTCATCGAGCGCAGCACCATGGTCTACAGGCGCTCGCCGCTAATCATCCTCAGCGGCTTCTTCGAGCCGATGTTCTACCTGTTGTCGATGCGTGTGGGCCTGAGCAGCCTCATCGGTGGCGTCGAGGTCGCCGGCAAGCTGGTGCCATACGCCGAGTTCGTCGCCCCCGGCCTGATGGCGTCGGCCGCGATGAACGGGGCGATCTATGACTCGACCATGAACGTCTTCCACAAGTGGAAACACGCCAAGCTCTACGACTCGCTGCTTGCGACACCGCTCAGCGCAGGCGATGTTGCGGTGGGCGAGATCGGGTGGGCGGTGCTGCGCGGCCTCATGTACTCGACGGCGTTCCTGGCCACGATGCTTGCGCTGGGCATGGTGGGTTCGCCGTGGATGGTCCTGTCTATTCCCGTGTGTGTGTTGATCGGCGCTGCGTTCGCTTCGATGGGCATGGCGCTCACCACATTCATGCGCTCGTGGGCCGATTTCGAGTACGTGCCGGCCGCCACCCTGCCGCTGTTCTTGTTCTCGGCGACCTTCTATCCGGTGTCGGCATATGGCGACTGGAGCTGGGTTGTCCAGCTCAGCCCGCTCTACCACGGCGTCGAGATGATCAGGGCAGCCAACGCCGGGGTGCTCGAGCCCGTGCTGCTGGTCCATGCCGCCGTGCTGGTCGGTCTCGCTCTGGCCGGGGTGACGGTTACCGCCCAACGGATCGAACGCCTTCTGCTCAGCTAGCCGGGGGCGGCGCAAACTCTGCAACGCGGCGCCAAAGCGAATAACGTCGCTGCGTCGCGCAGCACTCAGATCGGATCTCCAACATGACCATCGTCGACCCAGCCCTGCTCGGACAAATCCGATATCGCTGCATCGGCCCAACCCGCGGCGGACGTGTAGTGGCCGTCGCCGCATCCCCAACCGAGCAGGCGGTGTTCTACTTCGGCGGTGCCGCAGGCGGGGTATGGAAGACCGACGACGCCGGGCTGTACTGGCAGAACGTCACCGATGGCTTCCTCACATCGGCCTCCATCGGCGCCCTGGCGGTGGCACCCAGCGACGGCAATGTGATCTATGCCGGCACCGGCGAGGCCACCATCCGCATCGACGTCAGCCACGGCGACGGCGTATATCGCTCCACCGACGCCGGCCGGTCGTGGGCCCACGTGGGTCTGCCCCAGTCGCGACACATAGGCGCCATAGCCGTCGATCCCACCGACGCCGACACCGTGTTCGTTGCCGCTCTGGGACACATGTCGAAGGACAACCCCGAACGCGGCCTCTATCGCTCTACCGACGGCGGCGACACGTGGGAACTCGTGTTGCACGTTGCCGACAACGCCGGGGCCGTCGACGTGTCGATCGACTCGCTCAACCCGCGCATCGTCTATGCCACCACGTGGCAGACGAGGCGCACCTTCTGGTCCATCGACAGCGGTGGGCCCGGGTGCGGCCTGTGGCGCTCGCTCGACGGCGGCACCACCTGGCAGAACCTGTCGGCCAACAAGGGCATGGCAACCGGTGTTCTGGGCAAGATCGGCGTTGCGGCATCGCCGGCCCAAGCCGGGCGTGTGTGGGCAGTCGTCGAGGCCGAAGGCCGCAAGCGTGGGCTGTACAGATCCGACGACTACGGCGACACATGGCAGCAGGTTTCGGCCAAGCCCGAGCTGTGCTGGCGCCCGTGGTACTACCAGCACGTAACCGCCCACCCGACCGACCCCGACACCGTGTTCGTCATGAACATGAAGGCCTGGAAGTCGGTCGACGGTGGCGCCAACTTCGAAGAGTTCCACACCCCTCACGGCGACAATCACGGATTGTGGATCGACCCCGTCAACCCCGACCGGATGATCGGCTGCGACGACGGCGGCGCCTGGGTGTCGCTGAACGCGGGCCGGTCGTGGTCGTCGATCTACAACCAGCCGACCGCGCAGTTCTACCACGTCGATGTCGACGACCAGTTTCCCTACCTGGTCTATGGCAGCCAGCAGGACAACTCGAGCATCGCCGTGCCGTCCAGCAACGGCAAGGGCGCCATCAACTGGGCCGACTGCTACCCGCCAGGCACCGCCGAGAGCGGCTACGTGGCCGTGAAGCCAGGCGACCCCAATGTCGTATACGTCGGCGCCATCGGCAGCTCGCCTGGTGGCGGAGATGCCCTGCAGCGCTACGACCACAAGACCGGCCAGATCCAGCTGGTGAGCGTGTGGCCCGAGGGTTCCCACGACGGCAACTCGGCCGAGGTCCGGTTCCAGTGGACCTACCCCATCATGTTCTGCCCCCACGACCCGGGGGTGCTGTACGCCTGCGGCAACAAGGTGTTCAGAACCACGGACGAAGGCCACTCGTGGGAAGCCATCAGCGGTGACCTCACCTATGCAGACCCCGACACCATGGGCGTATCGGGGCCGCTCACCATGGACACCGCCGGCGCCGAGATGTACGCGACCATCTTCTCGTTCCTGCCGTCGGCTCATCGCAAGGGCACCCTCATGGCCGGGTCGGACGACGGCCTGGTGCACGTCAGCCACGACGACGGCGCCACCTGGAACAACGTCACCCCAGCCGGGCTGCCCAAGTTCAGCCAGGTGACGATGCTGGCCGAGTCGCCTCACGCCGAGGGCACCGTCTACATGACCGTGGCCCGCCACAAGATGGGCGACTACGCCCCCTACGTGTTCAAGACCACCGACTTCGGCCAAACCTGGCAGTCGATCGTCAACGGCCTGCCAGCCGACGACTTCTGCCGGGTGGTGCGCTGCGATCCGGCCCGGCCCGGGCTGCTGTATCTGGGCACAGAACTCGGTGTCTTCGTGTCGTTCGACGACGGCGACAACTGGCAGACCCTGCAAGCCAACCTGCCCGTCACCCCCGTGTACGACCTGTTGGTCAAGGGTTCGGATCTGGTGGTTGCCACCCACGGCCGCTCGATCTGGATTCTCGACGACCTCACTCAGATTCACCAGGTATACGACCGCTTCAGCGCCGACGAGCATCAGTTGCTGACCCCGCGCGACGCCTATCGGGCGCCCAAAGACCTGTTCGCCGACTTCTGGGGAACCAAGGGCGGCAAGAACTATCACGTCACCATCGGTCAGAACGCCACGTTCTACCTGGAAGAGGACGAAACGGGCCACCAGCGCAAGCGGGTTCTGGATGCGGGCGACGACCTCGAGCGGGGTGTTCGCATCACCTACTGGCTGGCGTCGAAACCCCAGGAGCCCGCCATCCTGACAATCCTCGATCACCAGGGCAACGAGGTCGACAGCTTCACCAGCATCATTCCCGAGAAGGCCCAGGACCGCGAGGGTCTCTACATAACGGCCGACCAGGGCATGAACGTGTTCCAGTGGCCCATGACCCACCGGCCGGGCGACAAGATGGTCGACACCGAGTTCCACGGCCGTCCGGGCGGGCCCTTGGCGTTGCCTGGCACCTACCAGGCTCGCCTCCAGGTCGGCGACTGGTCGATGACGCAGCCGTTCTCGCTGTTGAAAGACCCCAGGGTCGACACCCCAACCGAGCATCTGGTCGAGCAGTTCGAACTGCTGGTAGCCATCCGCGACAAGCTCAGCGAAATCGTCAGAGGCGTCAACCAGATCCGCTCGATCACCAAGCAGGTCACGCACTGGACTGAAAGGGTTGGCCAACTCGACACCGCCCAGGCCGCGCTCGACGCTCTGAGAGCTGTCGAGGACGAGTTGGTGCAACGCGAGTTCACCTCCGAGGGCGACACGCTGAACTATCGCGAGAAGCTGTTCGAGACGCTGTCTGGGTTGCCGCCCATCGTCAGCAGCGCAGACACCAGGCCGACCACACAGTCGTACGCCGTGTTCCAGAAGCTTTCCGGGCTGGCCGACGCACAACTCGAAGCGCTGCAGCACATCGTCGACACCGAGGTCGCCGCGGTGAACCAAGAGCTGGCAGCCAAGGGTGTTGGCTCGGCTGTGTCGGTCATCGGGACCTAGGCGAATACGCCCATGGAGCTGTTGACCCCGCTGCTGGTGCTGGCGGCGGTGTGGGTGTCGTTCACGGTCTCGGCCTCGGCCGGGCTGGGCGGCTCGCTGCTGATGGTGCCCACCCTGGCCCTGTTCTTGGGGTCCAAGGAAGGTGTTGCGCTGGCCGCTCTGCTGCTGGCATGCAACAACATCGCCAAGCTCATCGCGTACCGGCGCACCCTGCCGTTTCGAGCCGCGGCCGTGGTGGTGGCGCTGACCGTCGTCGGCGCGGCCCTGGGCTCGACGCTGCTGGTGAACGCGCCCGAGTGGGCGGTGACCGTTGGCGTGGTCACCATGTTCGCGGCCTCCCTAGTAGCCGAGCGCAGGCGCTTGGCCTGGCTGCGGCGGGGCTTCTCGCCGTTGCTGGCGTTCGCGTCGGGTGCGGCCAGCGGCTTCTCGGGCACCTCGGGGCCCCTCAAGGGCGTCGCCATTCGTAACCTCGACCTCGACCGGCGTCACTTCGTGGGGGCCGCTTCGCTGGCCTCGTTTGCAGGAGACGCCACCAAGACCGCCGTGTTCGCCGACGCCCAGCTGCTGGGCCGCACATCGGTGCTGGTGGCGCTGGCCGCGGTACCGCTCATGGCGCTGGGCACGTGGACCGGTGCCCGCCTGAACGAACGGGCGGGCGAACGCACCTTCGCCACGCTGTTCTGGACCGTCATGGCCGGATACACCGTGCGCCTGGGAGTGCTGCTGTTTTGAACCAGCACCAACCCTTCGGCGGCCGTTTCATGAGCCGCGGAATCACCTGGAAATCGGGTGTTGTCGCTGTGGTACTGGTCGTGGTTGCCGTGGTGGGAACGATGCTGTTGATCAAGAGCCAGCGTGAACCGCTGGGCGTCGAGGTGACGGTCACCTCCAGCGCCATTGTGGGCTCCGGCCCGTCTTGCGAGTTGCAGCTCGATCTTCAGATCGCCAACTCGGGCGACCGCGGGGTCCTCGTCTTGTCGGCCCACATCGACAACCTGGAAAACTCTAGTCGTGGCCTGATGGCTTCGATCGACCCCGGCGAAGCCGACGTTCGCACCTATGCCCTTCCGCTAGACCCGTGCCCGCCCAGCCCCCAAGCCCTAGGCCTGGGCGACGTCGTGGTCGTCTTTCGGTTGAGAGGTGGCAGCACCGAACACAGCGTCACCGCCACCATGGGTTGACCGACCGTGCCATCCGGTAGCTTCTACCGAGATCCAACGGGGACGGGGTGAGCAAATGCCAGAGCGGCCGATTGTCGAGGGTGTAGACCAAGACGAGCTGAAGATGTTCAGCTTCCAGGTCTGGACATACAAGCAGGGCGAGATGGTGTCGGCCATGATCAACCTGGGCGACCGGCTCGATCTGTTCCGCCACCTACGCGCCCTAGGACGAGCCGACAGCCAGACCCTCGCCGATGCCGCCGGGTGCAACGAACGGTTCGTGCGCGAATGGTTGCTCGGTGTGGCTGCAGCACGCCTGATCGTCCACCACGACGACTCGACCTTCGAGCTGACCCCGGTGCAGGCCGCCGTCTTGGCCGACGAGGAAGAGTCGATCGCCTTTTCGGCGGGCGCGTTTCGTGGTGGCTTCTCGGTCGAGACCATGGACGCGCTCGAAGAGTCGTTCCGCACGGGCATTGGCATCACATACGAGCAACAGGGCCCGTCCGCGGCCGCCGGTTTGGCGCGCATGACCTCACCCTGGGCCAGGCACGGGCTGACAACTGCGATTCTGCCCGCCATCGAAGGGCTGGTCGAGCAGCTCGAGGCGGGCATTCACGTCGCCGACATCGGCTGTGGTGGCGGTGTGCTGGCATGCGCGCTGGCCCGCCACTATCCCAACTCCACCATCGTCGGCTACGACCCCTCGCGCGCACGCCATCGAACTGGCCCGCGAGCGGGCGGCCGAGGAAGGCCTCGACAACGTCACGTTCAAGCTGGCGTTCGCCGAGGACGTTCCAGACGAGCCGACGTTCGACTTCATCGCCACCTTCGACGTGCTGCACGACATGCCCCACCCAGACCGCGCCATCGCTGCTGTCAAGAAGTCGCTCAAGCCAAACGGCGTGTGGCTGGTCAAAGACATCCGCAGCTCCGGCGACTGGCATCAGGACGTCAAGAACCCGCTGCTGCCGATGTTCTACGGCTTCTCGATTACGTCGTGCCTGCAATCGGCGATGTCGGTGAAGGGTGGCATGGGGCTGGGCACCCTGGGCCTTCACCCCGCCAAGGCCGAGGAGATGATGCGCGAAGCCGGCTTCGGCCACTTCCAGACCCACGACGTGGGCGACCAGGCCAACCTGTACTACGAGGTGCGCCACTAGGCGCCCTACATCACTGCGCCAACTACCCAGGGGGCAAACTCGTTGTGGCCATAACCGAGGGCTTCGCTCTTGGTGCGGGCGCCCGAGGCCACCCTCAAGATCTCGGCGAAGATCCTCTCGCCCATCTCCTCGACCGAGACGCCACTGTCCAGCACGGCCCCGCAGTTGATGTCGATGTCGTCGCGTTGACGTTCGAACAAGGCCGTGGTTGTCGACAACTTCAACGATGGCGCGGGCACACAGCCATAGGCCGAACCTCGGCCGGTGGTGAAGCACACGATGTTGGCGCCCGACGCAACCTGGCCAGTGACCGACACCGGGTCATAACCGGGGCTGTCCATGAACACGAATCCCGGGGTGTCGATCTGTTCGCCGTACCCGTACACGCCCATCAGCCCCGACGTGCCACTCTTGGCCACCGCACCCAAAGACTTCTCGAGGATGGTGGTGAGCCCGCCCGCCTTGTTGCCAGGAGAGGGGTTGTTGTCCATGGTGCCGTGGTTGCGAGCCGTGTAGTCCTCCCACCAGGAGATGCGATCCAGCAGGGCTCTGGCGATCTCGGGCGTGGCGGCCCGGCTGGTCAGCAGGTGTTCGGCGCCGTAGATCTCGGGGGTCTCCGACAAGATCGCCGTACCGCCGTGACGCACCAAGATGTCGGCTGCGGCACCAAGAGCCGGGTTGGCGGTGATGCCCGAGTAGCCGTCGGACCCGCCGCACTGCAGCCCCAACTTCAGATGAGACACCGGCACCGGCTGTCTCTGGACGTCTGTGGCCGAGGCCATCATCGACTCGACGATCTTCGAGCCCGCCTCGACGCATGCGCTGGTGCCGCCGACGTCCTGAATGTTCAGCGTGCGAAACCGGTCGCTGTCTGCCAGTCCGTGGATGTCGACGATGTCGGCCACCTGGTTTGCCTCACAACCCAGGCCCACCAACAACACGCCACCGAAGTTGGGGTGGCTGGCGAAACCCGCCAGCGTTCGACGCAGCAGGTCGATGCCCTCGCCCGTCGATCCCATGCCACAACCGGTGCCATGGGTCAGCGCCACCACACCGTCGAAGCTCGACCGACCCGAAACGTCCGAGGTCGCCTGAACTCGATCGGCGATCATGCGCGCCACCGTCGCCGAGCAGTTGACCGTCGACAACACGGCCAGGTAGTTACGAGTGGCGATGCGTCCGTCTGAGCGCACTATCGCCTCGAAGGTCGCAGGCGTGCCGCGCCGACGGTCGGCCTGTAGGCCGAGCCCAGGTCGTATTCGACGGCGACGTCGGCCATCGCCAGGTTGTGGGTATGTACGTGATCGCCCGCCGAGATCGGCTGCGTGGCAACCCCGATCACCTGCGAATAGCGCCGCACGGATCGGCCCACCTCGACGGCCTCCACCGCCAGCTTGTGGCCAGCGGGTATCGAGGCACGGGTGACCACGCGGGCACCGCCCGCCGTCACCGCCGATCCCGGCGCAAGGTCTACCAGGGCAACGGCGACGTCGTCGCCCGGATGCAGCCGCACGGCCCTGGCATTCAGGAACTGGACGCTCATCGAGACCTCGATTCAGGCCGGCGGTCTGTGGCGACCGCCGGCGACTGCTGCTAGACCACGACGTCGAACTCGATGCGGCGGTTCTGGGCTCGTCCTTCGGCGGTTCCGTTGTCGGCGATCGGCTGGCTCTCGCCGTTGCCCACCGCTCGCAATACGTCGGGATCGACACCGGCGTCGACCAGGTAGGCGACAACCGACTCGGCCCGGGCCTGAGACAACGCCTGGTTGCTGGCCGCGTCACCCTGGTCGTCGGTGTGACCCTCGACCGCGACGACAGTTCCCTCTGGAACCTCGGCCAGGGCGTCCACCAGGGTGTCGAGCTGTTCGGGGCCATCGGCCGGCAGGGCCGAAGAGCCCGAGGCGAAGTTGATCTGGATGCCGGCGAGCAACTCGTCCAGCGTCGACTGCAGTGCAGCCTGCTCTTCGCTCAGCTCTGCGTAGGTGAATCCATCGTCGAGTTCGAGGCCGAGCTGGCTGGCGAGGTCGGCCATGCCCGCAGCGATTGCGTCGCGGCTGGCTTCTGGCACCTGACCCTGCAGTCGCAGCAGGCCATCGGCGGTGCCACCGACCTCGAGTTGGTCGACCACATTGCCCGCCCCGAACAGAACGCCCGCCTGGGCTACGACGGCGGCCCGGGTCTCTTCGTCGGGAACGTTGCCGGTCAGGGTGACCACACCACCCTGCACGTCGAAGGTCACCACCGGCTCCTTGGGCGGCACGACCACCAGGGTGTTGATGACAGAGTCGATCAGGGGCAGGGCCGCAACCTCACGGCCGATGCGGGTGCGGGTGCTGACGTCTGGCACCTCGCCCTCGAGTCTCACGCTTATCGGGTTGGTGCTGGCCAGGGCCGCGTTGCGCAACCCCCCAACGCCGTTGGCCTCCAACACGGCCAGGGCGGCCCGGCGGCGCTCGTCGGCCGAGGTCCACACGATGGGGGCACCCTCGACGCCCTCCACAGCGAACTGGCGGGCGAACACATAGATCGTGCCGTCGATCACGTGGATGTCGCCTGGGTTGAGGCCCTGGGCGACCAGCTCGTCGACCACCCCGTTGAGGTCGCTGGGGTCTGGCATGACCGACTCACCCAGCTCGGGCTGTTCGCCACCGGCCCCATCCGGAGCCACGATCGCAATCGCCGACACCAGCGACATGTCGCCGATGAGGCCCTGGGCGGCGGCACGGGCGGCTGCGACGGTGGCAGCGTCTGCCGCAGTGCCCGCGAGTCGGATGCGACCCCCATCGAGGGTCGCCACGGCGTCGGTCAAGCCGGCCTCGCGCGCCGCGGCCGCGATTGCGTCGAGGTCGATGTCGCCCATGGCGGTCTGGTCGTCGGTCTGGCCGTCGGACTGGGCGGCTTGGCCACCCGCCGCACCGTCGACCGCATCGGGATCATCGCCGTTGTCGATGACGAGAAAGGCGCCGATCACCGCCAACGCAGCCAGGAACAAGAACAGCACCCACCCGCCGAACTTCCTCAGTTGTTCCTGCTCTTCTTCTGCTTCGTTGCTCATCTGCACGACCTGCTGCCAGGGCCGCCACCTCGTCGGCGGCACCACGGGGTCGGATTCTAGAACACCGCTGCCCGCCGCAGGTTCTCCCACCGGTGGGCCGACAGCGTGCCTCTATTCGACCAGCCGCAGGCCGGCCGGAGCCCAAGCTGCCGGCTCGTAGGGGAGGTCGGCCACGAACTCGGTCATGTGGGCGGCAAAGACGTGCTCGGCGAACAACACGGGTCGACCCTCTCGATCGAAGGTGGTGCGAGTGGCCCTCAGCAGCGGGCTGCCGGGTGGCACACGCAGCAGCCGAGCATCGGCGTCGTCGGCACCGACCGCCCCGATGCGCTGACGCGCACCGGCCACCTCGACGCCAAGCAGGTCAACGAACGGAGCAGCTACGACATCGTTACGGCTGAGGTCGTGGGCTAGTTCTGCAGGGCACCACACCGTCACCCGGGCGAACGGCTGGCCGTCGGCCAGGTGGCAGCGCTTCACCTCCAGAACATCCTCGGTGCCAAGCACCTCGGCCACCGAAGGTGGTGCCTTGACGTACGCAAACGCCAGCACCCGGCGCTCCGACCGCTTCCCCGATGCGATCAGCTGTGCCTCCAGGGTCGACAGAGCCGCCAGGTTCTGAGCGACCGGAGCCGTCGCACGAAACCAACCGAACCCCTGTCGCGAGTCGACCAGCCCCTCGTCGCGCAGCTGCTCGAGGGCGCGCCGAACCGTCACGCGGCTCACCTGGTGCGCAGCCCCCAACTCGCTCTCGGACGGCAACAGATCGCCGGGCGCGAACTCGTCGTTCTGCAGGCGGGCGCGAAGCTCGTCGGCAATCTGGCGGTATCGGATTGTCCGAGACACGATCCAACTCCCGTGAGGGGTACTTGTCATCTACTTGTATACACGTTTAGAATGACGGTTGAAAGTCTCGACCTGATCCATCCCCACGACCCCGGAGGACCACCCATGGCCGTCAGCGCCGAAACGCCCATCGAATTGATCCAAGGCGTCTACTCCACCCTCGACGAGCGCATCTCAGCGGGCCGCCAGAAGCTCGGTCGCCCCCTGACGCTGGCCGAGAAGATCCTCATCAACCACCTCGACTCGCCAGACCAAGAACTCGAGCGCGGCGCCAGCTACGTCGACCTTCGCCCCGATCGCGTCGCGATGCAGGACGCAACTGCACAGATGGCGTGGCTTCAGTTCATGACCGCGGGCCTCGACGAGGTCGCCGTGCCGACCACGACACACTGCGACCACCTCATCCAGGCGCGCGTCGACGGCAAGCGCGACCTGCTGGCCGCCAACGAGAACAACGAAGAGGTCTACGACTTCCTCGAATCGGTCTGCGCCAAGTACGGAGCCGGCTTCTGGAAGCCCGGCAGCGGCATCATCCACCAGGTCGTCCTCGAGCAGTACGCCTTCCCGGGCGGCATGATGATCGGCACCGACAGCCACACCCCGAACGCCGGCGGTCTCGGCATGATCGCCGTGGGCGTTGGCGGCGCCGACGCCGTCGACGTCATGACCAGCTTCCCGTGGAACGTGCGCTGGCCCAAGGCCATCGGCGTGAAGCTCACCGGCGAGCTCAGCGGCTGGGCTGCGCCCAAGGACGTCATCTTGAAGGTGGCCGAGATCCTCACCGTCAAGGGTGGCACCGGCGCCATCGTCGAATACTTCGGCCCTGGCGCGAACTCCATCAGCTGCACCGGCAAGGCCACAATCTGCAATATGGGCGCCGAGATCGGCGCCACCACCTCACTGTTCGGCTACGACGACGCCATGGCTCGCTATCTCAAGTCGACGGGCCGCGAAGCCGTGGCCGACGCCGCCAACGCGGTGGCCCACCACCTGCGTGCCGACGACGAGGTTCTGGCCAATCCCGAGCAGTACTACGACCAGGTCATCGAGATCGACCTGTCGAGCCTCACCCCCCACATCAACGGCCCCCACACCCCCGACCTCGCCCGCGAGGTGAAAGACCTGGGTGCAGAGGCCAGGGCCGAGGGCTGGCCCCTCGAGGTCAGCGCTGCCCTCATCGGGTCGTGCACCAACTCTTCCTATGAAGACATCACCCGGGCGGCTTCGATCGCCCGCGAGGCTGCGGCCAAGGGCCTCAAGGTCAAGACCCGCCTGCTCATCACTCCCGGCTCCGAACAGGTGCGCGCCACCATCGAGCGCGACGGCCTGCTGGCAGACTTCGAGGCCCTCGGGGCCACCGTGCTGGCCAACGCTTGCGGCCCGTGCATCGGCCAGTGGGATCGCTCCGAAGAGGCCGACCATCAGCCGGGCAAGCCCAACGTCATAGTCACCAGCTACAACCGCAACTTCCCCAAGCGCAACGACGGCGACCCGGCCACCCTGGCGTTCGTGACCTCACCCGAAACCGTGATGGCCCTGGCCCTGGCAGGCACGGTCGACTTCGATCCCATCAACGGCACGCTCACCAACGATGCAGGCGAGCAGGTCACCCTGTCGGTTCCGGTCGGCGTCGAGCTGCCCCCGTCGGGCTTCACCCCCGGCGAGAGCGGCTTCATCGCTCCGCCCGACGATTCCTCGTCGGTTCAGGTCCAGGTGTCGCCCACGTCCGACAGGCTCCAGCTGCTCGAGCCCTTCCCTGCATGGGATGGCAACGACTACACCAACCTGCCCGTGCTGGTGAAGGCCCAGGGCAAGTTCACCACCGACCACATCTCGATGGCGGGTCCGTGGCTCAAGTACCGCGGCCACCTCGAGAACATCTCGGGCAACCTGTACCTCGGCGCCGTCAACGCCTACCCCGGCTACGAGGTGGGCTACGGCAAGAACCAGCTCACCGGCGAGACCCAGACCTTCCCCGACATGGCCAAGGCCTACCACGAGGCCGGCCAGCAGTGGGTGGTCATCGGCGACGAGAACATGGGTGAGGGTTCGTCGCGCGAACACGCAGCCATGGAGCCCCGGTTCCGCAACGGCGTGGTCGCCATCGCCCGCTCGTTCGCCCGCATCCACGAGACCAACCTCAAGAAGCAGGGCATGGTCCCGTTGACCTTCGCCGACCCCGCTGACTACGACCGCATCGGCGAAGACGACCGCATCGGCATCGTCGGTTTGGCCGATCTGGCACCCGGCCAGCAGGTCACGGTCACCGTCACCCCGCCCAGCGGCGATACCTGGAGCTTCCAGACCAACCACACCTTCAGCCCAGAGCAAATCGAGTGGTTCAAGGCAGGCTCGGCTCTCAACATCATCCGGTCCAAGTCACAGGCGAACTAGCTCCGCCACCACCCCCAACAACACTCCGACATCCGGGCAGCATCTCGTTGCCCGGATGTCGCCGTATCTGGCCACTGTCTGACGGCGAAAACGGCGAAACCGGCCGCATTGGGCCGGTTTCCACCTTGCCATCACGGATTGGGGGAAATCCGGAGGCATAGATTCCCGGGCTTCAGCGGGGGGACACTCGCCCGGGCTATGTGACGCGGTTGGGGGATCCGCTGAAGGTCAAGCTACCCATGGGAGGGCAATCTGTCAATCAGTTCGCAGTGAATATCATCATCTGATCTAGAGATGGTGTAAGCCCTTGCAAAACGACAACAGCGCCGGTCGGGGAGACCAGCGCTGTTGATTTCGACAACGGCGGGGGACACCGGTCGAAAGATTCCGAGGCCGAGCGGGGGAACTCTCCTCGGCTATGTCATGGTCGACCCGAGCGGGGGGACACTTGGCCGACCCATCAACCTCCGCAGTGGGGGAACCACGTGGTTGGTATCGACAACACTATTGACGCGAGGCCAATCTTCCAAGCAGTTGTGCGAGATACCTGCCATCTGACCGGCAGATAGGCACCGACGATTCCGGTAGCATGCTCGGCATGGACCTCCGCCAACTCCAGAGCCTTCTAGCCGTCGCCGAACACGGCACGTTCTCGGCTGCCGCTCGCTCGCTTCACACGGTCCAGTCGAACGTCTCGACACACGTCGCCCGCCTCGAGCGCGAACTCGGAGCCACCCTGGTCGATCGCTCGGCCAGCAGGCTCACACCCGAGGGTGAAGTCGTGGTGGCTCGGGCCAGGCGTGTGGCTTCGGAGCTAGAGGCGTTGAGTGCCGACGTCGCCAGCCTGACCTCCGAGGTCACCGGCACCGCCCGCGTCGGCATCATCGGCACCACCGCCCGATGGCTGACCCCACTGTTCCTCGACGCGATGAGCGAGCGGCACCCGAGGGTGCGCATCGTCGTCACAGAGGCTACGACCCTGACCCAGCTCCCCCAGCTGTTCACCGACCAGATCGACATAGGGGTGGTGAACCTTCCCCAACGCGACCCCGACCTCGACGTGATGACGCTGTTCGGCGAAGACCTCGTGGCCATAGTCCCGACCAAACATCCCCTCGCCAGCTCGCACGGACCTGTCTCGTTCACCGAACTGGCCGAACACCGGTTGCTGCTGGGCCCCAGCGGCTCGAACCTGCGCAGCGAGGTAGACCAGCACGCCCAACGGGCAGGGGTCACGCTCAGTTCTGCTGCCGAGATAGACGGCGTACGCCTCGCCGCGACCCTGGCGTTTCAAGGTTATGCACCCACGCTTGTGCCCATGACGGCAATCCCCCGCTGGGCGCCGCCCGCCGAGTGGGTCATGCGGCCGATCACCGAACAGCCCCGTCGTTACGTCGGGCTGGCGTTCCGGCGCCGCGGCATGTTGTCGGCGCCGGCATCGGCGGCTCGCGACGCCTTGCGAACCGTCATCGCAGAACACATCGACGACGAGCCCGGGCTGCACCTGCCAACCGATTCAGAAGTTCCGGTTTGAAAGCCCTTTCAGCAGACGTCGCGTTCGGGCGACTCCAACCTGGCTGCGGTACTAGAGTCGTGCGACGATGACCGATGCCGCCCAGACCTCGGCCGAACTCGAACTCGAGCTCCGCTCCAGAACCCCGGGGGTGGCGGCGGTACGTATCGAGCGCTACGACAACCGGCGTGTCGTCGTGGTGCGCATCAGCAGCACGGTGCGACGCGGTGCGCTGAACCCCATCGATGGCGAGAACATCGCAGAGGCCGCTCGCATGGCCTCGCGCAAGCGCCTTCCGCTGGTCATGTACGTGGCATCGGCGGGCGCGAACATGACCGAGGGAATCGACGCCCTACACGGCTGGGGGCGCGCAGCGCGCGAGCTGTCGCAGTGCAGTGGCGTGGTGCCCATCATCGCCATCAACGACGGGCCGGCGGTGTCGGGAAGCGCTCTGCTGATCGGTCTTGCCGACATCGTCATAATGACCGAGGACGCATATGCGTTCGTCAGCAGCCCCAACGGAGTGCGCCAGTTCACGGGTGTGAACGTGAGCATCGAAGAACTCGGCGGGTCGGCGGTACACGACCGCTCCACCGGCGTCGCCCACGCTGTGGTGCCCGACCGGGCTGCGGCCGAGGCCATGGTGGCCCAGTTGCTGGCTTTCATCCCAGATCACATCGACTGCCTGCCACCGCTGCAGGACACCCTCGACCCCATCGCCCGGCCCACCCCCGAGGCCGGTGACCTGCTGCCCGACTCGCCCACCGGCGCCTACGACGTGAGGTCCATCGCCGCAGAGATCGTCGACGACGACTATTTCCTCGAGCTGCGCAGCGGCTGGGCCCCAAACCTGGTCACCGGCTTCGCCAGCATCGGTGGGCACCCTGTGGGAGTAGTCGCAAACCAGCCGCTGGCCATGGCGGGCACACTCGACATCGCAGCATCACAAAAGGGCGCCCGTTTCGTGGCGTTCTGCGACGCGTTCAACATCCCGCTGCTGACCATCATCGACACGCCCGGCTTCTATCCGGGCAAAGACCTCGAATGGCGCGGAATGATCCGCCACGGCGCACAGATGGCCTTCGCCTACGCCAGAGCATCGGTGCCCCGCGTGGCCCTGGTGCTGCGCAAGTCCTATGGCGGCGCGTTCATCGTGATGGACTCCAAGACGATGGGCAACGACGTCTTCATCGCGTGGCCCACCGCCGAAATCGCCGTAATGGGTGCACGCCAAGCTGCCGAAGTGATTGCCAGGCGCGCCAGTGCCGAGGAGAAGGAACAGTTCGTCCTCGACTACGAGGAGCGCTATCTGAACCCCTACGTCGCTGCCGAGCGCGGATACATCGACATGGTCATCGAGCCGGCCGATACCCGCAAGTCGGTGGCCGAGGCCCTCGAGGTGCTTCGCACCAAACGCGAGGAACTGCCAGAGCGACGACACGACAACACCCCGCTGTAGGCGTCGATTCATGACCCTCGACGGCCTCAACAGCTAGATTCGACAACAGAGATACGGGAAACCCCGGAGGAGCAGAGCCAACGTGGCCGATTCGATCACGATCACCGACAACCGCACCGGCGAAAGCGTCGAGATACCCATCGAGAACGGTGGGGTCGACATGAAGGCCATTCAGAAGCTCATGCCTGGCACATGGATTCTCGACCCCGGCTTTGGTGGCACAGCCTCCACCGAGTCGGCGATCACAGAGCTCGACGGCGAGAACGGCATCTTGCGCTATCGCGGCTACCCGATCGAACAGCTCGCCGAGAAGTCGACCTTCCTCGAGGTGTGCTACCTGCTGCTGTTCGGCGACCTGCCCAACACCGAGCAGCTCGACAAGTGGGTACACGACATCACGTACCACACCTTCGTCCACGAGAACATGCGCAAGCGCTTCATGGAGGGCTTCCATCACGACGCCCATCCCATGGGCATGTTGATGTCGGCCATCGCCGCGCTGTCGACCTTCTACCCCGAGGCCAAGGACATCCACGACCCCGACAACCGGTACCGCCAGATCAACCGCCTGATCTCGAAGGGCCCCACCATCGCCGCCATGGCCTACCGCGCCAGCCTCGGCATGCCCTTCAACTACCCAGACAACGACCTGACCTATCCCGAGAACTTCCTGTCGATGATGTGGAAGATCGCCGAGCCCCAGTACAAGCCCGACCCGACGCTCAGCCGCGCCCTCGACGTGTTGTTGATCCTGCACGCCGATCACGAGCAGAACTGCTCGACGACCACCATGCGCGTCGTGGGTTCCAGCCACGCCGACCCCTACTCGGCGGCCGCTGCGGCCACCGGTGCCCTCTACGGACCCCGCCACGGTGGTGCCAACGAGGCCGTGATCCACATGCTCGAGGAGATCGGCAGCTACGACAACATCGAGCCCTTCGTCGAGTCGGTCAAGAAGGGCGAAGGTCGCCTGATGGGCTTCGGCCACCGGGTCTACAAGGCCTATGACCCCCGAGCCCGCATAGTCAAGGAAACCGCCGACCGGGTATTCGAGGTCACAGGCAAGAACCCGCTGCTGGACATCGCTCTCAAGCTCGAAGAGATCGCCCTCAGCGACGACTACTTCAAGAGCCGCAACCTGTATCCCAACGTCGACTTCTACACCGGCCTGATCTACCAGGCCATGGGCTTCCCGCTCGACATGTTCACCGTGCTGTTCACCATCGGTCGCATGCCGGGTTGGCTTGCGCACTGGCAGGAACTGTTGGTCCAGGACCAGCGCATCAGCCGTCCTCGCCAGATCTACGTGGGCACCGGCGCCCGCGACTACGTGCCACTCGAGCAGCGCTGAACACAGTTCCCAGCGTCCACGCAGCGCCGACTCGGCGTGCCGGTTGAGCATCGACTGGAACACGGGCTCGCCCCCACAATCGGGGGATGCGAGTTCCGGTGTTCCAGTTCGATGCGTTTTCGGCCACTGCATTCGGCGGCAATCCCGCTGCGGTGGTACTGCTCGATGACGAGGCCCCCGACCACAACGTGCTTCAGGCCATAGCGGCCGAGATGAACCTGTCGGAGACGGCCTTTGCCACCCGTCGCCCAGACGCAGAATGGAATCTGCGATGGTTCACACCGCTGACCGAGGTCGACTTGTGCGGCCACGCCACGCTTGCCAGCGCTGCATGCCTGTTCGATGCAGGACGTCTCGGGTCTGATACCGCAGAGCGGGCCGAGGTCGTGTTCCACACCGGTCTGGCCCGCTGACGTGCGTCGTCAGCCGCGTCGATGGCCAGGCGATCAGCGTCGAGATGGACTTTCCCGCTACCTACACCGAACCGGTCAGCGACACCACCTCGCTGTCGGACGCCCTGGGCGCCGAGGTCATCGACGCCGGCTCGGCCTTCGACCTGGTAGCCCAGTTGCGCACGCCGCAGCAGGTACGTGCCCTGACCCCCGACATTTCGGCCGTCGAGCGCCTCGATGCGAGGGCCGTGGTGGTCACAGCCGCAGGAGACGTCGACGGCGGCGAGGCCGACTTTGTGTCTAGGGTCTTCGCCCCGCGGCTGGGCATCGCCGAGGATCCGGTGACCGGCTCGGCTCACACGATCTTGGCCACGTGGTGGTCAAAGCGCTTGTCGAAGACCAGCCTGAAGGCCCACCAGGTTTCGGCCCGTGGTGGGCGTCTGGGGCTGATGCTGGACGGCGACCGGGTGGCCATCTCGGGAACCGCCGCCAAGGTAATGGAAGGCACACTGCTGATCTGAAAATCGAGAAATCGCAGAATTCTCGAAATCGGTCTCAAGCAAAGCGGCCCACGTGTCGTTGATGTGGTTGCCGCACAGAGAACCGCCGGCACATGGGGGCTGGCGGTTCACCCACCCAACGGGGTGGTGGATCCCGCAAGGGGTCCACCACCCCGCTGTGGGTTTGGTGGCCGTATTGCCCTAGGTTGCACAGGTGGATTTTTCCTGGCCCGACACCCTCGACGAACTGCGAGACGAGGTCCTGAGCTTCGTCGAAACGGCCACCGCCGACCTGGAACTGTTGGATGATCCGTGGCTGCGAGAGCCATCGAAGCAGTTCGATCGCAGGCTCGGAGAGGCCGGCTACATCGGCTTGCGCTGGCCCGTCGAGTACGGCGGCGGGGGCCGCAGCGCCCTGGAACACTTCGTGGTGATGGAGACCCTGCTGTTGGCGGGCGCGCCGGTATCGGGAGCCTGGTTCCCCGACCGTCAGATCGGCCCGGTGCTGCTGCAGTACGGCACCGAAGACCAGAAGCGGCGGTGGTTGCCCGACATCATCGCTGGGCGTTCGGCCTGGGCCATCGGCATGAGCGAACCTGACGCCGGGTCAAACGTGGCCGGCATCTCCACCAAGGCCGAGATCGACGGAGACCACTTCGTGGTCAACGGACAGAAGATCTGGACCAGCGGGGCCGCCGACGCCGACTTCTGCTATCTGATCTGCCGCACATCCAGCGACGGTCCGCCGCACCGGGGGCTCAGCGAGCTGGTGGTCGACATGAGCCTGCCAGGCATCAGCGTCAACCCCATCCACGACTCGGCGTGGGGCAAACACTTCAACGAGGTGTTCTTCGACGACGTGCGGGTGCCGGCCGACTGTCTCATCGGCGAGATGAACAACGCGTTCGGCCAAACTATGCGCCAACTCGAACACGAGCGCGGTGGCATCGACCGTCTGGTGTCGAACAAGCGTCTGTACATGGACGTCGTTGGGCTGGCCGACACCTCAGATCCGCTTGTGCGCCAACAGATCGCAACGATCGAAACCAAGTACACGATCGGTCGCAACCTGGTGTTGCGCAACGTGCTGGGGCAGGCCCCCGCGGGTCACTCGGCGGTCACGAAGACCTTCTGCACCGAGTTCGAACAAGAGGTCGCCCAGTTCGTCAGCCAGGTGCTGGGAGCCAGGGCGATGCTTGCCGGCGCCGGAACCCTCGAGGGGCGAGTCGCGCGCAACGTCGTCTACGCACCCTCGTACACGATCATGGGCGGCACCACCCAGATCCTTCGCAACATCATCGGCGAGAGGGTGCTGGGGCTGGCACGCGAGCCGCGCTGAGGCAGCCCGCGTCCACCTAGTCGGGAATCACAGCGCCCTTCTGCGATGTGATGCGCCAGTAGTGCTGAGGCTCGCGGTGGCCCTCGAAGTTGAACACCCACTCCTTGTACGAGCGCGTGTCGTCGAGATCACAGGCGGCCGTGATGACCTCGTCGCCGTCGGTGCGAGCCTCGGCCACCACCATTCCGGACGGGGCGATGATGCAGCTTCCGCCCATCATCGCCACGCCTTCCTCGTAGCCGCCGTGGGCCACTCCGACCACCCAGGTGCCGTTCTGGTAGGCCCCGGCCGCCATCACCAGCTCGTTGTGGAACCACGAGTGCCTGTCGTGTTCGGGTGACGGAGGGTTGTGGATGGGCGTGGTGTAGCCGATGGCTATCAACTCGACGCCCTGGAGCCCCAACGAGCGATAGCTCTCGGGCCAGCGCCTGTCGTTGCAGATCAGCAACCCGACGATGCCCCCGTGGGCCCGCGCCACCCGGAACCCCTCCTCGACACCGGGCACGTCGAAGTAGCGCTTCTCGAGGTGCTGGAAGGCGCGCCACGGCTCGTGCTCGCGATGGCCCGGCAGGTGCACCTTGCGATACTTGTGAACGATCTGGCCGGTCTTGTCGACCCAGATGGCGGTGTTGTAGTGGCGGCCTTCGGGGGTCAACTCTGCATAACCCAATACAAAAGCGATGCCGAGCCGTTTGGCCTCGTCGAACAGGGGCTGGGTCTGTGCGCTTGGCATCTCGCGCTCGAAGAACGAGTCGACCTCGGCCTGGTCTTCCATGAACCACCGAGGGAAGAACGTGGTCAGCGCCAACTCCGGGAAGATCACCACGTCGCTGCCGCGCCGATGGGCCTCGCGCATCATAGCGATTAGCCGCTCGACCACCTCGGCACGCGACGCCGAACGCTCGATGGCGCCGACCTGAGCCGCGGCGACGTTGACGATTCTGGACATTGGACGGTGACTCCTGGCTCAAACAGCGGCCGAATGGGCCGATTGTTCTAGATACCCGCTTGCCAACGCGACGACGGTGTCAAGCAAGACCTGTGCCCCCGCTGCGATGTCGTCGGATGCCGTGAACTCTGCGGGGTTGTGGCTGATACCGGCAACGCTGGGGACGAAGACCATGGCCGACGGGCACACCCTGGCCAGCATCTGGGCATCGTGGCCAGCGCCCGAGGGCATCCGTCTGACCGACAGGCCCCGGGCCCGCGCCGAAGCCTCCACCAGGTCGACCACCGGCTTGGCAAACACCACGGGCTCGAAGCGGGCCAAGGTCGTCGTAGAGATCAGCACACCCTCGGCCACAGCGAGCTCGTCGAGCCTGAACATCAGTTCGGCCTCGGCGGCCGCCAAAACCGCCTCGTCGGTGTTGCGAAGATCTACCGTCAACGACGCAGTCGCCGGCACCACGTTGACCAGGTTGGGGTGCAGCTCGATACGCCCGGTCGTGGCCACCTGGTCGCCGCCATAGCGCAGTGCCAGTTCGCGAACGAACACCATGATCTCGGCCGCAACATACGCGGGGTCGCGGCGCAGTCTCATCGGCGTCGTGCCGGCGTGGTTGGACTGGCCAGTGATGTTGACCTCGGTCCACGAGATGCCCTGAACCGACTCGACCGCGCCGATGGTGACGCCCTCTTCCTCCAGCACCGGGCCCTGCTCGACGTGCATCTCGACAAATGCGTGAGGCGCCATCCCCGGGATCGGAGAGCCGCCCATGTAGCCGATGCGATCGAGCTCGGCCCCTACGAAGGTGCCGTCGATGCCTTCGGTGCTGAGAGCCTCCTCCAGAGCCATGCCGCCGACATACACCAGGCTTCCCATCATGTCCGGGGCGAACCTGGCGCCTTCCTCGTTCGAAAAGAGCGCGACCGCCAACAACGGCCGTTCGAGCTGGGCGCCCGAGTCGATCACGGCCTCGATCACCTCGAGGCCCGCGAGAACTCCGAGATTGCCGTCGAAACGACCACCTGTAGCAACGGTGTCGATGTGGCTGCCCATCATCACCGGGGCCGTGTCGAAGCCGGGCTGCACGGCGACGACGTTTCCAATGCCGTCGACCGAGACCTCGAGCCCCAGATCTCGCATCCACGAGACGACCAGGTCGCGGCCCGCCTTGTCTTCATCGGTGAACGCCAGCCGGGCGTTGCCGCCACCTTCGATGGGCGAGATCTGATGCAGTGCTTCGATGCGAGCCATGAGCCGGTCGATCGAGATGAGGATCGGTTGTGTCATGGCAGGCAGATCAGGCGTCGGCCACGTCGAAGCCCTCGGCTCCGTCGACCAGACCTTCGTCGCTCCACGGGAAGTTGATCCACTTGTCCGTGCGCTTCCAGACATATTCGCACTTCACCAGCGAGTGCGACTTCTCGTACAACACCGCGCTGCGAACCTCTCCGGTGTTGTCGAGGCAATGGTCGCGCACCAACTTGAGGGTGTGCCCGGTGTCGGCCACGTCGTCGGCGATCAACACCTTGCTGTCGGCCAGATCGACGAAGTCGACATATGGCGGCAACATCATCGGCACATCCATGCGTTCGTCGACACCCGTGTAGTACTCGACGTTCATCACATAGATGTTCTTGACGCCCAACGCGTATCCGAGCGAGGCGGCGGTGAACAGCCCACCACGAGCGATGGCGAGAATGATCTCGGGCCGATAACCGCTGTCGGCAATCGACTGCGCCAACGATCGCACGGCCGGGCCATACGTGGCCCATTCGAGAATCTCACGGCCTTCGGTAGGTTCACCCACGAATCAAGCTCCATCGTCTAGTCCCGGGTTCGCGAATCTAGCTGTTTTATTGGTGCTAGTTCGCGCCCTTCGGGCGCTCATACGCACATCGATCTGCGCCACTCCTCGCCGAAGGCTCGTCCCTACCGACGCTCATAAGCACATCGATCTGCGCCACTCCTCGCCGAAGGCTCGTCCCTACCAACGCTCATACGCGCATCGATCTGCGCCATCTCGCTCTCAAGCCCGACCGCAGTCGCGCCGATGGAGACCGAGCTGTCCCCGTCGCGGGCCGTGGGAGTGAGTAGTGGAATCGTGAAGAAGCTCAAGGGAACACCTGGGTTCGTGGCCTTCGTCGTCGTCTGCCTGTGTGGCATGTACCTGGCGACCGGTCTTCGTGGGGGTGAGCCGCAGGCGGCCGCAGCGCCCGCGCAGAACTTCGACGATTCGGGCGTGTACGAACCTGGCGCGCCGGTCGACGACGGCTACAACCGTCTGCTGGTGGACGTTCCGGCTGAACCCGAAGCCAGGACCGTGTCCTCGACCTCGGAGTTCTTGACAGAGGAGGGCGTCGACCTCGGCGTTCTCGACGGCCAAGACGACAGCGCCGTCATCGAGAATGTCGACGGCGAGCTGGTCGCCACGTACCCCGACGGCTCGTCGATAGTCCTCACCGCCGATGAGACCGACGAAGGCCCCGGCATCGACGCGGTCATCGCCGAGCTGGAGGCAGACCCCGAGGTGGTCGAGGTCCGCAAGATCGACGACCAGACGATCGCCGTCACCACCACCCGCAACGCCGACGAGATCGGCACCATGGTGGGTCTGACGGTCAACCCCGACGAACCCACAGAAGCCTTCGAGACCGATCCGTACTTCGCATACCAGTGGGGTCTCGAGAACACCGGGCAGGACTCGGGTTATGTCGACGATGCCGACGTGGATGCCCCTGACGCCTGGGCGACGTCCAGCCGGGGAAGCGGAATCGTGGTTGCCGTGCTTGACTCGGGCGTCGACTTCGGCCACCCAGACCTGGGATCGCGCCGTTGGACCAACACCGACGAGAACTGTGGCAACGGCGTGGACGACGACGCCAACGGCTACGTCGATGACTGCCACGGTTGGGACTTCATGTTCAACGACGCCTCACCGTGGGACGGCAACAACAACTTCCACGGGACCCACGTCGCAGGCATCATCGCCGCCTCCAACGACAACGTCGGAGTGGTCGGTATGGCGGCCAACGCCACGATCATGGACGTCCGAATCCTCGATTCGCAGGGACGCGGCTACACCAGCGCCTTCGCCGCCGGCATCCGCTATGCCGTCGACAACGGCGCCGACGTCATCAACATGAGCGTCGGCACCAACCCCGGTGTGCCACGCGAATACCTGGCACCAGTCGAAGCTGCCGTGCAGTACGCGCGCGCAAACGGGGTCGTCATCGTCGCCGCCGCCGGCAACAGCAACGTCGACGTCGACACCCAGTACGTTTGGCCCGCTTCGTTCGGGCGCTACTACGACAATGTCGCCACCATCGCCGCCACGGACTACGCCGACAGCCGCTCGAGCTTCTCGAACTACGGAGCCCAGACGGTGGTTCTGGGAGCACCGGGCAGCCGCATCCTTTCGGCAACCCTCGGCAACAACTGGTCATACGCCAGCGGCACGTCGATGGCTGCGCCGATGTTCGCGGGCGCTGTGGCGCTGCTGTACGGCGATGGATTGGCGGGCTCGCCGGCCGAAGCGATCGAACAGTTGGTCGCCAGTGCCGATCCGGTTCCGTCGCTGGACGGACGCGCACGCAATGCAGGACGCCTGAATGTAGGTGCGCTCTATTCGGCAACCCCGATCGACCCGGTGCGGGTCGAGGCCACCGGCCTTCACTCGCTCAATGCCGGGTCCGACATCGACGCCAGCCTGAACATCCGGGTCAACGACGTCGAGGGTTTCGCCGCCCAGGAGTTCCGCTGGGAGGCACGCCTGCTGACCGCTGTCGAGGGCCAGGCGCACGGCGTACTCGAGCACCCTATTTCGGTGAACGGCGTCGACACCCTGACGAACGGCCAGGCCCTGTTCGCCCTGTCGGGTAACACCTCGCTGATAGCCGACCCCAGCGCGGCCACCGAGGGCAGCCGCATCGACCTGGGCACCAAGCTGCCCGCAGGGTCCTATGCACTGATCGTCGAGGCGGTTGCCGCAGACGACCCGACGATGATCCTGGCGCCCCCGTCGATGCTGTTCTTCGACGTCGCGCCGGCGCCAGAGGTGCCCGACACCACGACACCGGCTACCGATGGTCCCACCACCACGACCGAAGCGGGCGTGACGACGACCACGATCGCAGAATCGCCCACGACCATCGCGGGCTCGCCGTCGACAACCATCGAGGACGACGACCGTGACGACGACGACCGTGACGACGACGACCGTGACGACGACGACCGCGAAGACCGCGACCGCGGCCGCCGCGGCAACCGTCCGCCGGGCATCACGCCGTCGAGCACCATTCCCGACATCCCGCCTCCGGCCCGTGACCGGGTTCCCGATCGCTTCCGCGACGGCTGGGACTGGACACCGACGACATCGACCACCACCACAACGGTGCCGTCCACCGACGGGCCCACCAGCACCACCCAGCCGGGCGTGACGTCGACCACCTCGGTTGCCACCACGGTTCCGGGCAACACCACCACCACGGTGTTCGGCTCGCCGTCGACCACGTCGGTCAGCACCACCACACCCGGGTCGAGCACCACCAGCGTGGTGCCCACGACGGCCTTGGCTACCACGTCGTCGACAACGGGCCCAACCACAACAACGACCCAGCCCAACCGCAACGGCGTGTGGGAGATAACCGCCGTCGCCCCCAACTCGGCCCCCGTGGGCGTGTCGGGCGGTTACGCCGGCATCACCGGCATGTTCCCATCGACACCACGCGTGTTCTTCGGCAGCGTCGAGGTGACACCCACGGTGGCCAGCCGGTCTTACCTGCTGGTACCCATCCCGGTGGCAACACAGCCAGGAGCGGTCGACATCAGCCTGCGCATCGATTCTTCGATCGTGCTGCTGATGGAGGACGCCTTCACCTATACCGGGTCGGCGGTTACGACAACAACGGTCGCTGGAAGCGATCCGGGTGACGCGCCTGGCGGTGGCGACACTCCAGGCACCACCACTCCGTCCAGCACACCCGATGGGCAGCCCGGTACACCTGGTGACGGCGGCGATGGTGTCACAACCACGACCCAGGCGGGCACCACACCCACCACAGACGGCACCTCGCCCACCACCGTGGTAGGCGGGCCCACACCCACCACCGTGCTGGGAGACTCACCGACCACCACCGTCGTGGACGGGCCGACGCCCACCACCCAGCCGGGCGCCCCTGACACCACCCAGCCCGGCACGCCGGGTCCGGGCGACACCACGACCACCACCATCGGGTCGGGCCCCAACCCCAGCACGCCCACGACTGTCGCACCGGCGCCGTCGGGCAAGCGAGGGCTGCGCCCCACATACGGGTTCGGCGCCTCGTTCGTCACCGCCGACGGCCTGACCGTTGCCCCCGTCGAGGAGCCGTCGAACCCCACGGGCGACGTTCCGACCATCGAATGGCCCAGCCTGGCGTGCACCCCGGCCAGCTGCTCGGGCCGCTCGATGTGAATTCACCGGTGAGTCGGGTGCCCCTCCACCCGGCTCACCGGTTGAGGGTCTGCAAACGCGCTGGCGCCGCAGGTTTCAGGCGAGATCGATAGCTGTCTCGGTGACCTGAAGGGTCACCCGTGTTGCTCCGGTGGCCAACGCGGCGCCGGTGATGTGCGACATCGCCGACAGCACAAGGGCGTCGGTTCCCTCAGCTGTGGTGCCGAAGGGCCCAACAGCGACCTCCAGGCCGGCTTCTTCTGCAGCCTCGATGGCAGCCACCACATGGGGGCCCGGATTGGCGTCGACGAACGGCTCGATTGTTAGTTCCAGCTTGAGCCTCTTGTTGGTCATCGCCGCTCCCGATTGTTGGGCGTCGTGTCTCGAGCGTTCAAGTAGTTGTAGACCGTGAACCGGCTGACATCTAGCCGATCGGCGACGTCCTCGGCGGCTTTGCGGATCACGAATGCCCCCAGATCGTCGAGCCGGGCCACGACCGCCTGTTTGTCTTCCCTGTCGAGATCTGCCAGTGGCGATCCGTATTCGACCTCCAGCGAGTCGAGCAACCGCTCCAGGGCATCGTGCAGGCCCGGCTGGCGAAACCCGCCAACCACCTCGCCCTGCCACCTCAGTGGGATGTCGCCAGGCTGCATCTCGATCGGTTCGACCAGTACTGCACCAAGTGCATCTGCCACAGGCTCCAGAGCCCGGCGTAGAGGATGGTCTGGGGTCATCTCCACAACGTCCTGCTATGGCTTCATCGCTGCAAGGCCTGGGCGACGCTGCGATGCTGGGCAAGGCGCTCTTCGACCGCCGAGCTCACCAACAGGCCGTTGTCGACTATGACCTGCCCGGCCACGATGGTGGTGCGAGCCTTGGTGGGCCCACACCGCAGCCAGGCCTCGATGGGGTCCGACAGAGCGCCTGCAAACTGCAACCCGTCGAGCGCCCAGATGGCCAGGTCACCAACGGCACCAACCGACAACTCGCCCAGCTCGCCCTGGCGGCCCAGACAAGCTGCGCCGCCTGTGGTTGCCATCTCGAGCGCGTCGCGCGACGACATCAGCGACCTGGAGCCGTCCAGAAACCCCTTCAGCCGACCGCTGAGCATGGCGTTGCGCGCCTCGGTCCACATGCTGCCCGAATCGGCCGAGGCCGAGCCGTCACAGCCCAGGCCCACTGGCGCGCCGGCGGCGCGGAGCTTGGCCACGGGCGCAACGCCCGTACCCAGAATCATGTTCGAGCTGGGACAGTGGGCAACCCCCACGCCCCATGCGCCCAGCCTGGCGATCTCGGAGTCGTCGGGCTGCACGCAGTGGGCAATCCACGAACGGTCGCTACCCCATCCGACGTTTTCGAAGTGGTCGATGGGCCTCACCCCGAACATCTCGATGCAGAAGTCGTCCTCGTCGATGTCTTCGGCCAAGTGTGTGTGAAGCCTGACGTCCAGGCGCTCGGCAAGCTCGGCAGTGCGGGCCATCAGCTCGGCGGTGACCGAGAACGGCGAACACGGAGCCAGCGCTATGCGCACCATCGCGCCGTGGTTGCGGTCGTGATGGCGTTCGACGGCCTCCTGCGACTGAGCCAGGATCGTGTCGTCGTCCTGCACCACCGAGTCGGGTGGCAAGCCGCCGTCCTTCTCGGACAGGCTCATCGACCCACGGGTGGGGTGGAATCGAAAACCCAGCTCGGTGGCGGCTGCGATCTCGGCCGACAGCAGGTCGCCACCGCCGGCCGGGTGCACGTAGAGGTGGTCGGTCGATGTGGTGCACCCCGACTCGGCCAGCTCGGCCAGACCTACCCACGCCGAGATGTACGCGGCCTCCTCATCGAGGCGGGCCCACTTGGGGTAAAGGGTCTTCAGCCAGTGGAACAGGTTGCCATCGAGCGCCGGACCGTAGGCGCGGGTGAGGTTCTGGTACAGGTGATGATGGGTGTTGACCAGCCCCGGGGTCACCAGGCATCCGGCGGCATCGATGGTTCGCTCGGCGCTTGGCTCGGCGCCAGGGCCACCCACCCCTACGACCATGCCGTCGCTGATGGCAACCCATCCGCCGGGCAACTCTCGCCGCTCGGCGTCGACGGTGGCCAGCAGATCGGCGCCCTTCACCAACAGGTCGACCGGTTGGTCCACGTCAGAGCTTCCAGTCGGCGAAGGCGTCGATCATGGTTCGCGGGTCGGGGCCCAGCGGGTACAGGATCGGCTGGGTGCAGCCGTCGGCGATATAGCCGGCCACCTTCTCGCGGCACTCGTCGGCGGTGCCAGCAGCACAGATCATCTGCACGATGTCGTCTGGCACGTACTTCGACGCAGCCACGACCTGGTCGTGTGTGGCGGGCCAGGTCAGCACAGACCCGACATCGTCCAGCACCTTCTGGGGCACACCGGACGCCTTCATGATGTGGGGCTGCTGGCCCAGATATTGCGTGACCAGCAGGCGGGCACCATCGAGCGCGGCCTTGCGGTCTTGGGGCGAATCGCTGTCGGCGACCGAGGCCACGATCAGCTGTGGCCGCGCCAGGTCGTCGACCGTGCGCCCAGACCTGGCGGCACCGGTGGCCAACTGTTCCATGGCCCGCTTGTTGTAGTCGGGCGACACCAGATAGTTCAGCACCACGCCGTCGGCGATCTCGCCCGCCAACTCCATCATCTTGGGCCCGGTGGCACCTATGTAGATGGGTACGTCCTTGGGCCTGCGCTCCTGGTGCACATAGTCGAGCTCGACACCGTCGAGGTGAACGAACTCGCCCTGATACGTGACGTGCTCGTCGTTCAACAGGGCCCTGACCGACTCGACCATCTCGCGCATCTGCTTCAGCGGTCGCACCCGGTCGATGCCGACCTTCTTGGCCAGCGGGTCCCACCATGCGCCGATGCCCAGAATGGCGCGCCCGGGAGCCAGGTCGTCGAGGGTCGAGAATGTGGAGGCCAGCAGGGCCGCGTTGCGCGTCCAGCTGGCGACCACACCCGATCCGATGTGAATGCGCTCTGTGACCGCAGCGAAGGCAGCCATTGGAACCACGGCCTCGCGCACCAGGCGACTCTCGGCCTGATACACGGCATCGAAGCCCTTCGCCTCGGCGTACTTGACGTACTCCATCGCGTCGCGGATGGGGTGGGCGTCCTGGAGGTACATCGCCACTGATTGGGTCTCGGTCACATCGTCTCCATCTTCTGGTGCAAGCGCCGGGCCTGTTCGGCGGCCTTGGCGCGTATCTCGTCCGCATCCACCCGCGTGGGCCGACCTTCGTCGACGACCACCTCACCATCGATGGTGACCCTGATCGGGTGCACATTGGTGGTGAAGGCGAGATGCCAGGGGTCGGAGCTGGTGTAGCTCCACACGACCTCGTCGTTCAGTGCTTCGGGAAACAGGTCGTACGAGTTGGTGAGCCACGACCAAGCGGTTTCGGGCGAGGCGGTGCGGTCTTGCTCGCGATGTCGCACATAGGCGACCCGAAACTCGTCGAGCATGTCTGCGCCAATTCCGTCGGTGCCCAACACCACACGGTTGGGCCGGTCGTACGGGCGGGCATAACCGACACCGTTGTTCATGTTGGAACGCGGGTTGTGCGCGATGGTGCCGGGCAGATCACGATCGAGATGCACCGCGTGAACCATCAGCCAGTCGTCGGCCGCCAGAGCTTCCAGGCGGGCCCCCGCGGCCAGGTCTTCGACGCCTTCGGCGACATGGATGTGCACTCCGACACCCAGGTCTTGGGCCAAGCCTGCCGCGGCCTCGAGCGTCTCGTCCGAACAGGTGAAAGCCGCATGCACACCCACACGTCCCCGCCCGCCGGCGCGCAGGAAACGCTCGTTCTCGGCCAGTCCGGAGCGAGCACCCTCGGGCCCGTGCCGGTCGGTGACGCCGTACGCGCAGTCGACCCGCACCCCGACCTCGGCGCATGCCTCGGCTATCACGTCGAGGCTTCCCTCTATGGCGTTGGGCGACTCGTGATGGTCGATAATGCAAGTGGTGCCCGCCAGCAGCGCCTCGAGCGCCCCGAGTTTTGCCGACCATCGAATCGACTCGAGGTCCAGCGCCATGTCGAGACGCCACCAGACCAGCTCGAGTATCTCGGCGAATGTCGCGGGTGTGCGCGGTGGGGCGGGCATGCCCCTGGCCAGCGCCGAATAGAGATGATGATGCGCACACACGAGCCCCGGTGTCGTGGCCATCGGAATCGCCTGTGCAAAGTCTGTGCTCACCACTGGCCACCTATCGGCTGATGCACGTCGAGGGGCAGCCGGTTGCGCCACTGCCCGTCGACCTTGCGGTATGCCTCGGCGACGGCACCGGCGGTTGGCACCAGGCCAATCTCGCCCACCCCCTTGATGCCGAACGGTGAGTTCGGATCGGGGTCTTCGACCAATATCACCTCGACCTCTGGCATGTCCTTTGGTCTGATGATGCCGAGACTGCGCAAGGTCATGTTGGTGGGGCGTCCCAGCTCGTCGTTGGGGAACTCCTCGCTGAGGGCATAGCCCAGGCCCATGTGAACAGCGCCCTCGACCTGGCCCTCGCACAACAGCGGGTTGACGATGCGCCCCACGTCGTGGGCGGCTACGACCCTTTCGATTTGCGCGCTCTGGGGATCTGCGATGACCACCTGCGCCGCGTAGCCGAAGGTCGAATGGATGATGGGGTTCTCGACCGGATCGTCGAGTTTGTTGGTCCAGTCGATGCGGTACTCGCCCTCGTAGTCGACCCCCACCCGGCAGCCGTCGGCCAGCGTTGCGGCAGGCGTCGGCGACCGAACCCGCGGCCATGACGGTGCCGCGGCTGCCCGTGGTCTGGCCGGCGCCCAGCTCGCGGGTGGTGTCCACGTGAACCTCGATACGCCCGGGGTCGATACCCAGCTCGGCCACGGCCACCTGCAGAGCAACGGTGTGAACGCCCTGCCCCATCTCGGTCCAGCAGTGCCTGACCTCGACCATGCCGTCGTCGCGGAAGTGAACGACCGCCCTGGCGATCTCGAGGAAGCCGTTACCCAGCCCCGAGTTCTTGAGGCCGAGGCCCAGGCCGACTGCCTTGCCCGCTGCCATGGCGGCGTCGTATGCCGGCTTGACCGCATCGAGGCACGAGCGGGCGCCCTTGCATCCGTCGTCCATTATCTGCCCTGGGCCCCACACCACTCCGGGTTCGACCACGTTGCGGCTGCGGATCTCCCAGCCGGTGATTCCAAGTGCGTCGGCCAATCGGTCGAGGGCACCCTCCATGGCGAACTGGGCCTGATTGGCACCAAAGCCGCGGAAGGCACCACACACCGGGTTGTTCGTACGTACCGCTATGGCCTCGACATCGACGTTGGGCACGGCGTAGGGACCTGTTGCATGGCCCGCAGCACGCTCGAGCACCTTCATTCCCACCGAGGCATAGGGCCCCGAGTCGCCGATCATCCGGGCGCGGACGACGGTGAGATTGCCATCGGCATCGCATCCGACGTCGAGGTCGATCCAGATCGGATGACGTTTGGCGTGAACCAGGAGAGATTCTTCGCGCGAGAAGGTGGTCTTGACCGGATGCCCCAGCAGCCAGGCCGCCAGCGCGGTCTGGCCCTGGTTGGACATGTCCTCTTTGCCGCCGAACGCGCCGCCGTTGGACACCAGGTGCACCACGATGTGGTCGGGGTCGACACCCAACAGCCGGGCACACGAGTTGCGGTCGTCCCACACTCCCTGGCCACCCGAGTACACGGTCAGGCGGCCGTCGCCGTCTGGCACCGCAAGTGTCGATTCGGGTTCGAGGAAAGCCTGCTCGACCCGCTGGGTCTGGAACCTCTCGGACACCACGTGGGCCGACCCTGCGAGCGCAGCTTCGACATCGCCCCGCGAATAGGCGGATCGACTGAGCTGATTGCCTTCGAGACCCCAGACGGCGTCCTCGTCGGACGCCAGCGCCACATGCGGATCGGTGAAGGGCTGGTGGATGTCGTAGGTCACCTCGACAAGCTGCGCGGCGCGGCGAGCGGTGGGCCGGTCGTTGGCGACCACAAACGCCAACACGTCGCCCAGGTAGCTGGTGCGACCACCCACTGGAATGAACGCCGGCCAATCGAGGTGGATCAGTCCGGTTCTCAGCTCGCCCGGCACGTCGGCGGCGGTGAACACCCGAACCACGCCTGGTACGGCTTCGGCAGCCGACGTGTCGATGGCCAACACATCGGCCCTGGCGTGGTCGGCGAGCTTGACCGCTCCGTGCAGCATTCCGGCGACGGCCATGTCATCGACATAGTGCTTGTCACCAAGCGACAGTTGCCGGCCCTCGTACTTGATGGATCTCGAACCCAAGCCGGTCGCGATCTCGACGTGGTTCTCGGCAATGACCTGCTCGGGTTCCATGCCCTTTGCCAGCGATTCCACCGCGTCGAGGATCTTGGTGTAGCCGGTGCAACGACACAGGTGGCCGCCCAGGTGGCGGGCGGCCTTCTCGCGGGTCAAAGCGGTGCCGTCCTTGTCGACCAGGTACTTGGTTCGCATCATGATGCCCGGCGTACAAAACCCGCACTGAAGCGCACCCGTGGCCGCAAAGGCGCCTGCGTAGCGGTCACGTTCCTGACCGTCGAGACCTTCGAGGGTCACAACCGACTTGCCCTCGATCTTGTCGAGGGGTTGCTGGCACGACACGACGGCCTTGCCGTCGATGTGGACCACACAGCACCCGCACTGCCCCGAAGGCGAGCAGCCGTCCTTGACACTCAATATTCCCAGCTCGTCGCGCAAGGCCGCGAGTAGGTGCTCGTGCTCGCCGACCTGAACCGGCCGGCCGTTGAGGGTGAATGGTGTCACTTCCACAGCGTCGACCTCCCTCAACAGTTTGTCAACCGGGTTGGGCACGAAGCGAGACGACCGATCATTTGTTCACACTGCCGTGACAAAGGAACCAAGCGCACGGCAACGCGAACTCGGATCATGTCGACGATTTCACCGCTGGTGACCGGTGAAGAGGACGGCCACGTCGTCGTTGGGGTCGACGCGAACCCCGCCACTGAGCAGACCTGCGAGGCCCGCCGTGCCGGTGGCGCACACGTCGATACCGGTCAACTCGCGGCCCAACTGGTGGGCACGCACCACCGTGGGCTCGTCGACCACGACCGCTGTGCCACCTGTCTCGAGCATGGCTCGGGTCAGGGGCAGCCAGTCGTAGGTGACGTCGTCGAGGATTCCGCTGGCTGCGCTGGTGCCGACGTCTTCCCATGGCCACATGAACCGGCCCGGATCGGCCTGCATCGCAGCCTGCGGATCTTCGACGTCGGCCAGCAGACGATAGGCGCGTTGCAGCGGGGCGCACGCCACGGTTTGCACCGTCGAGACCCGGGGCATGGCCGCCAACCAGCCCTGTTCGACACCGTCGGCGAGTCCGGCCGCAAGCGAGGCGCCCAGGGCCCCGCCACCCACCTGAACGCTGACCGCGTTGAGTCGTGCCGGACGGCCTTGAGCTGCAGCCAGTTGTTCGGCCAACTCCCAGCCGATGGTGCGGCCGCCATCGAGCGTGGCGGGCGCGATGGTGCCCTGAACCGAGAACGCGACGCTGCCCGCGTCGACCGCCTCGAGAAACCGGAGATAACAAGGATCTCCGGCCTCGCCTTCGCGCCGCTCACAACGTTCGATGGTGGCGCCCAGATCGTCGAGCATCGACGCCACGACCTCGTCGGCCCAGACCGGTATGAACACCCGCAGCCGGCGGCCCGCGGCCTTGGCGACCACCGCAGCGCCCAACGCGGCGTTGCCACAGCTGGCGATGGCGAGCTCGGTCGATGAATCGCGTCCCAAGCGAGCATCGACCGCGGCGTGCAGAAGCAGCCCGAACAGGTGCCTGGCCTTGTGCGATCCGCCGACGTTGTTCGTCTCGTCTTTGACCCACAGCCTCGCCGAGTCGGGCATTGCAACAGCAGCGGCCAAAGCAGGTTGCTGGGCCACCGGGGTGACCACGAAGCCGTGCCCCTCGACACCGCCGATGGCCGCGTCGAGCGACTCGACCAACTCGACGAACTCGGCGTCGGTGCCGCCAACGGCCAACCAGCGTTCGTGCGCATGCAGCATCCGCCGATAGCGAACGAAGGGGTTGGCCGGCGGCCCGAGACCTTTGTCGGAGTTCACCCGAGGCCGGTCCGCTGGTTGAACTCGGTGATCAGCTCGTCGAGATCGCCCGCCAGCGGGCGCAGGTTGTCCCAGAAGGTCTGGCTGCGCCTGGCCTCGAACTCGGGGAAGCCGGTGCCCTGCTGCTCGACCCAGGTGTAGTAGCCGAGGTTGAACACGCGGTCGCGCTCTATCTGCCCCATCTCCATCACATGTGCGGTGTCGACGTTGGCCAGATGGCCGGCGAAGTCGGCCGCCGCCTCGACGGCCGTGTAGCCGTCGGGGTGGTGGCTGGCCATGTAGCCCTCGTGTTCGCTGCGGTACATCTCGGCGCCATCGGTGGCCACGGTCATGATGACGTCGTCGGAGGTCAGGCGCAGGTGCTTGGCCGTCTTGATGGCGGCGAGGGTGTTGCATATGGACGAAAAGCCCATGTGCACCAGCGAGTCGACCAACTCGGGCCTGCACCCGACACTGTCGATCAGGTAGCGGCGTCCGGCCTCGCTGTTGAACAGGGCGTCGAGGGCATCGGTCGAGTGGTCGCTGATGGCGATGGCGATGTCGGTGTTGGTGACGTTGTGGATCAGCGGAATGTGCTTGTCGCCGATGCCCTGGATGTTGTGCTCGCCGAAGCCGTTGTAGAGGATGGTCGGGCACTCGAGCGCCTCGACGGCCACGATGCGAGCCCCGTGGGTGTCCTTCAGATAGTCGCCTGCTCCGAGGGTTCCGGCCGACCCGGACGCGCTGACGAACGCTGCCAAGCGGGCACCCACCGAGTCGGCGGTCACGTGCTCGAACAGGTGCTCGAGGGCCTGACCGGTAAGCCAGTAGTGGCCGAGGTGGTTCCAGAACTGGCTGAACTGGTTGAAGATGACGTTGGTCGGGTCTTTCTCGAGCTCGTTGCAGGCGTCGTAGATCTCCTTGACGTTGCTCTCGGTGCCGTAGGTGCGGATGACGTCGTTGGGGTCGTCGAGCCAACGGTCGAGCCACTCGAAGCGCTCGCGGCTCATGCCTTCTGGCAACACGGCGACGCCGCGGCACCCCATGATCTTGCTGATCGCGACACCGCCGCGGGCGTAGTTGCCGGTCGAGGGCCAGATGGCGCGGCTGGAGGTGGGGTCGAAACGGCCGGTGACTATCGACGGCACCAGGCACGCATACGCGGCCTGCACCTTGTGGGCGTTGATCATCGGAAACCGGTTGCCCAGAGCCAGCACGATTCGGGCGTCGACCCCGGTCAGCTCGGACGGCAGCTCGATGTGCTCGGGGACATCGACGATGCCGCCTTGACGGTTGTTGTACCAGTGAACACGAAACAGGTTGCGTGGATCGGGGCCGTCGCGGTCGACACCCGCCAAGGCCTCGCGAACATCGGCGGGGATGGTGTCGGGGTTTGCCAGCTCGGCAAAGGTCGGAAGCCTGATCTGATTCTCGCGAAAGCGCTGCACGGCACGGTCGCGGACGTCGGCATCGACCATCTCGAGACTCACGCCCAAAGCGCGAGCAGCATCGTCGGGAGGCATCGGTTGAGTCACGGTCACGTTGCCCAGCCTACGTCGCTTCAACAAAGTGTTGCACCGCCTACGAGGGCCGGAACATCCGGCCGATGCAGCCGCACTTCGAGCGACCGCCGAGCCGGGGATACAGTCGCCACATGGCAACACTGTTCACCGGAGGAACGGTCGTCAATTCGAACGGATCGGGTCTCGCCGATGTGCTGGTCGAGGGCGACAAGATCGCTGCGGTACTGGCGCCTGGCTCTCAGATAGCCGAATCGGCCGCCCGTGGGGATGTCGAGGTGGTCGACGCGTTGGGCTGCTACGTCATTCCGGGCGGGGTCGACGTTCACGTCCACCTTCAACTCCCTATGACGCCCGAGGCGACCTCCAGCGACGACTTCGAGACCGGCACCGCCGCCGCGGCATGGGGTGGCACCACCAGCGTCATCGACTTCGTGGGTCAGCTGAAGGGCACCCAGGTGATGGACGCCATCGAAGAGCGTCACGCCGAGGCGGCTGGCCGCTGCGCGATCGACTATGGCTTTCACCTGTCGATGGGCGACGTTCACGACCAGTCGTTGAAGGACCTGCGCACGGCCATCGACGAGGGCATCACCAGCGCCAAGCTGTTCATGGCCTACCCGGGCGCCTACTACTCAGACGACGGGCAGATCCTGCGAGTCATGCAGGTCGCCGCCGAAACGGGCGCCCTGGTGATGATGCACGCCGAGAACGGAATCGCCATCGACGTGTTGCGAGACCAGGCCGCCAGCCTGGGCCGGACGGGTTCGGTGTGGCACGGACGGACCCGGCCCGCGGTGCTGGAGGGCGAGGCCACCCATCGTGCCATCGCCCTGGCCACCGTGGCGGGGGCACCGCTGTACATCGTGCATCTGTCGGCCGCAGATGCACTGGCCGAGGTTGTGGCCGCTCGCGATCGGGGTATGAACGTCTTCGCCGAGACCTGCCCCCAATACCTGTACCTGTCGCTGGAAGAACACCTCGATCGCGACGGTCTCGACGGGCTGCGCCACATCTGCTCTCCCCCGCTGCGCAGCCGGGCCGACCACCACCAGGACACCCTTTGGACGGGCTTGTCGACCGACGACCTGTCTGTCGTATCGACCGACCATTGCCCGTTCTGCGACGCAGAGAAGCTGCTGGGCGTCGACGACTTCCGGGCCGTACCCAACGGCCTCGGCACCATCGAACACCGCATGGATCTGCTGCACCAAGGGGTCGTGCAGGGCCAGATCTCTTTGACCCGATGGGTCGATGTCTGCTCGACCACACCGTCGAAGATCTTCGGGCTGCAGGGCACCAAGGGCGTCATCGCTGCGGGTGCCGACGCCGACATCGTCGTGTACGACCCACAGGTCACCCATCGCCTCGGCGTCGACCAGCACCACATGAACATCGACAACTCGGTTTGGGAGGGCATGGAAGTGACAGGCCAGGCGCGAAGTGTCATGAGCCGAGGCTCGTGGGTGGTCAGAGACCGCAACTACCTCGGACGGCCCGGTCATGGGCGGTTCCTGAAGCGCTCGACCGGATCGGCGCTGCGCTGATGGACCAGGAAGGCCACGCCCAAACGGTGGACGATCTGGTCGGGCTGACGTTCCCGGCGGTCATAGGCCTGCTCGGCTCGAGGCGTGCCCAGCAGCCGGCGGTGACGCTGGACGACGGGTCGGTGATGACCTTTGGCGAACTAGATCGCTGGTCGACTCACATGGCTCACCACCTGGCCGAACTGGGGGCCCGAGAGGGTTCGTTCGTGACCATCGCGTCGCCCAACTCGTTCGAGTACGTGTTGGCGTGCGCTGCGGCTTGGAAGGTCGGGGCCATTCCCCAGCCGGTGTCGTCGCGTCTGCCCGAGGCCGAGCTGCACGCCATAGTCGAGTTGGCCGACTCGGCCGTGGTCGTGGGCCACGAGTACGCCGGACGACCCTTCGTGGCCCACGGTCAGACCATCGCCGCAAACGACACGCCGTTGCCAGATGTGGCAAGCCCGTCGTGGAAGGCACCGACGAGCGGCGGCTCGACGGGTCGACCCAAGCTGATCGTCGCCGGCGACCCCGCGATCTACAGCGAAGCGTTGGCGGGGCGGGCCGAACGCATCGGCGCCGCCGCGGGTCAAACGATGGTGATGCCGGGGCCGCTCTATCACAACGGCCCTTTCATATGGATGTGGGGAGCTCTGTTGGTGGGCGGCCATGTTGCCCTGCTGCGCCGATTCGACCCGGTCGAGACGTTGGCGGCCATCGAGCGCCACAACGCCACGGCCGTATACCTGGTGCCCACGATGATGCAGCGGATCTGGAAGCTGCCGGACGACGTCAAGTTCGCCTACGACCTTTCGTCGATGCGGCGAGCGTTCCACCTGGCCGAGCCATGCCCGCCGTGGTTGAAGGAGGTGTGGATCGAATGGATCGGCGCCGACAACCTGTGGGAGCTGTACGGGGGCACCGAGGGACAGGCCGCCACGTTCATCAGCGGCTCGGAGTGGCTGCAGCACCGCGGATCGGTCGGCCGGCCGACGCCTGGCACCATGAAGATCTGCGACGAAGACGGCAACGACCTGCCACCCGGCGAGATCGGCGAGGTGTGGATGCGACCGGTGGGCCGTGACACTCCCACCTATCGCTACATCGGCGCCGAGGCCGAAACCCGCGACGGCTGGGACTGTTTGGGCGATATCGGCTGGATGGACACCGACGGCTACCTGTATCTCGCCGATCGGCGCAGCGACATGATCCTGGTCGGCGGAGCCAACGTGTTCCCCGCCGAGGTCGAAGCAGCCATCAACCTCCACCCCGGCGTAGCCAGCTCGGCTGTCATAGGTCTGCCAGACGAAGAAAAGGGCAACCGAATTCACGCGATCATCCAGCCGGCTCGAGCGGGCACCGTCCCAGACACCGATGAGCTGATGGCACATCTGGCCGAACACCTGGTCACGTACAAACTGCCGCGCACCATCGAATACGTCGACGAACCACTCAGAGACGACGCAGGCAAGGTCCGCCGCAGCCAGCTCAGAGCTGCGCGCCTCGGCGCGTAGCCATCGAATACAGCGGAGCGCCCAAGCGCGTAGCCATCGAATACAGAGCGCCTCGGCGGCTAGCGTCTTGGGGTCGAAGGGGGAACCATGAATCAACCACCGAGCTTTGCCACCGTCTTGGCCGAGCACGCGAAAAACCGTGGCGACCAGCCTGCCGTCACGCTCGAGGGCGAGGTGTTGAGCTTCGCCGACCTCGATGCCCAGGCCACCGCAATGGCGCATCGGTTCGTCGAGTTGGGCGCCGAAGCCGGCTCGTTCATCACGATCGCCTCGCCCAATTCGTTCGAGTTCTACATCGCCTGTGCCGCTTGTTGGAAGATCGGTGCCACGCCTCAGCCGGTTTCGTCGCGTTTACCCGAGGCCGAGCTGAACGCCATCGTCGAGTTGGCCGACTCGGCCGTGGTCGTGGGCCACCAGTACGAAGGGCGCCCTTCGATCGCCCACGGCGAGGCCATCCCGCCCAATAGCTCGCCCCTGCCCGACGCGGTGTCAGCGGCGTGGAAGGCTCCGACCAGCGGCGGCTCGACGGGCCGTCCCAAGCTGATCGTCAGCGGCGACCCGTCGCTGTACACAGAGAACATCGCCGGGTTGGGCGCAGTCATCGGCGCTTTGCCAGACCAGACGATGGTGATGCCGGGGCCGCTTTATCACAATGGCCCGTTCATCTGGTCGTGGCTGACCATCTTGGCGGGTGGGCACGTGGCACTGTTGCGCCGCTTCGACGCCGAGAAAACGCTGGCGACGATCCAGCAGTATTCGGCACCTTCGATCTACCTGGTGCCAACGATGATGCAGCGCATCTGGAAGCTGCCAGACGACGTCAAGTTCGGCTACGACATCTCGTCGATCACCACCGCCTTCCACCTGGCCGAGCCGTGCCCGAAGTGGTTGAAGCAGGTGTGGATCGAATGGATCGGTGCCGAGAACCTGTGGGAGTTGTACGGAGGCACCGAGGGACAGTGCTTCACGGTGGTTCAGGGAACCGAGTGGGCGAAGCGTCCGGGCACGGTGGGCCAGCCGATCAGCGGCGAGCTCAAGATCTGTGATGAGGACGGCAACGACCTGCCGCCCGGCGAGATCGGCGAGGTATGGATGCGACCGGTGGGCCGTGATAGGCCCACCTATCGCTACATCGGCGCCGACACCGAGGAACGCGATGGCTGGGAGTGCCTGGGCGACATCGGTTCGCTCGACGAGGACGGCTTTTTGTACCTGAACGATCGGCGCAGCGACATGATCCTGGTCGGCGGAGCCAACGTGTTTCCCGCCGAGGTCGAAGCAGCCATCAACCTCCACCCCGGTGTGGCCAGCTCGGCTGTCATCGGCCTACCGGACGAAGACAAGGGCAACACGGTCCACGCCATCATCGAACCCAAAGACCCACACAACCCACCCCCACACGACGACCTGATGCAACACCTGGCCGAACACCTGGTCACCTACAAGCTGCCGCGCAGCATCGAATACGTCGACGAACCACTCAGGGACGACGCAGGCAAGGTCCGCCGCAGCCAGCTCAGAGCTGCGCGCGTAGGCGCGTAGCCATCAGGTACAGCTGCGCGCCTAGGCGCGTGAACGGCCCACAATTCGTGAACACTGCGTCTATTACTTGATTACGGACAAGTAATGACGATGCAACCGGGTTTTCACTCAGCCGAACTCCACTTATGCCGATTCTTCTATTACGTGTAGCAATCGATCGGTGGCGTTGAAAAATATGGCTTTAATCGAAACACATTTGGTACTCACCGACCTGATCGACGAGCTTCCACCGCTGAACGACACGGTGCTGAGGCTGGTGGGTCTGACCCAAGACCCACACGCCACGGCCGACGACGTCGCCCAGCTGCTGATGCGAGACGGTGTTCTAACTGGCGAGTTGCTGGCCGAGGCCAACAGTTCGGTGTTTGCATCGTCGTCGCCCGCCCGGTCGGTCTCCGATGCTGTGGTGCGCCTGGGCCTGATGAGAGTGGTGGCCATTGCCACGAGGCTCGAGACGGCCAGGGCGACCCATCTTCTGCCCGACGGGGCCATCGACCCCCGGGTCATCGCCATGCACCACATGCATGCCGTCGAAGCCGCAGTTGCGCTGGGGCGCCGGTCGTCTCGTATCGATCGGGCCTCGGCGGTGACAGCGGCCGTGCTTCACGACATCGGCAAGCTCGTGTTGTCAAAGCTCTACGCATCGACGGCGATCCTCGAAGATCCGACGCTTACGATCGGTGATCAGGCCGCACGCATCGAGCTGGAAATGCTCGACGTGAATCACGGCGAGGTCAGTCGTGTCGTGTGTGAACATTGGACCATTCCCGACGACATCGGCGAGGCGATTCAACACCACCACGATCCGCTGGGCCGGGGTCCGCTCGCTGCGGCCACCTACCTGGCCGACGTGGTGGCCCACCTGGCTGCCGGCGACATCGACGAGGACAACGACTTCTTCATGTTGGTGCCCCCGTGCCTGGATGAGTTGGGTCTCAGCCACAGCGACTTCAACGCTGTGCTGAAGGAGACCCGCCGAGCCATAGGCGCCTGACAGAGATCTCGCCCGTCAAGAACTACGCGAAGAGGCCCGGATGCAAAGCATCCGGGCCTCTTTGGTTCGTTCAGTTTGTTGTGTCAGGCAGAGAAGTCGACCACGAACACGCCCAGGTCGTGGAACACCTCGGTGCTGTTGGCAAGGTGGTGGACCTCATCGCAGTGACGCGCCTCGACACGGGGCACGTCAAGTGCGGTTTCGGCACTGACGAGGGTCTTGGCCGAGCCAGCCAGCATGTTGCAGAACTCGGCGACGGCATCGCAGGCGTCAACCGTGGACACCTCGTGGATCTCCAAACCCATCCACATGACGGCGAGGCTCTTGGCCACCGATTCCGATACGCGAACGGTGAACTGCCCCGAAGCGGCGCCAAGCACGGGCACCACCGCCTCGATGACGGTCGCTGCCGTTGCCGGCACCATCGGCACCTCGACGCCTTCGCCCATCGTGGCGAGGATCCCGTCGAGGGTCTCCAGCACCACCTCGGCCAGTTCGTCGAGATCGACGTCGTCTATCACTACGTCGCTCATCTGTTGGCTCCTCTCACACAAAAGAAGGTCGAATCACCGATCCGACGTGGTTCGAACCCGTCGTCGATTCCGAGCGTCGACTCGGATGCGCCCAGCATCAGCCAGCCGTCTGGCTTCACTACCTGCGTGCGAATGCGTTCCAGGATCGCCCGCTTGGTGTCGCGCGGGAAGTAGATCAAGACGTTGCGCACCAGCACCAGGTCCATTCGAACGAAGTTGGTCATCGGGTCGAGCAGATTGAATTCTCTGGCGTCGACCATCGCCTTCAGTTCGGGCTTCACCCTCCACTGACGGCCGTCCTGTTCGAAGTACTTCATAGCCAGGCTGGTGGGCAGGCCCCGGTTTACCTCGAACCTGCTGTACTCGCCCGCCTTCGTGCGTTGCACCATCACAGGCGAAACGTCGGTCGACAGGATCTTGGTCCGCGGCGACTTGGCCACCGTCGGGAACTTCTCGAACAGCTGCATCGCCAGCGTGTAGGACTCCTGCCCGCTCGAGCACGCAGCGTTCCAGATCGAGAGTCCCGCTCCGGCTCCGCGCTTGGCCAGCAGGTCGGGGATGATGTGTCCGGTCAGTGTCTCGAACGGGTGCTGGTCCCGGAAGAACGAGGTCTCGTTGGTGGTCATCGCATCGATGACGGCACCCTCGGCGACGCGGTCGCCCATCCTTACCTTCGAGATGAGGGCCGATGCGTCGGCGAGCCCCAGCTTGCGGGCCACCGGCGCCAGCCGGCTCTCGATCAGGTAGTCCTTGCCCTCGAGCTGAACCCCGATCTTGGTCGCCACCAACTTGGTGACGAAGTCGATCTCGGCCGGACCGATCGACGGAGCGTCGGTCTTCGTGGTCATGACTGCGCCACCACCTTTTCATGACCGGTCGTAGTTCCGCGTCCCCGAGACGGGGTCGAGCGAAACACGATCTCGGCTATGCGAGGCCCTATCGATTCGAGCGGGAGCACCTCGCTGGCCGAACCCGCATCGACGACGGCGCCTGGCATTCCCCAAACGATGCTGGTTGCTTCGTCCTGTGCCAGGAAAGGGCTTCCCAGCTTGGCCATGTTGGCTGCGGCCTTGGCCCCGTCGGCGCCCATGCCGGTCAGCATCACGCCCAACATGTGAGCGCCGTAGACCTTTATCGCCGACTCGAACATCACGTCGACCGAGGGCCGACACGAGTTGACCGGCGGGGTGTCGATGATCTCGACCGTGGGCATCGCCCCTCGGTTGTTGATCACCATGTGACGCCCTCCTGGTGCGATGTAAACGGTTCCGGGCTCGGCCCGCATCCCGTGTGCACCCTCGACCACCCGCGAGGCGGTCTTGCGGTCGAGCCGATCGGCGAGGGCCTCTGTGAACTTCGGCGGCATGTGCTGCACGACGAACAGGGGCACCCGAAGCGGTGTCTTGATTGCGCTGAGAACCGTCTCGAGCGCCACCGGGCCGCCCGTGGAGCTTCCCAGCACGACAGCGTCGATGGTCGACGTCGTGTGACGCGACGGCACCGACCGGGCAGGGGCCGGACGGGCCGAAGGTCTCGACGCAAGCCCGCGGGCTGCGCCACCCTTGCCGATCTTGCCGGCGATCGCCCTGGCCTTGGCCACCAGCTCTTGCCGGACGGCCTCTCTGGCCGCTGCAAGGCTGGTTGTCTGACCGGGCTTGGCCGCATAGTCCCAGGCACCGCGCGACAGCGCCTGAACCGTTGCCGCAGCTCCGCGTTCTGTCAGGGTCGAGAACATGATCACCGGCAGTCGCGGGTGACGGGTCTTCAGGGTCTCGAGGGCCGTGAGGCCGTCCATCACCGGCATCTCGATGTCGAGCACCACGATGTCGGGCTGCAGCTCGTCGACCTTGCGCAAGCCGATCTCACCGTTGGATGCGGTGCCTACGACGGTGAAGTCGGTCTCGCCCTCGAAGATCGAGGTCAGCATGCCTCGGGCCACGGCCGAGTCGTCGACGATCAGAATCTTGGTTTCGTCGCTCATACTTCGACCGCCGTGTAGACGCCCATCACGGCCAGCCGATCCTCGACCATGGTCCGGTCGATCGGCTTGAACAGATACTCGTCGACGCCCGCGAGGATGGCTTTGGCCACCCGCCTGGGGTCGGCCTCGCTGCTGATCATCAAGAACGGAACGTTCTTGAATGCGGTCGAGGAACGAACGGCCTTGGCCAGCTCGACACCGTCCATCACCGGCATGTTCCAGTCGGCGACGATCGCCGTGGGTGGATCGGCCGGGTCCATCTGGTCCAACGCATCCTGGCCGTGCTCGGCTTCGATCACTTCGAAGCCCAGCTCGCCCATTATCGACGACACCCGGCGGCGAGCCACCCTGGAGTCGTCAACGACTACTGCTTTCATGCCACAACCTCCGCCGCTGCCGACGGCATCGTCACCACCCGCTCTACGTCGGGAATCAACAGCAACTCGTTCTCGAGTTTGTAGGCACCCAGAATGAGATCGCGCGCCGGTCCCAGCATCGTCTCGGGCGGCGGTTCATAGGTCGAGCCGTCGACCTCTATCACCTCACCGATCGAGTCGACGATCAGGCTGGCAACGCTGCCCCCCGACCGAACGACCACGTGTATCGACGCCTCGCCCGAGGTTGCGGCTTCCAGCCGCCTACCTAGGTCGATGGCGGTGGCGATTCGACCTCGCAGGTTGATCAACCCGCTGATCGACGAATGCGAGTGAGGCACCCGCGTGATCGCCTGTTCGCGCAGCACCTCTTGGACATCCAGAACGTTGATGCCGAGCAGCAGCTCGCCCACCCTGAACGTGCACAGCTGCATGGCTTGATTAGCCGTCTCGTGCATCAATACACCCCAATCAACTCGTTGGCGTCTTCGGTGACGACCATCCCGGCCATCGACATGATCCGTCGCGGCTCGGCGACATCGATGACCTTGCCCCCGACAACCGCTCGCTGCTGGCCGTCCTCATCGTGCATTTCGGGATCGAGCACGATGTCGCGGATCCGACCCACCACAAGCCCGGCAAGTGTCCCGCCCTGGCTGCACACCACGACGTTCGACTCGATGCCCCCGTCGACGGCTCCATGGCAGATGCCGAGGGTCGGGCCCACATCGATGAGGCGCATGATTCCGCCGCGGTACTGCACCACAGGCCTGCCGTCCGAGCGTTCGATTCGGTCGGGCGAGAAGCTCTCGAGCCGATCGACCTGGTCGAGAGGAAGACCGACCGTCGATTCGTCTGCAAGCTCCACTATCAGCAGGGCACGCTCGTCGTATTCGGCCGAGAGTGCATCCTCTTCTTCGCTGAGCCAGGTGGTGTTCGATCCGGGCCCAACGAGGTTCGAAGCGGCTGCGATGCCGTGCACGTCGAGGATCAGGGCCACCTTGCCGTCGCCCATGATGGTTGCGCCGGCGAAGAGGTCGAGGTCCTTGATCTGGCGCTCCAGCGGCTTTACGACGATTTCCTCTGTGTCCTCGATGCTGTCGACGATCAGCCCGAACAGGCGCTCGTCGCTTTGCAACACGACGATGTTGATCGAGTCGCTTTCCTCGGCCGAAGCGAGGCCCAGGTTCGAGCGCAGGTCAACGATTGGCAGCAACCGACCGCGCAGGCGATAGACCGGAGTGCCGTGCACCATCTCGATGCGGTGCTCGGGATCGCCCTTCTCGATGCGAACCAACTCTTGCAGGCTCACCTGTGGCACCGCGTAACGATCACCGTCTGCCGACACGATCAGCGCGGGGATGATGGCCAGAGTCAGCGGTATCTTGATCTTGAAGGTCGTGCCCTGGCCGGCCTCAGACCTCACGTCGACAGTGCCGCCGATGCGTTCGACGTTGGTTCGAACCACGTCCATGCCGACGCCTCGGCCCGACACGTTGCTGACCTTTTGAGCGGTTGAGAAGCCAGGGGCGAAGATGAAGCTGATGACGTTCTTGTCGCTCATCTCGGCTGCGGCTTCGGCGGTGATGAGACCCTTTTGAACGGCCTTGGACCTGATGGCCTCTGGGTCTATGCCCTTGCCGTCGTCGGTGATCTCGATGACGACCTGACCACCTTCGTGGCTGGCTCGCAGCCGCAGGAAACCCTCGGGGTCCTTGCCCATCTGTTCGCGCACCTCGGGCAGTTCGATGCCGTGGTCGACGGTGTTGCGAACGATGTGGGTGAGCGGATCCTTGATCGCCTCGATGATGCCCTTGTCGAGCTCGGTCTCCTTGCCCTCCATCTCGAGACGGATCTGCTTGCCGAACTGACGGCTGAGGTCTCGTACGACCCTGGGGAGCTTGCTCCACACGTTGCCGATCGGCTGCATGCGGGTCTTCATGACACCCTCTTGCAGCTCGCTCGTGATGTGGCTCAACCTCTGGGCAGCCGAGATGAGGGTCTTTTCTTTCGAGCCCTCGGTCAGCTGCACCATCTGGTTGCGTGCCAGCACCAGCTCGCCGACCAGGTTCATGACCCGGTCGAGCAGGTCTACATCGACGCGGATGCTCGACTCCGAGCGGCCCGACTTCTGCTTGTCGGCTGCCTTCTCGACCGACTGAGCGTCGGCACGGCCCTCATCCACCAGGATCTGGCCGATCTTGCGCTCGTCGCCAAGGCTCTGCTCGCTGGCGGCTATCTCTACGTCGTCGCGGCGGGCGTCACCCGAATCGACCAGGATGTCGCCGATGCGTTCAGCCTGGGCCGCGGGCTCATCTGCCGTCTGCTCTTCGACAACCACGGTCTCTTCAACAGCCACAGCCTCTTCAACAGCCACGGTCTCTTCAACAGCCACAGCCTCTTCAACAGCCACAGCCTCTTCAGGCACGACCGGCTCTGCGGCAGGCGGCGCAGCGGCCTTGGCGGGGGCGGCGTCATGGTTCGCCAGCCGCTCCAGCTCGGCGATCAGAGCGCTGTGGTCGTGAACACCCTCGGCGCCGGTCTCGTCGATGGTCGCCGTGATCTGGCGGATCGCGTCGACAGTCGCCAGCAGGGCATCGGCGATCTCGTCGTTCATCTCCAGGACGGCGTCGCGCAGCAGGCTGAGAAGGTTCTCGCCCCTGTGTGCCACGACCTCCATCTGGGCGAAGCCCAGAAAGCCACACGAGCCCTTGATGGTGTGAAGCGTTCGGAACGCTTCGGTCAGAATCTCGCGATCGTCGGGCGTCTCCTCGAGCTCGATCAGGTTCTGATCGAGCCTGTCGAGGCCCTCGCTCGCTTCTACTAGGAATTCGCCAATGATCTCGTCGTCTTCGTCCACTTGTCCGCTCCCTTCTTGCATCAGTACCTAGCCAAAGGGCCCGGCCGCAGCGGCCGAGCCCTGGGTGCGGCTAGTGGTATGCGTCGACCAGCCTTGCCAGCTCGCCGGCCATCTTCGACAGTTCTTCGGCCGACCGACGGGTGTCGTCGGTCGACTGGCGGGTCGAGTCGGCATTCGATGCCACCTCGGTGACCGTTCTGGCGATCTCCTGTGTGCCTACGGCTGCTTCTTCGACGCTGCGACCGATCTCTTCGGTTGTGACGCTCTGCTCTTCGACCGCGGAAGCGATCGTGGCCGAGATCTCACTGATGCGATCGATCGTCTCGGTGATCTGCTCGTTGGCCTTGACCGCCCCGACCATGTCTTCCTGAATCGCCTGGATGCGGCTCGAGATCTCGTCGGTGGCTTCCGCGGTCTGGTTGGCCAACTCCTTGACCTCACTCGCAACCACTGCAAAGCCCTTGCCGGCGGCACCGGCCCTGGCGGCCTCGATGGTGGCGTTCAGAGCCAGCAGGTTGGTCTGCTCGGCGATGGTGTGAGAGGTCATCTTCGCGATCTCGACCGCCTCACCAGCAACGTTCGACGCCTCCACGGCGCTGTGGGCCACTTCGCGGATGGTTGCGTTCATCTCCTCGATTGCCGAGGCGACTGTGGCCACGCTCGACGACACCTGGTCGCCGCTGGCCGATGCAGATGTCGCCTGCATCGCCGTCTGTTCGGCTCCGTTGCCAACGGTGGTGGCCACCATGGTGAGCTCTTCGGCCGCGCTGGCGAGCTGCGTCGACGAGCTCGAGAGCCCGTCGATCATGTCGCGCAGCGAGCCGACCATGGTGGTCAGGGCAACACCCAGGTCGCCGGGCACGTGCACATCGAACTCTTTGGAGCTGAGCTCCTTGTCGGCGATCAACTGTGCCTGCGTTCTGACTGTCTTCAACATGCCGGTCATGGCGTTGAACGACCGTGCCATCTCGCCGATCTCGTCGTGGCGGTTGATCTTCAACTCTTCGACATCGAGGTTGCCCTCCGCGATCATTCCGGCCTGATCGGCCACGGCCTTGACCGGCCGCGAGATGCTGCGGGCCAACCACCAGCCGACCAGACCGATGATCAGGGCCATCACGGCAGCCATCATCAGGATCGAGTTGCGCATGTCGCCGACAACGGCGGTGGCCTCGCCGAGGTCTTGGCTGACCAGAACACCCCACCCGTATCCGGGGAACCCGAGGGCGCCATCGGTCTTCGCGTAGCCGTTGAGCGTCACCGGATCGTCGCTGGTCAACGCTTCCTGGGTGACACCGTGGCCGTCGCTGATCGCCAGCGCTGCGGCCTCTGAACCCTGCTGCGGAAGATTCTCCGACATGATGTTCTCGGCGTTCGGGTCGTCCAAGACCAGACCATCGGCACGCAGTACGTGGGTTTCGACGGTGGTGACGCCCGAGGCGATCATCTTTTGGCGGGTCGCCTCCATGATGTCGGCGACGACACGGTGGAACGATGCCTCGTTGTGCCAGACACCGATGACCTCGCCGGTCGACGGATCGCGGAACGGCGCCGTGTAGGGCAAGGTCATGCGGTCTTCGCCGTATACCTCACGAACCGTTGCGTCGAGATGCACGTCTGTGTAATACGTGGTGCCAGGAGGCGTTTGGCCGTCCATCACCGCCTGGAACCAGTCGGTGCCAGACATGTCGCGCCCGACCAGGTCGGCGGTGTTCACCGGGTTGCCTTCCCAGTCGACGCTGTTGGCCGCAAACACCTTGCCTTCGGTGTCGGTGATGATCATCAGGTCGTAGATGCCGTAGTTCGCCATCAAGAAGTCGGCGTTGGCCGTGGCCCGAACCGGATCTTCCAGAAGGTAGGGGTGGCCCGCGAATGCCTGAACGTCGCCGTAGCGCTCGAACAGGTTGCGATCGATCATGTCGCCCGCCTCGACGGCGGCGGTCTCGAGCCGGTCGCCTGTCACATCGGTGAGCGCCGACGAGCTGGTGCGCAACCCCATGAGGGCCACGATCGCCAGCGGTATCAGTCCCATCGCAATGAAGGCCCCGATCAGCTTGGCGTTCAGGCCCACGCCGCCCTTCTTGGCGGCGCCAGCACCTGCCTTCGCCTCGCCGAGGCCCTCTGTCATTTCACTGTCTTGCATCGTCGCAAACCTCACACAACCGCCCGTACCTCACTGGTGAGGGTCGGTCGTCGCCGGAACGGGTCTTCGACGTACCTTCGGCAGATTTGCCAGGGAGTTAACACCGAACACCCAGAAGGGGCGCCCAGGTCAGCCGAGCGGTGCCTCGTCGGCGAATACGGCCACCCGAAGCGAGCCGGGGGCCGAGGTGAGCTCGGCCACCAGCTCGGCGACGAAATCCTCGTTGCCGGGGCTCACCTTGGTCACCGCAACTGCGAAGCGTGAAGCCGCCGGCTTCTCCTTCAGCGCACCCCGGGGGCTGGTGATGACGGCCGCTGCCCGCCCAGGGGTCAGCCGCTCGTAGGGCGAGCAGCCCGCCAGGGCGGCCACCCGCATGGGCCTGTGGCACTGGTCGGCGATGACCCGCCCCAGCGCGTCGGCACCGATTACCGACACCATCACGTTGCTGGTGCGCCCAACCACGGGCTCGAACTGGGCCGGAGCTTTGAATGGTCGGCGTCTGGCGCCGTCGGCCTCGTTCACGACGTGATCGGCGATCTGGAACAGGTCGTCGGCGCGATCGGGTGCAACGCCAATGGCCTTGGGGCCCTGCACACCTCTCCACACGATGACCCGCTGGTGCTCGGCCAGGGCGTCGCGGACCTGCTGGTCGCTGGGCGCCAACAGCCAGGGCAGGCCGCGGTGCTGGTCTGCTCCCATCTTGGTGGTGGTGGTCAGCACCACAGACCCGCTAAGACCCGCCGAAATGGCGTGCCACAGGGTCGTCTTGCCACCGCCGCCAACCAGCGAGACATGCTCGTGCGAACCCAGGTTCAGAGCCTCGGCGGCTCGCGACACAGCGAAGACTTCCACGGGTCAGGCCCGATGGCGGCGCAGCGACACCGACAGCGCCTCGACAACGCCGCCGCCGATGGCCAACGCCTTGTCGGAGATCTCGTAGCAGTCGGTGTCGAGTCGGGGGTCGATGTCGGCGACCTTGAGCCCTGTCCACACCTGCGTACCGGCGGCGATCAGGCCTCTCACAACACCCTCGAACGGTGCCGACATCTGTTGACCGGCCACGTAGCCCATGCACTGGCCGGCCGCCACCCGCTCGCCTATGGCCACGTTCCATTCGGCAGCGCCGTCGGCGGGCGCCCTGACCACGCGCTCGGCTCCACGGCCTTCGACCACACCTGGGGTTCCGGTGTCAGGCTCGGCCGAGCCCGTCCACAACACCCGTCCCAGATGATGCCCCCGATTGGTCTCGACCACGGCGTGGCAATCGACACCGGCCTCGAACCCCGGTCCCAGCGCCACCACACACGGAGCATCGCCCACGTTCGTATCGATGTTGCGTTTGGCCATGCGAGCATCGACTACGGCAAAGGCCCCGTGGTCGCCGGGCAGTTCGGGCATCACAACCACCGATACAGCGCTCTCGTTTTCCGCCGAGGCCGCCGACGCGAAGTCGTTGTGCAGAACGGCGGCCAGCCCTTCGATCTCGACGCGGCCGTCCAGCACAGCTGTCGAGAACGACACGGTGCGCCTGACGGTCAGGGGGTGTGGCAACTCGAGCACCACCACGCGAAAACCCGAAGCAACCAGCCGCCAAACCACGCCAGACGCCAGGTCGCCCCCACCGCGAACGATGCAGAGGTCGGAACTGAAGCCGTGCGTCACGAGGTCAAGGCTAGTTCTGGGATCGCATCGCCTTGCGCAAGCTCTGGGTAGTCGCGAAACACCCGATCGCCAGCACCACCGAGATCGTCAACACGGCCGCCAGTCCATCGCCGATCGCCGCCGCTGTATCGGCGCCCACCGCTATGTCTTCACCGGCCAACAGGTCGCGAACGACCTCTACGTCACCCACCTGGTTGCCAACCACCCACAACAAGACGGCGCCGCCCACCGCAACGGCGAAGGTGATGGCCATCGACCGGATGAACTGATGGGCCGAGTTGGTGCGGCCCATCTCGTTGCTGGCGCTGGTCGACTGCAACAAGCTGAGGCCAGCGTTGGTCAGTGCGCCCAACGACATACCCATGGCGAAGAAGGCCGCCAGGATGACGGGGAACGGCCAGTCGAACCACAACCCCAGGGCGGCAAAGAAGGTCGCCGGCACGATCAAGAAGCCTCCGATGGCGATGCCATCGACCTCGTCGATTCTGTCCAGGAGGCGAGACATCACTATCGCTGCGCCGGTCCAGCCGACGGTTACGAACAGCACCGTGAAGGCGGCGGCCGACTCCGACCAGCCTCGGGTCGCCTGGGCGTACAGCGGCAGGTATGCGTCGCTGATTCCGGCCATCATTATCAGGCCCGCCGAAAGGTGGATTCGCCACATCGGGTCGCTGACCAGGTGCTGCCTGGCCAGCACTGGTTCGGGTTCGCGTCCCGAGTGCCGCCAATAGGCCACGGCCGCGGCCAGTGCTACCGCTGCACCCGCGGCGGCTCCCAGAGCCGTAACCCCCAGCAGCGACGTGGCCAGGATCGACGCAAAGACGAACAGGGCCACGAACCCGATGCCGACCCAATCGGTCTCGATTCGCTGGGGACGTTCGCGGGTGCTGGGCAGACGATTCCAGCCCATCGCCAGGGCCAGCGAGGTCAGCGGTATCTGTATCCCGAATATCCAGCGCCAGTCGCCGAACGCCAGCACCAGACCCACCAGGGCAGGTCCGCCGAACCCCATGATTCCCCACACCACCGAGTTGGCGGCGAATGCGCGCGGGCGCAGCTCGGGCTCGTAGGCGAGACCCACCGAAGCCAGAACCACGGAGATCACGAGCCCACCGCCCAGGCCTTGCAGGACGCGGGCCGCTATCAGCGTCTCCATGGTTGGGGCGATGGTGGCAAGGATGCTTGAAACCAGGAACCAAACGACGGTGACCCTGAATGTGCGCCTGACCCCCACCGCGTCTATGGCCGGGCCCGCCGCGATGCCGGCAACGGCCGACACGGCTAGATACGAGGTCAGCACCCAGGGCGACAGGGCGACCTTGCCGAGGTCTTCGGTAATGGAGGGCAACGCGCCCACCACCGCCAGGCCGTCGAAGGCCGCCAGCGCCATCACCGTGACATTGGCCAGGGTGACGGGCAACAGATCGGGCGACCAGATGGTGCGGGCGGGTCTGGTTACTCCCATTCGGCGGCTGTCATGTCGAGGTATCGGCCGCGGGCCAGCGCGGGTGTGAACCTGCGACCCTCCCATTTCAACCCGGCCGCGTTGAGCTTCTCTGACACTTCCCACCAAGGTAGTCGGCCCTCGTCCCCAAACCGGCGAAGCGCATCGACAACCCGCTGTCGCTCTGCGGCGCGGCGAGCCTCCCGCGCTGCAACCTCTTCGGCCACCCGCTGTTCTGCGACCCTCTCGGCAGCGCCGGTGGTCTGAAAACAGAGGCGACAAAAGCCGGCCCACCAGGCACGGTCGTCACACGCAGGGTTTTTGCAGGTCTTCGTCGCCATGAGCTCTCACCAGTCTGGCGATCCGGTCGGCTCACCACACCATCGCTCAAGCACAGCCCCTGGCTCAGGCGCCAGACCTGGGCACCTCCACGGCCTCGCCGAAGCGATACGCCCAGCCCTGGGTGTCGGTCAGGATGTAGCCGTCGTTGGTGGCCAACACGTCAGCGCCCAGAAAGTCGAGGCCAGACAGTGACACCGCGCCAACGCCTGGCCAGTACGAGATGCGCCCACAGCTGGCTCCGAACGGGATCGATCCCTGAAACTGAGCATTGCCGAACAAGAAGGTGCCGCCGTCCGCGCCCAACTGCAGATATCCGCCAGGGCTGGCGATCATGTCGACGATCGGTTCGTCGGGGGTGACGCCCATACCGGGAAGGCTCCCCATGAACGGGGCATCACCGAAGGCGAACATTCCTCCGTCTGCGCCAACCATGGTGTACCCCTCACCGGTGGAAGATGGGGCCATGCCAACTATGGGTGCAGCCAGTTGGGCGCCGGTGCCGGCGAGCGCACCCGGCACGCTTCCGTGGAAACCGGCGGCACCGAAGGCGAAAATGCCGCCATCTTCGGCGAACAACCAATACCCATCGCCGGCCACGGTGGCCACCCCGCCCTTCACCGGCAGGGCCGGCACCACATCCAGTTGCTCCAGGTCGCCGAAGAACCCCGCATCGCCGAACGGAAACACGCGCCCGGCCGAGGTGAACATCCAGTAGCCCTGGCTGGTCGCAGTCCAGCTGATGCCCACGATCGATTCTCCGTCGGCCAGTATCGGATTGATCGTTCCCCACCAGGCGGTGCCATCGAAACGAGCTGCAGGTGCGGGCTCGGCGCCGCTCAGCCCGATGAAGTGCCGGTAGCCCGCAGCGCCCACCCACATGACGACGGTTTCGTCAGGAGCGATGGCCATGTCGGTGACATCGAAGACCGGAACACCGTGGGTCAGCTGATCCAGTCTCAAGTCGGCGCACTGCAAAGGCGCAGCAGCTGCGGGTTTGACGGCCGCCAAGGTGGCCACCGTCACCAACAAAGTCATGCACGCCGCAAGCACCGTGCCGCGCCTGATGGTGTGGGTGCTCATGACAAGTCCATCGGCACCTAAGAACGATTCCTGGAGAACGCGAATAGCTCAGCCGCCGAAGGTGTCGGCGATGCGGAACACGGCAGGCCCGAGGATGATGATGAACAGCGTCGGCAAGATGCACACGATCATCGGGAAGATGACCTTCACAGGTATTGCAGCGGCCTTGGTCTCGGCTCGCTGGCGGCGGCGCTCGCGCAGCTCACCCGCCTGGGTCCGAAGCACCTGGGCCAGCGGTATGCCGTGCTCGTCTGCCTGGCGCAGCGCCAGGACGAACCGGCGAAGGTCGTCGACGTCGGTTCTGGCCAGCAGCGAGTCGAAGGCCTCGCGCCTGGCCAAGCCCAACTGGATGTCCTGGAGCACGCGCAAGAACTCTTCGGCCAGTGGCCCGGTACCGGTTTCGGCATAGCGGGCGATGGCTCCGTCGAACCCCAGCCCGGCCTCGACGCTGATGGTGACCTGGTCGATTGCGTCGGCCAGCGACCGGCGAATGATGTCCTGCCTGGCTTCGGCAGTTCGGCTCAACATCAGATCTGGAGCTTGATACCCGAACAGCACCACTACTGCGGCGACGACGACGTTGGTGGTGGTCAACCCTCCGAGCAGCGTCACCAGGGCCAAGGCCACCGAAACCATGCCCAACAAGAGCTTGGCGGTCAGTACCCGCTCGACCGGCCAGGCCGTGGGCGATCCGGCCAGGGCCACCTTGCGGTCGAGGCTGGCGATCATGCCGGCGGGGCTGAAGCGCCTGACCTTGCGGGCTATCGATGCCGCGATCGGCCCGACCACACGCTCTTCTGCAGACCGCGTCAACAGCAGCTGGTGCAGGTCGACGGTGGTTGCGCTCTGCAGGTGGCGCGAGGCCTCTTTCTTAGAGCCGCCCGACAGGGCCCACCACATGACAGGAATTGCAGTGGCGACCAGGGCGGCCCCGGCCAGGACGAGCATGTCAGAGCCCGAGGGAAACAGCGAGGTCGCGGAGGTGAAGTAGTCGCCCATGTCAGAAGTCCAACTTGATGATGCTCTTGAGCCACGCCGCGCCGGCCACCATCAGGAACGCGCCGAACGCCAACAACATCTGGCCTCCGGTTCGTCCGGTCAGTTCGCCCAGATAGTCAGGCGTCGTGAACATCATCAGTCCTCCAACACAGAACGGCAGGGCCATCATCACGCCCGCCGAGATACGTCCATCTGCACTCAAGGCCGCGATCTGGCCCTTCAGTCGCTGACGATCGCGGATGGTCGCCCCGACGTTGTCCAGCACCTCGCCGAGGTCACCACCCACCTCGCGGTGGATTTCGACGGCCTGCACCACCCAACGGAAGTCGTCGTTGTCCAGACGGTCGGCCATGGCGCGCAGCGCGTCGCCCACGTCGCGACCCAACCGGATCTCACCGGTTACCCGCCGAAACTCGTGGCTGGTTGGTTCGTCAGACTCGCGACCCACCGCGTCGATGCTCTGCAACATGCCGTGACCGACCCTCAGGTTCGAAGCCATCAGCTGCAGCGTCGATCCGAGCTGGTCGGCAAACGCGTTTCGTGTCTTGGCCACCTTCAGCTTCAGCAACGAGCGCGCCAGCAATGGTACGAACGCAGAGGCGACGAGGCCCAGCACGGGTCCGGCGGCAACGGTGACGCCGGCCATGACGCCCATGGCAACGCCCAGCACCGCCACCAGCCACTCGCCGACTCGAAGCGACGAGCCAGACTGCTCCAGCATCGACGCAATCGCGTTCTTGCGACCGGACCTGGCCAGGCCCGATTCGGCCAGGTCCGACAGTCTGCGCGTCATCTCACGAGGTGACGGCTTGCTGCGCCGAGCCAGCATCGGCCGCGCCGGCCTGTTCCGGTTGGGGTTGGGCCAGGCGATGACGATTGCAGCCAGGAACACGGCGGCCGCTACCGAGCCCAGACCATACGGAAGGGCGCGGTCACCAAACATCGCTGTCGGAGCCTCGGCAACAGTCGGCACCACCGACGGCCGGTTGACCAGCTCGGGAACCGCGGCGCGGCTGCCCGCATCACTGCGGGGCAGACCTGTGACTTCCTCGTCGAGTTCGACGTAGGTGCGGCGCAGCCCGTTGTCTCCGCGAACCACAACGTAGAAGCCACCGGCCGGCTCGTCGAAGCTCACGACGAACCGGTTTCCCAGACGGTCGCCTATGTCGACGAAAACGTCGCTCAGCGCCGCTGGGTCTGCCACCGACCAGACCTGTCCTTCTCGGGCCAGAGCAGCCAGGGTGCCAGGGTCGGCATCTGTGCTCTGCAGCGATACGACCTCGACCGAAGCGTCAACCGCCGCGCTGGCCGCGGTGGCATCGGCCAGAGTGGCAGTGCTGTTGGTGTCGCCGCCGTCCGAGAACACGACCACCACCCGCGAGGTTGCAGATGTGGTGCCGATGACCTGCGACGAGGTCACCAGACCATCGAAGAGAGCCGTGGGACCATCACCCGAAAGCGAGGCGAGCGCTGCCTGAACCACCGACAGATCCGACGTCGGCTGCACCAACACCAGGGGCTGTTCGGCGAACGACACGACGCCGATCAACGTTCCCTCTGGCACCGAATCGACGAAGCGCGCGGCTGCGGTCACGGCCTGCTCCAGCACCGGCCCTGCGGTCGATCCCGAGACGTCCATGGCCAACACCACGGCCAGGTCGTCGCCGCGCGGCCTGGCCACGTTGGCCACCACGTAGTTACCGTCGACTATCACGCCGACCGAACTCGGGTCGAGGCGTTGGCCCGCCACCTCGGGTGGAATCGACACCTCCAGCGTCATGCGCCCGTCGACTGTTTCGATCGACGACACCACCGCACCGGCCGGTGGCGCCACCTCGTCGACCGGTTCTACGGCCACTGTGTCGGCGGGTGGCGGCTCCTGGGCCGACGCCACGCCCGGCGAACCGATCGAGCCGGCCATGGCAAACACCACCGTGATGGCCAACGCAGCTGCGGTAACTGAATTCTTTTGAGCCCGCATCGAAGTCACCTCAGCTCATCCCCCAACACCCAACCGGTCGCGCCATCCGCCCAACTCGTTGGTGAGCGCAGCGTCTGCCCCGAGGCCTCCCTGGAACAGATTCGAGGCGAAGGTGATGCCCTGGTCGGCAAGGCGCTGACCGAACTGGGGGCGCAAGCCCGTGGGTTCCAGAGTTGCATTGACCCGGCCGTTTTCATCGGTGCCGCTGCCGTACTCGAGCTCGAATAGGTCGGTGAGGGTCACCACCTCGCCCTCCAGGCCGTTCACCTCGCTTATCTTCACGATCCGGCGACTGCCGTCGCGGAGCCTGCCGATCTGCACGATCAGGTCCAGAGCCGAGGCGATCTGCTCGCGAATCGCTCGCACTGGCAGGTCGATGCCGCTCATCAGAACCATCGTCTCGAGGCGGCTTATCGCATCGCGCGGGCTGTTCGCATGCAGGGTCGACAACGAACCCTCGTGGCCCGTGTTCATGGCCTGCAACATGTCGAGCGCTTCGCCAGCACGAACCTCGCCGACGATGATGCGGTCGGGGCGCATACGCAGGGCGTTACGAACAAGGTCTCGGATGCTGATGGCACCCTTGCCCTCGATGTTGGGCGGCCGGCTCTCCAGACGCACCACGTGGGTCTGGGCCAGCCGCAGTTCGACGGCATCCTCGACGGTCACCAGGCGTTCGTCGCCAGGAATGAAAGACGAGACGATGTTCAGCAAGGTCGTCTTGCCCGAGCCGGTGCCCCCGCTGACCAGCACGTTCAGCCGACCCCGAACGCACCCCTCGAGGAAGTCGACCACCTCGCGACTGGCAGATCCATTGGCCACGAGATCGTCGGCGGTCAAGGCGCGCTTCGCGAACTTTCGGATGGTCAGGGCCGGTCCGTCGACGGCCAGCGGCGGAATGATCGCATTGACGCGGCTGCCGTCGGGCAGTCGAGCGTCGACCATCGGCGAGCTTTCGTCTACGCGGCGCCCGACTCGGGCGACTATGCGCTCGATGACCCGGCGCAGATGCTCGTCGGTCAGGTACCGCTGTTCTGATTGGGTGAGACGGCCGTTGCGCTCGACGAAGATCCGCTGCGTGCCGTTGACCATGATCTCGGTCACCGCCTCGTCGGCGAGCATGTCGTCGATCGGCCCATGGCCGAGCACATCGGCACAGATCTGCTCGACCACCATGGCGCGCTCGTCGCCGGTGAGGGCCGACGCTTCGGCCTCGAGCACCTCGGTCAACTCCTTGCCGACCAGCTCGCGCAGCTCGCCCTCGTCGAGGTCGGGGTCGAACAGTCTCGACCCGAGCCGATCGAACAGCGCCGCCTGAGCGCGTGCCTTCAGAACCCCGAACGGGTCGACGGCGTTGTTTTCTCTAGCGCGGTCGGTGGCCGCCTGCTTGGGGTCCTTGGCCTTGCCCGCAGGCGCCTTTCCGATGGGCGCCAGGCCAACGGGCACCAGGCCGGTGGGTTCAGTGCCGTTGGCAGCCTTCAAACGATCCGAAAGACTCATCGCTATCTCCTGGCTCCGAGAAGGCGGCGGCTTCTGTGCTCGATGTCTTCTCGCGGCACGAACTGACTGACGAACTCGGCGATGCGCCTTGCCGCCGCAGACCGAGGATCGGTTTCGACCACCGGAGCTCCCTGGTTCATGGCCATGGTCATCGTCTTGGTGTCGGGTATGGCGAGATCGATCGGCAGGCCAACCGCATCGGCGATGTCGTCGACATCCAGTCCCACCTTCGCGTCAGAGCGGTTGAGGATGTAATGCCAACGCCTGTCGTCCAGCCCCAGCTGGCGCAGAGCCTGTGTGGTCTTCTGCATGGCACGCACCGACGGAATGTCTGTCGAGCTCATCATCAACAGGTCGGTGGAGTTGTCCATCGCCACCAGAGCCGCATCGTCAATGCCTCCGGCCGTGTCGATGACCACATAACGAAAGTTCGAGGCCAACAGCTGCACCAACCGTGCCAGCACCGCGGCATCCAAGTCCTCGGCCTCGGCTGGGGTCGAGGCGCCACAAAGTGCGAACACACCGGTGGGATGCGCGGTCAAGAACGCCTTCACCGAGGTCTCGTCGACGCGGTCGCCGGCCCTGGCGAAGTCGGCGATGGTCAGCTCGGGCTTCAGGCGCAAGGCATATTCGACGTCTCCGAACTGCAGGTCGAAGTCGACCAGCGCCACCTGGCCGGGGGCTGCGGCGGCCAGGGCAACAGCAACATTGGCCGCCACTGTGGTCTTGCCGGTGCCGCCCTTGGCGCTGACCACAGACATCACCCGCTTGGTCGGGTCACCGGGGCCGGGGCCCGCGAAGTTCTCGCGCAGGCGCATCACCGTGTGCAGCGCGTTCTGCACCTCGTCGGCTATCTCGCTGACAGCCGCCGTCGGAGCCACTACCCCGCGGGCTCCCATGCGCAGGGCCTGGCGCAACACGTCGGGGCTGGGATGGGCCACCAGCACCGGCGCTGCGGTGGGCCTCATCTGAGACACCAGCTCCAACAGCCCCAGCGCCTGATCCTGCGGCAGGTCGGGGCCTACCAGGACAACCACGTCACCGCTGGCCGGCAGCGCTTCGACGATCATGCGTTCCGAGGCCGTCGGCCCAACCGGAATCTGCCCTACGTCAGGCCCTTCGGGACCCAAGGCCGCCCTGAGCTCGACGTCGAATCCGGTGCGGTTGCTGATTACCGCTACGACGCTCATGGTCAGCCCTCCCCATAGATCGATGCCCGTGTCTGGATCTGGGTGTCTCGAAGGTCGATGTCGCCGGGCTGCCTGCCGAGCCACACGGTTCCGTGTTCGGCTGCGAATACCAGACGTTCGGCATCGTCGGGATCGAGAGCCACCGAGATCAGCAGGTTTCCCGACGGGGCCAAACCGCGACGCTCGATCGCTTCGTCGTTCTCGTCGGGAACCACCGGAAGCTCCTCGATCTGCACGTTGGTGACCAGCACGTCCTGCAGAACCAGGTGGCTCGAGTTGGGCGTCTTCGTGTCGGCCGGCACCAGGATGCCGTCGATCTCGACCAACGGTTCGCCGTCGGGTGTTTCGCCCACAGGTGCGCCGCCCAGGTCGAAAGGTTCGAACGAAGCGACCACGGCAACCGTGTCACCCGGGAACAGGGTTCCGCCCACGGCACGCTGCGGTTCCAGGGCAACGGTGATTTCGATGGAACCCTCGGGCACCTCCACCCGCGTGCGGGTCAGCAGGTCTGGCTCGACGAAGCGACTACGAAGTATCTGCTCGCCCGGCACCAGCGCCACCTCGGCCACCAGGCCTTCCAGCTCCGACAGCTCGACCACGGCGTCCTCGGGCCTGACCTTCGCCGGCACGGCCTCGACCCGAACGCTCGATGCGATCAGCTCACCGTCGGTGCCCGCCGGGATCTCCTCGGTGACTACCAACACGTCGACCCGCTCCTCGCCCGCGACCGCCCTGGCTTCGGCGTCGCGCACGAAGAACACCAACAACACGGTCCCGAATCCGGCCATGGCCAGAGCCGCGACTATTCCGAACATCCGACGTTTCACCCGCAAGTCCCTTCATTTTCGACTGCACAGAGGCCCACCGCCCTGGTTCCACCGTCCACCGTCGACCCGTTGCAGCACTTGCCCGCCGCCACCGTGGTCTGGAACACCACGTCGAGGTACCTGCTCGACTCCGAGCCGTTGGCCTTGTAGTCGACGATCTTCAACGACACGAAGCCGACGACGTGGAAGTCGGCATTTGACCCGCCCGCGCCGTTGTAGTCATCGAACACCGGCACGTGGATTACCTTGTTCAACACCGCGGAGATCGGCAACGACTGGCTGAACGCTCCGGTATCGCCGTCGATCCAGTCGGGCGCATCGACCTCGCCCGGGTAGCCGTACTCGACCCACTCCTTGGTGTCCTGGTTCGAGTTGGAACCCCCGTCGAAGTCGAGCAGACCCCAGTTGCCGGGTGCAGGGCCGCCGCAGGCGTCAGCCTGTTCCTTGGTGTATTCGATTCGAAACGTCTGGTCGGTCGAGAAACCCGAAGCAACCCACGACTGGAACGCCGGCGCGCCCTCGCACAGCGCAAACGGGCGCAAGCCGGTCAGCGATGTCGCCGGCCCCCACTGTGCCGTTGTGGTCGCATCGACCAGGGTCGACTCCTTGCCCAGAATCTGAGCAATTGCGTGCTGAACGGTCACCTCGGCGGTCACGGTCACCTGCCCGGCCGATCCGATGCCCGTCGAAACGCAGTCGGTCGACCCAACATCGGGGGCGTTCGCCTCGACATAGGAGTCGGCCGTCGTGGCGCAACCATCGACATCCACGGCAAAGTCCGCCGCAGCCGCCAACGCCGCGGCATCCACAGCCCCAACCAACTGCCTGCGCTGCTGCCAGATGTCACCGGCATCGAGGACGATTGCGGCCGACCCCATCAGCACGGTCATCGACAAGGCGACAACGATCGCCGCCGCGCCATGCTGGTCGCTGCCAGTCCGCGCCGCAAGGCCACGACCTATACCTCGCATCGGTACTCACCCCTTCCGGTGAGAGTCACGTTCCTGCTGCCGACAAAGGGGATGTCGAGAGCCGAAGTGGCCTCGACCGAAACGATCACCCGATCGCCCGGACACGCCTGGATCACCGTGCACGTGGCGGTGATCGACAGGCCGTCCAAAGCATCAGCAGCCCGGGCACATTCGTTGCCGGGGCTGACAGAACCCACACGGGCTCCCTCGCGGGCGGCGGCATGCACACCCTGGAGCCGGTTGTAGGCGAGACCAAATTGGATGATGCCGAACAACAGCATCACGAGTATTGGCAGCAACAGAGCGAGCTCTGCTGCCACGGCTCCGTCTTCGGAGCGCTGCGATCGAAGCGGGGTTCGAGTCACGACCGGAGTCCCTCCTGGTCGCCGGTCGCAAAGTGCGACCGGCGACGACCAGGGATTGTCAGAGGACCGAATCGAACAGAGCGCCGATACGTCCGCCGAGCGCAGCCGCTGCGACTGCGATGACAACGGCAATGCCGGCGATGATCACGCCGTACTCGGCTGCGACGCCGCCCGTTTCGTCCTGACCGGCATTGTTGAGCCGCTCGATGATGCGGAAGAACATTTCCGCTACCTCCTGCTTACTTGGACCCTCCCCGCCCCTCGTGGCGGTGAGACCCGGTGATTCCGGATGCTCATCGTCATCGGTTCGTAACGAAACCGTCTTGAGAGCGAAATAGCGGAATACCTGGATTTCTCGCTTGTTCAACCCGATATGGCCTTCTGGATCTGTGTTGCCGTCGCCTTCGGACTGAACTGGCTGGTTTTTGTGCCCTCGAATGTGGCCAGGACCGAGCGATACTTCGACCTCACCGGCGCCGCTACCTACTTGACGGTTACGGCGCTCGCTCTGCTCTTGGCCGACGAACTCGACACCCGGTCCTATGTGCTCGGCGCACTGGTGGCCATCTGGGCCCTTCGGCTGGGCACCTTCTTGTTCAGGCGCGTCGTCAAGGCCGGTCACGACCGGCGCTTCGACAAGATCAAGAACGACGTCAAGTCGTTCTTCATCACTTGGACGCTTCAAGGCCTTTGGGTTTCGCTCACGGCCGGAGCCGCGCTTGCGGCAATCACCTCAGACAGCCAGCACAGCTTCGGCGCACTCGGGTTCGTCGGGCTCGGCATCTGGCTGGCGGGATTCGCCATCGAGGTGGTGGCCGACGCCCAGAAGTCTCAGTTCCGCTCAGACCCCGCAAACTCGGGCCGTTTCATCACCACGGGCCTCTGGGCGTGGTCGCGCCACCCCAACTACTTCGGAGAGATCGTCCTGTGGATAGGCGTCGCGTTGATCGCACTGCCTGCCCTCGACGGATTGTGGTACCTCACCCTGGTATCGCCCCTGTTCGTCACCCTGCTGCTGACCAGGATCAGCGGCATCCCGATGCTGGAACGAGGGGCCGCTAAGCGTTGGGGTGACGAGCCGGAATATCGTCAATATGTGCAATCCACCCCTGTGCTCGTGCCCCGGCCACCTCGATGAAGGCTTCGTGGGCAACCACCCTGCTCGCACTCACCATGCTGGCGGCCTGCGGAAGTGACTCTCCTGAGCGCGCCAGCGAGGTGCCCGAGGGTCGCTCGCCGACCAGCGCGACCACCCCAGCTACGACCGAGGCCGCTGGCGGTGATTCATCGGTCGTCCAGTCGGATGACGAGCCGGCAACCTCTACCACCGCTGCCGCCCCACCACAGATAGACGTGGGTGCGATCCAGATCGAACTGGTCGAAGTGGCGCAAGTCGAGCAACCACTCGACATCGATTGGCATCCCGACGGCACGGGGCCGTTCGTCGCGTCCAAGACTGGCCGCTGGTTCTTGCTCGACGGCGACTCCGCCGACCCCGTTCTCGACCTCACCGACAAGGTCGCTACCAACAGCGAACGCGGCCTCCTGTCGGTCGAGTTCAGCCCGGACGGAGCCCATGTATTCGTTCATTGGAGCGATCTCGACGGCACCAACGTGCTGACGGCCTGGCCGTGGGCGGGGACCGAGGCGCTGGCGTTCGACGACGGTGTCGAGATCATGCGGGTGGCAGAGCCGTACTCGAACCACAACGGCGGGGGCCTCGCCTTTGGACCCGATGGCATGCTCTATTGGGGCTTGGGCGACGGTGGCAGCGGTGGCGACCCCGAACGCAACGGTCAGAACCCCTTCTCTTTGTTGGGGTCGGTGGTACGCATCGATCCCGACCCTGTGGCAGGTGGTTACTCGGTTCCGCCGGACAACCCCTTCGCCGACGGAACCAACGGCGCACCCGAGGTTTGGGTCTACGGGCTTCGCAATCCGTGGAGGATGAGCTTCGCCCCCGACACCGGCGACCTGTGGATCGGCGATGTGGGTCAAAACGAATTCGAAGAGATCGACCGGGTGGGGCCAGGCGATGGCGGGGCGAACCTGGGCTGGAATTGCTTTGAAGGATTCGCCGCGTTCGAAGGTTGTGATGTCGTAGACCATCACGAACCGGTTGTGGTCTACGACCGCGACCTGGGCCAGTCGGTCACGGGAGGTGTCGTCTATCAGGGCTCGATCGAGGGCCTGGGCGGCCACTATGTGTTTGGCGACTACGGATCTGGACGGATGTGGGCTCTCGACCGCGAAACGACTCGGGCCGTCGAGCTGGGGGTCAGGGTCGCAGGCGTGGTCGGGTTCGCAACCGCCCCCGACGGCGAACTGTGGGTGGCCTCCATCACCGAGGGTGTTGTCGGCTACCTCCGCTGACCCAGTGCCAAAGACCTACCGTCGACGGCCTGCGAAGCGCGCTTCGTGACGGTCGCCGAACCAGCCCTCGCCGTACGAAACCGGGCGAATCCGCGGGTCGATCAGCCCCGGAAGCTCGCCGGGCTCGACCAAGTACCGTCTGCTCGGCCGGGGGTTGCGCTCGAGGTTGGTGACGGTGGCGACCACCACCATCAGCAAAGCGTCGTGCGCCATGACATGGGCCAACGAGCCCAACAGACCGCGATCGAGAAAGTTCGCGCAGACCACCACGTCGAACGGCCCTGCCGGCAAAGGGTCTGAGTCGAGGTCGGCCTGCAGCGTCGCCAACGAAAGCCCCAGGCGATCAGCTTCGGCTTGCGCCACCGACAGCGCAACGGGCGACACATCCAACAACGTCACCTCGAGGCCTCGGCGGGCCAGCTCGATCGCCGTTGCGCCCGTGCCGCCCGCTATGTCGAGCGCTCGTCCGGCTCGGGGCAGGGCGTCGGCACACTCAGCGACAAAGGCAACCGGCCGCCCCACCGAAGCATCTGCGTAACGGGTGTCCCAGCGGTCGCGATCGCCCAGCACCACCGCAACGTAGCTGCGGGAATAGCCCCGACGCTAGTTCTTGCGGGTGCGCAGCAACCGCCGACCCAGCGAGGTCTTGTGAACCTCGTCGGCGCCGTCATAGATACGGGCGGCACGCTCGTGGCGGTACCAGTAGGCCAAGATCGTGTCGTCGGTGACGCCAAGGGCTCCGTGAACCTGAATGGCCCGATCGATCACCTTCAACATGACGTTCGCAACCGTGAATTTGATGGCCGCAATGTCGTCTCGCACCGCCGGCGCGCCGTACTGGTCGATCAGCCACGCTGTGCGAAGCGTCATCAGCCGCGCGCCCATGATGTCGGCGTACGACTCGGCCACGTAGTGCTGTATGGCCTGCTTGTCTGCCAGCGTCGATCCGTCTTCGGCGATGGGCCGGGTGTTGGCCCGATCACACATCATCTCGAATGCCCGCTGGGCGATTCCCAGCCACCTCATGCAGTGGTGTATCCGCCCGGGACCCAAGCGCTCCTGGGCGATGACGAAACCGCCTCCCTCGTCACCCAGCAGGTTCGATTGTGGAACGCGGACCGAGTGGTACATGACCTCGGCGTGGCTCGCGTGCCCGTGACCCGAGTGCCCCATGACGCTGACGTTGCGAACGAGCTCGAACCCCGGTGTGTCGGTCGGCACGATGATCATGCTGGCCCGCCGGTACGGGGGCGCATCAGGATCGGTGACCGCCATCACTATCGCGAAGGCTGCTCCGTCCGCAGACGAGGTGAACCACTTCTGACCGCTGATCACATAGTCGTCGCCGTCCTTTCGGGCGACGGTGCCCATCATCACCGGGTTCGACCCAGGCATCTCTGGCTCGGTCATCGAGAAACAACTGCGGATCTCGCCCTCGACCAGCGGCCTCAGCCATTGTTCCTTCTGCTCGGCCGTGCCGAACTTGTGAAGGATCTCGATGTTGCCCGCGTCGGGCGCCTGCGTGCCAAAGACCGTGAACCCCAGTGGGGTCTTGCCCAGAGCCTCGGTCAGCAACCCATGTTCGAGGAGGTTGAGGCCTAGACCGCCAAACTCTTCGGGATGATTCGGAGCCCACAGGCCCATCTCGCGCACCTTGCGCTGCTTGTCGGCAACCTGAGCGTCGAGAGCCTCTGGCGACCCGTGCAACATCTCACCCTCGAGGGGGATCAGTTCGTTGGTGACGAACTCGTTGACCATCCCGAGGATGGTCTCCATCTTCTCTGAGATCTCAAAGTCCATTGGTGTTCGGGCCTCCCCCGGGATAGTTGGTGTGGGTGTGGTTCTGCAGGCTGACCGATCAGAAGACGACCTCGGCGACGAGACCACCCTTGCCGTCTTCGGCAACAACCATTCTCGTCATGCATGGCATGCAATAGACACGGTCGCCTGGCCTGAACTCGCGAACCGATCGGATCACGACCTTGCAAACCGGGCAGAGGATCTCGTTCGGAGCGAGCTCGTCGGTAGGACCATCCCAATGCCGGTAGAACTTGCGCCAGCGCTTGGGCACCTCGCGAAATCCGAGGTCTTCGAGCTCGTACCTTCGGCGGCCGTCATCTCGGATCTCGCCCATGATGTCGGTTGCGGCTCGATCGGTCATCGACCCAACCCAAGGCGCTCGATGGTGTTCAGGTAGTCGCGACCCAGGCTGTGGGCCTCGTCGCGGGGCATCGACAGTTCGCCCATGGCGTGCTCGAACACGCCCAGAACCAGCGAGTCGAACCGGTGACGAAGATCGTTCAACCGAGGGCCCAGGTCTGGATCGTCGACCATGCGGCGGCCGATGTCGTTCTCGCCGAACCCGAAATGGCGGCGTTCGTCGGAGATCACCCCGCGAAGCACCTCGGCCGTAACCGCATCGGCAGACCGCTCGTGGGTCCGAAACACCGTGAACTCCATCGTCTCCAACACGACGTTTTGTGCGAACACCGCTGCCGACCAATCACCGTTGTCGACCAGGCCCAACAGTGAGTTCTTGAACTCGAGCAGGGCCGGGTTGGCGCGCCTGGCGATCTCGGCGTCGGGATCCTCGACACCCAAATCGGCCAGACGGGCGAGGAACACCTCCAGGTGGCGCGCCTCGTCTACAGCCTGAGTGGCCATGAAGATTTTCGAGTGCCGGTTCGGGGCCAGCCTGACCAACCCGCTTGCTCCATCCAAGGCCGCCGTTTCACCAACGCAGTAGTTGCACAACGTCGTGATCAGACGATCGCGCCGCACCGGATCGAGGTCGTCTTCGACGACGTCGGGCGAGTGGCCGAAGGGGCGGTCGGACAGGTATCCCTCGACCGCCCCGAACCAGAACTCGAAGCTCTGGACCTCGTCGAGGAACTCGTCGGCGTCCAAGGCGTGGGGTTCGACGGACGACACTGCCGGCCTCAGCCGGCCATCACGGGTGACTGGTACTCGATGCCGATTCGAGCGAGCCGTGTCTTGAACTCGCCCAGAACCGTGTCGGCCAGCAGGGCTTCCATCTCCTCGGGGGTTGCGGTGGAGATGTTGCGCCCTTGCCATTGGGCGGCAGGTACGTCGGCTCGGGGCGCCTCGACCCGGTCGGGGTTGTTCGAGAACGAGTCCGAGAAGGTGGCCAACATGAAGTAGGTCATGTCGCGCTGCATCTTTTCGATCTCCGGCTTCTTCTCCGGATGCTCCTTGATGAGGCTGCCGATGCGGTTCTCGCCGAAGCCGACATGGCGGCGCTCGTCGGCGATGGTGCCCTGGAGCGTGTGAGCAAACTTGGGGTTCAGCGCCCTGTTGCCGGCCTCCATCATCTCGAACACGGTGAAGGCCATGCCTTCCAGCACGATGTTCTGACCGACCACCCCGGCGAGGAAATCGCCGGCCTCGACCTTCTCCAGCAGGACCTCGGCGAACTTGACGAGGTTGGGGTTCGCGAAGTGCGCAATGGTGGTCTCGAGGTCGTCTTTCTTGACGCCCAGGTCGTACAGGCGCTGGGTGAAGATCTCGACATGGCGAGCTTCGTCGAGAGTCTGGGTCGCAAGGAACCGCTTGCTGGCATAGTCCGGTGCTGCGTTGATGAGCCCCGACGAAGCCGCCAACGCCGCGCGCTCGCCGACGACGAGCTGGGTGGTCGAGCGGATCGCAGCCTCGCGCTGAGATTCATCGGTCATCACGAAGTCGGGCTCGGTCTCGCCTTCTTCGTGGCCGAAGACGGTGTCCTCCAGGTATCCCTGCGGACACATCTCGAGCCAGCGCTGGATCGAATACTGCGAAAGGAACTCGGCCATCGGAGCAACCCCCTGTGAGACAGATTTGGCTCGTATGTTTCATCCGATTTCGGATGACCGATAGGGCCGATGGTCCCTAGGCAGCCTTCAACGAGGCCCGCCTCAGCTTGTTATTGCTTGGTTAACGGACACGTGGCTGAATGGGTCGACCAAACCGCGGAGGCCCGGAATGACAAAGCAGAAGACCAACCGACACAGGCGAGCAGCCGCGTTCATGGCTATAGCAGCGTTGTCGGCGGCGGCGTGCGGTGGCTCATCTGAAGACGCGGCGCCACAAACCACCGCGACCGCGACCGAGACCACCTCGACCACCGAAGTGGCGACCACGACGACCCTGCCCCCAGAGCCAGAGTTGAACCCCAGCGGGCTAGAACCCGCGACGTTCATCGCCTTGGGCACCGCCGACGAGATCGATCTGGTGCGGTACCTCGGTGCCGGCGCGGACGGCGTTTGGGTCAGCGTCAGAGGCAACGACGACAACGACCAGCCCAGCCGAGCCGTGTTGCTGGACCCCGAGGCCGAAGTCGTGCTGCTCGATGTGGCCGTCAGTGGCCGCGCCGGACCGGTCGCCGTTTCCGAACGCGCCGGATGGTTCGCCAACGGAGTCACCAACACGGTTTCCAGGGTCGACGCCGCAAGCGGTGAGGTCGTGGAGATCGCGGATGCCCGATGCGTGGCGGCCGATGCGACCACCGTTTGGACCGGCGACTTCTTGTCGGCCTACCGGGTCGATGAGGTGACAGGTCAACCCACAGGAGACGCCGCCACCATTTCGATCGACATCACCGGCGCCGCCGCTGGTTCGATGGACCCCGCGTTCGAGGCGTACATGACCGACGCCGCCACCGACGGGGCGGCACACGGGTGCAGCGCTCAGATGATCGTTGCAGGCGGTCACCTGTGGATTCCATCGGCGTCGGGCCCTTCGCTGGCACAGTTCGACGCAACCTCGGGCCAGATGTTGGCCTTTCATGGGCTCGGCGAACTGGGACAGGCTCGGGCGCTGGTCGGTGTCGATGGCGGGGTGTGGGTGTTCGCCCAAAGCGACGACTCGGGCGCGATCGTCACCTCGGCTTGGCTGGTGTCAAACGACGGCACCATCGCTGCCCAGAACGAGCTCGGGTTCGTGTCCGGCTGGACCGGCCAGGCGTTCGCGGCCGACGGCTACGTAGTGATCGAGACGACCGAGGGGCCGGCCGACGGAACCGGAACGAAGAACGTGTATCTACTCGACCCCGCTACTGCCGAGCTCGTCGGCCAGACGTCGACCGAACTAGTCCACACATTCGGGGTTGCCGCAGCCGAGGGCAAACTGTTCTTCAGCACCGACTCCCCCTACGGGGTTCAGGTCTTCGAGTGAAGACCCACCCTGGTCACGGCTCGGTGCGGGTAACCGACAACACCCGGCACCGGTCGACCAGTTCGAACTCGACGAAGGTGATCCCGGTCACCGTCGTCGTCTCGGCAGCCGCCACGTCATCAGCACTGGCGAAGCTCTCGGCGATGCGCACGCCAGAGCTGTCGTACAGGCCGATGTCGACGAAGTAGTCCCAAGTCTGCTGGTCGCCGTTGGTCAGGGTCACGATCGGTTCGGCATCGTTTGCGAAGTCGACTCCGACCTCGCACGACTCGATGTCGTCCATGGCGGCAGGGTCGGATTGGTCGTCGATGTACTCGACCTCCAGCACACGACAATCCGTCTGGTCCGACACGTCTGCTGCCAGGGCCGTAGTCATCGCTACCGATCCGCCCGGTTCCAGCTGCGACAAGGTCGCGAAGTCTTCGGCGACGCGCACACCTGACGAGTCGTACAGACCGAAGGTCAGCCAGTACCCGGTGGGTTCGGGTGACCCGTTGTTGATGCGGTAGGCGATCTCGCCCCACGTAGCACCGGCTTCGACCTCGCATCCGCCAGCATCGGCCAGCATGAGCGGATCGGCGTGCTCGATGGTTCGATCAACCGAAAGCACCTCACAGTCGAGCGACAGGTCGAGCTCGTTTGTCGTTACGACCGTGTGCATCGCAACGAACTCCCCGGGCTCCACCAGGCTCACGGTCGCGAACGTGTCCTCGACGACGGTTCCGGCCTCGTCGGTCAGGGCAAAGTCGATGAAGTAGCTGACCGTCTCGTCTCCCGTGTTTGTCAACTCGAAGGCCACCAGGGGCCAACTCTCTGAGGCGACCAATCGACAGCCGCCAACGTCTGGGTCGGACGAGCCATCGCCCGCTCGTGGCTGGACGTCGGCGGGCTCGTCCGAGGGTTGTTGCCCAGACTCGCCCTCGGCCGACCCATCACCGGTGTCTGCAGCGCTGGAGTCCGCGTCACCCGTGGCATCGGCACTGTTGGAGGGTAGAGCGATCGTCGCCACTGTCGAGGTCGTCGACTCGGCGGCCTGAGCGGTGGTGTCGTCGCGATCGGCGGCGTCGGCATCAGAGCCCGAGCACGCTCCGGCCCCGACGGCCAGGGCGGTTAGCAGGATCAACAGCTTGCGGGTGACATTCGCGTTCACAGACGTGAGAGTCGTCTGACGGTCCTTGCGCACAAGGAAACGGCCCAACTCTGACCCGCTATGTCAGGCCTTCAGGTCATAGGTGGTACCGACGCTGTTGTGGATGAACGCAGCCGGCAGCGCATCGGCGATGGAAGCTATGGCACGCCAGCCGGTGCAGTGGGTCGGAACCACGACGTCGGGCGACAGGTCGACCAAGGCATCTATCGTCGGCGCTATTGCGTGCTCGAATCCGCGTCCGCCCAGGTGGAAGCCGCCCATCACCACATGCACCTGGTCGCGGGCAACCACCCGACGGCAGTGGTTGGCGATGTTGATCACACCCGCGTGCCCGCAGCCGGTCATCATGACCAGGCCCTCGCCCTCCAGGTCCATCACCATCGCCTGGTCGTCGCTCATCGTCGCGTCGGCCTGCCACGTGCCTTCCACGAGTGCCTGCTGGCCGGGCAGCCCGTGCTCGAACGGCGTCGAACGCTCGACCTCGCCGGTCACGAGCAACCGGTCGTCTGCCAGAAGGGTGGGGCCCTCGTGACAATGCACGACAAACCCGACAGCCTCTAGCGCCCCACGGTCGAGGGTGGGAAGGTACCGATGATCGTCGCCGGCAGGAAACCGGCGCGAACGAAACGCGTTGGGGTGCGCCACCACGGGCGTCGATTTCGGACCCAACACAGGCGCCAGACCCGACAGTCCGGTGACGTGGTCGTAGTGACCGTGGCTGAGAACGACCACGTCTATGGTCGCAGGATCGATTCCCAGCCGGTCGAGGTTGTCGACGCACCCCTCAGGGGTGGCCCCGGTGTCGAACAGGATGGTCCAAGTTCGATCGTCGCCTTCGATTCGCACCAGCGAAGAAAACCCGTGCTGGGCCAGTGGCGGCGCCGCGGCCACGCCGCCGACGAGCAGAGGCGCCGGAGTTGTCGGGCCCCCACCGGTGCGCCCGCGAAAGCGCTTGGCCGGCCCCTGGTCAGCCAACAAAACGTCGGTGACGTTGTCGCAAACCGACACGACCTCGATATGGCGCGTCGGGCGCAGCGGTGCGGGCAACTCGTGCACGGGCCGAATCAACATGACCACAGCCTCGCGCACGGCTGGGTAGGACTCAGCGTCGGCCGCCCAGCAAGCCCTTCAACTTGCCGAGGATGCCACCGACTCCCCCAAGGCCCGAACCCCCCTGCGACGAGCCGGAACCCGAACCACCTACGACATCGAGGATCTTGCCCAGGTCGAAACCGCCGGCGGCTCCGCCGAGCATTCCTGCCAGCGCACCGGCATCGAGCCCGCCCTCGGCCTTCTTCTTGCCCAACATGCCCATGACCATCGGAGCGAGTGCGGGCAACAGCTTGGTCACCGAGCCCAGATCGAGGCCCGAATCAGCCGAGATCCGCTGGGCGACATCGTTCTTGTTTGCGCCGAAGACGTGGTCGAGGATCTTTTCGCCGTCTGCCCTCTTTTGTTCCGACGCCACAGCAGAGTCGACCTGGTCTAGAACGCTGCCGTCGTGATCGCGTTCGAGGGCCGCGTTCAACTTCGACGCGCCGTCTGAAGTCTTGGCGTTGGTGGCCAACCCGGCCAGGATCGCGCTGATGCTGCTGGAGGCCGCCCGCTCGACCTTCGCGTCGTCGTCGGCACCGCCCAGCACACCACCGAGCAGCCCTCCCAGACCCCCAGAGCCTGCGGCCCCGCCCAGGGCCCCCATCAGTTCAGATGCAAGATCGGCCATTTCGTTCCTCCAAGGTTCGCGTTGGGAACCGTATCGGGCCGCAGCCCACATGCGTCCGGGTGCTGCCAATGGAGTTGATCGAATACCCGATCGGCAATAGGTTCGGGCCACTCCCCCGGAGGTGGACGATGGTTTCTCGCTCACCGAATGCGCCCGCGGCCTGGTCTCGCCTGGTTGGCCTGCGCCTGACTGCCGCGATATTGGCCGTCGGCGCCGCCCTGTTCGTCGCCGCGCCCAGCGGAGATGCCCTGGCGGCTGGCGGTGGATCGGTGGTCGATATCGACTACGCGTCGGTCGAGGGAATGGAAGGCGTATACCTGACCCACAGCGACGGCACCGTCGAAGCCCGCGACGGGTTACCGCACTACGGAGACCGGCCGGCTATCGAGGTCGGGGAGTCGATCATCGGGCTGTCGGTGAGGCCCGATGTCGACGGCTATTGGCTGTTCACCAACCGAGGTCGCGTGTTCCCGTTCGGCGCCGCCGTGTCGTTCGGCGATACCAGCGCCATCGAGCTCGCCGCGCCGATGATCTCGGCCATCGCGATGCCAGACGGCCTCGGCTACTACATGGTCGCCGAAGACGGAGGCATCTTCACCTTCGGTTCGGCCGTGTTCTATGGGTCGGTGCCCCAGATCCTGCCCGGAGTGACACTTGACGCTCCGGTCATCGGAATAGTCCCCTCCCCCACCGGCAAGGGATACCTGCTGGTCGCCCAGGACGGAGGCATCTTCACCTTCGGCGATGCCAGGTTCTACGGGTCGGTCCCGGGCGTGCTGCCCGGCGTCACACTCGACGCCGGGGTGGTGGCGGTAATCGCCCAACCGTCCGGCTATCTCATGGTGGCCCAGGACGGGGGCATCTTCACGTTCGGAACGGCGATCTTCCACGGCAGCCTCGGAGGTACCGGCACCGACGGCATCGTCGGCGTCGCAGTGAAACCCGACAACTCCGGCTACGCGATGGTCGACAGTGTCGGCACGATGCACCCGTTCGGCAGCGCTAGCTCGCTCGGAACCCTCACCGGTTTCGACCCAGCGTCGGTGCGTTCCACGCTGGCCCTATTCTCGGTGGCCACTGCCCCGGTTGGCGACCCGTACGACCGTGCCGATTATCAGCCCGCCGGGTGGCGAGACAGCGACGGAAACTGTCGAAACGACAGGCACGAGGTGCTGGCTGCCGAGTCCGAGATCGCCGTCACCTACGACGCCACGGGTTGTTTTGTGCAGTCTGGCCGCTGGACCGATCCATACTCTGGCCAGATCTACAGCGATGCGTCTCAGGTCCAGGTCGACCATGTCGTGTCGCTCGCGGCCGCCCACCGGGCGGGGGCGTGGAAGTGGGACCTCGCCACCAAACAGGACTTCGCCTCAGACCTGGGGTATGCCGGCACCCTCGTGATCGTTGGGGCCGATTCGAACACCGACAAGGCAGATCAAGGTCCGGCAACTTGGCGCCCACCGCTCGAGAGCCGCTGGTGCTCTTTTGCCCTGAACTGGATCCATACGAAGCAACGGTGGTCTCTGCCGCTCGAATCGGAGGCCGAGAGGTCGTCGCTGGTCGACATGCTGGGTCGCTGCCCGACGTCGCCGGTCGACGCGTACCAGGTGGCTGAGCCGCAACTCGCCCAGATCGTGGAGGCACCTACGACGACGACCACGGGGCCGACCACGACCCAAGGGACAAGCCCCGGCACGGTGGAGATCACGTTCTGCGACGCTCGGTCTGAGGTCGTCAGGCTGCACAACCCTGGTGCAACCAGCGTTTCCTTGACCGGATTTCACCTGCATGACGAGGGCGACAAGCACACCCTGACGTTCCCGTCCGGTGTGGTGTTGGGGGCGGGCGCAACCCTCGACATCGAGACCGGACCCAACGCCGCGCCCGGTCCTGGGGTGTATTTCTGGCACAACGGCAACGTGTGGAACAACGACGGCGACACCGCGTTCTTGGTGACCCCTGGCGGGTCGCTGGTTACTCGTCGCTGCGTCACCTGAGCGTTGACGCCCTCAGAGGTGTCGGGCGCCCTCGGCCAGGTCCGATGACGTCAGCGTGGCGACCGCATCTCGGTCCGCCAAGTCGATGCCTTCGTGAGCCAGGCGAAGCGCCTGACGACTCATCGCCTGCTCGAGCAGGTTGCGGGCGTATCGACCGTTTCCGAAATCCTCGCCGCGCACAGCAGACTCGAATATGACGCGTGCTGTGGGCAGCGCGTGCGAATCGAGTCGATAGTCGGCGTCGGCAGCCATCTTCTGGAAGATGGCGACCAGTTGATCCGACGAGTAGTCGGTGAAGGTGATCTCGCGAGCAAACCTGGACCGTAGACCCGGATTGGACGCCAGGAACCGTTCCATCAGCCGTGGGTAGCCGGCGACCACAACAACCAGGTTGCCCCTGTGGTCTTCCATACGCTTCAGCAGGGTCTCGATGGCCTCGTTGCCGAAGTCGCCGCCGGCGAGCGAACCGGGGGCCAGGGCATAGGCCTCGTCTATGAACAGAGCCCCACCCAGCGCACGCTTGACCACTCGCGACGTCTTCGGAGCGGTCTGACCGACGTACTTGGCGACCAATCCGGCTCGATCGACCTCGACCAGGTGGCCTCGTTCGAGGATGCCGATGGCGCCATACATCTCGGCCAGCAAACGCGCGACGGTTGTCTTTCCGGTGCCGGGGTTGCCCTTGAACACCAGGTGCTGGCTGGTCGCGACGTCCATCAAACCGTGCTCGCGGCGTTTGGCCTGCACCTGCAGCAGAGCGACCTGGGCCTTGATCTCTTCTTTCACCGTCTCGAGGCCGATGAGCGCATCGAGATCGGCTTCGATCTGGGCCAGAGGTCGAGGGGCAGACACGGTCGGCTCGCGCTGGGTGAAGCGGTCCTCGAAAGTGCGTACTGCTTCCGCGTGGCGAATCTTGTCGCTCGCGCTCTTCAGCCGCTCCAGAGCCTGCTTACGCCTCGACATCGAGCGCTCACGATACCCCTGGGCGGACGCTTGCCGGCCACGGCCGATCGACGGGCCTGCGAAACCGCCTCAGAAGGCGAGTCGGAGCAGAGCCGATTGCGGGATCGGACCGACTACCGGTGACTCCCAGGAGACGATGTCGAGAATCGATACCAAGCCCGAAGATGGTGTCTCGAACACAAGACCGCCGGCCAGGCAGTTGCTCATCTGCAGATCGACCCTGATGCCCGATGTATCGGGGCCGAGGAGGACTCCCCGAACCTCTGGGGCGAAGTCATGCCCGAAGCATCTCACCTGCCCGGTGACGGCGGCATCCCGGTTGGCACCCACGAGCGTCACCTCGGCAAGTCTCGCGCCTTCCCAGTAGCCATCCAGGCGTACGCCGGTGACCCCCTCGTCGACGACGATGCCCCGAAGGTGATCGCGCCCCCAGTAGTGGCCGTTCGTGATGATGGTTCCGAAGCCGCCCGGTCCGATCTGTATCGCGGCCGGCAGCAGCTGATCGTCTGGCACCCACTCGTGGGTTGAGACGAACAGGTTCGTCAAGACGAGGTCGTGGGGGCCGTCGAGCAGAACCGCAGGTTCGGTCGGTGAGCCCGATTGCTGGACCTGAAGATCCATGATGAAGGCGTCGGTCGCCGGGTCTGGCTGGGCTGCCTCGCCCCAGTCGTCTGGTTTCCACGACGTGTGGAAGCCCGAGCCGGTGGCGTGGCTCACCGTCAGATTGTCGATGTCGTACTGGTAGCCGTGGATCCGGACGCCTTCGCAGATCTCCATGCAGTCGATCGTCAGATCGGCGATCGAGAAGTGATGGTTTCCGTCGCCATCCATGACGGCGGTTCGAACGATCGGACCCTCCGAAGGGTCGAAACCAGCGCCCGGGCGGATGATCGTCACACCCACACCGGCCCCTGTAAGGGCCTGATGATCTCCGATCACGATCGGGTCGTCCACCTCGAACACCCCAGGGGGCAGCTGCAGATCGCCGGTCGGCTCCATCGGAGCCGGAACGGTCGTGCTGCTGGTCTGCGGCTCGGTTGTCGTCGTGAGCAACGGAACTGTCGAGGTCGTCGAAGTCGTGGTCGAAGACGCAATCGCGGTCGTGGTGGTGGTGCTCACCGGAGGTTCCGCGGGCGGAGCGGGCTCGACCAGGTCCAGGCTCAGATAGTTGATGGCCGTCTGGTATTCGGCCGAATCGCCGAACGTGAGAACGAGCGACCCATCGGCGACGTCGACGGCAGCCGCCGACTCCAGGTTCATGCGGCCGTTGTCGCCGTCCACGACCACAACGCCGTTGGCTTCGATGCGATTGAGCGTGGACAAAGCGCTGTCCCCCCAACCGACCGTCACCAGGTACCGACCGTTCGGCACATCGATCCGCCACTTGACGGCTGGGCTGAAGCGCCACTGCTTGTCGTACCAGCGCGACTCGGCCCGGCACACCGTGTCCCGAATACCCAGGTCCGATGATCGATTGAAGCACTGGCTGCGGTGAAGTTCGTCGAGCCAGCCAAACCCGCGCTGGGGGTCGTAGGCGCCGCCCGATTCGGTGACCCACCCCTCTACATCGAGCTTGCCGAAGTTGACCCGGACCTGCTCGGCCGCCCGCGCCGGCGAGTCGGCCAGGACGAGAGCCGACCACGCGACGATCGCAAGCGAGATGATTACCCGGGAGTATGGGCGGAGCGACACGAAAGCCTCCGAAGGTGCGAGCTCACCCATGTCTGTCGACCGGACCGCGCGACGGCTGCGTAGTCTTGCCTCATGGTCCGGCCCTCCGATCTGCACCCAGACGAGGCCGAGCACACGACCGCGCGCCGCGGCCATGCCCGAGATCGACCTGATACCCGAAGGGCATTACCGGGACGAGAAGACCCTCACTCTCTCGACCGGTAGCGGGTGTGGTCGGCCACCATCAACCAGTCTGCTGGTGGTTCCTCCAACCCGAGCTCTGCCAGCAGCTGATGGCTGTAGGCGATCCGCCCGGTCAGATCACCCGTGGCCAAAGCCAGAGCAGCCCGGGCCATCATCGATTCGTCCTCGACCCACCGCTCGCGGTCAGGGGTGATCAGTTGGTGGTGCACCACCCCAGGCGTCGCCACTACCGATGTAGGAGACAGGGCGTTCACGGTGATCCCGTCGTCGAACAGCTCGGCTGCAAGCCCTGTCGAGAACCGCTCGAGGGCAGCCTTCACCATGCCGTAGACCGTGCTGCCTCTGGCCTTGGAATCGGGATAGGGGTGAAGGCCGGCCTTGGACGAGATGTTCAGGATCGATCCTGAGCCGCGTTCGCGCATCGACGGAATCACCATCTGGGCCAGCTCGAAGGGTGCCCGCACCTGAACCTCGAACATCAGCCTCCAACGCTTCTCGGTGAACTCCTCAACCGGCTCGAAATAGGTGACGGCGCCGTTGTTCACGAGCACGTCGATAGGGCCCAGTTCCCTCACGGTCTCCTCCACGAGCCGGGCACGATCATCGGCACGCGCGAGGTCGGCAACCACCGGGTGGGCAACCCCACCGGAACCCCGAATCGCCTCGACCGTTGTGGTCAGCGACCCGGCGAAGCGGCTGTCACCCTCCTCAGAGGTTCGAGCCGACACACATACGGCGGCCCCCTCAGCGGAGAAGAGCTCGGCGATGGCGGCGCCTATCCCCCTGCTCGCTCCGGTGACGACCGCGATCTGACCTTCCAGCTTTCCCATACCCCAACTTCAGCACACTCGGGTGCGTCCCAGTACTTCTGGGCCGCAAGGAGGCGAGCTTCCTCGCGAGTCGACATCGAGCACCCACGAGACCTCTGGATGGCTAGCTTCTTACCGCATGGGGCACAGCCACGGTCATGGCCACGAACACGGCGGCTTCGATGCCCAACATTGGAGGTCGTGGCTGGCCGACCCCAGGTCCAGGGTCATCGGCTGGATGTTGATGGTCGCCGCCGCCGCAACGGTTGGGGGAATCATCGCCTATTGGCCCAGTGGCGACGGTCGCCAAGCCGCCATCGTCAGCGCCAACGAGCTGGGTCTGGTCAGCGACCGGCTGGCGGCCACCGTCCTCCAGGTCACGGATGCTCAATGCTCGTACTCGAGTGATCCTGGCGAGATCTGCAGGCAGATGGACGTTCGCCTCGACGACGGCCCCGAGGCCGGCTCGCTGGTGGCGCTGCCAGAGGTGAATCTGGCGTTCAACCCGTATCTGCCCGACCTCTCCCCCGGCGACGGTGTGGTCCTCGGCTATGAAGACAGCACGGGCATCTATTTCTTCACCGACGTCGACCGTCGCAGCACGCTGTTGATTCTCGCTGCCTTGTTCATGGCCGTTGTCGTGACCTTCGGCCGGTTGAGGGGCCTGCTGGCGCTGGTCGCCATGGCGGCCACGCTGGTCATCCTGGTGGCCTTCGTCGCGCCGTCGGTTCTCGATGGCAACGACCCACTGGCCGTGTCGGTCGTCGCGGCCTGTGCCATTGCCTTCGTCACGCTGTACACCACTCACGGGCCGACTCCCACCACCACCGTCGCGCTCGCCGGAACGCTCGGGGCGCTTGGAGTGACCCTGGCCTTGTCGTGGCTGTTCTTTGCCCTGGCCGAGTTTTCTGGCCTGGCTTCCGAGGAAGCGCTGACCCTGCCCTTCGTAGCCAACCAGGTAGACGTCGGGGCTCTGCTGCTGGGAGGGGCGATAATCGGTGCCCTGGGTGCGCTCGACGATGTCACCGTCACCCAGGTAGCCACAGTCTCCGAGCTTCGCCGCCATAGCCCAGACATGCCCGCCAAGGAACTGTTCGCCGCAGGAATAAGGGTCGGTCGCGAACACATCGCGTCCACCGTCAACACCCTCTTGTTGGCCTATGCCGGCGCCAGCATGCCCTTGCTGTTGTTGTTCGCGGCCTCCGACCAGTCGCTTCAGATGATCGCGAACACCGAGGTAGTCGCCATCGAGATAGCTCGCACTCTGTGCGGCTCGATGGGCTTGGTGGCAGCGGTGCCGGTCACCACAGCCCTGGCCGCGGCGCTGTCTGGTCGCGCGGACGCAATCACCGGCTCGGACGCCGCGCAACGCGAGACGCCACCGCCGAGCTGGGACGACTTCGCTCCGCCAGACGAGCTGCGAGGCATCTAGCTCCAATCGCACAAGCTCACCGAGCCACATCCCCACACGGTCAGGCGCCGGCGTGGACGCGGTCACCATGCGTGATCATCGAACGCTCCCGGTGGTAGCCGAATGGCCCTTCGAGTACTCTCGTTACCGTGTTGAGACCTCTCGCTTCCATCCTTGTCGTCCTGCTCCTGCTCGCCGCCTGTGGCGGTGGCGACGAAGGAGGATCCGACGCCTCGACGACCAGCCAGGCCACCACCTCGACCTCCGCTGTCGAAGCCGACGCCTCGACAACGACCTCGGCCGACACGACCACCACGACGCCCGAGCCGACCACTACGACGACGGCGTCGGCGACCACCGACGGGTCGACCACCACGACCGAAGCCGCAGAACCAGTGACTGAGGCCGATGAGACAGACTGGCTCACCATCGCTGCCGGGGTCACCATCGTCGGCTTCGAAGGGGAGAATGCGTCTGCCTCCAACGGGGTCCGCGCGATCGATGGTGAGCCCACCCAGATCGGCTTCAGCAACGACGCCTCAGAGCCCGTCGTCTACGTGTTCGAGCTGCCCGCGCCCACCACCTTCACCGCGTTCTCCATCCCCGACACCCGCAACTCGCCGGGGAACACGACCTTCTTCGGCTCGGTCGAGGTCGCCGGCTCGAATACCGGACCCGAGGAGGGCTTCGAAGTTCTCGTGTCCAACGATTTCGTCGAACTCGACGAAGGTCAGGAGGCCGCCCACTTCACCCCGTCCACCTCGACTCCGGTTCGCTGGATTCGCCTCACGCTCTCCGGCGCGCTCCACGTCGAGCACGAGCCGGGAAAGACCGTCGTTCGCTTCACCGAGCTGATCGGACAGGGCGCTCAGGACCCGGTTCCCATGGGGGATAGGTTCAACGGCGTGTGGGAGCTGGCCTTCCTCGACAACCCCGATGGCTCGGGTGATCTGACCCAGCTTCGCCAAGACGGGTCTCGCGTGTCTGGTTGCATTGGATTCGCGATGGTCAACGGAACCGTCACAGGCAACGTCGTTCGCCTGAACGGAATCGACACCCGCAACGACCGACCCAGCGCCTACCTATTCGTGGTCGGCGACGACGGCCGACTGCGAGGTATGGAATCGACCAACAACGGTGTGTTCAGGGCGCGCATCGGGCGTGTGTCGCCTGAAGGCACCACGACGCCATGTAGCCAGTCCGAACCCGAACCGATCGCATGTGGCTCGGTCGTCTACGTCAACTTCGATGTCAACTCCGCGACTATCCGACCCGACTCGACCCAGGTCCTCGACGACTTGTACGAAGACCTCGGCGCACAGGAGGCGACGGTCGTCGGCCACACCTCCACCGAGGGCGATGCCGACCACAACCAGGACCTCTCCGAACGCCGCGCCCAGGCGGTGGTCGACGAGCTGGTCGCCAGAGGAATGCCCGCCGACCAGATCTCGAGCGAGGGCCGCGGCGAAACCGAGCCCCTGGTGCGTGAATCCGACGAAGCCTCACGCTCGATCAACCGCAGGGTCGAGATCGCCTGCGGATGATCGGAGCAATCGTCGGCCTCAGCCGACGAGCGTGAACGGCGTGAAGCTGGTTCCGTCGCTGAAGGTGAGCCCTTCGACGTAGAGGCTGTAGCCGCTCTCGTCGAGCTGGTCGATCGTGATCGAGCCCATGGTGGCGAAGTCGCTTCCCAGCACGGGCTCGGGGCCCGAGCCGTCGGGGTCGTAGTAGACGCAGATCCCAGTGCTCGTGTTCGGGTCGTCACACGAGATCTCGTATGTTCCCAGTTCGCCGGTCCAGGCCTCACCCCACTGCGTGTAGAGCTCGAACGACAGGAAGAACCCGTCGGAGTCCGGATTGGTGTGGATGTGGAAGTACGGGTCCGCATCCGCGTTGGTCAGGGCAAAGAACGGGGTAGAGGGCAACGCCGACCAGTCGATGGCGACAGTCGCCCCCTCGGTCACTCGCCAAACCCCCGTGGTTCCGCCAGTCGCCGACCCGTCGGAAGCCTCGGTGCTCGGGCTCGCATGATCCGCTGGAATCGACATGTTCTGGTTGACGGTGATGAAGTCACCGGTTTCGCCGATCTGGATCACCGCGGTCAATCCGGGGTTCGCTGGATCGGTGATGTTCAGCGCGACCGTGCCACCAAGATCGATCGGTTCGTCGACCGAGTAGCCCATCTCAGGCAGAGTCATTTGGTAGTGAGCGACGATCTCGGCGACGGTGGCTCCGGTCACCTCGAACACGACGCTCTGGTCGACGCCGAACTCGGTCTCGTTGACGGTGAAGGGCGCCCAGTCGGTTTCTACCGAGTTACCTGGCGGAAGCCCAAACACCGTCTCGAAGTCGCCGCCACCAGGGTCAGACTGTCCGGTCGCGTCAGCGTCGTCGCCATCGGATCCGTCTTCTGAGGAATCACCCGATCCGCCTGAGCCTCCGGAGTTCGACTCGGAATCCGAGTTCGAACCTGTCTGCGACTCGTCATCTGTGCCCGACGGCGCACCCCCGGCATCTTCGGCCGACTCGCCACACCCAGCGGCGAGGACGAGACAGACCACGAGGGCCCCCAGCAATCGCCAGATCTTCATGGTTCCACCCTTCTGAGATGAGTTGACCCCATAAGTCGGCCAACTCACTATCCCTTCAAGCAACAAGTGCCGCGGCTGCTGCTGAGCGTGGGTGTGCAGGGTCCGTTACGCGCCGTCGAAGTAGCGGCGATTGGATCGGGATAGCGGCCGGCCGGAACCGCAGACGGCAAGGGCCCCAAAACAAAACCGATGTCGTTGTGGGCGTGGCCGGCGGGCAATTCGCCAGCCAGGACGAAACCGAGCCAGGCTTCACACCCACGACCGTCAGCCCGGCAGATGCAGGTGCGGTCCGTGTCCTCGACACGATCGCAGAGGTCGAGCAGCTAATCGACGACTACGGCAACTGCATCATGGCCAACCGCGACTCCGGAGCGTTCGCAATCCAGCTCGACCGGGTCAAGGGCACAATCGGCCAAGCCCAGACATCCCACAAGGACCCCGCAGCTCTCGACGCCATCGATGCAGCCGAATCACTCTGCGACTCCAAGTTGGCGTTCTCATCCTCGATCAGCCTCGCCGACCGATACGACGAACCAACACCCGACAGCGAATGGATCGTGTTCGGCAAGAACCCAACCGGATGGGAAGACGCCGACTGGATCATCGAGATCCACCTCGACACGGACAGGCCACTCAACCGGCTCGACCCGATCGGCCAATTGCTCGCCGACCATCCCGACATCGCCTCTGGCACCTTCCAGGCACCATCGACCTACCGCGTCGTCCCCCGACAAAGCCCCATCCCCGAAGACCTGATCACCGCCATCACAGACCTCGACGAAGTCATCGCGGTATGGAGAATCGCGAAACGCACCTAGCGACCTCGCAAGCGGGCACTCATCCACAACGCTGGCAGCCCGCGGAGCGCCAAAACCCAGACGGCCAGGGCGTTTGCCCTGGCCGGAGTGGTGGGCGATACAGGAGTTGAACCTGTGACCTCTTGCGTGTCATGCAAGCGCGCTAACCAACTGCGCCAATCGCCCTGGGACGGGTAACGGTACCACCTCCCCGAAGGGAATCAACACCGAAAACCCGGCGCTATCACGGCCAGTTACCGGTCACCGTTGTGAGGGTCGAGGCGGCGACGCTGACCGTCTGACAGGCTGGAGCGAAACCGGCCGCTTCACCGAAGCAGATCCGATAGTCACCAACAGGCAGATCGGACCAGTAGCCCCACTCGTTGACCGCGACGCCGTCCACGTAGAGCGTCGATGGCTGGGCCGGAGCGGTAAGGATCCGCAACCAACCCTTGAGGTCGAAGGTCGCGTTCACGATGGTCGTCACACCGGCCGTAATCGTCACGTTGTTGCAGGTCGGAGTGACCAGGTCGACCACCTCGCTGAAGCACACCTCATAGGCCCCGGGTGCAAGCTTCAGCCAGTTGAGACCCCAGGAATCCGCGACGTTTCCGTTGATGGTGATCGTCGTCGGCACACCACCGCCGCCTGCACCTGCCTCGGTGACGACGCGCAAGAAGCCGTGTTGGGGCGGGGCCGTTGATGTGCCGGCATCGAAGGTTCCTGTGACGACAGTGGCCACGCCGGCCACCACCACGACGTTCTGACATGGCTCTGGGGCAAACCCTGGAACGTTGCCGAAGCAGACCTCGTAGTTTCCGGGTGCGACGTCGGTCCATGAACCCCAATCGTTTGCGGGGTTCCCGTTGACCGAGATCGTCGACTGCACTCCGCCGCCACCAGCGCCAGCCTCTGTAATCACGCGCAACGAGCCCATCTGCTGGAACACCCCGTCGACCACCCCGGTCACGCCGGGCTGAACGTCGACGACCTGGCATGGCGGTGTGACCCAGCCAACCACGTCACCGAAGCAGACCTCGTGCTGGCCTGGGGTGACCTTCATCCAGTTGAGACCCCAGCGATCCCTGGGCAAGCCGTCGACGATCAGGCGTGATGGCAGGGGCGGGTTGGTCGTAACCCGAAGCAGGCATGTAGCGCACTCGGCGGGTTGGCCGGTCCAGCCTCCTTCGGAGCCAGACCCTCCAGCCCGCGACGACCAACCGGTGACGAGGGCAGATCCATCGGCGGTGAAGCGGGCGGCACCCGACGAGGCGTCGGCCGCAGCGTTGCCGGCGACAAGACCGACACTGAACCGTTCTGCCACCCCCGTGAGAGACGGTGCCAACACGTTCAACGGGCGCCCGAACGCGGCGACCGTCATCAGGTCGTCCTGGTCGCGATAGCTGTCCGCGATGGTGTCGTCATCGTGGTGGGCCATGACCAAAGAACGACTGATGGTCGAGTCGGCAGCCGCCATCCACTCGGGTGCGGCGAGGTCGGCGCCGAAGGTCGCCAAAGCACCGACGGTGGTGCCGCCAGACTCGTGGATCTGGTCGGCCGCCTCGAAGGTGCCTCCCGGTGTTCCCTCGTACTGGAACCAGTACGAGCCGTCGACGCTGTCGACGGTGGCCGTCGCCCAACCCGGGTATATCTGCCAACTCATGGCCCAGCCCGTGCCGGGAATACTCGACCGAATGGTCGTCCGCAGCGGACCTTCGTTGACGACGCTCGAGCTCGCCGACGTGGACCCAGGATGGAAGTGGCCTCCATCGGCAGGAGCGATCAGGTTGGGTATGCCTCGGAACTCGCCCGCGGCGCCGACGGCCGTGCTGTACCCGATCCAGTCGTTACCGTCGGCATCGTCGAGGCTGGCGAACCCGCCACCGGCCATGTCGAAGAACCAGTCGCCCGCCGGCGTCTCGACCCTGGTTGTCGACACGCCCGCGTCGACCACACCAGGTGTGGTGGTGACCAGGGGGGCAACGACTGTTGGCGCCAAGCCGGCCGAAGTGACCTCGAAGTACACCTGGAAGTAGCGGGTCTGGCCTGCTGCGGTGTTGCCGGGCATCAGGACCACGAGTTCACCGGTGGCATCCGTCGAAGCGTCGAAGGTGGCGCTGGGATCGAACTGGAACGGCACGTCGACGTTGACGATCGCACCAGACCCGTCGACCTCGACGACCTTGAGCGACGCTGTGTCTATCGACCCACCGCCTCCTGCGGCGCCAAGAGCAGCCGTGAAGTCAACTCCGGCGACAGCGGGGTGATCGACGCTCGCGACCCCCAGCGGACCCACCTCGAAGTTGGTGCGGTAGCGGCGATCGACATCGTGCCAGACCGGAGGCGAGATCAGGCCCGAGAGGTTCTCGTGGATGATCACCCTGAAGTGGAGCCAGCCGATCGAGTAGATGTCGAGGTCGCCGTCACCGTCGAGATCGGCGAGTTTGGTGCCGTCGTGGTTCTCCTCGTTTGTGTGAACCGGTATCGGCTTCCACGCAGAGCCCGTGCCCGACATGTTCTGCAGCACGTACACGGTGCCGTCGGCCTCGGTCGGGCCATGTTCGCCGATGACAGCGTCCTGGTCGCCGTCACCGTCTATGTCAGCCACGTCGAGCGAGTGGATCGGAAACGCCCCCTCGAACATCAGGTGCTCTGGCCATTCGGTGGTTGGGTCGAGGGGCTGCTCGTACCAGACGACCGAGTTCTGCGGGTCGTACTCGTGAGACACGACGATGTCGATGCGTCCGTCGAGGTTGATGTCGGCCGGAACCATTCGGTCGGGCAGACGATCTCCCAGCACCGGCTGCCCGGCGAAGCAGCAGGTCGTCGGATTGTGCAGCACGAAGTCGGTGTAAGAGCCATTGGCTTCGCGGCGCGACCACATGTGTCCTTGAATGAAGTCGAGATCGCCGTCGCCGTCGATATCGACGAACGCCGCCTCTTCGCCTTGGGAGGGCAGGCTGGTCAGGACAGTGGGCCAGGTCGTGTTGATCGGGTCAGCGGGAACGGTGATCTTCTCGATGCCCAACGCTCGGTCGTTCCACAGCGTGTAGATCTCGACTCCGGTCGGCGTCTCTACGAAGGTGACACCCTGGTGAAACTCGTTCGTGGCAGTGACGATGTTCTGGATGTTGGATCGGCTGGTGAAGCTGCCCGAGCCGTCGTTCTCGGACCACACATAGGTCATCGAGTTGAGGCCCTGCTCGCCAAACACGTCGAGGTCGCCGTCGCCGTCTACGTCGACCAGCAAGAAGGCATGGAGCATTGGCGACGGCAGCACGTGGCGCGTCCAACTGCCACCCAACGAACCCGGATTCTCGAACCAAGCACGGCCCGCGAGAAGGTCGAGGTCACCGTCGAGGTCGATGTCGCCATGACGGACCCAAGCCTGCTTGAGCGTGTTGGTACCCACGAGATGACGCTGCCAGCTGCCCACGTCGTGACCTGGGAACGGATTGGCGAACAGCCGGAGTTCGGGTGTGCCTTGGTTGAACGGCTTGGACACGATGTCGAGGTCGCCGTCATCGTCTATGTCGGCGAGCTTTGACTCGTGGTTGTCGATGCCGGTAGACACCAGGTCGCGCACGAACGAGCCAGCGCCATCGCCGTAGAACACGACCGATCGCGCGGCCGCTCCGGCATTGATGGCCATCTCGGCAGCAAACACGTCGATGAAGCCATCGCCGTCTACATCGCCGGTGTCGACACTGTGACCCTCACTCCACGTGCCGGCCAGTTCGTGTGTGAGCAGGGTTGTGTAAACCCAGGTGGCACCGTCCCATTCGTAGTAGCCGAGCCCACCGGGATTGTCGCCCGAGGCGGTGATCAGCTCGGGCCGGCCGCCTTGGACGATGTCGGCGATGTGCCACCTGTAGCTGGCTTCTGCCAGATTGACAGTGGTCACGTCGTAGCTGCTCGTCGTGCTGTTGTAGGAGATGATGCGGCCGCCACCGACCAGGTCGTCGTCGCCGTCGGCGTCGACGTCACCCACGGCGAGTCCTTCTGAGAATGTGGTCGCATCGACGACCACCTGGGCCGGCCACGACGACGAAGTGGTCGGGTCGGCAGGGATCTCGGCGATGAACAGGTCGTTGACGGTGTTTCCGTTGCCCTGGTTCCAGTAGGCGAACTCATCCGATCCGTCGTTGTCGAAATCGCCGAAAGCAATGTCGTGGTGCTTGTTGGCCCCGGAGTTCTTGGCCGTGTATCGCGTCCACGCCGAACCGAAGGCCGTCGCACCGGGGTTCTTCCACCACCAGATCTCGTTCGACATGAAGTCGCCCGCCAGAACGATGTCGAGGAGCCCATCCCCATCGACGTCGTGGAGCGCACCACCGGCCTCGGGCCGAAGCGCGGCCGCATCGACCACGCTCTGCTCCCACGTCGAGCCGGTGCGCCGGAACCAGACCACCGAATTGGTTCCGCCCCGCGATCCCATCGCGATGTCGTCGTCACCGTCTCCGTCGATGTCACCAACCAGCAGGGCCGTCTGCTCAGAGCCGCCGAGCGGTACGGGTAGGTCGCCCGCACCTGCCGACATCTCGACCCATTCGATGTTCCCGGTGACCGCGGACGACTGTTCGCCGCTGGCCACCAACACCAGGCCACCTGCCAACAAGAGGAGGGCCAAGACGCCACTAACCAACCTGGACATCGGAACCTCCGCACCACCTACGTACCGCACTGGGTCGGGACCCTAGCACCATAGGCAGCGTTCTCCTCACCGAGAGCGTTCAGATATCGGATGTGATGTGTTCAGTGTTGTAGGGCCGGCGGAGTCCCAAAACGAAAGACGACCCCTCGCGGGGGCCGTCTCACTGATTTGAGGCGCCGACCGGAATCGAACCGGTGTACACGGCTTTGCAGGCCGCTGCCTAACCACTCGGCCACGGCGCCTGGAGGTCCACATGGTAGCCGCGTCGAGACCGTTCCGAAGAAAAGGTTTTGCCCGCATTGACGCCCACTCAGAGTGGCGATATCTTCGCATTCCGTAGACATCTGGTCGAGATCGAGCCGGGTCGGAGAAGGAAGAACTCCCGGACCGGTGTCGGATTCCGCCGTGGAGTGACGCCGCAAGGGGAACGTCACTCCACGGCGGAATGGGTCTCCCGTCTTCGTCCCGCCGCAGCGATGCAGGTAGTTTCGGCTGGTCTGCGCACGCTTCGAGATTGGCGACAACATGACCGACCCAGATCCGTCGACCGACGAGCCAGACGAGGTTCAAACGCCGCTCGAAACGCTCAACAGCATGGCGGCCCTCGAGGTCGAGATCGCCCCGGGCCAGCGGCACGTCGAGATCTACACCGAGAAGGGTCTGCTGTCGTTCTTCCGCCATGGACCAACCGACGCAACCGACGTCGTGTTGATGTGTGGTGGCGCACTGGGTGGGGTTCTCGGACCCGCCGACGGGCTGTTCTTCTCACTGGCTGAGCATTTCGCCCAGTTGGGCATCGGCACCGTGCGGGTCGGATACCGCAAGCCCAACGACCTGGGCCGATGTGTTCACGACGTGGCTGCCGCCGCCGACCTCAGCCTGCGGTCGGGCGCCGAACGCTTCGTGACCGTCGGGCACAGCTTCGGCGGAGCGGTGGCGCTGAACGCAGGCGTCGCCTTCGGCCCACACTGCGCTGGCGTAGTCACCCTGGCGACCCAATCGGCTGGTTGCGAGACAGCCGACCAGCTGATCGCACCGCTGCTGTTGTTGCACGGAGATGCCGACCAGCTGCTTCCGTTCATGGCCAGCGAGATGGTCGCCATGCTGGCGGGCAAAGGCGAGCTCGTACCGCTGCACGGAGCGGGCCACCTATTGACCGAAGCAGCTGAGGAACTGCGCGCCCGATTGTCGGAGTGGATACCGGCCAGGTTCGCCGACCACAGTGGCCCGGACGCGTGACGCCCGGGGTTCCCACCACACTGGCCCAAGTCGACGCCGTCTGGTTGTCAGAGGTCTTTGGCCTGCCCATCGAGTCGGTCGACGTCACCCAACTTGCGGTCGGCTCGGCATTTCTGGGCACTGTCGGCCGGCTTCAGATGAGTGCGCCGCATTCGCCAAACGTGCCGGCGACGGCGATAGTCAAGCTCCCCGCAACTGACCCGGCAGCCCTGGCCGTGGGCAAGCTGCTGAAGGTGTGGCATCGCGAGGCCATGTTCTACGAACAGTTGGCCCCACGACTGCCTTCCACCATCTCGGTGCCGCGGTCCTACCGCACCATCATCGAACCATCGAGTCATCGGGCCGCTGTGCTGATCGAGGACATGGCGCCTGCTGCAGCCGGCGACCAGGTGAAGGGGGCCAGCCCGGAGGCCGCCAGAGCGGCCGTGGCGGCGCTGGCCGGGTTGCATGCACCATGGTGGGGAATGCCGCGCACTGCCCACCTCGAGTGGGTGCCAGGGATAGACAGACCCAATACCGGTGCCGGGTTGCAGGGCGCCATGGAAGCCAGCTTCGAACGGTTCGCCGCCCGGTTCGCGTACCTGCTCGAAGCAGAAACCATCGAGTGGACACGGCGGTTTGTGCCACAGGTGCGCGACTACCTGGCGTCGATGGCCCGGCGACCCTTGACCATCGCCCACGCCGATTTCCGTCTCGAGAACATGCTGTTCGCTCCGGGCGATGATTCGAAGGTGACCATCGTCGACTGGCAGACCGCCATGTACACGGGCGGCGCCACCGACCTGAGCTTCTTTTGCACTACCAGCCTGGACATCACCACTCGCCGCGCCATGGAAGATGAGCTGTGTGACCTGTACATCGACACCCTGCTGCAGCTGGGAGTCGAGCCATCCCAGACGGCTCACGTTCGCGACGACTACCGAAGCTCGATGTTGTGGTGGATGGCGATGCTGGCCAACAACCTCGCCGACATGGCTACCCCCGACCGGCGCAGCGTCGACCTGTTCGAGGCAATGCTGACAAGGCTGCACACAGCAGCGTTGGACCACGAACTCGGCGACCTGGTCTGAAAACGCAGAAGCCCCGCCCGAAGGCGGGGCTTTGCACTGGAGCGGATGACCGGGTTCGAACCGGCGACCTCAACCTTGGCAAGGTTGCGCTCTAGCCAGCTGAGCTACATCCGCAGCGAGGAAAGATCATAGCAGGATGTGCCGCGCGTACAACGCCTTCGGATCAATCTTCGGCCTTGGGTCGAAGATCGACGCGGAAGGTCAAAATGCCGTCTTCGAGCTGCCACGTGGCATCGCCGATGATGGCGAAGTCCATGAAGTCTTCCTGTTGAGCCCGGAGGAATGCCTTGCGCTCATCTCCACCAACGGGTGGCAGGTTTCGGCGCCTGGCAGCATCGGCCCGCGCCCGGAACCTGGCGATCATCGCATCTACGTCGAGAGATTCAGCCATGTAACAAAACCTAGAGGCTCAGTTGCCCGAATCGGCCAGCTTGTCGCCCAGAACCGGCCGCGCCTTGAGCGAGTCTCGCAGCGAGGGTGCAGCCTGCGGGGGCCGTGTGCGGGGCTCGGCCTCAACGTGGGGGGCACCCGCCACCTCGCCCGCCGTGGGGCTCGGCCGACGCTCGAGCCTGGGCTCGGCCGACCAGTCGGGCATGGGCAGATAGCCACGCCGCGCCGGTGGGGTTGTGGCCTTCCAGTAGAAGTAGGTCAGCACACCGAGCAGCACTGCCAGCACACCCATGGCGATGGCCAGGATGCGCATGGGCCTGGTGCCGTCGTCGACCTCGGTCTGGGCCTGAGCCAACAGCGCCAGCGCACCAACAGGCGAGACGGCAACGAACACCGACACCAGGGCGATAGCTGCGGTGGCCAGCAGCAGCTTTATCGCCCGACTCCGATGCACACGTGCGACTGTACTCGTGCCAGACCTATCCATGACGGGCGCGATGTCTAGATCAGCGCTGATGCTGAGGGCACCAGTAGGTGGTGCGCCCACCCACCTGGGCACGTGTGAGTGGTGCACCATCTCGGGGACACACACCGCCCTCGACGCGATGGTCTTGCAGGTCTCCCAGATGCGAGCCACCCCGGCGGGTCAGCACTCCAACGGTCTCGCGGATGGCTCGCGCCAGCGCAGCTTTTTCGGCGCTGGTCAAGGTGGCGACCGGGCGTGTTGGGTCTAGGCCGACGCGCCACAGGGTCTCGTCGCAGATCAGGTTGCCGATTCCGGCAATGCGGCTCTGATCGAGCAGCACGGCCTTGAGGCTTCTTCGTCCCGTCAGCACCGCCTCGATTTGGCGCTTCGAGACGGTTGCTGCATCTGGTCCCAACGCCGATTCGTCTGGCGCAAGCTCGACCCCACCGAGACGGCGCGGATCGATGATCGACAGCTCCGAGCCGTCGTCGAACCCGATCCCAAACCTCGCGAATCTCTCGCTGGAGCTGACCGTTGAGTAGAGAAGGCGCTCTATCGGCTGGCTGCCGTCGACCACGATGCGGCCGGTCATCCCGAACCGCAGGCCCAGGGTGGTGTCGCCGATGTCGACCATGAGCAGCTTTCCCAGGCGCCGACTGGCTCTCACCGAGGCCCCGACCAGCGCTTCGTCGAGGGCTGCCGGGGTCACGCCGCCCTTCAAGAACCAGCTATCGGGGGTGCGAACGGCCTCGACACGCCGCCCCACGACGGGTTCGACCGACCGGCGGTAGATCTCGACCTCGACCAACTCGGGCACGACGTGCGACGCTACACGACATGAAACATCGCAAGCTCGGCAACATCGACGTGTCGGTCATAGGTCTCGGGTGCAACAACTTCGGCATGCGCCTCGACGAAGCCGACACCGCCAAGGTCGTTCACGCCGCGCTCGACGCCGGGGTCAACTTCTTCGATACGGCCGACGTGTACGGCAACGGCCTGTCCGAGGAGTATCTGGGCAAGGCGCTGAAGGGCCAGCGCGACGACGTCGTGATCGCCACCAAGTTCGGTGCCTACGACGTTCCCGAGACCCTCACGGGCGGACACCCAGAATGGATCAAGAAGGCGGTCGACAACAGCCTTCGCCGACTGGGCGCCGACTGGATCGACCTCTATCAACACCACTTCCCCGATGCCAAGGTGCCCGTGGCAGACACCCTCGGCGCACTGAACGATCTGGTGGTTGCCGGCAAGGTCCGCCACATCGGGTGCTCGAACTACGGTGCAGACCTGTTGGGCGAGTCAAACGAGGTCTCCAACGATCGCGGCTTTGCGAGGTTTGCGAGTGTCCAGAATCGGTTCTCGGTGCTGCACAGCGAGCCCCTGCCCGATGTCATCCCCGCGTGTGAGGAGTTGGGCTTGGCTTTCCTTCCCTACTTCCCCCTGGAGAGCGGGCTGCTGACGGGCAAGGTCACTCCCCAAGGCCCACCGGAGGGTTCGCGGCTTGCCGCGATGCCAGAAGAACGCAAGGAGATGTTCCTGGCCGACTGGCAACTCGACCGCACCCGGGTGCTCACGTCATACGCATCCAACCACGGCCGTTCGATCCTCGAGTTGGCGTTCGGGTACCTGCTGGCACACGCACCGGTGTCGTCGGTGATCGCCGGTGCAACACGCGTCGACCAGATAGTGGCCAACGCGGCCGCCGACGGCTGGGAGATGACCCCAGACGAACTGGGCGAGATCTCAGAAATCGTCAAAGTGTGATCTTTTTCGCAGAATCTCGCGACCAGACGGTCGCTCTGTGCGTCACTGCCATCGGTTATGACGGCAAATTTCCATATCCCCACCAACCTCGAGATCCCGTCCAAAGGAAGGGTCATCCTCGAGTGCATCGAATGCGGTGAGCCGATCAGTTGGCCGGTGGCACCCGAGAGGGTCAAGAGAGGCGAATCGCCCCTGTCGGCGCCGGCACCCGGAACAATGCGACTCATGACCGACCCCAGCCTCGCCAGCGTGTTCGTTACCTCGCTGGCAAGCGCCAGGGTCGATACCGAGCCTCGGGTCAAGATGCCGCGAACATGCCCCAATGGCCACTTCGTGGCTCGGGTCAGGACCGAACCACACGAGCTACCACACCAGGTCGAATACCCGGCCAGCCGGGTCGTCGCCCGAACATTCGAGGACCGCAACGGCTGAGGGGGCCGCCGCTGTCGGCGGTGTCAGCCGTCGGATGCGATCTTGTCCAGGAACGCCTGCAATTGCGGCTCGACCTGATCGCCGTGGGTCAAGAAGCCGTCGTGGCCCGTGTCGGCCTCGATCATCACGTGCGTTGCCCACTGACCGGCCGCCTCGAAGCCCTCGACCAGCTCCCGTTGCTGGTACTCGGGGTACAGGAAGTCGGTGGACACCGACGCCGTGAACAACGGGCACTTGACGCGTGACAGCGCCGCCGCAACACCGCCCCGCCCTCGTCCCAGGTCGTGCAGGTCCATCATCCTGTTCAACAGGATGTAGCTGTTGGCGTCGAAACGCCTGACGAACTTCGAGCCCTGATAGGCGAGATAGCGCTCGATGTCGAACATCGCACCGTGTTCGGCCGCCGGTCGACCGTGAGAGCTGAGCCGGCCGAACCGCGCATTGAACTCGAGGTCAGAGCGATAGTGGATCATCGCCAACACTCGGGCCGTGGCCAGGCCACGGTGGGGACCGTGCCCGGGGGCAGCGTCGTAGTAGTGGCCCGAATTCCAGCCACTGTCGGCCATCACCGCCATGCGGCCCGCCTGGCTCCAGGCGATCTGCTGTGCGCTCGCGGCAGCGGTGGTGGCGAGAGCCGCGACCGATCTGACCCGATCGGGGAACGTCACGGCCCACTCGAGCGCCTGCATGCCACCCATCGATCCGCCGACGACGCCAAGCCACGACTCGACACCGAGCTCTTCGGCCAGCTTGGCCTGGGCCCTCACCTGGTCGCGCACCGACACCTGCGGAAAGTCGGGGCCATAGCGCTTGGCGGTCGACGGATTGGTGGAGGCCGGCCCGCTCGACCCCTGGCAGCCACCGAGAACGTTTGCGCACACCACGAAATAGCGATTGGTGTCGATGGTCTTTCCGGGGCCCACTACACGTTCCCACCAGCCTTCGTCAGACAGGTGGTGATGAGGCTTGGGGTGTGAGGCAGCGTGGCTGTCACCCGTGAGGGCGTGACACACCAACACGGCGTTAGAAGCGGTGTCGTCGAGCGTGCCCCAGGTCTCGTAAGCCAGAACGGGTGCCTGAAGGGTTTCGCCCGACTCGAGAACGAAGTCGCGGCCGCGCGTGAACTGCATGAAGACACGATCTTCGGGATCGTCACCCTCGAACCAGGCGCCCGACACGGGCGGCGGATTCGTCGGGTCTTCTTCTGAGAACACTTGGTCTGGGCTCGCTTTCGTGACTTGCGGACGAGCAGGTGTGCTCGCCAGGTCCAGAGTTGCCTGGTCGGGTTCGATTGTCGACCGGATTGACCGGCGCTTCAAGCCAACCGTTTGCCGGCCCGCCCCATCCACCAGCCGACGATGGGGTCGCTGCTGTCGATCCCGTAGGCGTCGCACATCGCCTCGGCCACCACGGTCAGGGGCTCGCCATCGCACATGGCCTGGGCCGCTTCATCCCAGGCGTCGAGGTCGGCGGGTAGCGCCAGGTCGGCCACAAGCCTGGCGCTGAGGCGCATGGCAGTGGGCGACAGGGCGTTGCCGGAGCTGCGCCGCATCGCCTCGACCGTGGCGTGAGGCGACGCAAGCACAGCAGCCAGTCGCCAGAGGTCTTCGTGGGCCCGGGGCAGCACATGGATCGTGGGCGTCGATCCGACCCAACGACCCTCGGTGTCAACCACCACCTCGATGACGCTGGTCTGGTTGGCGACTATCAGTTTGGGAGACAGCCGAACAGCAGCGTCACTGCGTGCTTCGAGCCACCCACGATCCACCACCGGCCTGTCGAATGACGTGCCCGCCAGCTTGACGGGCTTGTGCCCCCACAAGATGCGCGCCGGGTCGATGGCCCCACTGGTCAACACTCCGACCTCGTCGGGGTCTAGGTGCTGGCCCTGCGCCTCTCGCACAGCTCGGGCCAGTTCGTAGAACCAATCGCGAAAGTCGGCGCTGACCACGGCCAGATCGCCCAGCACGCCACTGGTCTTGCGGCCGGCCGGCAACCGCGGCACCTCCATGGCATCGGCCCCCAATTGACTCCAGCCATCGAACGTGACGCGCTGGCTGACCTCGACCCCGTCACCACGCGCAAGCACGACGTCACCGGCATGGCCCGGTTCTCTGACCACGAACGGCGCCCATACCCGCACCGCGGCATCGAACATCGGTCGGTCGTCGAACCACGCCGCGGCCAAACGACCAGCGGTTTCGAGGTGTTGGCGCACAGGGGCCGCATCTCGGGCGCTGAGGAACGACCTCGGCATCACCAGAGCGGCCACTCCCCCATCGGCCAGCAGGTCGACGCTGCGTTTCAAAACGATCGCCGATGCGTCCGCATAGCCGATGCGCCCTACGCCGGCGCGCTGGGTGGCGTTTCGTGCAGTACGCCGGCGCAACTGCGACAAGAACGGCGGATTGCCGACCACCAGGTCGGCAGCTCGGACTTCGTCGAGCATCCCCGAGTGCACCACATCGCCCATCCGCAGACTCGGCTGCGTCCATCGACCTCCACTGGTGGCGCACCAGTTGGCGACCTCGACCGCCGCACAGAACAATGCAACCGGATCGAGGTCGAAGCCGCTCAGCCGGCCAACTGCGTCGTCTGGGTTCGCACCTCGTGCGACCAGCGCCGAGGCCGCGGACAACAAAAAGACCCCCGACCCGCAGGTGGGGTCCAGCAGCGACTCGGGTTCGGCTCCGAACAGGTCGAGGGCCAGGTCGACGATGCCACTAGCCAACGAGGGCGGGGTGTACCAGGCGCCCAAAGCGGTTCGGTCACCACCGGACGGGCCGATCTGAGCGGGCTGGGACTGAGCCGGCCCGCGCTGGGCCGCAATGTCCACGACGTCGGCGTTCAACCCGAAAGCGACGGCTACTTGGTACAGATCTGTGACGTCAACGCCCAAGGCCAAGGCCCCGGCCACCGACGAGCCAATGCGTGATGGCGCGTCGAACTCGGGCTGGGTCACATCAGGTTCCGGCGGTGCTGGACTCCGCCTCGGAATCGAGCGCAACCCACGCCGGCAGATCTAGAAGACGCTCGTCGTTGCTGAAGACCTCGTGCATCGGCAGCGACATGCCCAGCCGCCTCTGAAGCTGCCTGACGTTGAGTTCCTCGTCCCACAACACCAAGGTCACCGCGGTGCCACTCTCGCCGGCCCTGGCGGTACGGCCCGAACGGTGGAGGTAGGTCTTGTGATCGTCCGGCGGGTCGTAGTGGATGACCACGTCGACATCGTCGACGTGGATCCCGCGGGCTGCGACGTCGGTTGCGACCAGCGCCTTGATCTTGCCCTGGGTGAAGCGCGACAGGGCAGACTCGCGCTGCTTTTGCCGCAGGTCACCGTGGATCGCGGCAACCTCGACGCCTTCGTTACGAAGATCTCGTTCGAGGCGGTCGGCGCCCCGCTTGGTGCGGGTGAACAAGATGGCCCTGCTGGCACCACGAATTATGGACGCAGCGACCTTGGGCTTGTCCATGTGGTGGACGGTCAAATACAGGTGCCCCATCTGGTCGACGGTGACTTCCTTCGAGTCGACCTCGTGCTTGACCGGGTCCGACAGGTGGCGCTGGATGACGGTGTCTACTACACCGTCGAGTGTGGCCGAGAACAACATCGTCTGGTGTTCGGTGGTGATTCGCCGCAGAATCCATTCGACCTGCGGCAAGAACCCCATGTCGGCCATGCGGTCGGCCTCGTCGACCACCACCTTCTCGATGCACGTGACATCGATGGCACCTCGGTCGATGAGGTCGATCAGACGGCCGGGTGTGGCCACCACGATCTCGATGCCCTCGGCGATGGTCTCGATCTGGCGGTCGATGTTGGTGCCGCCATAAACCGAGATCGTGCGCAGATCCCTGACCTCGGCCATGGGCTGAACGACCTCGAAGATCTGATTTGCCAACTCGCGCGTTGGTGTCAGCATCAGTGCGGTTGGCAGGCCTCGTTCGTGGCGCTGGACGAGTTGCACCACGGGCAGGCTGAACGCAAGGGTCTTGCCCGAGCCGGTCTTGGCCTTTCCGCACACGTCTCGGCCCAACAAACCATCCGCGATGGTCAGGATCTGGATGGGAAATGGTGCGTCGATACCCTGCGCGGCAAGGAACTCGACCAGGTCTTCGGCGACGCCGAGCTCCTGGAAGGTTGTCACGTGTTGTCAGCTTTCGAGGCCGCCTGGAGGTGCTCGGACCCACCAAGACGATGGTTTCGATCTCGACCGAGCTGCGAGGATCGGGGCGGCCGCGTCCGACCTCGCTTCGCCCCATCGTAACCTGAGATGATTCGCTGGCGGGCGACTCCAGTTCGAGGACCAACATTCCGACAAGTTCACCATGAGAGCTCTGACCCGCACACTGCTCTGCGCGACCCTGGCCGCAGCGACCCTCGCAACCTCGCCGACCGAGGCCTCCGCGGCGTCGAACCTGGACCAGTTGTGGCGAATCACCACCAGCGCCGCCAACGATTCGTCGGCCCCGACGGTCGGCGATGTCGACGGCGACGGATACGACGAGATCGTCTTCGGCACCCTCGACGGGATGGTTCACGTCTACAACGGCGACGGCTCGCTGGTGTGGTCGAAGCCCGCAAAGATCGCTGGCCAGTCGGCGGCATCTTCGGTGGGCAGCGCTCCCGTGGTCGCCGATTTGGACAAGGACGGCGATGTCGAGATCGTGGTCGGCGTGGGCACGCTGAAGGTCGCCAACCAGCAGGGCGGCGTCGTCGTTTTGGATCACAACGGCAACCGGGTGTGGAGCCACCAGGGCTTCGACACGTTCAACATGTGGACCGACGGCGGTGCCGACGGCTTCACCGAGGGTGTGTACTCCAGCCCGGCGCTGGGCGATGTCGACGGCGACGGCTATCTCGACATCGTGTTCGGCGGCTGGGATCACCGCATCTGGGCCCTCGACCGCAACGGCTCGCCCGTTTCCGGGTTCCCGTTCGTTCACTACGACACCACATGGGGTTCGCCGTCGCTGTACGACATCGATGGCGACGGACGCGTTGAGATCTACATCGGCGGCGACGCCAGCATCGGCCTGAACTTCACCCACCAGGGCGGCCGGTTCAGGGTGCTCGACTGGAACCAGGGTGTGGTCAGCGAACGCTTCCCCGCCATAGAGCGCTCCGACATCTTCCAGTCATCGGCGGTCATGGGCGATATCGACAACGACGGGCGCACCGACGTCGTGGTGGGCGGCAGCGTTCAGTTCTACGAACCCAACGCAGCCAGGCAGGTCTGGGCGTTCCACGCGGACGACGGCACCCTGCTGCCTGGTTTCCCCGTTCAGCTCAGCCACCGGGTCTTCTCGACACCCGCTCTGGGCGATGTCGACGGCGACGGCAAGACCGAGATCGTCGTGACCACCATCAACGAGCCGACCTCCAGCGGATCGATCGTGGTCATCGAACGCGATGGCACCATCAAGTATCAAAAGGACGCCCTCGAAGGCGACTTTCCTGGCGCGATCGTCAACTACATGGCCAGCCCGATCATCGTCGACGCCGACGGCGACTCCGACATGGACATCGTCGCAACATCGAACATCTTCACATTCGTGGTCGAGGGTTCGACGGGCAAGCGCCTGGCCGGAGGCCGTCTCAACCAGGACGAACTGTTCGCCGGAGCTGGTTCACCCCTCGCCGGCAACTTCGGGCCCGACGGCTGGCAGCTGATCGTGCCCACCAACGAACGCACGGGCAGCGGTGTCTACCCAGCCGGCCACCGGGCGGTGCTGACCGCTTACCGTCTGCCCAGTCAGCCATCTGGCACGTGGCCGATGTGGCGTGGCAACCCGATGCACACCGCGGCCCCGTCGGGTACCGACAACGCGGCGCCCACCACCTGCCGGCCCAATCTGAACCCGCCCCAGAACCCCCGATCGGACTCGGCCACCGGTTATTGGATCTTGCATCGCGATGGGTCTGTCGACGCGGTGGGGGTCGACTTCTGGGGCGATCTGAAGAGCCGCAACGTGACACTGCCGACAGGCGTTACAGCGGTCGCGTTGACCAACACACACTCGGGCAACGGCTACTGGATTCTCGACTCGGCAGGCGTCGTCTATGCCTTCGGCGATGCCGTTGATCACGGGTCGATGGCCGGTTTCACGCTCGATGCTCCGATCATCTCGATGACCGCGCTGCCTACGGGCAATGGCTACTGGCTGCTGGGCGAGGACGGCGGAGTGTTCACCTTCGGAGCAGCGAAGTTCCACGGCTCTACCGGTGGAATGGACCTGAAGGCCCCCGTCATCTCGATGGCCCCCACCGCCAGCGGTAACGGCTATTGGTTGCTTGCCAGCGACGGCGGCGTGTTCACATTCGGCGATGCCGAGTTCCACGGCTCCACTGGCGCCATGGTCTTGGACGCTCCGGTGATATCCATGGCTGTTCACCCAGACGGCTCGGGCTACTGGCTGCTGGGCGGAGACGGCGGCGTGTTCAGCTTTGCCGTGCCGTTCTGGGGTTCGGTACCCGGGCTGGGTCTGTGCACCTCATCGCCTGCCATCGAACTGCGGCCGACGGGCACCGGCAACGGCTACTTTGCGCTGGCCGACAACGGCGAGGTTATTGCCTTCGGTGACGCCTTGGGCAGGGGCCGGGCGAAGGTGGGCGGCAGCCCGATAGACATCGCAGTGCGCCCCTGAACTGGGCGGGAACGTACGATGCCGCCGAGCCCAGTCCCGCAACTGGCCCCGGCGGCATCGCCGCGTGAGCTTTCCCCTCGCGACACGGCCCTGTCGGCGGCCTGAGCGCAATTGCGCCGGAGGGACAGCGGCTGCCGTTGGGTCGAGTACGTGACATATGACATCACATGTGAGGGTAAAAGTTTCAATCAGGCGACGAAAATGTTGCAGATTTTCGGGAATTTCCTGTTGAGAGCCCACAAATCGGCTGTGATGCGATTGTCATATCTCCCAAATACGGGCTAATCGACCCCGCGTTGGAGAAGATCGGCCAGGGCCGAGTGCACGCTTTCGATCTCCGAGCGCTCGACGAACTCGTCCTTTGTGTGTGCGATGGTCGGGTCGCCGGCACCGAAGTTGATGGCAGGAATGCCGTGTTGGGCGAATCGGGCCACGTCGGTCCAGCCCAGCTTCGCGTTCACCTGCAGATCGTTTCGCCGGATCAGGGCCGCGATCAATGGATGCTCGACCGATGGCGGCGCCGCCTGCGACGAATCGGTCACCTCGAAGTGGTCGCACTCGCCTACCACCGAGCGCAGATGCTCGATCGCCTCCTGCAGACTGCGGTCTGGGGCAAACCGGTGGTTGATGGTGACGGTGGCGGAATCGGGCACCACGTTGCCCGCCACACCACCCTCGACGAACACCGCCTGAACGGCCTCTCGGTAGGTGCAACCCTCGATGACCGGCGAGCGACCCTCGTATGCCTCGAGGCGCGACAGGAGGTCGCCCAGCCTGTGAATCGCGTTGCGTCCCATCCAGGGTCTGGCCGTATGGGCCCTGGCTCCGGTGAACGTGACCCTGGCTCGAAGCGTGCCCTGGCATCCGGCTTCCACAGCGGCGCAAGTGGGTTCACCCAAGATGGCCGCATCGCAGGCCAACAGTTCGGGGCACTCGTCGAACATCTTGCGCAATCCGTTGTGAACGGCAGCGATCTCCTCTGCCTCATAGAACACCCAGGTGACGTCGACCGCCGGCTGAGTCACCTCGATGGCGAGGTCGAGCATGACCGCAACAGTGCCCTTCATGTCGCAGGCACCCAGGCCGTACAGCCGGTCGCCTTCGATGTGCCCGGGAAGGTTGTCGTTGACCGGAACCGTGTCGAGGTGTCCGGCGATGAGCAGCCGCTGGGGTCGTCCAAGGGTGGTGCGGGCCACCACGTTGTTTCCGATCCGTTCCACCGACAGGTGTGGTGCCGAACCCAGAAGCTCGTGAACGTGGTCGGCCAGAGCGGTCTCGCCCAGACTCACCGACTCGATCGAGACGATCTGTGATGCCAACTGCAAGAGGTCTTTCACGGCTGGGAGACTAGCGTGAGGCAATGCGGGTCGAGCCGGGCAAACCGATCTACGACTCCCCCACATTCGAAGACGGCCATATCTCGCGCGGAGCCAACCGCGGCGTGGTCGCCCTGGTTGCCTGCCTGGTGTCCGTCATGCTCGGCGTCGCCGTTTTCGGAGGCGCAGGAGACGAAGAGACCGCCGCCGCCAGCACCACCGCGCCCACCACGTCGGGGGCAGACGACGACCCCAGCACACCAACTTCGGCAACCGTCGACGAGTCGTCAACCACCACCACAGCGCCAGACCGGCCTGCAGAGATCGACTCCGACTGGACGGTGCCGTCAACCGGGTGGTTCGTCGACGCTTCGAGCCGCCTGGTGCGAATCGACCTTGCCGACGGCAGCATCACACGCATCAGTCTTAACGGAACAGATGTCAACGACCTCGCCGTGGTCGCCGGGATGGTGCTGGTCCAAGGCAAGCCGTTCTCGTACCTGGTCGATCCGAACAGCTCTGCACTGACACCCGTGGTCGGCGAACCCATCGCCTGGGACGACCAAGCCGTTTGGACCGCATCAACTTCGGTCGACGGCGGCCTGAGATTCATCGCCCAGATACCGGGCGCCGAGCCTCAGATGCTTTCTGGCACCACCGGGTACGTCAACTCGGTGCACGCCGCCGAGGGCGCGCTGTACGCAGACGGCCCCAACGGTGTTTGGCGTTTCGACAGCAGCGGAGTGGTCGAGGAAGTCGAGTCGCTGGTGGTGGCCGGCCGTGCGGGCACCACGGTTCGTTGGAACTGCTCGTTGAACGAATGCCTTCTGGTGGTCGACTTCGCCGACGGAACCTCGCAGACGCTTCCGGCCGGCTCGGAGGTCGACGAGTTGACCATTTCTTCCAGTGGTCGCTACCTGATCGGGGGCGGGCGCCCGGTCGGCTGGCTGATGCAGGCCGGTCAGACCCAAACCTCGGCGATCGACCAAGCCCGACCGCTCGTGTGGATGACGGGCCAAGACCTGCTGGTGTCGCTCGACCGAGACGAGCTGGTCTTCAGGTCGCCAGATCGCAGCGAGACCTATACCAGCAAGGTTCCTGCCGGGCTCAGAAGCGACCTGCTGCTGGTGTTGACCGACGGCTAGCCGGCGGCTTCGAGACGCGACGCAACACGCTCGATGGCCTCGTCGTCGCGCACCACAGCGAGGCGCACCCGATCTGAGCCAGCTTCGCCATAGAACTCGCCGGGGCTGACCAGAGCACCTGTGGTCTTGGCCAGATACTCGGTGAAACCCCACGCATCGCCGTCGGGCGCCGGTGCCCACAGGTAGAAGCCGCCCTCGGGCAGATCGACCTCTACACCTACTGCTGCCAGACCCTGCGCCAGCCGCTGCATGCGCGCCAGGTATCTGCCGCGCTGGATCTCGACGTGTTCGTCGTCGCCCAGCGCGACGATGCCAGCCGCCTGTGCGGGTCCCGGCACCATGAATCCGGCGTGCTTGCGAACTTCGGACAGGTAGTGCACCAGCTCGCTGTCGCCCGCGTAGAACCCGACGCGCACCCCGGCCAGGTTCGAGCGCTTGGACAACGAATGCACTGCGACCACGCCTTGCGAGCCGTGTTCCAGGATCGACCGTCGCGGACCGTTCCAGGTGAACTCGATGTAGCACTCGTCGGAGAACACCGGCACGCCGTGGGTTCGCCCCCAGCGGGCGGCGGCCTCGAGATCATCGACGTTTCCGGCCGGGTTGCCGGGCGTGTTGACCCACAACAACAGGGCCCGCTCGGCGTCTGCGGGGTCGATGCTGGACAGATCGATCCGCCAGTGCTCGTCCACCGCTACCGGCACCGCTCGGCATCCGCCCAGAATGGCGCCCATGGCATAGCTCGGATACGAGATCTCGGGATACAGAACGGTGTCGCGCTGCGGATTTCGAAGCCTCATGTAGTTGGGCAGGCCGGCCACGAACTCCTTGGTGCCGATGGCCGCAGCTATGTCGTCGGTGCTGACCGACAATCCGAGACGGCGGTCGAACCAGCCCGAGATGGCCTCGCGCAGGGCCAATGTGCCGATCGACGGTGGATAGCCGCGCTCGGCCCCCGAAGACGCCAGCGCCTGGACCACCGCCGGCGGAGGCGGGTCGCACGGTGTGCCGATGGACAGGTCGACGATGCCGCCCTCGTGGGCCTGAGCCAGAGGCTTCAGCTGGTCGAGCCGGTCGTAGGGGTAGGGAGGCGGAACGAACGGTTCGGCGGTCAAATCGGATCCTCGGCGTCGGTGATGTACTCGGCGAGGATGTTCTTGGAGACGTCGTCGAGGCGGGCCCGGATGCGGGTGCCGGTGTCGCCATGGGTCTCGACGATGACCTCACCCTCGCGGTGAACCGCCGCGATCATATCGCCGCGCTCGTACGGGATCTCCAGTTCGTAGACAGCCGACAGCGATCGGATGCGGTCGCCTATGGCAAGCAGCAGCTCCTGGATTCCGTGGCCCGAATGAGCCGACACCGCCAGAGATCCGCGGTGGTGGGCGAGCAATGCATCCAGATGACCGGGCTCGACGACTGCGTCGGCCTTGTTGAACACCACCAGTTCTGGAACCTCGCCGGCTCCGATCTCGCGCAGCACGTACCGGACAGCATCGATGTGTTCTTCAGCATCGGCGGCAGATCCGTCGACCACATGTACCAACAGGTCGGCTTCGGCGACCTCTTCGAGGGTCGACTTGAACGCCTCTACCAGCGAGGTAGGCAGCTTGCGGATGAAGCCGACCGTGTCGCTCAACAGGATGGTCTCGCCACCTGGCAGCTGCAGCCGTCGGGTCGTGGCGTCGAGTGTGGCGAACAAGCGGTCTTCGACCAGCACGCCGGCTCCGGTCAAGCGGTTGAGCAGGGTCGATTTGCCGGCGTTGGTGTATCCGACAATGGCCACGGTATGGAACCGTGACCGGCGGCGAGCCTTGCGCTGGTTGACCCGGGTGCGGCGAAGGCCTTCCAGGTCGCGCTCCAGCTTCTGGAGCCGGCGCTGGATTCGCCTGCGGTCTACCTCGAGCTGGGTTTCGCCCGGACCCCTCGTGCCGATGCCGCCGCCCTGCTGAGACAGGGCATTGCCCCGGCCGCGAAGGCGGGGCAGGCGGTACTTCAGCTGCGCGAGTTCAACCTGGGCCTTGCCTTCGAGCGTCGTGGCGTTCTGGGCGAAGATGTCGAGGATGACCGCGGTGCGGTCGAGCGCAGTGCGCTTGAGGATCTTCTCGAGGTTTGCCTGCTGGCCGGGCGACAGTTCGTCGTCGAACACGACCGTGTCGGCGTCGACCGCCTCGGAAACCTCCATCACCTCGCGAGCTTTTCCCTTGCCGATATAGGTGGCCGGGTCCGGTGTGTCGCGCCTCTGCACGACACGTTCGATGGTGTCAGCGCCCGCAGTGTCGACAAGGCGTTCGAGTTCGTCGAGATGCTGGTCGACCTCGATGTCGGTGCGGTCGGGCAAGTGCATGCCCACCAGCACGATCCGTTCACGGAAGCTGCGGTCGATGAGGCCCGTGGCCTCACCGGCGAACTCGCCGAAGCCGCCACGATGCGACTCGGTCTCGTCGGCGACAGCCGTCGGCGAACCGTTGGAGTCTGGACGTTCGGTCATCGGGACACCAGCAGCGAAGGATCGACGTCGATCGAAGCGACATAGTTGGCCGGCCCCGTCAACAAGACGTCGTCTCGGACCGAAACCTCGACCGCCCCGCCGGGCATCAGCACCGTGACATCGGCGGGCACCAGCCCCCAACGGTGGGCGGCAGTGGCCGCTGCACATGCTCCGGTGCCACACGCCATCGTGATGCCCGCACCTCGTTCCCACACACGCAACTCGAGGCCCTCGCCAACAGGGCGAATCCAGTGAACGTTCGCCCCTTCCGGGAACTGTGCCTCATAGGCAGGGCCGTCGACCGACAGGTCGACCACGCCGGGGTCTTCGACATGCAACACCAGGTGTGGATTTCCGATGTCGATGGTGGCCGCCGCCAAGGGCGGGGTCTTGTGAACCAGCGCTGCGGCGTCGATCTGGCCCGGCGTGGCGGGCCCCATCTCGACCGAAACTCTCGACTGGCCGGGCTGGTCGCCAACCGAATGAACTGCGCGGCGAGCGCCGCCCGCGGTGAGAACTACGAACTCGTCACCAGGGGCATGCCCGCTCATGACCACCGCCTGAACGAGGCAACGCATGCCGTTGCCGCTCATCTCGGCCGGGCTTCCGTCGCTGTTCAGAAGCTCCATAGCAAAGTCCGCATCGTCGTGGCCCGGGGTGACGCGAATGAGGCCGTCGGCTCCTACACCGGTTCGCCGGTCGCAGACCGAGCGGGCCATAGCAGCATCGATGGGGGTCGTCTCGTCCAAGTCGATGAGTACGAGAAAGTCGTTGCCGAGCCCGTGATGTTTGGTCAGATGCAAGTGGAACCTCTGTTGAACATTTGCCGCCTCGTGCGGATTGTCATCCATTGTCGCAAGTCGGCGGCCTCGCCCAAACTCATTTGTGGTCGAGGTGACGTTCGACCAGTTCCCAGGCCACCTCTTCCAGGGGTTCTGGGCTGCTCTGGTGTTCCAGCCACACGATCCGAGGATCTCGGCGAAACCATCGCTGCTGGCGCCTCGCGAACCTGCGGGTACGTCGTTTTGCGGTGTCGAGTGCCTCGTCCAGCGAGATGGCCCCTTCGAGGTGCTCGGCCAGCTCCTTGTAGCCCAACGCCTGCCTGGCTGTGTGGCTCATCACCTCAGACGAGTTCAACAGGCCCTCGACCTCTGCCAGCAGACCCTGCCGCATCTGCTGGTCGTAGCGAACGTCGATGCGCCGGTCGAGGACGTCTCGAGGTGCGTCGACGCCGAGGATCAGGTGGGGCACCGGCGGATAGTGGGTCATCCCGGGCCCAAACGAGCTGAACGGTCTGCCCGAACCCAGGCTCACTTCCAGAGCCCGCAGAACCCGGCGACGATTGTTCGGCTCCATGCGGGCCGCCGCCGTCGGATCGACCTGGCGGAGCCGATGATGCAGACCGACGGTGTCGGGTTCGTTCTCGAGGCGCGCCATCACCTCTGGATATCGAGGCGGCGGTTCGAGCCGGTCGACAACGGCCCTGATGTAGAGCCCGGTGCCTCCCGCCAACACGGCTTGCCTGCTTCGCTGATGCATATCGGCCATGGCGCTGTCGTGAGCCCGAGCGAAGTCGACGATGTCCATCGTCTCGTGTGGGTCGATCAGATCGATCAGATGGTGCTGCACCTGGGCTCGCTCGGCCGCCGTCGGTTTGGCGGTGCCGATGTCCATACCGCGGTAGACCTGCATCGAGTCGACCGACAAGATCTCCGCGTTGCCCAGGCGTCTGGCCAGAGCAAGGGCCAACCACGACTTGCCCACTGCCGTTGGGCCCACCACCACGATCGGCGGACCGGTCGTGGTGCTCAGAGCGCCACCACCGGAATGCGAGTGCGGTGGGTAGCCGGGGCAACCACCTCGACGAACTGGCCCTTGAGACTGTGGGCAAATGCGTCGGTGACCTCAACGTTGGCGTAGGTGCCGATTCGAAGCGGCTGAGGCGAGGCGAAGTGCACCAGCTTGTTCTGCCTGGTGCGCCCGGTGGTCATCGCCGGGTCGCGCTTGGAAGGGCCTTCGACCGCGACCTCCTCGACGCGACCAATGCGCGCCAGGTGTTTGGCCCGACCCGACCTCTCGATCACCAGGCGCAGTCGTTCGAAGCGCTCGCCGACCACAGCCGCGTCGACATAGCGGTCGACCATCTCGGCGGCCTCGGTGCCGGGGCGCGGGCTGAAGATGAACGTGTATGCGCTGTCGTATTCGGCTGCGGCGGCCACCTCGAGAGTGGCTTCGAAATCGGCGTCGGTCTCGCCCGGGAACCCGACGATGATGTCGGTGGTGACTGCCAGGTCGTCGACCGTGGCCCGCGCATGGGCCAGCTTCTCCAAATAGCGCTGGGCCGTGTAGCCGCGATGCATGGCAGAAAGCACGGCATCGCTACCCGACTGCAGAGGCAGGTGCAGGTGCTCGCACACGGTTGGCACCTCGGCCATGGCGGCGATGGTCTCGGGGCGAAGGTCCTTGGGGTGGGGCGAGGTGTAACGAACTCGACGAATGCCCTCGATTTCGCCGATCGAGCGAAGCAGATCGGCGAACAGTGGCCTGGCCCGACGATCGCCGTCGGCCCAACCGGCCCCGGTGGTGTGGCGAAGTAGATCGTCGACCTCGGCACTGCGGTTGGCCAGGGTGAGGTCGCGGCCATAGCTGTTGACGTTTTGGCCAAGCAGGGTGACTTCGGTGATGCCCTCGGCGGCCAAGGCGGCGACCTCGTCGACCAGCTCGCCGAAGCTGCGGCTGATCTCGGCTCCGCGAACCGCGGGGACGATACAAAAGGCGCAGTTGTTGTCGCAGCCGATCTGGATGGTGACCCAGGCCGCGTGTCCGGCGTCGCGCTGAACCGGCAACGCCGACGGGAACTCGTCGCTCTCTTCGATGATCTCGGTGATGGGGCCGCTGATCCGTGATTCGTTTAGCAGCTCTGCCGCCCGCCCCACGTTGTGGGTACCGAATACGACGTCGACGTGACCGGCCTTCTCCTGGATCAGGTCGCGGTCTTTTTGGGCCAGGCACCCACCTACAGCGATCTGCAGGTCGGGACGCTTGTCTTTCAGGCGCTTCAGGTGACCCAGATGGCCGTAGAGCTTGTTGTCGGCGTTCTCGCGGATGCAGCACGTGTTGAGCACGATGACGTCGGCGTCCTCGAGCTGGTCGGTCGACTCGAGGCCGTCCTGCTCGAGCAGGCCGGCTATGCGCTCGGAGTCGTGTTCGTTCATCTGGCACCCGAAGGTTCTGACGATGTACTTACGTGCCACGGGCAGCCAGGCTACTGAACTGAGGGCCCAGACGCGCTCGTGCCCACGGTCGTCTGGGGGACGAGTCCGTGGGCACATGCGCAGCGACCGGACCAGCCACAGCCGGTCGCCTGTTTTTCGCCGCCCGTGTTGGGAGTGACGGGCGGGCGATCTATGTCAGTCGGCGTTGGCCGACTCTGCCTCGACGGTCAGATCGACATCTTCGACGGGGCCCTTGACACCTACGCCGAGCAACGAACGCACCTTGTCGTCGATCTCGACGGCGATCTCGGGATTGTCGAGCAGGAAATTCTTGGAGTTCTCGCGGCCCTGACCGAGCTGCTCGCCCTCGTAGGTGTACCAAGCACCCGACTTCTTGACGATGCCCTGCTCGACACCAACGTCGAGCAGCGACCCCTCGCGACTGATGCCCTTGCCGTACATGATGTCGAACTCGGCCTGCTTGAAGGGCGGAGCCACCTTGTTCTTGACGATCTTGGTGCGGGTGCGACCACCGACGATGTCGCCACCGTCCTTGATGGCCTCGATGCGGCGGATGTCGATGCGAACCGACGAGTAGAACTTGAGCGCACGACCGCCCGGGGTGGTCTCGGGCGAACCGAACATGACGCCGATCTTCTCGCGCAGCTGGTTGATGAAGATGCAGATGGTCTTGGTCTTGTTCAGGTTGGCGGTGATCTTGCGCAGCGCCTGGGACATGAGTCGAGCCTGAAGGCCGACGTGGGTATCGCCCATCTCGCCCTCGATCTCGGCACGGGGGGTGAGGGCGGCCACGGAGTCGATGACGATGACGTCGATGGCGCCCGACCGGATGAGCATGTCGGTGATCTCGAGAGCCTGCTCGCCGGTGTCTGGCTGGGAGATGAGGAGTTCGTCGACGTCGACCCCGATGTTGCGGGCATAGGAGGGATCCATGGCGTGCTCGGCGTCGACATAGGCGCAGATGCCGCCGTTGCGCTGGGCTTCGGCAACCACGTGCATGGCCAGGGTCGACTTGCCCGAGGCCTCAGGACCGTAGATCTCGCAGACACGGCCGCGCGGCAGCCCTCCGATACCCAGGGCGATGTCGAGGGCCAGGCTGCCCGTCGAGACCGACTCGACGATCATGGATGGCTGTTCGCCCATCTTCATGACCGAGCCCTTGCCGAACTGACGCTCTATCTGCGCCAGGGCCATGTCCAAGGCCTTCTCTCGCTCCACGGTGTTCCTCCTCGTTGCCCCGTGTTCGCCGACGGCTTCGGACCGCCGGGATCTGACGAGATCCGACCCTACGGAGGGGGTGGGACAGTCGAGATCTTCGGGACCGATCGGGCGGCTGACGACTCGGATGGCCGGTCGGTCACATGCAAATGCCTGCAACAGAGTGTACCGGAGCAGCCTCTATGGAATGACAGCATTGTAACTCGAACAACTGTTCGTTTCAACGATAGCTGGAGATTCTCGACCGTGCGTCGCAGTGTTCAGTCGATGGGCAACGTCAGCTCGAGGCGGGCCCCTCCCATCGGGCTGTCGCCGATGGTCGCCGATCCCTTCAGCGCACGGCCGAGACGACCTCGTTCATGAACATGTCGAGCGTGTCCTTGCGCCTGTCGAGCGAGCCCAGCGTGAAGTCGGGTATGACCAGCTCGTCGACACCGACCTGAACGTAGCGGCCGACCGTGTCGACCATCTGCTCGACCGAACCCGAGATGGTCGGCCGCGACGCCAGGAAGTCGTTGCCTTCGGGGAGCTCGCCGGGTACCAGCAGCGCCACGGCCGATCGGGCGATCTCGCCGGGGTCGCGATCCACCTCGGCGCACCGGGCGTCGAGCACCTCCATCTTTGCGGCCAGCAGTTCTGGGGTTCCCCATACGTTCCATTCATCGGCGTAGCGGGCGGCCGTTCGCAGCGTGCGCTGTTCGCCGCCGCCACCGATGAGCAGCGGGATGTCGGGATTGGCTGGCTTGGGCTCCAGCGGTGCGTCGATGACCGTGTAGTAGGCGCCAGACAGCGAAGTCGTCTGGTTGCGAAGCAGCGAGCGAACGATCGCCGCCGCCTCTTCGAGGCGTTCGCTGCGAGTCTTGACCGTGCCGTATTCGAATCCGTACGCCAGGTGTTCGTTCTCCTGCCAGCCGGCACCCAGGCCCACGACCAGGCGCCCGCCGCTGATCTGGTCGACCGAGGCTGCGATCTTGGCCAGCAACGCAGGGTTGCGATAGGTGTTGCCACACACGAGCGGGCCCAGGCGCACCCTGGGTACGGCTGCGGCCAGCGCGGCCAGAACCGACCATGCCTCGTGCACGGGACCGTCGGGTGGGCCCGCCAGAGGCATGAAGTGGTCCGCTATCCACAAGCCGTCCCAGCCGGTGGCCTCGGCGTGAGAGCATGCGTCGAGGATCTCGGCCCATGGGTGAGAATTTCCGGTCCAGAAGCTGAAGCGCATGGCCCGACGATAGCCACACCGGACCAGCGCCTACATTTCGGAGCCTATGGACCCCGTTGTCGGCACCGTTGCGCTGGCAACAGCCGCGGCCGCAGCAGCTCTGGGCACGGCTTCGGCGCTGCTGGACCGGGGCCGCTTCAGACCGTGGCTGCGGGCGAGCGCCGTGGCGGTGTGGGTTGCCACGCTGGTGCTGTCGATTCAGATATGGACCGAGAACTACGAGGTCACATACGTGGCCGACCACGTCAGGCCCGGCATGGACGGGGCCCTGCGATTGGCAGCACTGTGGGCGGGCTCGGAAGGTTCGATGTTGTTCTTCTGTGCGGTCGTGGTCGCAGTGCTGGCGGTCTGCACTCCACCGCGCCGGTGGCAACAGGCGGCCGCGTCGGGCACAACCGCCGTGTTGGCAACCACATGTGCTCTGGCGGCAGACCCGTTCGAGCGACTCGACCTGGCACCGCTGGAGGGCCTGGGCCCACCTCCGATCCTCGAGCATCCGGCGATGCTGATTCACCCGCCGCTGCTGTACCTGGGCATGGCTCTGTGCCTGGCCCCGGCGTTGACGGCATTCGGTGACGATGGTGCCGCCCGTCGCGTTGCGGCCGCGGCGACCGCGGTCACCACCGCGGCGTTGGCTCTGGGAGCGGTGTGGGCCTATGTCGAACTGGGGTGGGGCGGCTGGTGGGCTTGGGATCCGGTCGAGAACGTCGCATTGGTCTGTTGGTTGCTGTTGCTGGCTTCGCTGCACTCGCGACGCCAGACCACCCGGCTGAGGCTTTACGCCGCCCTTTGGCCCGCGGTTTTCGGCGGCGCAGCTTTGACCCGCACCTCGCTGCGGACGAGCGTTCACGCCTTCGCCGATGCCAGTGCCATCGGTTGGGGGCTGTGGCCGCTGACGGCGCTGGCGACCGCAGGTGCGTTGGTTGTGTGGCGAGTCGCTGCCGGCCCTTCCGGGCACAGCCGCACCTGGCACGGGAGGCAACGAACCGTCGCGGTGGCGTTGCTGGTGATCTCTGCGGCGGTCGTTGCGCTGGGGACCTATCGCCCCTTCCTGCCCGGCGCCGCTACCCAAGGATGGTTCTACTCACGGCTGCTGTTCGGCCCTCTGGTACTGGCACTGCCCCTCATGAGCCTGCGTTCGGCGGATCGAAAGAACGTGCTGCTGGCCGCCGCCGGCGGCATGGTCGGAGCCGCTGTGGCTCTGAGCACCGGCGCCCATCAACCCGCCCAAGTGGCGCTGGCCGCTGCGGCCGGTTCGGCAATGGCGACGGGCCTGTCGCCCCGGCAACAGGTGCGCAGCTTGGCACATCTCGGGTTCGCGCTGGTGGCCGTGGGCATTGTGGGCACCACCGCAGCCAGCACGGTCGCCTCGACGCTTCAGGTGGGCACTCCACAGACGGTGCGAGGCCACGAAGTCGAGCTGATAGCCCTGGATGTCGTCGAGGATCCGTTTCTGGCGGTCGAAGCCAGCATCGAGATCGATGGCTCGCCCCATGTCACCAGCATCGTGCAGCGGGTCGATCGCGGTGTGCGCATCTCCGAGGCCGCAACCGACCGGGGCCTTCTGGGCGATGTACAGGTGATCCTGCGATCGGCCGACGACACTGGCGCGGCAGCGGTGCTGATCAATGTCCAGCCCCTGACCAGCCTGGTCTGGATCGGGGCCGCCATGATCGCGGCCGCAGCTCTGTGCACGGCGGTGCGACGTGACCCATGCCACCGCTCAAGTCGACCAACTGCGGCCGACTCAACAGATTGTGCAAGGGCTGTGTCGGTAGAGTCGGAGTCTCGACTACGAGCGCAGGAAGATGACCTCCACACCCATCTCTAGGTGGCCCGCCTTCCACCACGTGATCTTCGACTGCGACGCAACCCTCGCGACGGTCGAGGGCATCGACGAACTCGCCGGCGACCACCCAGACCGTCAGGCAGTGGCCGAGATGACAGACGCCGCCATGCGCGGCGATGTGCCACTGGACGAGGTGTACGAGAAGCGCCTCGAGATGTTGCGCCCGGACAGACGCGCGGTCAGCGAGATACACAGGCGTTATCGCCGCTCGGCCACCCCAGGGGCCATCGATACCGTCAGGGTTCTGAAGGCGCTTGGGCACCACATATCGGTCGTCAGCGGTGGTCTGGCGGCTCCGGTGCGAGAGTTCGCCGCGTTTCTCGGCATAGAGCCACACGACGTTCATGCCGTCGAGACCCGACACGATGATCTCAGCGGTCAGTGGTGGCGGCCCGGCCAATCCAGCGGTGCATTCGCCGGCATCGCCCAGTCGCCGCTTGCGACGACCAGCGGCAAGATCGATGTCATCGACTCGATCCTGTCAGGCTCGGACAAGCGCTCGATCCTCATCGGCGACGGGGTCAGTGACCTGGTGGCGGCACCGCGCGTCGACCTGTTCGTCGGCTTCGGTGGGGTTTCGCACCGCGACGTAGTGGAACGCAACGCCCACGTGTACCTGCGGTCGCCGTCGCTGCTGCCGATCGTCGCCCTGGCAGCGGGCACCGTCGGCCGCGAGCTGGCCGCGGCCGATCCCTCGATCGGCACCGTCGGTTTCGCTGCAGCAATACACGCGTTCGAGGTCGGCGATCTCACGTTCAACGACACACCCTCGGCCCGGCGCTTCGCCGAAGCGTTCGGCGCCAACCCGCCAACCACGGAGCAATACCGATGACCAAGTTCAGAGTGCTCGTTTCCGACTCGCTCGGCGCAGCCGGTCTCGAGATCCTCGCGAAGGCGCCAGACGTCGAGCTCGTCGATGCATCGGCGCAGTCGCGGGCCGAGCTCATCGCGTCTATCGCAGGAGCCGACGCGCTGGTCATCCGCAGCGGAACCACGGTCGATGCCGAGTTGATCCAGGCTGCCGACGGGTTGAAGGTGATCGGCCGAGCGGGCGTGGGTGTCGACAACGTCGACCTCGACGCCGCCACCGCCAGGGGCATCATGGTCGTGAACACACCCCAGGCAAACACGGTTGCCACCGCAGAGCAGACCATGGCTCTGATGCTGGCGACGACCCGACGCACCGCGGCCGCACACGCGTCGATGCTCGACGGCAAATGGGACCGCAAGAGCTTCTCGGGCATCGATCTGAAGGGCCGCACCCTGGGGGTCATCGGGTTCGGACGGATCGGCCGTGCGGTGGCGACGCGCGCCAAGGCCTTCGACATGAAGGTCGTCGCCTATGACCCGTTCGTATCCGAGTTGGTCGGACGTGAGCACCAGGTCGATCTGCTGGACCTGGACCTGGTGCTCGAGACCGCAGACGTATTGACCCTTCACGCCGTTCCGGCGCCAGACGGGTCGGCTCTGCTGGGGCCAGACGAGTTCGCCCGGATGAAGAAGGGCGTCGTCATAATCAATGCCGCACGCGGCCAGTTGATCGACGAGGCCGCCCTGGCCGCAGCGCTCGACGACGGCACGGTGTGGGGCGCGGGGCTCGACGTCTACCAAGACGAACCGCCGGCGGCCGACAGCGCGTTGATAGGCCACCCGAAGGTGGTGCACACCCCACACTTGGGGGCCAGCACGCTGGAAGCACAGCGCGACGTGTCGCTCCAAGTGGTCGAGTACGTCCTGGGGGCGCTGCGAGGCGAGTCGCTCAACAGCTGCGTGAACGTGCCGTTCAGGTTCGACGCCGAGACCGAGGCGCGCTTGTCGTTGGCAACCGCCATGGGTCGCATTCACCAGGTCATGGCGCCTTCGGCCATAACCCACGTCGAGGTCGAGGTGTCCGACGGTTCGACCGACACCCTGTCGACGGTGGCCGCGGGGGTCCTGGCAGGCGTGCTGTCGAACGTCGGGGTGACACACGCCAACTTCGTCAACGCACCAGCACTGGCCGCCGACCACGGCATCACCGTTTCCCAAGGCTGGGGAATGGGCCTGCGTGACTATCCCAACCTGATCAGCTGCCGGGTCAGCTGGGAAGGCGGCCAACGGGTCATCTCGGGGGTGATCTTCGGTGGTTCCGAGCCCAGGATCGTGCAGGTCAGCGGCTACCAACTCGACGCCAAACCCGAGGGCATCGTCCTGCTGATGCTCAACGACGACATGCCCGGCGTGATCGGCGCCGTCGGCACGCTGCTCGGCCACGCCCAGGTGAACATCGGCGAGTGGCGTCTGGGGCGCGGTGACGAGGCCGGACGCGCGCTGTCGTTCATCAACCTGGACACAATGCCCGACACCGGTGTGCTGGCCGACCTGCGCAGGGTTCCTGGCATCATCAAGGCCGAAGTGGTCGACCTCGGGTGACCACCAGGCGCATCTCCATCGCCGCGGCGTTGGCATGGTTCGTGGTTGTGTTGGCGGTGGGTGATGCCGGCGACCTGACCACCGAGTCCAGCCGTATGTTGGCGATATTCGGAGCGGCCGTCATCTTGTGGGTGACCGAGGCGATTCCGCTGTCGGCCACCTCGATCATGGTGATCTTGGCCGAGGTGTTGCTGATCTCCGACGAAGCCGTGCTGGCCACAACGGATGGATTCGAAGCACCTCCGTACTCGTCGTTCTTCGCGACCCTGGCCCATCCGGTGCTGATGCTGTTCCTCGGTGGTTTCGTCCTGGCAGATGCCGCCGGCCGCTTCCGCCTGGACCGAAACCTGGCCGGCGTGCTGCTGAGGCCGTTTGGCAGTTCACCCAGATCGATCCTGGGTGGGCTGATGGTCATCACCGCGATGCTGTCGATGTTCATGTCGAACACAGCGACCACAGCCGCGATGATGGCGGTGGTGCTGCCCGTGACAGCAGGCCTCGAACGAACCGACCCGTTGAGGGTGTCGATGATCTTGGCAGTGCCGGTGGCCGCCAACGTAGGAGGCCTCGGCACGCCCGTCGGTTCGCCGCCCAACGCGATCGCCCTCGGCCGCCTGGCTGACGAACAGATCTCGGTCGATTTCGTCAAGTGGATGGCGATGGCGATGCCCCTGATGATCGCCGTGCTGGCCTTCGCCTGGTTGTTGCTGACCCGGCTGTACCGGCCATCGGCGACCTCGATCGACGTCCGCATCGGCGGTGCCTTCGACCGCAGCCGCCGCGCGGTGATCCTGTACGCGGTGTTCGCGCTGACTGTCCTGGGCTGGGTCACCGAACCGCTGCACGGCATACCTTCGGCCGTCGTGGGCTTCACCCCGGTGGTGGTCCTGATGGCCACCGGAGTGGTCGGGGTCGACGACCTTCAGCACATCAATTGGCACGTCTTGTGGCTGGTGGGTGGCGGCATTGCGCTGGGCAACGGGGTCGCCACAACGGGGTTGGACGACTGGCTGGTGGGCCTGTTCGACTGGGGCTCGTTGCCGACTGTGGCGTTGGGTGCCGCGCTGGGCGTGATCGCCTTGGTTCTGAGCACCCTGATATCGAACTCGGCCACCGCGAACCTGGTGGTTCCCATCGCCGTCAGTCTGGCGATGTCGCCAGACGTCGGCCTCGACCCCCTGGTGGCCGGTGTGGTCGTGGCGCTGGGTTGTTCGCTGGCCATGGCACTGCCCATAAGCACACCACCCAACGCGATCGCCTATGCCACCGGCGCAATCCGCACCAAGGACCTGGCCTCGATCGGCGTTGCTGTCGGGGCCTTCGGCCTGGTGCTCGCCGTCTTCGCAGCGCCGCCCATGTGGCGGCTGATGGGGCTGGTGCAGTGAACGGCCAGGTGATGATCCTGGTCGTCGATTCCGACGAGTCGACGGGTGGCCAGCTCGCTGCCGCCATCCAGGAACACCTGGTCGATCGTGTCGAGGTTCTGGTGGTGCCCGATGCTGCCACGGCGATCTCGGCGGCCAGACAGGCGCGGTCGGTGGGCACGCTGGTGGCCGTGGTGTTCGCCGAGGTCGACCTCACATCTCCGGGTGCTGCCGACCGCGCCGACGACATCGTCTCGATGCACCACCACGACGCCCTGGCGGCGTCGCGAATAGTCCTGGTCACTGCACGGGCTTCGCTGCATGGCGTCGACCGGGCCCTGCAGGCCGGCGCTGTACACGGCATGATCGCCAAGCCCTGGACCCAGCACGGCCTGCAGCGGATGCTCGATGCCCACCTGACCACCTTCTTGTTGGAATGGGCGCCCGAGTTGCTCGACCATTTCGTGGGGGTGTTGGGTGAATCCGACCGTGCTGAAGCCGCCGCGAGACTGACCGAAGAACGCGGGGCCAATCCGGGTGAGGCCTCGGCGACCCACCCCTTGCTGGATCACGACACCCGCGACGCAGCCATCGAGCAACGCTTCGTCGAGTTGCTAGACAAGACTCTCGGCCACCCGCCGCGCATCCGGGTCGCCCCGGGCACCACCATGATCGAGGCCGGCGAAGACGTCGGCGGCATCTATGTGATCCTCGAGGGCGTTGTGCGGCTGACATCGGTGGCCGCCACCGGCGAGCACATACTTCACGAGAACTCGACGGGTTCGGTCGTGGGTTTGCTGTCGCTGGCCAGCCACCGGCGAGCGATGCTTACGTGCAAGGCCGTCAGCGATGTGCGAGCGATACCGGTGACGCTTGATCAGCTGGGAAGGGCTCTGGCGGGCGAACCCGAGCTCTCCGGCTTGCTCAACCGGGTGCTGGTGTCTTCGTTGGCTCGCAGGCTCAGAAGGTCAGACGAGCTTCAGGTCGAGCTCGAGCAGAGCATCGCCGATCTGTCGGCGGCCAGGGCCCAACTGGTGTCTAGCGCCCGCTTTGCGACCTTGGGTGAGCTCTCGGCCGGCATGGCTCACGAGCTCAACAACCCGACCGCCGCTCTGCTGCGGTCGATGGACCACGTGGTCGAAGACCTGTCGGCGGCCATCAGCGACCCGCTGGCGGCGAAGGCACTGGCCCGCCAGCTCGACACCGCGCAACCGTCATCGGCCGACAAACGAGCGCTTCGCCGAACCCTGACCGCCCAGCTGAACGACAGGCAACTGGCCGACCGGCTGATCGACCTGGGCATTACCGATACCGGTGAGCTCGAAGATCTGAACCGCCTTGACCCATCCGAACTCCAACGGGCCGAGGCCGCAGCCAGGCTGGGGCGAGCAGTGCGCAACTCGTTGACCGCTGCCGAACGCATCAGATCGCTGGTCGACAGCTTGCGTGCCTACTCGCGCGGCGAGGATGGGCGCGGCCCACTGCTGCCCGGGGTGGATGTCGCCGAGGGCCTCGACAACGCCATTCGGCTGCTTTCTCACCGGATGCGCGCAGTCGAGCTGCATCGCGATTTCGACCCCGCTTCGCCCAGGCTGACAGCGCGGCCCGGTGCACTGCAGCAGGTATGGACGAACCTGCTGGCCAACGCACTGGACGCAACCGACGAGGCCGGCACGATCGCCGTCAGGCTCGGCCCCTCAGCCGGTGGAATACGAGTCGAGGTCGAGGATGACGGACCCGGGGTACCACCCGAGATGATCGACCAGATATTCGAGCCCCGGTTCACCACCAAGGACGGCCAGGTGCGCTTCGGGCTGGGCCTGGGACTATCGATCAGCAGGCAGATAGTCGAAGAACACGGCGGCTCCATACGCCTCGAATCAGAGCCGGGCCGAACCGTGTTCACCGTCGACCTGCCCGCCGACGCCACCATTTCAGGGGAGGTCAACCGATGAACGAGCTGGTGATCCTGGTCGTGGAGGACGAGCCCGAGGTGCGCGCAGCCGTGGTCAGAGACCTCGCGCCGCTCACCGGGAAGATTCGCGTCGACGAGGCAGAGAGTTTCGACGATGCCCTAGCGGCCATGTCCGAGGCCGCAGCAGACGGTGACCGGGTGGCCCTGGTGCTGGCCGACCATCGGCTGCCCGGGCGCACCGGGGTGGATCTCCTGGTGCAGTTGCACAACGACCCGGCGACCGCACCGATCCGCAAGGTGCTGATCACCGGACAGGCCGGCCACCAAGACACGATCAGGGCGATCAACTCGGCCGATCTCGACCACTACATCGCCAAGCCGTGGACGCCAGAAGACCTGCGAGCCACGGTGGTCGAACAGCTGACCGACTTCGTCATCGATCAGGGTCTGGATCTGCTGGACCACCTCGATGTACTGGATGCGCCCAGACTGCTCGAGGCCTACTCGCGAGGCACCCGCCCCGACTGAAGCTCTGGGCGCGTACCCGGCACCTAGGTGGAGCGGTCGCGTTTGGACTTCAGCAGGGCGTTCACCGTCGAGGCCGACTCGGCCTCCGTTGATGGTTCTGGCTGCTTCTGCGGGGCCTCGGGCACCTCGTCGACAGCTGCCGACTGGCGTGTGCGAGCCTGTTCGGAGCGAGGCTGGGACGTTTCGCCGCCAACCACGACCCTTCGCCTCAGCCAGAGCCTCGAGAGGGCTATCGCCACCAGCCACGCCAGCGCCGCCAACGCCAACAGCAATGTGGTCAGCCGCATCACGCTGCGGCCCGGCTCCAGGCCGGCTCCGTCGAAGGCCTGCGCCGCATCGATTCCGCCCCGGCCACCGGTCGCCTCGCTGAGCTGCTCCAGCACGGCGATATCGACGCCTGTGGTTCTGTACTCGGCCGAATACGACAGGCTGGCGACATCAGAACCCAGCCCGCTGGCCCCCTCGGCCGTTACGACGCTGGCGCTCACCGCGTGGGCGCCAGGGCGCTCTAGGCGCACCGACCCCTCGAAGGTTCCGGTAGCGGTTCGGGCAAGCTGCACGGTGCGGGTGAAGCCCGCCGGGTCGGTCACCACTGCATCGATACGGGCAGTATCGGTGTCGGCAGGGTCGGCCACGATCCGCAGCTCGTCACCATCGACCACCGTTCGCACGTTGCCGGCCGAGAACTGGGGGAACGTGTCGCGCACCAGTGTCGACCAGAAGTCGACGTAGCCGTCCCAATCCGCCCACGCCTGACCCCATCTCATGCCCGCATCGGAGGTGAAAGCCGTAGACCGGCCCAGGCCCGCCTGCCACGTGGCCAACAGCGGATCTTCCTCGTCGCCGATGGTCAGCAGGGTGGTGGCAGAGGGCTGTGCGGTGGTGGCGACGAACCCGAACAGCGATGGGGTTGCAGTGAGCCCTTGGGTCACCGGCGACAATCCGGTGATGGTGGGCAGGAAGTCGCCCTCGTTGATGAACGACCGGGATGCGATGACCGACTCTTGCACCAGGATCTCTGGGATGCGGGTGAGGTCGCGGCCGGGATAGAAGCGCCCACCGCCGGCGACAGCGATCGGCTCGAGTTCGCGCGCTGCGCCCTCACCGGTTGCCACCACCGACACCGTGATGCCCTCTTCGAGCAGGTCTGCTGCATCGTCGGCCAGGTTCGCCAGCGCGCCAGGCTGGGTGAATCCGTCGCTGAACAAGATGATGTGCTTGAGGCCGGCGTTGCTCTGCCTCAGCGCTTCGGCCGCAGTGGTGAGGCTGTCCGACAAGTCGGTTTGGCCGGCGGGTGTCACCGTGGACAGGCCGGCGTTGACAACGTCTGCCGACGGAACCCGCTGCAGGTCGATCAGCCATCGGGCCTCGGTGTCGATTCCGAGGACACCGACCTCGTCGTCGGCGTGCAGCGCATCTATGGCCCTTACAGCACCTGCCCGGGCAATGTCGGTCTTGGTGACGCCGCCAGGCAGCCGGGAGGTGTCGGTGAACCCCTCGGCGCAGTGGCACTCGCCCATCGACTCGCTGGTGTCTATCGCCAGAACCTGGGCGACCGTGCGTCGCCTCCTGGGGTCGAGCACATCGCTGATCACCGGCAACACAGACTCGAGCAAGCTGTCGCGATACTGACCCATCCCGAACGACTGGGGTCCGCCAATGGTCACCAGACCGACGCCCAGGTCGCGAGTGGCCGACACGATCGAGGTCATCTGCAACTCGGACAGATCTTCGGCATCGACGTCGACCAAGACGATGCTCGAATAGCCGGCCAGGCGATCGAGGGACGGGGTGTCGAGGACGCTCACCTCGTCGACGTCGATGCCGCCGGCGACCAGCGCATTGACCAGGGTGTCGGCGGCACCGGTAGCGCCCTCGACGACCAACACACCCGCCGTGCCCTCGACGCGCACAGCGGTGCGCGCGTCGTTCTGGGGCCGTTCGTCCAAGGCCACATCGACGGTGACGTCGTAGGAAGCAAGGCCACTGTCGGGCTGGGGGTCGCGAAGCGTCACCGACGTGCGCCCCGGTTCCAGCAATATGTCGACCGACTCGATGGCAACGCCGTCGCGCAACAAGCTCACCAGAGCCGGCTGCTGCACGGTCGACTCGATGGTGGCCACCAGGGCCACCGCCTCGCCCTCGGAAACGCTGTCGGGGCCGGCAAGCGAAACCACCGCAGCATCAGCTCCCACGGTCAGGTCCAGCGGCACATAGTCGATCTGCACTCCCCTTTCGGCCAGCCGATCGGCCTCTGAAAGTGCGTCGCCCACGGTGGGCCGACCGTCAGACACAACCACGATCCGACGCTTCGTATCGTCGTTCAGCACAGCTCCGGCCAGCCTCAAGCCAGCCGCGAGGTCGGTGTTGTCGCCGTCGACAACCACCGTCTGGAGCCGATCGGCGCCGTCGGCCGAGCCCAGCAGGCGTTCGACCCTGGCACCATCGCCCACCGCCACAACGCCCACCTCGGCACCGTCGGGTGCGTTGCCGAGCGCGTCTGCGACCAGGTCGACCCCGGCCAGACGCCCCTGCTCGCCCACCGAGTCACTGCGGTCGAGCAAGAACACGGTGGCCACCGAATTTCCATCGCGGGTCACCGACACGCCGATCGTCGCCAACACTGCGGCGACCGCGGCCGCCACGCGTAGCCCGTTGGCCAGCCGCCACTGACCGGCTCCGACACCGACGCGGGTACGAGAAAAGAACCATTCGGCTAGCGCCAGGGCCATCGCTGCGGCGATGGCTATCCAGCGCAGAGAGGTCGATCGACTGGGAGGATCCTCGCCCGTACGCAGCTCGCGCGGCCCGGTGGGGGCGACGGGCAATGAGGTGATCTGGCTCTCGGCATCCGGCAGCGAGACGGCCACCAGCCTCGAAGCGCCCCCGTCGGGCACCACGGTCCAGAAACCGGGCCGGTCGACGGTGACCGCACCCGACCCCAGCGGCACCTCGCGGGTTGCGCCCGATGGGTCGGTGATGGTCGCAGACCGACCGGCCGGCGTGTCCAAGGGGTCGCCCACCGTCAGGCGCGGGGCCACCGTGGCCGCGTCGGCAAGCTCGACCAACATGCGCTCGCCCAGCACCGGGAAACTGACATCGAGTGGCAGGTTCGAGCGACCGAACTGGAACGCGACATAGATGAACGGCAGCCCGCCCCGGCTGCCCCGCACCAGCAGGGGCGCACCTTCGGCACCCACCAGAGTCTCGGCCGCAGGTGCCTCCACCCTGGCCGCCTCCGAGATGCGCAACCCGGTCAGGTCCAGGCCCGCCAGCAGAGGATCGGTCGAGCGCACCAGGGTGGGAATGGGGTTCTCGACGGTGCCTGTAACGGTGACGCCCGGAACCCCCGAAGGCGAACCGATCGACAGGAATGGTCTGGCGATGTCGTCGGGAACCTCGACACCCACGAAGACCGTGACGTCGGGCGTTTCGACCGCTGGATCGACGATGGCTATGCCGGGCAGCGAGTCGAGCAAGGCCGTGGTGAAAGCATCGAGTTCTCCCGACACAGACACCTTTACGTCGTCGCGCTGAGATGCGGCGGCATACGCGGTGTCGTCGACCGACAGCAGGTCTTCGCCGCCCAACCTCGCGATGACCTGTTCGCCTGGCGGCAGGTCCACCGTGACCACGGTCGGCTCGTCGGCAGACACATCGATGGTCTCGACCGCCCTGGTGACGGAGTCGACGTCGAACCTGAGGCTAAGACCAGCGGAATCGGAACCTCCGGCTGCTTCGACCACAGCCGTGGCCCGCAGGCCCTCAGCGGTTTCGAATACGTCCAATGACGTGATCGCGCGGTTGATGTCGGAGTCTCCGACCTGGCGATGGGTCACTCCAGGGGGTAGGGCGGCCAACTCGACGGGGCTGTGTCCGCCGTCGGAGATCAGCACTATTCCTATGGTTTCGGCCGGCGTCTCGAGGCCATCTGCCAGCGCCATCGCCGATGCCAGGTCGGCGCTGCCGTCGCCCAGTCTGATCGAGCGCACGGCCGCCTCGTAAGTGGAGCGATCCTGCGTGGCCGACGCCAGCACCCTGGACCCGGTCGAGGCCACAATCACGCTCATGCGACCAGCCTCGGGACGCTCGTCCCACAGCGACAGCGCAACCTCCTTAGCGTCGGCGAGCCGATCGGGAGAACCGTCGGTGGCCCCCATCGAGGCCGATGCGTCGATGATGACCACGGTGTGGTTGGCCAGCGCGGCCTCGCGTTCGATGGATGGCGAGGCGAACGCCAGGGCAAGCAACCCGACCACCAACAGCTGCAACACCAGCGGCAGGGTCACCGGCAGTCGCTGCCAGGGACGTGCACCAGTGGACCCGGCCGTCTCGGCATCCCAGAGGAGGTGCGACGACACGACCGCCTCGACCCGGCGCGGCTTCAACATGTGCATGGCGACGACCGGAAGTGCCGCCAGCAAGAACCAGAACCCGGCGGGGTTGGCGAATCTCACCGGAGGGCCTCCGCTCGCCTGAGGTTCTCGAGCAGCACGTCGCGTATCGGTTCGCGGGTGTCGACCTCTACCAGCACGGCGCCACGGCTGCGCACGAGGGAACCGACATCGTCGCGCCATGCGGCGAGTCGCCCGCCATAGTGCTCGAGCGCGGCGGGCGTCATCGATACCGGAACGCGGTCGCCCGACTCGATGTCGACTAGGTCGACGTCGCCCATGGCAGACGGGTCGAGCTCGCCGGGACCCAGGACGTGAACAACCACCACGTCAGCGCCGAGGGCAGGCAGCCGTCTGACCGCGGTGGCCCAGTCTTCGTCGAGCAGATCGGAGAACACCACCGTGATGCCCGGGGGCCTTGCGCTGCCCAGAACCCGGTTGGCGAACTGCGGCAGCGACACAGAACCCGACGCGGTCAAAGACGACAATGCCGAATCGAGCTGGGCATGACCGCGACGTCCGGTGAAGCGCCTCGGCGCCACACCCGGAACCTGCAGGCGCACCGTGTCGCGTCGCAACAAAGCCACGAAACCCACCGCGGAGGCAACCTCGACAGCGCGGCGCAACTTGCCGTCGAGGCCCATCGAGGCGCTGGTGTCGATGGCCAGGTCTACGGTCAGATCGTCGTCGGCCTCGTAGAGGCGCACCACCAGCTGGTCGAGCCTGGCCAGGGTCAGATAGTCGATGCGTCGGAAATCGTCGCCGGGCTGGTACTCGCGAAAGTCGGAGAAATCGAGCGACGAACCGTGGCGCTTCGACCGGTGCCCTCCGCTCAGCTGCCCGGCGAGGGGACGGCGCGAGTTCAGCTGCATGCGCTCGAGCGCAGCCAGCAGCTCTGGCTCAAGGAGCACCGCGTACCCCTGAGGCCGGCGCCGGCACCGCGTCCATCACGGCTTCGATCAATTGGGCGGGGCTGACGCCATCGGCGATCGCCTCGAACCCCAGCACCAGGCGGTGCCTCAGCGCGGACCCGGCCACGGCGCGGACGTCGTCGACCGATGCCGAAGGCCTGCCGTCGAGCAAGGCCGTGGCCTTGGCGCCCAGCATCAGTGCCTGGGCGCCGCGGGGTGAGGCTCCGTTTCGCACGTACTTGGCGATCTCGCCCGGTGCCCCAGCTCCGCCGGGGTGAGTGGCAACGACCAGATCGACGGCGTGACGAGTGACGTGGCTTGCCGCCGGAACCTGCCTGGTGAGGGCGATCATCTGCTGGAGTTCGGCTGCGTCGGTGACCGACGATGGTGTGGCCGATGCACCAGATGTGGTGCGCCCGACGATCTCGTGCAGTTCGTCGGCGGTCGGAAACCCGACATCGATCTTGAACATGAAGCGGTCGAGCTGGGCCTCGGGCAGCGGGTAGGTGCCCTCCTGCTCGATCGGGTTCTGGGTCGCCATCACCAGGAACGGCCTCGGCAGCCGGCGGGTTGCACCGGCGACCGTCACCGACCGTTCCTGCATGGCTTCGAGCAGGGCCGACTGGGTCTTTGGCGTGGCACGGTTGATCTCGTCTGCCAGCACCAGGCCGGCAAACACGGGACCTTCGCGAAACCGAAAGACACGATCGCCCGACTCGTCGGTCTCCAGAACCTGTGTGCCGGTGACGTCGGCGGGCATGAGATCGGGCGTGAACTGGATGCGACCGAACTCGAGGTCGAGGGCATCGGACAATGCCTTCAGCAGCATCGTCTTGCCCAAGCCGGGGACACCCTCGAGCAGAACGTGCCCCTCGCAAAGCATTGCGACCACCACCGATCGCACCACGCTGCGCTGGCCGACGATGACCTTGCCGACCTCGGCCTCGATGGCGGCCACCACCTCTGAATAGCGTTCGGGGCTGATGCCGGTGGCACCTGAGTCGCTGTGGTCGGTCATCGGATCATCCGTTTCCTGTCGTCAGCTCGACCAACCGGTCGAAGTAGCCCTCTACAACACGGGCCTCGGACGGGCCCAGGTCGAGGCGATCGATTGCGTCGACGGCTCGTTGTTCGAACTCGTTGACCACGTCGGACACCGGAACGCGTGTGACCCCGCCCGTAGTGGTGCCGTTGACCCTGAGCGGGTCTGTTCCGGTTCCGTCGCCGGTGGCAGTCGCGTCGGCGCCCACGATGTCGCTGGCACCCGCCGCCGGCACCTCGAGCGTGGCGTCGTGGTGTGCACCCGGCTCGTCGCGCCCACCCGTGCCATTTCCGGCGATATTGCCCTGGCCACCCTGGCCGGTTCCGCCGCTGCCTCCGCCGGTGACCTGCCCAGACGGCGAACCAGCGCCCTGACCTTGGCCCGACCCCGAACCCGAACCTTCGCCCTGCCCGGAGCCCTCACCCTGACCTGAGCCCTGGCCCGAGCCCTCACCCTGCCCCGAACCCTGCCCCGATTGCTGGGCTTCGCGCTGCGCAGCCAGCTCGGCGGCCAGTCGATCGAGGCTCTGGGCCGCCGACTCGACCGAGCGTCCCTGAGCGGCCTCGCCGGCAGCGCTGTCGGCGGAGGCCGAGGCCGATTCGAGCGCCTCGGATGCCGCAGCCAGATCGCCGGCTGCGAGCGCCTCGGCCGCTGCGCCCAGGTTGTCGCCCGTAGCCGGGTCGCCGACCTGCTCGATGCGGGCCAACTGCTCGAGTCGCTCGGCCAACTCGGCCTGCTGTTCTGGCGTGAGTCCTTCGAGACCGGCGGCTGCTGCCGCGAGTTGTTCGGCGGCCGTGCTGCCTGCAGCGATGGGTGTCAGCGCCAGGGTGGCGGCGAGACCATCTGAGGCAGCCCGTTGGGCCAGGGTCTGCGAATCGAGCGAAGACGCCAACTGGCGCTCGGCCTCGTCGAGGCTCGCCAGGGCCGCCTCGAAATCATCGGAGCGGCGCAACTCGTCGGCCAGCGCGGCCAGGGCGTCGGCCTGTTCTGCCAACTCGGGGTTGGTCGCGAGACGATCTGCGAGCTCGTCGACCTGGTCGGCGGTCTCCGATATCGCCTCGCGCTCGGCCGCTGCACGGTCCCTGACTGCATCTTGGGGATTGGCAACCAACACCAGCGCCGCGGTCGCGACTATGAGGGCGGCGGCGCCGGCCCATGGACGCCAGTCGATGCGGACGGGAAGCGCCGTTCCCAGGTCGGCGGGCACCGACGCCCTGGCGCGTTCTAGCACCCTTGCGCCGAACGGGTCGGATTCCGACACCTCGAACGCAGTAGCCAATGCGTCGCGCGAACCCGATCCGTTGTCGATGGCCCTGGCGACCACCAAAGGCTCTATTCGCATTGCCACAGCCCCCACGGCAACGACCAGCAGCATGGCCAGTGGTGCTGCCAGGGCGGCAGGTTCTGGCCAGGTCCACGGTCGAAGCCGGGCCAGCACGGCCAGCGCCAACCCGACGCCTGCGGCTGCGGGCAATACCCGCTGCGCCGTGGCAACGGCCCACAGCACGCGCATGCGCCTTCGGCCAGCGTTGATGACAGCTTCGAGCGACGAGGGCAGCTTCATCGTTCGACCTTTGCCGGTGTTCGCACCCGCGACGTTGCGGTTGCTACCGACGCATAGGTGATGAGCACGCACGCCACGACGTACCATCGCCAAACCCTGGTCGATTCGGTTTGGCGTGCGCCAAACCCAACGTCGATCTGTTCGACCTCGTCGAGCATCGTGCGCAAGGCGCCCAGCGGCGTGTTGGTGTCGAGCGTGAACCCACCGTCTACGCGTTCGAAGACATCGGCCGTGGCCACCACCGGGTTGATCATCAACAACTCCTTGGGCGGATTGGGCTCGTCGAACCCGCGCGAGTTGTCGATGACGGCTGCCGCTCCATAGAACACGAAGCTGCCGACGATCATGAACAGGACGGCGCCGTAGACCATGACCGTGGCGGCCTGGACGCGCCGCGACACCGCCGAACACGCAACCCCCAGGGCCCCAACCGTCAGCGCCGTCAACTCGACCATGGCTATGCCCTTGAAGATGTCGGTGACCGTGACGCCGCCGATCAGATATGTCAGGGCGAGCAGCGGTGCCGATAGAACCACGAGCAGCACGGTGAACACCACCGCCGCCGCGATCTTGCTCAACACGATGTTCAGGGGCGACATCAGGCTGACCTGCAACGGCAGCAAGGTCTGGCGTTCGCGTTCGCCGGCGATGGCACCCGACGTGGTGGCCGGCACCAAGAACAGCACTATCAGCAGCATGCCGGTCAGAACCCACTCGAAGATCTCGCGACCTACCCGTGCGGCCGACAACACGTTGAGCCCCGAATCGAAGTCGGAGTTGCCTTGGTATGCCAGGCCGAATACGCCGATGAGCAGGACAAGCCACACCGTGATGGCGACGGCGCCACGACGACCCAACATCCGCTGACGCATCTCGCGCGCCAACACCGGGCTCTGCAATCGACTGGTGATGGAGGTCATTGCACGATCCCCTCGGTGACCGACATGAACACGTCCTCGAGCCCAGAGCCGGTTTCGATGAACTCGAGCACCTCGTGGCCCTCGTTGACCAGCTGACGCAACAGGGCCACCTGAGCGGCCTCGTCGGCAACCGAATGCTTCAAGACCGAGCCATCGGCCAGACGCACCTCGATCTGGCGCAGCCCGCCCAACCGCGACAGGATCTCGCGAGGCGAACCCGCGGCCAGCAACCTGCCCGCCTCGACGATGCCGACGTGTGTGCAGATCTCCTGCAGCTCGCTGAGGATATGGCTGCTGACGACGACGGTCTTGCCCATCTCCTTCAACTGCACGATCAGTGCCCGAAGCTCGACCCTGGCCCTGGGGTCCAGGCCCGAGGCCGGTTCGTCCAGAATCAGCAGTTGGGGATCGTGCACCAGCGCTCGGGCCAGGCTCAGCCTCTGCTTCATGCCTCGGCTCAACGAGTTGACCTCTGCGGTGCGCTTGACCGACAGCTCGACCAGCTCGAGCAGCCCGTCGATCAGCTCGGAGTGCTCGTGGCGGGGTATGCGGTAGGCGCCCGCATAGAAGCCCAGATAATCCTCGACCGACATGGCGTCGTATACGCCCAATCCGTCGGGCATGTAGCCGATCTTCGAGCGCACCGCGGCCGGTTCGGCAACCGGATCGTGGCCCAGCACGCGAACGAACCCGGTCGAGGGCAACAACAACGAGGCCATCATCGACATGAGGGTCGATTTGCCCGCGCCGTTTGGGCCGATCAGGCCAAAGACGGCACCGTGTGCGATGTCGAGATCGATGCGGTCTACGGCCGCCAGCGAGCCGTAGAACTTGGTGAGGCCTCGTACCGTCACCGCGGCCTCGGGGCCTGGATGTTGGTCGGGCCGTGCGATGTCGTCGAACTGCGACGCCGCCGAGCTGACGAGAGGGATCGAGGTGGTGTCGGTCATCCGTCGGCCTCGCCCTGTTCGTCGCCGCCAGTGGTGGATGTGGCAGCGGTGGTGGTTGTGGTGGTCGCGGCGGGTTCGGCCGATGGCGTGTAGTCGAGCACCAGCTCATAGCCACCCGAGCCGTTGCCTCCCAGCGCCCGCGCCTCGATGACGTATTCGCCAGCCCGAGTGATGGTCAGGTCGGCCCCGCTGTTGCAGCAGATACCGCCGAAGTCGTCGTTCTCGACCAGCAGATCGCCGTCTGGCCCTTGAACCCACAGCAGCGAGTCGTGGTCGGCCCTCAGCCGGATTCCCAGCTCGTCACCCTCGTTCAGCTGCACGCGGTACTCGTCGTACTCGGGTCCGAACAGGTCGCCTTCGAAGCTCTGCTCACCCTCTTCGAGCTGCACCTCGAACGACTCGGACAGCTCGGCGAAGCCACCCATTCCGGGGTCGATCAAGCCGCCGCCGTCCCAGCGGCTCAGCACGTCGCCGACCTCGCGGGTCTCGGGTACCTCGGCCTCGCCCACCATCGCCGTGACACCAGGCCTCACCGGCCAGCTCTCGACCACCGTCGACCTCGCGTAGACGACCCCGTCGATCAGCGCCTGCGGCAAGATCCCGATGGTGACATTGCCCCTTTCGGCGATGTCGACGGGAATCCAGTCGGTGCCATCCCACATCTCGAGGCCGGCCACCGACGAGTCGAGTGCTAGCGACACACGCGACGCCTCTAGTTCGCCTGCGTCGATGCGTATGGCAAAGGTCCACCCGAAGAAGAAGGCGTCTTGGGCCTGCCGCCCCGAGGACTGGTCGGCCACGATCAACGAGGGCAAGGGCGAGCCATCTTCGATGGGCTCGGGAAGTGCGGCGCGTGCGACCAGGGCCGTGCGCCCGCTGGATATGTCAGATGTCGGCGGCTCGAGATCTCGCGACCACCCGACTACGCCCACGTACCCGTCGGGGAAGGCGTTGAGACCTTCGATCCCGCGCCACTGAGACCAGACCCCGGCTGCTATTGGCGAGCTGCGACTGGGACGTCCGCCGAACTGATTGACCCCCCAGGCCGCCAGCTCGTCGAGACGCTGACGCAGACGCGCCGAGTGCTCGATGGTGAACGAGCGAGACTCACCATCGGCCAACTCGCCGATCTCGACCGCCTCGGTTCCGAGAAGGGCTACCACTTCGGTCAGTTGGACACCTGAGTTGTTCGTGACCCTGGCGACCACGGTGGCTCCGTCGAGGACGATCTGGTCGATGGTGAGAGCCCCATCGAACTGCGGCGCCGGCCCGGTGAGCTGCATCGATGCGGCACCGCCGGCGGTCAGGTTCGAAGACACGGCCACGCCGGTGCGGCCGGGTTCGACGCTGACCGCTCCTTCGCTGGTAGGGCCCCAGCCCACGATCTGGCCGGAACCGGTGTAGTGCCACGCCTGCGGTGCCTCGACAGTTCGAATGTCGGACCTGGTAGAAGACACCAAGATCGTGGTGGTGGCCTTCGAGCCCGTGGGCCACACCTCCACGACAGACGCATACGAACTGCCCCGGTCGGATCTCAGGCCGGCCCCCACCACCAGCGCCATTCCCGTGCACACGACCGCAAGCAGGGGAAGCACCCGCCACGCCAAATGGGTAGAGCCCATTCGTTTCAAGACCAGGTATGTAATCGGACCCGCCGCCAGCACGTAGACACCAAGCAGCACCAGCAGGCTGCGCAGCGAGGGCAGGCTGAACCCGGCGTCGGATGCCAGGTCGTCGATCGACGAAACCGGCACCTCCCCCATCAACATCTGCGGATCGATCTGGCCCGCGCCACCGGCGATGGTGCGAGCCGGCAACGACAGGCCGCTTTGGGCCCACGAATCGTCGACGTAGTTGACCTCGCCCAAGCCGGCCGGTCCCTGGGCCCAGGCCTCTGGCAGCAGATCGTCGGCGGAGCCTTCGGCACCCACGACCAGCAACTGGCCGCCGTCGGCAGTCCAGGTGATCACCGCCAGCAGAGCCGGTTGGGTCAACGAACGCAGCGCACCAGGAGAGGTGATCAGGTAAGACGTGCCGAGCAGACCCACCGTCTCGAGCCTCTCGGAACTGACCTGGTAGGTGGTGGCAGAACCGGTACCCGCCCTCATCTCGACAGCCCCGGGGGCGTCGACCCCCAACACTGCGGCGAGCACGCCGGGTGCCTCGTCGCCAAAGCGCCGAAGCTCGGCCTGGGCAACCGACTCGCCGCCCACGACCAGTTCGGCCTGCAGCTCGAGCCCACCGAACCCGGCGACAACTGCCAGGGGGAACTCGACCGGCGTTCCTGCCGCCAGCTCGACGGGCACCTGGTACACGGTCGACCCGCCAAACTCGAACGACGACGTCGACACCGACACGACACCGCGAACCGCCCTCTGAGAAGTGACACTGACCTCTACGGCGGTCAGCTGACCGGCGATCAGGGGAGAGTTGCGAGGCAGATCGAGCGAGATCGCCGCTTGGGCCTGGGCCTGCCTGGCACCGGCAGTGCCTGTGAGCAGCAAGGCACTGGCCACGACCAGCGCCGCAGCAAGACCGGCCCACCGTTTCATCACGCTCGACCTCACGGGCCCAGCACCACGGTGGTGGTCGGAGCGAAGGTGACATCGGGCAGTGCCGGCTCTTCGACGAAGAATTCCTCCCCCTCGACCTCGACAAACCGCCCGTCGACCGGGAATACCTGCAGGGCCGGATTGTCGCGACCTATCGGGTCCTTCGTGAGGCCGGCCCACGCACCCCCGACGATTGCGATCAACAAGAACCCCAATACCAGCATCAGGCGATTGCGCCTGAGGCGCGCCCGGTAGGCCGCCACAGGGTCATGAGACGCAGGCGCTTCGATCTGCTCGGTCAAGGTTTTTCCACTCTGTACGCGACGGACTCGCTCTATGACGAACGAGCACGGCCCCTGGTTCCAGTCTTCACCAAAATGTGGGAGAGGTACTGCGCGGGGGCTGAGAATCGCCTGCGGTGGCGGCCAGGTGGCGTCGCAGCTGGTCGAGCAGGCTGATGCAGCTGAACTGCCTGACGCGCTCGTGGTCACCCGGGAACTTCCAGGCGAATGTGTCGGTCGACGTTGCCGTGGAGATGGCCGCGAATATCTCGCCGGTGGGCTTTCCGGCGGCTACGGGGCCCACCGACGCCAGACCTATGTCGGCGCCGAATAGCGCCCTGGCCCCCTCGGCCAGTGCGCCGGCCTCGTCTGCTGAGGCGGGCTCGATCGCCGTCGAGGTCAGGCCGGCGGCCTCGAGCAACGCAGACCTGGCCTGGGCGGAACCCACGACGATGCCGCCCAGCATTGCCTGGGCCGAGCGAGCCAGAGACAACCGGCTGGCCATGTACCCGCCCGAGATCGTCTCGGCCACGGCGACGGTGCGGCCCGACCCCACCAAGGCGGCCGACACAACGGCCTCCATGTTGTCGTCGTCGAAGCCGAAGACGGTGTCGCCCAGCACCTCACATACGCGCTGTTGTTCGGTATCGAGCAGTTGCCCAACGGTTTGGAGGTCGGGCCCTTTGGCGGTGATCCGCACCTTCAGACCTTCGACGCCGCTGGCCAGGATTGCGATGGTGGCATGACCCTGCTGGTCAAGCCGCTCGATCTCGTCGGCCAACAGTTCGGCCACGCCCGACTCGGAGTGGCCCCAGGTTCGAACCACCCGGCTGGATATGACCGAGTCTGTTCCCGACCGCCTTCGCAGGTCGGCCAGAACGGTACCGGTCACCATCTGGCGCATCTCGAGGGGCACGCCAGGCACTGCGTAGATGACCTTGTCGACCACCTCTCCAGTCGGCTCGGTCCAGCGGATCGGGCAGACGAGGCCGGGGGCTGTTCCGGGCTGCTCGGCCATGGTTTGGGCACCCTCGGGCACCATGGCCTGCCTCAGGTTGTTCTCGGGCATTGCCCTGCCTCGGGCGGCGAACATCTGCCTGATGCGTTCCTCGATGACCCCATCGCGCACCAGCTCGACACCCATCACATCGGCGATGACGTCACGGGTTATGTCGTCTTGGGTGGGACCCAGCCCACCACACACGATGACCGCGTCGCTGCGCGACAGCGCCAGCCGCAACGAGTCTGCGATGCGCTGCCAGTTGTCTCCGACCTTGGTCTGGAAGTGGCTGTCGATGCCCGCCGCCGCCAGCTGCTCGCCGATCCACGACGAGTTGGTGTCGACGATCTGTCCCAGCAGCAGTTCGGTTCCGACTGCTACGACCTCACACCGCATGATCAACCTCCATAGGACGTGCCGGCTCGGGCGGCCGACAGGTACTGAGCTCCGGTGACGTACGTCAGCGCCACAGCGCTCCACAGCGTCGTCGTGGCTATCCAGTGTGCGTGCTCGGCCACCGGTGGCATAAGAGCAAAGCCCAACGCCCAGATCTGCACGGTCGTCTTGATCTTGGCGAGGAAGCTGGCGGGCACCGAGACGCCGTTGCGGCCCACCGTCGAGCGATACAGCGACATCGCCAGCTCGCGAAGTGCGATCAACGACACGGGAAGCCAGTGGAACTGGCCGACGGCCACGAAGGCAAACATCCCGCCCAACACGAAGACCTTGTCGACCAGGGGGTCGAGAAAAGCGCCTGACGCGGTGGTGCCGAACCGGCGGGCCAGCCATCCGTCGACTGCGTCGGTCAAAGCGATGGCAGCCCCGATGAAGAAGGTCACCCAATTGGGACCCTTGTCGGTGATCAACACGATGAACACCGGCGAGGCGAACAGGCGCGTCAGCGTCAACGCGTTCGCCAGGTTGATCACGGATCCGGGTTCGACCACGGGGCTTCGACTTCTCCCAACCGCCAGAGGTTTCTCAGACCGGTTCGGCTATGAGATCTGGCCCATCGGAGTCTGTCACGCGAACCATGCAGAGGCTGCCCGTCTGGAGCTGTTCTGGCACCAGGACAACCCCGTCGATCTCGGGAGCCTCGCGATGTGACCGCGCCACACCGGGCTCGTCGACCAAGACCTCCATCGTTTGGCCGATCAGGGCCGAGCGACGCTCGAAGGTGATGCGGTCTTGCATCTCGGTCAGCTCTGACAGACGCTCTGACATGAGGCCCTCGGGAACTTCACCGTCGAGGTCGGCGGCGTACGTGCCCTGCTCGCGCGAGTACGAGAAGAAGCCACACCAATCGAGCTGGGCGGCCTGTACGAAGTCGAGGAGCCTCGAGTGATCGTCTTCGGTCTCGCCCGGATAGCCGACGATGAAGTTCGACCGCAGCGCCGCATCGGGGGCCAGATTGCGGATGTGCTCGATGCGGTCGAGGAACTTGTCGCCGTTGCCCCAACGTCGCATCCGCCGCACCAGTGGCGCCGATACGTGCTGCAACGAGAGGTCGAAGTAGGGCACGCCCGACCCGACGATGACATCGATGAGGGCGTCGTTGAGGTCGGACGGGTACAGGTACAACAGGCGAACCCGGTCGACCATGTCGGCCACCGCCCGGACCAACCCGACGATGTCTCCGGCCCGACCCACGTCCTTGCCGAACGAGGCCAGGTCTTGGGCCACCAGCACCACCTCGCGCACGTTCAACTGCTCGACCTCGGCGACGATGTCGTCGATCGAACGGCTTCGCTGCGGCCCCCGGAAAGAAGGAATGGCGCAGAATCCGCATTTGCGGTCGCAGCCCTCGGCGACCTTCACGTAGGCCCACGGTCGGGTGCTGGCAGGTCGGGGCAGGTTGAGCAGGTCGAGTGCCGGCGGCTGGGGAGCCGAGCGGCGCGTCGGGCCAAGGCTCACCTGCACACGGGTTGCGGCCGGTTCGGGCGGCGGAGCGAGCATGGGACCACCGAAGCCCACCACAGCGTCGACCTCGGGCAGGGCCTCGGCCAGTTCGTCGCCGTATCGCTCGGCCATACACCCGGTGACCACGAGCCTGGAACCCTGACGTCTCGCCTGGTCGAGCGCCAGGATCGTGTCGATCGATTCCTGGCGGGCCGACTCGATGAAGGCGCAGGTGTTGACGACGATGAGGTCGGCGTCGCCGGCGTGGTCGACCGCGGCCATGCCCTCGGCCAGCAGGGTTCCTTCGACCTTGTCTGAGTCGACCTCGTTCTTCGGGCAGCCCAATGTGACGAGGTGGTATCGGCGCGAGTGCGACATCGGCTCCAGAGGCTACCTTCGACGTCGATGAGACGTGCCCTGATGTTTCTGCTAGCGCTGTCGATGCTCGCCTCTGGCTGCTCGGGTTCGGGCTCTGACGACCAGTCCACGACCACTGCGCCGATCTCCGATGGCGGCCCGGACGACACAGCTGCCGACGACACAACCACCGACGGCACAGCCAATGACGATCAGGGCTCGGGCAGCGGGCCCGACCGGCCCGACGATGACCTCGCCTGGTCGCAATGCGGCCGCCTCGAGTGCACCACCGTGGATGTGCCCATGGACTATGGGGCGAGCGCCGGGCCAGAAACACTCGAGATCGAGGTTGCGCGGGTCAGCGCCGACGGCGAACCCGACGACTATCGCGGGGCCCTTTTCATCAACCCCGGCGGCCCGGGGGTCAGCGCTGTCGAGTTCCTCGACTTCGCACACGACGGTTACCTTCCGGCCGAGCTCACCGACCACTTCGATCTGATTGCGTTCGATCCGCGTGGAGTGGGCAACTCCGAGCCGACATTCGAGTGCGGGCTCGACGGCGATTGGGTGGTCATCACAAACGCCATCGATGGGCTGGCCGACACGCCTGAAGAGGTCGAACTGGCCGAACTGTCGACACAGCAGTGCGTCGACTCGATGGGAGCCGTGGCCGGCCTGTTGCACACCGAGTTCGTGGCCCGCGACATGGACGCGGTTCGCGAAGCCCTCGGCTTCGAAGAGCTCAGCTACCTGGGCTACTCGTACGGGTCGGCCATAGGCGTTTGGTACGCCAGCCTGTTTCCAGATCGGGTGAGGGCAATGGTGCTGGACGGAGCCAACAACCCCATAGACCCGGCCGACACCACCGAGCAGCGGATCGAGAGCGCCATGGAGGAACTGGTTCCGCTGGAGGCGCGGCTGCGCCAGGCGATCGAGGCGTGCAACGACGCGACCTGCCCGATATGGAACGAGGGCGACCCCATCGCCTATTTCGAGCAGGCCACGGCCAAGCTCGACCTGGTCGACACCTACCTGGGTGGTGTGCCGTTCGCCGGCGCGCTGGGTGTAATCACCACGCTCTACAGCGAGCAGACGTGGCCATTGCTGTGGGACGCGCTGGAAGACCTCGTCGAGTTCGACGACCCGTCGATTCTGGGCGAACTGGCGCTGTTCCAGCTGGACGACCCTGGGCAGCCCTCGTTCACCGGCTACGTGAATTGTCTCGACAGCTGGTCGATCTACCCAGACGTCGATCGGGCCGAACGCCTCGATGACACGATCGCCCTCGGCGAGCGGGTGGCCGCCGATCTTCCGTTGCTGGCCGCAATGGACACCATCGCGTTCGACCAGTGCCCGTTCCTCGACTCGATAGCTCCCGCTCCCAGCCCTGTCGCCCTCGACGGTGGTGACGTCACGATCGTGGTAGTGGGCAACCACGACGACCCAGTGACACCGTTCACCGAATCCGAGGAGCTGGCCTTCGACACGTTGGCCGACGGTCGCCTGATCGAGGTGACCCACCCCGAGCACACCGTTTATCCCAACAACGACTGCGTCAAAGAGCTGGTCGACAGCACCCTCATCGATGGTCGGCCTCCCGCCGAGCCGCTTACCAGTTGCGGGTAGGCCCAACGCGCGCCGCGTCACGGTAGCGTCTGGCCTCTAGCAGCAGCGGCAGACGGAGCAGCAATGGGACGCATCAGGAACACCCTCGAACTGGCCAAGGTCTCTTGGCGGGTTCTGATGCAGGACCGCGAGCTGTTGTGGATACCGGTTCTGTCGATGGTGGCGTCGCTGGTGCTGTTGGCAGTTCTGGCCGTTCCCGCTTTCGCAATGCTCGACACCACATCAGCAGACGACTCGGTCAGTCCGGGCCTTGCCTTCATCGGTCTGCTGGCGGCTTTGGGCATGAGCATCATCGCCGTCTTTTTCAACGGCGCCCTGGTCGGAGCAGCCCACGACCGCATGACCGGCGGTGACCCCACTGTGTCCAGTGCCATCTCCACCGCCGTCAGCCGCCTGGGCGGCCTGGTGCCGTGGGCGCTGATAACCGCCACCGTGGGGCTCGTCCTGCAGGCGATCCGCGAGCGGTCGGGCGCCCTCGGCAGAATCGTCACGGGCATCGCCGGCGCCGCTTGGGAGGTTGTCACCTTCCTCGTGATCCCGGCGATCGTCATCGATGGTCTGGGCGCCGTCGACGGTGTCAAACGATCCGGAGCGCTGTTGAAGCGAACATGGGGCGAGAATCTCGCCGCCCGCGTGGGCTTTGGTCTGGTCGGATTTCTTGCAGCCTTGCCACTGCTGGTGATCGTCGCCCTGCTGGTGTCCAGCGGGTCGACGGCCCTGTTGGTCGTCGGCATAGTCATCGCCGTGGTCGGCTTCGCTTTGATCAGTGTCGTGATGACCGCCCTCAACGCCATCTTCCAGACCGCCCTGTACATGTATGCGACAACCGGCGAGACCCCGTCGGCCTTTCGCGGCACTGGCCTTCCCCAGACCTTCCAGACGAGGTGACTTCGATGTCTTCAGCTCCCAGACCCACCCGGATCGGCGTGCAGATAGCTCCGCAACACGCTTCCTACGACGAGCTTCGGGCGATCGTGCTGCAGCTCGAAGCGATGGGCGTCGATGTCGTTTTCAACTGGGACCACTTCTTTCCACTGTTCGGTGATCCCGATGGCCTGCACTTCGAGTCGTGGACAATGCTGGCCTCGATGGCCGAGGCCACCAGCCGCGTCGAATTCGGCCCACTGGTGAACTGCAACAGCTACCGCAACCCCGACCTGCAGGCCGACATGGCACGGACCATCGACCACATCAGCGCCAAGGGCGGCACCGGCCGCTTCATATTCGGAACCGGTTCGGGTTGGTTCGAACGAGACTACGACCAGTACGGCTACAGCTTCGGCACCGCGGGCGGACGCCTCGATGCGCTGTCGGACGACCTACCCCGAATCCGCCGCCGCTGGGAGCAACTGAACCCCGCACCCACTCGCAAGATCCCGATCTTGATCGGTGGCGGAGGCGAGCGTAAGACGTTGCGCATCGTCGCACAGCACGCCGACATCTGGCACAGCTTCTCCGACCCCCAGACCCTCGAGCACAAGCTCTCGGTGCTGCGAGGGCACTGCGATGCTGTCGGACGCAACCTGTCCGACATCGAGCTGTCGGGCTCGGCCGCAGCGGCTTCGCCGGGCGAGCCGGACATCGAGCGACTCGAACAACACAGGTCGTTGGGGGTGAGCCTGTTCGTGTTCGGCATCTCTGCCCCAGACCCCGACCTGGCCACGGTGGAGGCCCTGTTGGCCTGGCGCGACTCGCTGGGCTGACGCAGCCTGCTCGTCAGTCGACCTGGCGGGCGAACCTGGCGGGGTCGGCGCCGTGCACCGGGTCTGAACTGGGCCACGGCCAGCCCCCGAACCCCGTCGCTTGATAGTCGTCGAATGCCTGCTGGATCTCGGCCCTGTTGTTCATGACGAACGGGCCATAGCTGGCCACCGGTTCGCCTATGGGCCGCCCCTGCAGAACCAACAATTCGACGGCGTCTTCCCCGGCTTCGACCCGGCAGGCTCGCGAACAGTCGATGACCGCACCGCTGTAGCGGTCGAGGCGATGCCCGTCGAACATCACGTGGCCGCCCTCGAACAGATACGCCACCCTGCGGGTGTCGAAATGGTTGGCGGGGGCCAGATCGACCGAGGCGCCTGGATCGAGGACCACGTGCCAAACAGCCACATCCGAATCGTCTCTCGACGCCCACGAAGAGGGCGGCGGGGCTGGCGCCGTGGCGTCTCCCACCGAACCGGCCACCACGGTGACGGTCGCCGCGCGGCCTTGGTCGTCGACCGTCTCGACCTTGGGTATGTCGTCGGCCCAAAACATCGAGAAGTGGGGGTCGGCCATCTTGTCTGAAGCCGCGAGGTTCACCCAGATCTGGAACAGTTCGAGCGTGTTGCCCTCGGGCAGGTCGAGCAGGGGAAACATCTCCGAGTGCACGATGCCTCGCCCAGCCGTGAGCCACTGGGCGTCTCCACGCCCATATCTGGCCGCCGCGCCCAGCGAGTCCGAGTGGTCTACCAGGCCTCGCCTGACATAGGTGAGGGTCTCGAAGCCCCGGTGGGGATGCGACGGAAAGCCCGGTACGTGGGTTCCGTGGTACATGCTCCAGCCGTCGCGAGAGCTGAAGTCAGAACCGATCTGGCGCCCTTCGAGCGAGGCGGCCGGACCCATCTGTCCGTCGCTGGCCGGATAGTGGTCGAGGTGATGAACGCAGAACAGGAACGGGTCGATGGTGGGCCATTGATCGCCGAGGGCAAACGTCTGGAGGATCGGTGAAGCCGACATTGGGTCACCCTACCCAGACGGCCGGGTGGATCGTTGGGTCGTTCAGGAGGCGGTGAGGGTGAGGCCCGCGCCCGAACCGGCCGACCAGTCGGCGACGAACCGATAGCGATCGCCGCGGATGATGGTGACGCGCCACTCGATGGGTGTGCCGTCGTGAAGACCCAGCCGCTCGAGGTGGAAGGCAGCGTCGGTCTTTCGCAACCCCAGAAGCTCGCGGTCACCCGCCGACGGGATGATGGGGCTGAGCCGCTCCCATCCATTGTCGGGTCGAACGCCCGCTGTGCGCTCGAGTTCGTCGTAGAGCGCAGTCCGCGAGAAGTCGACGTCCAGCAGGCACTCGCCTACCGATCGAGGCAGCCAGGCCCGATCCAGCGCCAGGGGTTGGTCGTCGGCCAGGCGCAGACGTTCGACATAAACCAGCTCGGCGTCTTCATCGAGATCGAGGGCTGCAGCGGCCACCGTGTTGGTGCACACCGTCAGCTTCAGCACCTGGCTGGTCTGGGAAGCACCGGTGGCCTCGATCGACTGAAACAGGCTGTACAGCTGCCCCAACGGCTGCTCGAACTCGGTGCGATTCACAACGGTGCCGCGGCCTCGCTCGCGCTTCAGCACGCCCGTGCGGTTCAGGTGCCGGATGGCCTCTCTGACGGTGTGGCGACTGACCCCGTACTGTTCGACCAACTCGGCGTCGGTGGCAAACCTCTCCGCGAACTCGTCGTTTTCGAGGCGCTGCCTGAGGTCTGCTTCCAGCTGAGCCCACAAAGGCATCGGGCTCTCACGATCGAGCGTCGCTGCCGGCATGGCCTCACTCCTTGTGATTGCAGACAATCAATGCGGCTAATTGGAACTTTGTCTGATTGTACGCACAGATTTGGGCCTTGTCTGCAACAGGGTCTGTTCGCCGACCTCTTCGCCGAACTCGAGTCGAACCACCACGGCCAACACGGCCGACACCACCGCGCCCACATACACCACGGTGCTGACCGAGGTTTGGTCGACCAGATAACCCATGATCGAGTTCGAGATCGAGATGACCCCACCGAACGACAGCGTCCAGAGCGCCATCACCCGTCCGCGCACCTCGTCGGCCAGGTGATGCTGCAGGAAGGTGCTGAGCGCAACCGGCATGGTGAAGTAGAACAACCCCACCGCGAAGAACACCGGATAGGCAACCGTTGCCGAACTGACGGTGGCCAGCAGCGCCAACGAAACCGAAAAGCACGCCAGGGTCACACGGACGATCTTGGGCTGGGGTACGCCGGCCAAGACGGTGCCCACGCTGGCTGCGCCCACGAGCGCCCCAAAGCCGAACGTTGCGTACAACAGGCCGTAGGTCTGGCTCTCGGGATCTACGCCCAGGTTCAACTCGGCCAGCGCGGGCATCTGCCCCAGGAACGGCAGGCACAAGGCCGCGAATGTGGCCATGGTCAACAGCGGTCTTCGCACCTGGGGCGATATCCGCGCCAGCCTGATGCCGCCGAGGTATCGATCGCCGCGCCCGCGGTTCTGGATGACGGTGCGTGGAATGGTCACCACGATGATGGCCCCGATGACGAACAGGTAGGTGACGGCGTTGATGACCAGCACCGTCGACACACCGAACAGCGACGCCAACCAGGCGCCCAACGCCGGGCCCACTACCCGGCTGCCGTTCACCTGAGCCGAGTTGAGGCTGATCGCAGCCGACAGGTTCTCTCGGCCAACCAGGCTGGGCAACACCGCGGTGAAAGCAGGTGCATAAAGCGCCTGGCCGACACCGATGACGAACACCAGGGCGATCAGCTCGCCTTTGGAGATCGAGCCGCCCGCGACACGCCATGCGAGCACCAGTCCCCACAGCGCTTGCCAGGCCTGGGTGACCACGATCAGGCGCTTGCGATCGAGCGAGTCGGCCAGCCCTCCACCGATGAGGCTCAACGCAAGCATCGGGCCCATCTGGGCGAACACGATCAGCCCCAGGAACGTCGAACTCTCGGTCAGGTGCCAGGCGAACACACCCAGCACAACCTGCTGCATCCACCGACCGGTGTTGGATACGAATGATGCGCCCAGCACCAGCGCAAAATCGCGCTGGCTGAGCACGTCGCGTAGTCGGGGTGGGTCCTCGGCGCCGTGGGTCATCTAGAAAGCCAGCTTCAGACCGGGACGTTCCCAGGTGGTCGAGACCAGGCGTCCGGTGCCCGACAGCGTCATGAAAGCGGTGCACATGTCGTCGCCGCCGAACGCGATATTTGTCGTGAGCGGATCGTCGGTGGCGAAGAACGCCAACTCGTCACCGTCAGGCGTGAAGGTCGTGATGCCCGGCGTGCTGAGTGTTGCGATGCTGACATTGCCCTCGGCATCGACCGCCAGGCTGTCGAACAGCTTGCGACCGGCGGGCCGCCCTATGAACGTGCCCCTGGACGGCGATGCCCCCGACAGCTCGCCGGGGCCGGCGAGATCCCAGGCCAAGAGTTGACCTGAGTGTGTCTCGGCGACGTACACCCGGTCTTGTGCCGGCGAAAGGCCGACGCCGTTTGGCGCGTCCAGAGGATATGCGACCTCGACCACCGAAGATCCGTCGATCTTGGCGTAGTACAAGCCGCCGCGATCGCGCTCGCGTGGCCGGTTCTTGCCGTGATCGGTGAACCAGAAGCCGCCCGCCGAGTCGAACACGATGTCGTTTGGGCCGCGCAGTTGATGCCCACCGACCTGGGTGTACAGCGTCTCGACGGCTCCGGTACCCAGATCGACGGCCTGGATCGACCCGCCCACGTAGTCGTCGGGCTGCTCGCCCGGCAGGGTCAGACCGTTGACGTCGTGCCACTGGAAGCCGCCGTTGTTGCACACATAGCAGCGCCCGTCGGGGCCGATGGCCGCACCGTTGGGACCCCCTCCCAGCTCGGCTACCACTTCGATGGTTCCATCGAGGTGCACGCGGCTGAGGGTGCCTCGGCGAATCTCGACCAGCAGGATCGAGCCGTCTGGCATGACTATTGGGCCCTCGGGAAACTGAAGCCCGTCTGCGACTTGTTGCATCAAAACATGATGCCCGCTGTGGGCCGTCAAACCGATTCGGCGGGCAGCACAGCAGCGAGTTCTTCTGGGGTCATCAGCACGTCGCGGGCCTTAGACCCGATCGAGGGGCCGACCACACCGCGTTGTTCCAGAAGATCCATCAGGCGTCCGGCCCGGGCAAAACCGACCTTCAGCTTGCGCTGCAGCATCGAGGTCGAGCCCAGTTGGCTTTCGACCACCAGACGCATCGCCTGCAACAGCAGATCGTCGTCGCCCTCGTCGCCCGTTGTTCCGCCGGGCAAGAAGCCGGCCGCGGCCTCGGACTCTTCGCCCTCTACTCCCTCGATGTACCGAACATCTGGGGCTTGGCGCTTCCAGGATGCGACGACCTTGGCGACCTCGGCTTCGGTGACCCAGCAACCCTGAATGCGCTGGGCCACGCTCGAGTTGGCGGTCAACAGCAGCATGTCGCCCTTGCCGATGAGTCGCTCGGCGCCAGGCTGGTCCAGGATCACGCGGCTGTCGGCCAGCGACGAAACGGCGAAGGCCATCCGCGATGGGATGTTTGCCTTGATGACACCGGTGATGACGTTGACGGACGGCCGCTGGGTGGCGATGACCAGGTGGATACCAACGGCTCTGGCCATCTGGGCGAGTCTGGTGATCGACTCCTCGACGTCGCGCGCTGCCACCATCATCAGGTCGTTCAGCTCGTCGACCACCACCACGATGAACGGGATTCGGTCATAGACCCGATCGTCGCCCGGGGCTGCGATCAGCGAGCCGGCATCGTAGGCCTCGTTGTATCCGGTGATGTCCCTGAACCCACACTCGGACAGCAGGTCGTAGCGGCGCTCCATCTCCTTGACCGCCCAGGCCAGGGCGTTGGCGGCCTTCTTGGGGTTGGTGACGACCTGGGTCAACAGGTGCGGAAGACGGTCGTATTGCCCCATCTCGACTCGCTTGGGGTCGACCAGGATGAGCCTCACCTGCTCGGGGGTGGCCCTCATCAGCAGCGACGTGAGGATGCTGTTGATGCAGGATGACTTTCCGGCTCCGGTGGCGCCGGCGATGAGTACGTGGGGCATGGTCGCCAGGTTGGCCATGACGGGTCGCCCGGCGATGTCTTGACCCAAGGCAACCTCGAGAGGATGCTTGGCGTCGGCCGCCACCCGGCTGGCCAATATGTCGCCTACCGAGACCAGGTGCCTGGCGTCGTTGGGTACCTCGATGCCGATAGCGGAGCGGCCCGGGATGGGCGCCAGGATGCGCACGTCGGGGGTTGCCATCGCGTAGGCAATGTCCTTGTTGAGGCTGGTGACCCGGCTGACCTTCACCCCCGGTGCCAGCTGGAGCTCGAAACGAGTCACCGTGGGGCCGACGGTCATACCGACGACCTTGGTCTCGACGCCATGGCTGGCAAGCGCCTGCTCGAGGGCCCGTCCTGCCGCGTGGACCGCCCGCTCGTCCACGGTCTGGGCGCCACTTCGCACCAGCAAGCTGGGCGAAGGAAGGGTCCAGGGGCCCGGCGCCTGGGTGGGCACCATCTCTATGGCGAGCTGTTGGGCCTCGACCGGAGCCTCGGGCAGCTTGACCTTGGGCAGCTTGGTCGGAGCCGGCTCGTCGACCGCAGGGCCCTCGTCAGATTCGTCGTCGGCGGGCGAGATGTCGGTTACGTCGATGACCTCTGGCCCTGCGTTTTCGAAGCCGGGTCCGGGCCCCGCCGCAGACCGGTCTGCGTCCGCGTCGACAACGGGCGCGGGTTCGATCAATCGCTTGAGCAGTGCAACCGAGCCATCGAAGAACCGCAGCGACCAATCGCCAACGACCTCTACGACTGTGCGCAGCGACATGTCGAGCAACACCAGCAGGCCGAAGAATCCCACCAGCGCCGCCACCAACCATGCCCCGGGGGTCGCCACCAACCTCACCAACGGCTCGGCAATGGCGGCTCCGATGACCCCGCCGCCGCGGCGAAGCTCGTCTGCTGGAGCATCGAAAGCTCCGGGGCCCCGTGCCAAGTGGGCTATGGCCAGTCCCGAAAGCAGCATCACGGCCAGCCCCACACCAACACGGACGCTGCGTGCGGTGCGGTTGGTGCGAAGCAGCGAGAGGCCTACCCACACAAAGACCAGGGGCACGACATAACGAAACACGCCGTCGCCGAAGCCGATGCCGTCGCGCAGCACCCGCCCCACCGGCCCGGCACGATCGGCCAGAATCGCCAGCGACGAGATCGCAGCCAGGGCGAACAGCACCAGTGCCGCTATGTCGCGTTCGCGCTCGGCCAGTGCGAGCGCCGCTGCCGAGGGCTGCTTGTTTGTGCGAGAGCGAGCCTTGGCCTTGGCCGAGCGCGCCGGACGCTTGGTCGAAGCCGCCCGACGACCGCTGGACGAACGCGTCGAAGACGTCGACCGGCGACGGTTAGTGGTCGATTTACGGCGCGTAGTAGCCACGACGTTTCAAGGTAGCGAAGTATCGCCCCTACGTCTCACCGAGTTGTCCGTTTCGCCGCCGGTATTCGGCTCAGGCGACCTGTATCAGTGCCACGATGGGCGGGCGCCGCTGGGTTTCGTCACCCACGAAGCGTCCGACCGCTCGGCGCATCGCACGCTCGAGGTCAGATGCGCTGGGTTTGCCGTCGAAGGCCTTGCCGAGGGCCTTTGCCGCCAGCTCCTCGAGTTGTGGCACCAGCAAAGCGAGCTCATCGGTTGCGGCCCAGCCGCGAGACACCACTGATGGTCCACCGACCACAGACCGCTTGTCGAGATCGACGGTGGCGGTGACGAACACGACGCCTCCATCGGCCAGCTCGCGGCGCTCCGAGATGACGTCGGCGTCGATCAGCATGCCCACGCCGTGGACGTAGCGATACCTATGCGGCAACTGGCGCGCCAGGCGTGCGCCATCGTCGTCGACCACGACCTGGCTGCCCCCCATCGGCACGATTGCGTGCTCGGGATCCAGGCCCAGATCTACAGCGAGATCTGCGTGGCGGCGCAGCATCCGGTGCTCGCCCTCGATCGGGATGAAATATTCGGGCCTGGCGACGTTGTGGAGGATGCGTAGTTCGTCTCGCTTGGCGTGCCCTGTGGTGTGAACCAGGTCTTGGCCCGAGTGGATGACCTCGGCACCGCGACGCACCAAGGCGTTGATCAGCCCGAACACGGCACGCTGATTGCCCGGAATCGGGTGGCTACTGAGTATTACGACGTCGTCTTCGTGAACCGAGACGTCTCGGTGAGTTCCCTGGGCTATCGACGACAAGGCGGCAAAGGGCTCGCCCTGGCTGCCCGTGCACACCACGCAGACCTCGCCGGGTTCGTACTGGTCGATGGCCTCCAGCGAGTCGAGGTGGCGCTCGGGGATGTCCAGGATGCCCATCGACCTGGCGATCTCGACGTTGCGTTCCATCGAACGGCCAGCCGGGAAGATCGTGCGACCCTCGTCGATGGCAACATCGGCGATCTGTTGGACCCTGTGAAGATGGCTGGCGAAGCACGAGGCGATGATGCGGCGTCCGCGCAGTTCGGGCAGCAGGCGCCTGAAGGTCTCGCCGATCTGGCTTTCGCTCTCGGAGTGACCGGGGTTGTCGGCGTTGGTGCTGTCGGCCATCAAGACCCGAATGCCCGGGTCGCGCCCCAGCCAACCCAGCCTCTGAAGGTCGGTCAAACGGTTGTCTACGGGCGTGTTGTCGAGCTTGAAATCGCCGGTGTGCACCATCGGCCCCTGGGGCGTGTGCACCACGATGATGTTCGACTGTGGCACCGAGTGGGTGACGGGCAAGAACTCGACCCGGAACAGGCCGATGTCGACGGTCTGGCCATCGGCAACCGGGTTGACGCGTCCATCGATGCGCGCCTCGTCGAGCTTCGACTGGGCCAGCGCCATGGTGAAGGGCGAGCCATACACCGGAGCCTTGAAGTCTCGCAAGAAGTGCGTGACGCCACCGACGTGGTCCTCGTGACCATGGGTCACCACCAGGCCCACGATCGATTCGGATCGTTCGAGCAGGTACTCGTTGTCGGGCAAGATCACGTCGACACCGTGCATGGTGGCGTCGGGGAACATCAGGCCGTAGTCGATGACCAGAACCTGTCCCTCACACTCGATAGCCGTGCAGTTGCGTCCGACCTCACCCACCCCACCGAGGAAGGTGATCGTTACGGGGGCGGCCACTCAGCGCTTCGCCACTAGGGCGGCGTAAACCTCGCGCGCCCTGTCTTCGAGGCCAGATGGGGTTGGCCCCATCGGCAGTCTCGGTTCGCCGGCGGGCAGACCGAGGGTGCGCAGCATCGCCTTGGTGGGCACCGGGTTCGGGGCGTCGTTCGAAGACTCGAACGTATAGCTCGCGAGCATCCTGGCATTGGCCCGTATGGCTCCAGCAGTGTCGCCGGCGGCGAAGGCATCGAACATCTCGACGAAGTCCGGTGCCGTCCAGTGGGCGCACACACTGATCACCCCCACGGCACCTACCGCCAGCAAGGGCAGCGTCAGTGAATCGTCGCCGCTGTACACATCGAAGCCGGCGGGCGCCTCGGCGATGACCCTGGAGGTTTCGCCCGGGTTGCCGGCCGCATCCTTCAGCGCCACCACGTTGGGGATCTGGTGGGCCATCGCCAAGAGGGTGTCGGTCTCGATCTTTCGGTTGGTCCGGGGCGGGATGTCGTAGACCACGATCGGCAGATCGACCGCATCGGCAATGGCCTCGAAATGACCCCAGATGCCCGCCTGGGATGGGCGGTTGTAATAGGGGGTCACGATCAACAACCCGTCGGCGCCGCACTCTTTGGCCATCTTCGACTGGGTGACCGAGTGGCGGGTGTCGTTGGTGCCCGACCCGATGACCACGGGCACCGTGACCGCCTCGCAGACAGCCTTCCACAGCTCCCAGTCTTCCTCGTCGGTGATGGTCGGGCCCTCACCCGTGGTGCCGGTGATCACCAGGCCGTCACAGCCCTGGTCGATCAACCACTTGGCGAGCTTCACCGCACCATCCACGTCGAGCGACCCGTCCTGTGCGAATGGGGTGATCATGGCGGGTACGACCCGTCCGAAGCGGCCTGTCATCAGGACGATCCTTCCGTAGCGCGGTCGATGCCGAGGGTGGCCAGTAGGTCCTCGTGCAACTCGAACCACACGGTGTGGTAGCTGGGAATTATGGGTTTGGTGAAGTACTCGAGGTTGCCCTCGCCGAGCAGCCGCAGTGCGGCGCTGAACCGCGGACCGTACACCGAGTAGCGATCGATCGCGGAGCCTAATTCGGCCAGCACGTCGCGAAGGCGGGCATCGAGCTGACCGAGACGGTCGATCACCTGGGCATCGTAGTCGGGATCGGAGTGGTCGTTCAGCGTGCGCTCACCGTCGGGCTGCTGGCAGATCTGCCAATCGGTGCACAGCTGAAGGATCTCGGGATTCAACTCCAGAAATCGACCGTAGGCATTCTCGACCCGTTGGCGCACTCCCAGCCTGTCGAGTTGTGATGCCAGCAGCCGTTCACCCTCGGAGCGACCCTGGGCTGGGTTCAGCAAGTACACCTGCCGCTGCGGATTGAATACAGCCAAGCCGTCGGCGACGCAGTCGTCGAGTTCGGCGGCTATCAGCCCAGGGTCCTGGCCAACCACCTCGGCCACTGCGTCGGCCGAGGCAAACCCCTTGAGCCTCAGACCCAGAAGGGCGAGAAGCCGAATCTCGCCGGAGTGCGCCATCGGCGTCAACCGTATCTCAAGACTTGGAAGCACCAACCTGAGCCGGCGAGTCGGCCAACCACGGAATACGCCGGGCCAACAACGACCGCACCTGGTCGCGGTCGCCGAGATCGACGGTGGGCGAAGGAGCCAGGAAATATGTCAACACGATGCGCGTCGCCCACTCGACCAACTCGACCGCTGTTTGGCGGTCGACGAAGCGGGTGAGATGAGGCGCCAGGAAGATGCGAGCTGCAGTCAACAATTGCTCTAGCCCGCGAAACGACAACGTCTGCAACACCTGGCCCGGTTCGTGTTCGAGCTGGAACTGCAGCACCTCGTCGGACCCGAGCGCCTCGGTCGACACCGCAATGGCCTCGGTGAGGATCTCGAATACGTCGTCGCCGGCCGCAGCTATCGGCTCGAGCTCCTTGAAGAACGCCCTGACCCTTTCGCGCCTGACCGCGTCGTAGATGGCGTCTCGACCACCCGTGAACGTGCGGTACACGGTGGCCCGGCTGACCTCGGCTTCAGAAGCGATGTCGTCGATGGTGGTCTTGGCCCACCCCCATCGGCTGACGCATCGGTCCGCGGCGTCGAGTATTCGGTGGTAGTTCGACGCTTCGGTCATGGTGTTTCGACGATAAGCGACACCGCAAGCGTCATCAACCGGCGGGCACGACGGCGCGAAACAGCTGGCCGCGGCCGCCGGCCTTCCAAGTCGAGTTCGCGGCAATGAACACCGAGTCGCCCGCTGCTACGGGCACATCGTCGATGCGGACCACACCCGCCGTGACCACGACTATCTCGGGGCCCCAGGTCGAGCGGGTTACCGCGCCGTCCAGTTCGAGGCGGCGAAGCTCGAACTCTGGGCTGGGTGTGCGGTAGACGTATTCGCCGTCGGCGTCGTCACCTTCCAGCACAACCACCTGCGAAGGGGTCGGGTCGACGACGGAACAGAGTTCGTCGACGTCGATGTGTTTGGGCGTCAGCCCACCGCGCAACACGTTGTCGGACGACGCCATGATCTCGACGCCCAACCCCTCGACGTACGCGTGCAGCACGCCCGCGGCCAGATGTATGGCCTGGCCCGGTGCCAACTCGATGGCGTTCAAGAGCAGGGCGGTGACGATTCCGGGGTCTCCGGGGTGCACGCGCGCAATCGAGCGCGCCACGGCCCGCTCGAGCTCGAAGGGGCCGTCCGAGCGCACCGCTGCGCCCACAGCCTCGGCCAACGCCTGGCCGGCCACGCGATCGGTGGTCAGCAAGCTGCGCAACAGACCCGTGAGGTCGTCGCGCGACGGGTCAGAGCGCAACACATCGAGCACACCCGCCAGCTCGGCAACCCGAAGAGACTCGAGCAACTCGATCGATGCGGCCACCTCGCGGAACCCCACCAGCGCCCGGAACGGCGTCAGCGCGCAGATCAGCTCGGGCTTGTGGTTGTCGTCCTTGTACGACCTGTGTGGAGCATCCAATGCGATGCCCGCGAGGTTCTCGCGGTTGAACCCCACCACGGCCTGCTCTATGGATGGGTGAGCTTGCAGAGACAGGGGCTCGGCAGCAGCCAACAGCTTCATCAGAAAGGGCAGGCGACCGAAGCGTTCGTGGACACCGGCACCCAGAACCCGCACAGGGTCGTCGGCCACGAGCTGGTCGAGGGCCACGACGGTTCCACCAACGTCGACCGCCGAGGGTGCTGCCGGGTGAGCCCCCATCCACACCTCGGCCTCGCGCCGACCCGAGGGCTGCTCGCCACGCAACGCCGCAATCAGATCGGTGGAACCCCAGGCGTAGTCGCGAACAACGTTGCGCATCGTCGAAAGACTCATGGCGATCCAGTCGGCCGTCGCTGGGCTTCCCCAAGAAACTCGTTTCGAACCAGCCTGGTCACGCTGGAGACGTCCGACAAGTTCCAGCTGCCCGACGCCTCGACGTACGACAAGAACATCCGAGCGAGGTACTGGCTCTTGGCTGCGATGTCGTCTGCGGGCCACCCGAACGGGCCCAGCCGCACCTCGAAGAACCCGGCGACCAGGTCGAGGACCTGACGTGACTCGACGGTCAGGTACGGGATGACCACCTCGGGTTCGACCGATAGCTCGCGCTGCAAAAGTTCGTTTTCGTCGGCCAACGCCCGCGCCGTCATCAGGCCGCGCACCAGCATCTCTTCGAGGCTGTCGGCCTGCTCGGCCTCCCTGGCCACGTGGCTCAAGAACCGCTGGAACTCTGACTTCACCAGTGCCGAGACGATCTCGTCGCGGCCGCCGGCAAAGTGGCGATAGACCGTGGCGCGAGATATTCCAGCCGACGCCGCGATGTCGCCCACCGTCATCTTCTGCAACGAACTGCACATGGCGGCCCTGGCGGCCCCGGCGACAATCTGTTCGCGAACGGTGTCGGTGTTCATCGAACCCCCCGGTCGGCCGCACGGGCGATCAGCCTTCGCCCTATGGCCTCCATCGCCGAGTCGGGCAGAACCCGATCCAACAGTCCCCCGGCCTTTGCGTCTCGACCCACCAGATAGCGGGCTCGTGGCCGGCTGGAGGTCAGTGCGGTCTGGATCACCTCGGCCACCACGTCGGGGCTCACGCCCTGGCGCCGACCGTCTTGCAGCGCGACGCGCTGGGCACTGATCAGTCGCGAATATCGAGCTTGCTGGTCGGCGTTCAGGCTGCCCTCGATCCGATCGGCCAACCGGACCGCTTTCGCCCACAAGGGGGTGCTGACGGCGCCAGGCTCGACCAGCGTGACGATTGGCCCGCTGCCGTCGAACTCGCGCCGAAGGCACTTGCACAATCCGTCGACGGCGTGTTTGGAAGCCACATATGGCCCCAACATCGGGGCGCCGACGCGGCCCGAAATCGACCCGACCACCACCACCCGCGGATCGACCGCACGGCGCAGCGTGGGCATCAACACCCTGGTCAGTTCGACCACCCCGAACACATTGACCTCGAACTGCGACCGCCACCGGTCGAGGGTCACGGTCTCGAACGGGCCACCCTCGACATAACCTGCGTTGTTCACCAGCCCGGCCAAACCGGCGTCGCCGACGATGCCGGCAACCTGATCTGCCAGTTCGGCGGCCGCTCGCTCGGCACCCAACCCCAGGTCGAAGTGCGCCGGAGAGCACCGCTGGATTGCGCCGATGCGGTCGGCATCGGCATCGGAGCGAACGGTGGCGATCACGTTCCAGCCACCAGAGGCCAAAAGGCGCGCCGTCGCCTCACCAATACCTGTCGACGCGCCTGTGACCAAGACGAAACGCCCAGAAACTGCCGCTTCTGGCGCCGATGCACTTGCCCAGTTCATGTAGGGCGAAGCTACCCGAACCGGCTCGGCTCGCAGAGAAAACTCCCTACAGCTCGGCGCCGAGAGTACCGATGGGTAATACAGCGGCCATACCTGGAGAACCCCATGAGCGAAGTAGTCCTGTCAAAATCTGAACTCGAGGGTGGGCAGCTGCCCCTGGTGTGCATCTGCTCGGGCGAGCCGGTCGAAACGCTGACCGAAATCGCCATCGGCCCCACCAAGATTCCCCAGCTTGCAGGCCTGCCCACCGGCTACCTGTCGAAGGACCTCCTGACCAAGCTGTTCGGCAGCGCCCTGGGCGCAAAGGTCGGACGGGGCGACGGTGCCAAGAACAAGCAGACCGTCGTCATGGCAGTTCGCATACTGCTGACGCTGGGCTTGTTCTACAACGCCTTCTCGGCTGTGTCGGGCGGCAACCTCATGGGCATCTTGATCTCGATGGTGGGCCTGGTCGTGGTGATCTTCGGAGGTGCGTGGGTAAACCGGGCTCTGACAGTTGGGGTCGTTTCAGATGGCACCGGAGCACGGGTCACCGGCGCCCACCCGAACTTCGTCGAAGCTCTCGAGGCCATGCGCTCGGGCGTGGCTCCCGAGAAGCAGCTGGTTCGCACGGGCCCTGCGCCCAAGCCGGTGCCGGCCCCAGGGCTGTATTGAGCGGGCCCGTCCCGGGCGGCACTGGTCTGGCTACCCCCTCGGACCTCTAACCTGCCTCGGGTGGCCGAACCTGCCGAAACCATCCTCGATGCACAGCAGCGTCGTCATCTGTGGACTCTGGCCGCTGTTCCACTGGTGCTGGCCGTGCTGGCGCTCGTCGGCCAGGTCGCCTTCGCTGCGCTTGCCAACTCCGCTCCCCTGCTGCTGATAGCGATCGCCCCGAGCGACGCATTCCTGGTGTTGACCGTGGGTTCGGTACCCACCTGGGCATTCTTCGCCGTTGGGTTCGTCAGGTTGGTACTGCCCGACCCATTCCTCTACCTGATCGGCTCGCACTACGGGCCTGCCGGACGGCGGTACATCGATGCCGAACTCGGGCATCCCAACAAGGTCACCGGCGCCATCGACGTTCTACAGAGGTGGTTTCCGAAGATCGGCCTGGTGCTGATCGTCATCTTGCCCAACTATCCCGTCTGCCTGCTGGCCGGCATGACCCGAGTCAGATGGTGGATCTTTGGAATCCTGAACGCCGCTGGCACTGCGGGGCGCCTTTGGGTCATCTGGCACCTGGGCCGCATGATCGAAGGGCCGATCGGAACGATCCTCGACTTCCTGGGTCGCTATCAGATCCCGGTGATGATCGCGATGGCCGTGCTGGTGGGGCTGCAGGTCGGTCGTTCGGAGCGCCCAGACACCCCAGAAGGATCAGCCGGCCCCGCCCAGCCTGACCTCGACAGCTGACCGAAGCGGCATCGAGGGCTGGGCACCCTCGACCTCGACGGCAAGCGAACCGGCCGCTGCAGCGAAACGAGCCGCATCGACCGGCGAACGACCCTCGCCAATCGCCACCGCCAGAGCCGCCACGAAGCAGTCGCCGGCACCGGTAGGGTCGACCATGGCGGCCTCGAAGGCGCCGATGCTGGTGCGAGCGGGCGACACGTCACCCCGCTGAGTCACCACGCACCCGTCGGCGCCAAGGGTCGTCACTACCACGTCGGCGGCCGAGACTCGATCGCCGAGCTCGGCCACCTGGGCGGCCTCGCCCCGGTTGACGACCAGCACGTCGGTGAGGGGCAGCACAGCAGGCGCCACATCGTTGAACGGCGCGGGGTTGAACACCACCAGAGTCGATGAAGCCCGTGCCAATTCGGCGGCCCGCCGAGCGGTGGGCGCAGGCACCTCGCCCTGCAACAACAAGACATCGGCTCTGGCGATCACATCGGCGGCCTCGCCGACATGGGCGGGGCTCAGCCGGCCGTTGGCTCCGGCCACCACGATTATCGACACATCTTCGGGATCGACGGTTATGACCGCCACACCGGTTGGCTCGTCGGCGCGAACCACGTGCGAGTGGTCGATACCCTCGGCCGCGAGCCCATCGACCAGGAAGGTGCCGCGGGCGTCGTCGCCCACAGCGCCCACCATCGAAACCCTGGCCCCCAAACGGGCTGCAGCAACGGCCTGATTGGCACCCTTGCCACCCCGGAACTCGGCGACCCGATCTCCGTGCATGGTCTCGTCTGGTGCTGGCCGGTGTGGCACCCAAACGGTGATGTCGTGGTTCAAAGAGCCGACGACGGCCACCTCGACCACAGCTGCTCCGATGGTCCTAGAGCCCGAGGAACGAGTCGAGCCCGACCGTGAGGCCGGGGTGGTCGGCGATCACGCGACACGCGTGAACGATTCCGGGCATGAAAGACGACCGGTCGTAGCTGTCGTGGCGGATAGTCAACGTCTGGCCTGCGGCGCCGAGGATGACCTCTTGATGGGCCAGCATGCCGCGCATGCGCACCGAGTGAATCCGCACCGCACCAGCGGCCAGGCCGCCCCGGCTGCCGGCGAGAACCTCGTCCTGGGTCGGGTCGGGCGCCCACGAATCGCTGGCTGCAGCGATGCGTTCTGCGGTGGTTCGCGCCGTACCGGAAGGGGCGTCGATCTTGTTGTCGTGGTGCAGTTCGATGATCTCGCACGTATCGAACCAGGGCGCTGCCAGTTCGGCGAAGCGCATCATCAGTACGGCGCCGATGGCGAAGTTGGGTGCGATCAGGCAATTGCTGTCGACAAAAGCTGCTCGCAGCCGGTCGATGTCGTCATCGCTGAGACCTGTGGTGCCCACGACGGCGTGTACACCGTGGGAGGCCGCCCACGCCAAATCGACGCGGGCGGCTTCGGCCACGGTCAGGTCGACCATGACGTCTACCGACGCCGGATCGACCGCTTCGATCGATTGGTGATCGGCTTGACCGTTGCGGTCGACGGTGGCGACCAGGTCGAGACCGTCGGCCTCGACAACAGCCGCGCATGCGGCCGAGCCCATTCGCCCGGCCGCACCGACGACCACGACCCGGATACTCACCGAATCACCAACCCTGTTCAGCGGCGCGAACGGCCGCGACGCTGACGGCCGCGGGTGCGGCGGCCGGTGTCGACGGATGGCCCGAGGTCACCGAACTTCTCGGCGGCCTGCGCATCGAAGGCCTCTTCGAACGAAACCTCGTCGCGATCAGCCGAAGCGCTGCGCGACCGCGACGGCGCCGGTGCATCGGAGTCGTCCGAGTCGTCGTCGACATCGTCGCCGTCGTCGGAAGCAGGCTCCTTGGCTGCCGGTGCATCACCAGCCAGCGAAAGCGACAGCTTGCCGTTGGGGTCGATGTCGTCGACCTTCACCGCGATGACGTCGCCGAGGTTCAGCACGTCCTCGACCTTGTCGATGCGCTTGCCGCCACCGATCTTGGAGATGTGGAGCAAGCCGTCGGTGCCGGGCAGGATGTTGACGAACGCACCGAACTTGGTGATGTTCACGACACGACCGTCGTACACCTCGCCAACGTTGGCCGTCGGCGGGTTGATGATGAGGCGAACCTGACGCTCGGCTTCCTCGACCGCAGCGCGATCGGTCGAGCCGATGCTGACGATTCCGACGGTGCCGTCGTCGTCGACCGAGATGTCGGCGCCGGTCTCTTCCTGGATGGTGTTGATGACCTTGCCGCGCGGGCCGATGACCTCGCCGATCTTTTCGACCGGAATCTCGAAGCTGACGATCTTGGGAGCCGAGGCGCCAACGTCTTCGCGAGGCTCGGCGATGGCGCCGGCCATGACCTCGAGGATCTGCAGACGGGCCTCGCGAGCCTGCTGCAGCGCCTGCGACAGCACGTCGGCTGGGATGCCGTCGATCTTGGTGTCGAGCTGCAGGGCGGTGATGGCGTCTGCGGTGCCTGCCACCTTGAAGTCCATGTCACCGAATGCATCTTCGGCGCCGAGGATGTCGGTGAGGGTGGTGTACTTGCCTTCGGCATGGACCAGGCCCATGGCGATGCCCGCGACCGCACCCTTGATGGGCACACCGGCGTCCATCAGCGACAGCGTCGAGGCACAAACAGAACCCATCGAGGTCGAGCCGTTCGACGACAACACGTCGGACACGAGGCGCAGCGCGTAGGGGAACTCTTCCTTCGAAGGAATCACGGGCAGAAGGGCACGCTCGGCGAGGGCGCCGTGGCCGATCTCGCGGCGCTTGGGGCCACGCATGAAGCCGGCCTCACCCGTCGAGAACGGCGGGAAGTTGTAGTGGTGCATGTAGCGCTTGCGATCGGACGGGTTGAGCGTGTCGATCAGCTGCTCCATGCGGCTCATGCCCAGGGTGCACACGTTGATGACCTGGGTTTCGCCACGCTGGAACAGGCCCGAACCGTGTGCGGTGGGCAGCAGCCCGACCTCGGCCGACAACGGCCGCACCTCGTTGGTGGCACGACCGTCGATGCGGAACCCGTCTTCGACGATGCGCCTGCGCACGATCTCCTTGGATGCCGACCGGATGGCGTTGCCAACCTGCTTGGCGGCGTCTGGGACATCGGCGAAGCGCTCGACCAGCTCGGCGGCGATCTCGCCACGAAGCTCGGACTCGCGAGCCTCACGCTGTGCCTTGTCGGCGATGCTGAGGGCTTCGGTGAGGCGCTCCGTGCCGACCTCGCGAACGGCGGCGATGATCTCGTCTGAATAGTCGGCCGAACGGACCCAATCCATCTCGGGCTTGGCGCCAACGGCCAGGCGCAGCGACTTCTGCAGCTCGATGACGTCGTCGATCCACTGCTTGCAGGCCTCGAGACCGCTGGCCAGGACCTCTTCGGTGACCTTTGGGGCACCATCGGCGTAGTACTGGAACGACTTCTCGGTGCCACCGGCCTCGACCATCATCACGGCGATGTCGCCGCTGTCGAGCTGACGACCGGCCACCACCATTTCGAAGGTCGAGGCTTCGCCCTCTTCGTAGGTGGGGAACGGAATCCAGGTGCCTTCGGTGGACCAGGCGATTCGAACGGCCGCCACGGGCGACTCGAAGGGGATGTCAGATACCCACAGCGCCGCCGAGGCGCCGTTCAGGGCGATGACGTCGTAAGGGTTCTGGCTGTCGACACCCAAGATGGTGCCCACGATGTGGGTGTCGTGGCGGTAGCCCTCTTTGAAGTTGGGGCGCAGGGGGCGGTCGATCAGGCGACACGCCAAGATCGCGTCCTCAGACGCACGGCCTTCGCGACGGAAGAACGAGCCGGGAATACGGCCCGCGGCGTACATACGCTCCTCGATGTCGACGGTGAGGGGGAAGAAGTCGGCACCGTCGCGCGGCTTGGAAGACGCGGTGGCGGTTACCAGGATTTGGGTGTCGCCCATGCGGGCGGTGACTGCTCCGTTCGCCAACCCGGCCAACTTGCCGGTTTCGAACGTGAGGGTCTTGTCGGTGCCAGAGATCTGGCCCGACACGGAAATGGCTTCAGCCATCATTTCTCCAATCGAGGACGGGACCTTCCCGTCCATTTGTTGTCATCAGACTCGTGTTGGGTTCCACAGAACCACAGAACGCGCAGCAGTGCGCGGACGGTTGTGCAGAACGGAAACGAGCGGCCACTGGGGCCGCTCGTTGGAAGAAGTGGTCAGCGACGAAGGCCGAGCTTGGCGATCAGCGCCCTGTAGCGCTCGACGTCGTTGTCCCTCAGGTAGTCGAGGAGACGGCGACGACGGCCCACCAGCATCAGCAGGCCGCGACGGCCGTGGTGGTCCTTCTTGTGGACCTTGAAGTGCTCGGTGAGGTGGTTGATGCGCTCGGTGAGGATCGCTACCTGGACCTCGGGGGACCCGGTGTCGGACTCGTGGAGGCGATGCTCGGAGATGGTCGCAGTCTTGTTGGGCATGTGTATTCGAAAAACCTTCTGGCGAGAACGGCCGTCGGCCGCCGTCCCGGCGACGTTGGGACTTGTGAATGTGCGTGACGCCATCCGGGCTCTCACACACGCAACCTGGACACTCTAGCAGCCTGGGCGAGACTCCGCTACCGCAGAGCCTCCGATGCGGCAGCAATGTCGAGCTCCAGTTGTGCCTTCAGCTCGTCGATGCCGTCGAAGCGCTTCTCGCCCCGCAGCCGCTGGACGAACCTGACCTTGGCCTCCTCGTCGTACAGATCGCCCCTGAACCCGATCAGGTGGGCCTCGATCAAGGGCCTGTCGACAAACTCATAGAACGTTGGCCGCCGGCCGATGTTCACCGCCGCCTTGTGTTTGGACCCGTCGGGGCGCTCGTAGATGGCGGCGTAGACGCCCTCGGCGGGCAGCTGGGTGCGAGCATCGGTTGGCACATTGGCCGTTGGGAAACCGATGGTGCGGCCACGACGATCGCCCGGGCTGACGGTTCCGCGGACCTCATAGGGCCGGCCCAGCAGGCGCTGAGCCTTGGCCACGTCTCCGGCGCTGAGGGCGGCACGGATGGCCGTGGACGAGATCGTCTCACCCTCCGATGTCGCCTGCTTGACCAGGGGCAGGCCCATGACCTCGAACCCCAGGTCGGCACCCATCTTGGTCAGTGTCGAGACGTTGCCTCCACGTCCTTTGCCAAAGTGGAAGTCCTCGCCCACCACCACCGCTTTGGCGTTCAGGCACTCGATCAGGACCTGATCTACGAAGTCGGCCGCCTCCATCGAGGCCTGCCGCTGGTCGAAAGTGATCACCAGCACGTAGTCGACGCCGGTCTCGGCCAACAGCTCGAGCTTTTGTTCGAGGTCGCTGAGCTGAAGCGGCGCCGATTCGGGGCGAACCACCGTTGCCGGATGCACGTCGAAGGTCACCACTGCGGTGCGAGCGTTGAGCTCTGCGGCAATGCGGTGCATCTCCGACACGACCGCACGATGGCCTCGGTGTACCCCGTCGTATTGACCGATGGTCACCACACAGCCCTTCTCGGGCTTGGGGCACCAGTCGATGTCTCGAATGACTTCCACGGGCGAACAACCTACCGGTCAGTTGGACTGGGCCAGAACGACACCCGGTTTGACACGTCCGGCATCGTCACGCTCGTGCACCGCCAGCAAGGCGCCATCGGGGCTGAACACCCCCCAGGGTCCGTCACCAATCGGGGGCGATGACAAATGGGCGCCGTGCACGATGCGCTGGGCTTCGTCGGCATCGACCTCGATGCGAGCGTGGTCTCTTACTGCTGCTTCGACCGCCAACAGCTCGAGTTGGCCCGGCGCCGACGCCTGCGCCTGATCGAAAGACCCGATTCGGGTTCGCCTGAGGTTGCGCAGGTGGGCGCCGCTGCCCAGCGCCTGTCCCAGGTCGGCGGCAAGCACGCGCACGTAGGTACCCGACCCGCACCTGACGGTGGCCCTGTAGACCAGTGGATCGTCGGTTGGCTCGGTCGAGAACGAGTACACCTCGACCGGCCGCGCCTGGCGCTCGACTTCGATTCCCTCGCGGGCAAGCTCGTGCAGGCGTCTTCCGCCAACCTTCACCGCCGACACCATCGGCGGTACCTGCATGATGCTGCCGGTCAGGCCGGCGGCGGCTTGGGCCACGGCTTCGGGGGCGATCCGCGATGTGTCGTGGTGAGCGATCACCTCGCCCGAATCGTCGAGGGTGTCGGTTGTTGTTCCGAAGACGATTTCGGTGGTGTAGGTCTTCTCGAGCATCGTCATGAAACGCATCAGCCGCGTCGCCCTGCCAACCCCCAACAACAAGACGCCCGTGGCATCAGGATCGAGTGTGCCGCTGTGGCCTACACGTCGCTCGCCCAACTCCTTGCGAGCCATGCCGACGACGTCGTGGCTTGTCACCCCTGCAGGCTTGTCGACTACGACGACGCCGTGAACCTTGCTGGGCTTGCGCCGCGCCACATCAGTCCTCGGCGGGTGGGATATCGAGGTTGCCCAGTATCTCCTCGATGCGGTTGCCCGTGCTTATCGAGCGGTCCAACTCGAACTCGAGACGAGGCGTGCGCCGGATACGCGCCTGGCTGCTGACCGCGCGCCGCAACCGACCCGAGTGTTCGTGCAGGGCCGCATCTGCAGAGTCGGCGTCGTCGGAATCGAAGTACACAACGGCCTTCTCGAGCTCGTTGTCGACGTCGACAGAGGTTATGGCTACGCCCAGTAGCCGATCGTCGTCGATCAGCTCGGCTTCCGACGCGATGATCTCGCGAAGCAGCTCGCCCACACGCGCCGAGCGGGGGAACTCTCTCTTATGTCCTCGGGCTGGCACGGTGATCCTCCAATCAGCGGTCGATCTCGAGCCAATACCGCTCGGTCGAGATGACCTCGACGTCTGGCCGCGACCAGACGAATCGTTCTATGCGGTCCATCGCCTCGTCGGCACCTGTCTGGTCGACGCTGACCACGGCAACACCGATGCCGGCCCGCTGCCACAGATCGTGATGACCCGTCTCGGCGACGGAGACCTGCTGACGGTGTCTGATGCCGTCGATGACCGGCCGCAGAGCGGCCCGCTTCTCCTTCAGCGACGCGCAACCGGGCAGCTTCAGGTCGATGGACATTGCCAGCACGTACATCGTTGGTTACGCCCAGCTCTAGGTGCGAGGGATTTCGCGTTCCTCGAAGGTTTCGATGATGTCTCCCGGCTGCAAGTCCTGGAAGTCGGACAAGCCGATGCCGCATTCGTACCCGGCCGAGACCTCGCGAGCATCTTCCTTGAAGCGCTTGAGCGACGACACAGTGCCCCGCCAGATGATGGTGCCCTCGCGAAGGAAACGAACCTTCGAGTTGCGGGTGATGACACCGTTCAGCACGTAACAACCGGCGATGAGGCCGATGCGCGGGATCTTGAAAATCTCGCGAACCTCGGCGTCGCCGGTGACGACCTCTTCGTACTCGGGTTCGAGCAGGCCGAGCATGGCGTTCTCGACGTCTTCGAGCAGCTTGTAGATGATCTCGTAGTGCCGAATCTCGACCTCGAGTTCGTCGGCCAGGCTGCGTCCCTTGCGATCGGCGCGGACGTTGAAGCCCAGGATCGTCGCGTTGGTGGCTGCCGCCAACTGCACATCGTTTTCGGAGATGCCACCCACGCCTCGGGACACGAAGGCCAACTTGACCTCGTCACGTTCGAGCTTGCGAAGGCTCTCGGTGACGGCCTCGAGCGAGCCGTGGACGTCGGCCTTGACGATGAGGTTCAGCGTTGCCGCCTCACCGGCCTGGATCTGCTTGAAGATGTCTTCGAGCTTGGCACCGCCAGACGATGCCGCCGCGGCGTTGGCGAACGATGCCTGGCGCTGCCAGTGCTCACGCGTGTCGGCGACCTTGGCAGCGGTCTTCTCGTCTTGGGCAACCACGAACTGCGAACCCGAACTGGCCACGTCGGACAGCCCGAGAACCTCCACAGGGGTGGACGGCCCTGCCGTCTTCACCTGTTCGCCGCGGTCGTTGATCATGGCGCGGATGCGGCCCCAGGCCGCACCGGCGACCATGGGCTGGCCGACCTCGAGCTGGCCGTGCTGCACCAACACCGTGGCCACAGGGCCGCGGCCCTTGTCGAGGTGACTTTCGAGAACAACACCCGAGGCACGGCCGTCTGGCACGGCCTCGAGCTCTTCGAGCTCGGCGACCAACAACAGCTGGTCGAGCAGGTCGTCGATGCCGAGGCCCTGAAGGGCCGAAACCTCGACAGTTACCACGTCGCCGCCGTAGGACTCGGGAATGAGCCCACGTTCGGAAAGCTGAGCGAGCACCCGGTTGACGTCGGCACCCTCGCGGTCGATCTTGTTGATCGCCACCACGATGGGTACGTCGGCCGCCCTGGCGTGATCGATGGCTTCCAGAGTCTGGGGCATGATGCCGTCGTCGGCGGCCACGACCAGAACCACTATGTCGGTGGCCTCGGCGCCGCGTGCGCGCATGGCGGTGAACGCCTCGTGACCAGGTGTGTCGATGAACGACAGCTTCTGACCGTTGTGCTCGACCTGATAGGCGCCGATGTGCTGGGTGATGCCGCCGGCCTCACCTTCGACCACGTTGGCCGAGCGGATGCGGTCGAGGAGCTTGGTCTTGCCGTGATCGACGTGGCCCATGACGGTGATCACCGGCGGGCGCGGCGCCAGATCTTCGGGATTGATCTCTTCGTCGAGACCCAAGATCTGCTGAAGCTCTTCTTCCTGCTCGGTGCCAGGGTCGACGATGCGGATGTCGGCGCCAACCTCTTCGGCGAACAGCTCGATCATCTCATCGGTGAGCGACTGAGTAGCGGTGACCATCTCGCCTTGCTGCAACAAGAAGCGCACGACGTCGGCCGCCGACCGGTTGAGCTTGGGTGCCATCTCCTGGGCGGTCGAACCGCGCTCGACGATGACCTCTTCGGTCGGCACCGGCGCGTCGGCCGGCGTGTAGGACGCAAGCTCCTGCGGCTGCAGGTCTTCCATGTTGCGACGACGACGCTTGGTGCGGCGCGGACGCCGGGGTGGGCCGCCGGGACGACCGCCACCACCGGGACGGCCACCACCACCGGGACGACCGGTGGAAGGCGGCGGACCCGAAGGGCTTGGGGCTGGGCCGCGGCGTGGGCCACCGAAGCCGCCGGCTCCGCCACCGGGGCGACCGGCTCCGCGCGTCGGCGCGGGGCCACGACCACCGGCACCGGGCGGAGGCGGGATGGGCTTGCCGCTGGCCGAACGCGGCGGAGCGGGAGGCGGTGGGATCGGTTTGCCGCCCGACGACCTGGGACGCAATGCGGCAGGTGGAGGTGGGGGCGGTGCGGGGGCGTCGGCCTTTGCTGCCGGACGCTCGGCCTTGTCTGGAGCGGGCTTGGCCTGTGGAGGACCGGCCGGAGGCCTCGGAACCGGAGCCGGCTTGGACTCTGCGGGTGCCGGGGCGGGTGCCGTCTTGGCGCCCTCGTGACCACTGGAGGTCACCAGGGGGCGCGGAGGCGGCATGGGGATGTTGCCCGGTCGGGGTGCAGCACTTTGTGAGTTGTCGGGCTGCGACGGGGCATCGGTGGTGGAACTAGTCGCCGAAGTCTCCTCGGAAACGGGCGGAACGTCACCGGCATCGGTGTCGGCCGCGGGTGGGGTGTCGGCAACCGCTGGCGCCGGAGGTGCCTCGACGGCTTCGGCCGGAGCCGTGTCGACGCTCTCGGGCGGTTGCGATTGTTCTTGGGTCGCCTCAGCCGGCGCCTCTGCGACGGGCGCTTCGTCGGCTGGCGTGCTGGCGGCGACCTTCTTGGCCGTCGACTTCTTGGCAGCCGCCTTCTTCTTGGCAGGCGCCTTCTTCTTGGCCGGCTCTTCGGGCTGTTCGTCGCGGATCAGGCCCTCACGCTCGGCTTTGCGCCGTACTCGGTCGGCTTGGGCTTCGACGATGCTCGATGAGTGGCTCTTTGCTCCGATTCCAAGCGCGTCGCACAGATCGAGGGTCTCCTTGTTGGTCAACCCAAGCTCTTTGGCCAGTGCGAAAACGCGAATGTTCTTAGCCACGCAGTTCCTTGTGCTCGATCGTGGGGCGCGCAACGCGTTGGGCACGTCACGCCCGCCGTACACCCTAACGGGTGAACGGTGGCGCCGTCACGGATTCGTTGAGACGCCTTCCCCACAGCGGGGAAAACCTCGGCAAAGAAGCGCCGCTGGCTGGCGTGGAGCGGCCCTCAGGCCTCGTCTTGATCGCCCTCTGGGTCGGGCGAGGCTTCGTCATCTTGTGCCGGGGCCTCGCTATCGGCTGGCGCGCTGGCCTCGACGACCTCGACGGCCTCACCGGATTCGTCGGCTTCGCTCTCTTCGGCGTAGGCGGTGGCGGTCAGCACCTCACCACCATCGGCAGGCTTCCAGACGTACTCGCCGGTTTCGGGATCGGTGACCCATTCGCCCTCGGCCCATTCCTCACCCTCGTAGCCGGCTTCTTCGTCGGCCAGCTGGGTCTCGCTCTTGATGTCGATACGCCAGCCGGTCAGGCGTGCTGCGAGACGAGCGTTCTGGCCCTCGCGGCCGATGGCCAGAGAAAGCTGATGATCGGGCACGATCACCTCGGCGGTGCCCTCCTCTTCGAGGAAACGCACCTCCTTGACCTTGGCAGGCGAAAGGGCCTTGGCGACCAGCTCGTAGGGCTCGTCGGAGAACGGGATGATGTCGATCTTTTCGCCGCGCAGCTCGTTGACCACCTGACGCACACGCGCTCCGCGTGCGCCGACACAGGCGCCGACGGGGTCGACGTTGGGATCGTTCGACCACACCGCGATCTTGGTGCGATGCCCGGGTTCGCGAGCACAGGCCTTGATCTCGACCGTGCCGTCGGCGATCTCGGGAACCTCGAGCTTGAACAGCTCGCGGATGAGGCCCGGATGGGTTCGGCTGACCACGATCTGGGGACCCTTGGCGGTCTTGCGCACCTCGACGATGTAGGCCTTGAGGCGGCTGTTGGGCTCTGGGCGCTCGTAGGCGACCTGCTCCGACTGGGGCAGCAGGGCCTCGACGCGGCCCAGGTCCAGAAGCGTGTAGCGCGAATCGGACTGCTGGATGATTCCGGTGACGATGTCGCCCTCTCGACCTGCGTACTCCTCGTACTTCATGTCGCGCTCGACTTCGCGGATGCGCTGGGTCAGCACCTGACGGGCGGTCTGCGCCGCGATGCGTCCGAAGTCGGCGGGGGTGTCGTCCCACTCGCGGGTGACGTGACCGTCCTCGTCGATCTCTTGTGCGATGACCCGGATGTCGAAGGTCTCGTCGATGATGACGTATGCATGGTCGGCCGCACCGGGCATGCGCTTGTAGGCCGACTCGAGCCCGTTGGCCAGAGCCTCCAGCAACACATCGGTACTGATACCGCGCTCGGCCGCCAGGGCCTGTAGCGCTTCCATCATGTCAGGTGTAGTCATGAGCTTGCCTTGTTCCGCGAGCTGGATTGGTTGCCCTTGCCCGGCTTGGGGGCTGGACCCCATTCAAAGATCGTCTTGGCCTTGTCGATGTCGGCGAACGCGACGATGACCTCGCCAGCGTCGACGTCGAAGACCGTGACTTTGTCGTGATCGGCGGCCACCAACTCTCCGTGGAGTCGGCGCCGGCCTTCTGGTGTTCTGATGGTGACCGAGACGGTTTCGCCTACGGCCATCGAGAAGTGTTCGGGGGTGCGCAGCTTGCGCTCGACCCCGGGTGTAGAAACCTCGAGCACGTAGGCCCCGCCGCCGATCTCGGCCTCGTCGAGGGCCAACGAGATGGCCCTGGAAACCGATTCGAGTTCGTCGATGCCCGCACTAGACCCGCCCACGCCCGACAGCGAGATGCGCAGCGTGTTGCCCAAGCGCTCGACGTCGTAGAGTTCGAGCGATTCGGCCTCGGCCAAAGGACGCGCCAGGTCGGCGATGCGTTGTGTGTCCATTGCTCACCTGTCCTTTCGCGTCGTCGGCCGTGGGTTGTGCTGGACCGCGTGGCCCATATAGGTGCCTTAAGTGCGAAGGAGCGTGGGCGAACCCACGCCCCGTCGAGGCAACCTAGGACGATACCGCCCTTTCGGGCCTACTGGGCGGTCTTGGACCGGATCAACTCGACCACCTGCTCGGAGCTGTTCGCGTCGGCGCCTTGGATGTCGAGCAGGGCAGCGCGGTCGGCCTCGGCCTCTGCGGCCGCGCTTTCGTCCTTGTCTGCCAGCGCTCCCTCGACGCCGACCTCGGCGATGCGTTCGGCCCACTCGACCAGCGCATCGACCATCTCGGCCTCGGGAACCACCCTGACGACCTCGCCCTTCACGAACAGATGGCCACGCTTGCGACCCGCGGCAATACCCAAGTCGGCACCCTTGGCCTCACCAGGCCCGTTGACCACACAGCCCATAACGGCCACCTGCACCGGCAGGTTGCGGCCCTCGAGAGCCCGTTGGGCCTCGTTTGCCACCGCGATCACATCGACCTCGGCCCGACCACAAGACGGACATGCGATCAGGTCGAGCCCCGAGCGTTCGCGCAGGCCCAAAGCCTCCAACAGCTGGCGGCCTACCTTGGCCTCCTCTACCGGGTCGGCGGTGAGGCTGTAACGAATGGTGTCGCCGATGCCTTCCAGCAACAGGGTGGCGATGCCGGCCGTGGCCTTCATGATGCCCGCAGGCGGAGGGCCGGCCTCGGTGACACCGAGGTGCAGCGGATAGTCCACCGTGTCGGCCAGCAGTCGGTAGGCGCCCACCATCAGTGGAACGTCGCTGGCCTTCACCGAGATCTTCACATTGTCGAAGCCGACCTCTTCGAAGTAGCCGAGCTCGCGCTTGGCCGACTCGACAAGGGCCTCGGGCGTCATGCCAAAACGCTCTTCGATATCGGGGTCGAGGCTGCCCGCGTTGACCCCAATACGAACCGGCACTCCCCTGTCGCGCGCCTCGGATGCGACCGTTCGGATGTGCTCTGGTTTTCGGATGTTGCCCGGGTTGAGGCGCAGGCAGTCGACACCGGCCTCGAGAGCGGCCAACGCCAGCTTGTACTGGAAGTGGATGTCGGCCACGATCGGAACCGGCGACCGAGGCACTATGCGTGCCAGCCCCTCGGCGGCCTCGACCTCGTTGCACGTGCAACGAACAATGTCGGCGCCAGCGGCTGCCAACGAATAGATCTGCTCGAGGGTGGCGTCCACGTCGGCGGTCTTTGTGGTGGTCATCGACTGCACGGTCACCGGCGCACCACCGCCGACGGGCACCTTGCCCACCATCAACTGCCGGGTCTGACGACGTTCGTACATGCCGCCCAGCGTATTGCGCGCGCCGGGTCTTACAGCCTGATGGGGTTGGCGATATCGAGCCAGATTGCGCCGAGACCGAACAGCACCATCAACAAGAACACCGCGTAGGTGATGGGCAGCAGCTTGTTGACGTCGACGACGTAGCGCTCACCGCGCCGCGACCTGATGCGCTCGTAGGTGGCGATGGCCAGATGCCCGCCATCGAGGGGAAGCAAGGGCAACAGGTTGAACACCCCGACGAAGATGTTGAAGATCGCTAGCCACTGGATCGCCTCGACACCGATCTGACGGCCGACGTCGACAGCCCCGATGACCGACACCGGGCGCGACTCGAGGTCGATCTGGTCCTGGTTGCCCGGAGCGGTGAAGACATTGTCGACGTAGCCGCCGATGTTCTGCACGAACATGCCCATGCCCTCGAACACCCGCCCGACCCACATCGGGAACTCGGTCACCGATCTGGCGGCGGCTCCCCCGATCGACTCCTTGTCTCGGTAGGTGTCCGCAATCCACCCGACTCCGAGATATCCGATCGTCTGGTCTTGGGGGTTGACGCCCAGCGTCGCCTGGGTGCTGATCGTCTGGCCATCACGGTTCAAGACGATCTCGACCGTCTCGTTTGGCCTCTCCGAAACGACAACGCGCAGATCTTCGAACGTCGGCACTACCACGCCGTCGATGCTGACTATTCGGTCGCCCTCTTGCAGCCCGGCCGCCTCGGCCGCGGTCTGTTGGCCCGGCGTAGCGATGGCCCACGACTCTTGCGAAACCAGCTTCTCTTCGCCGATGAAGGCGTAGTAACCGAAGAACAACGCGATGGCCATGATGAAGTGCATCAACGAACCTGCGGTGATGACCAGCACCTTGCGCGGGTAGGTGGCGCGGCGGTATGTGCGGCGCTCGTCGGCAGGGTCGACCTCCTCGAGATCGTTCATGCCGATGATCTTCACGTAGGCACCGGCCAGGATCGGCTTGAGGCCGTACTCGGTCTCGCCCCTTCGGAACGAGAAGATGCGAGGGCCGAAACCGATGAAGAACTCGGTGGCTTTCATGCCGGTCAGCCGAGCTGTCAAGAAGTGGCCCATTTCGTGCATGAACACGAAGAACAAGATCGCCAGCACCAGCACGAACACGATCGGCGACCAAACCGCCAGCACACCCAACATGCCCAAGACGATGAACAGTCCGGACAAGCCGGCGTCTTCGGGGTCTGGCGTCGAGGCGGGCGCGGGCTCGCCGATGTCGGCTGGGTCGAAGTCTCGCTGCTCGTCGTGGATCGTCACGTCTTCTCCGGAAAACTCTTCGTCGATTGTGCCCGACAAGACGCCCGATCGGGCATCGCCTCTATCTATCGATCCAGATCTGCGATCAGTGAGGCGGCAACCCGACGTGAGCGCGCGTCCGTATCGACTACAACCTCTGCGGAGGTCGCTTCTGTTCCATCGTGAAGATCGAGCGCCCGGTAAAGGACTTCCGCGATCGACGACCAACCAATACGTCCGTCCAGGAAGGCCTGCACGGCCACCTCGTTGGCGGCGTTTACCCAAGCCGGTGCCGTGCCGCCCATCCGGCCGGCCTGGTAGGCCAGGTCGAGGCACCTGAAGGTCTGGCGATCGGGCTGCTCGAAATCGAGCCGCGCCAGCTGGGTCCAATCGATGCGCCCAAAGGGGGTTGCGATGCGGTCGGGGAAGGCCAGTGCGTAACCGATGGGCAACTTCATGTCCGGCATCGAAAGCTGGGCGATCGTCGAACCGTCGGTGAACTCGACCATCGAATGCACCACCGACTGGGGATGAACAACAACGTCGATGTCGTCGTATGCGACGCCGAACAGCTCGTGGGCCTCGATGACCTCGAGACCCTTGTTCATGAGAGTCGACGAATCGACGGTGATCTTTGGCCCCATGGCCCACGTGGGGTGAGCAAGGGCCTGATCTCGCGTGACCGATGCCAACTCGGCGGCGGTCTTTCCCCGGAAAGGCCCTCCTGACGCGGTCAGAAGCAGCCGCGAGACCCGTTCGGTACGCCCCGACCCATCGACTCGCCCCGAGCGCAGGCATTGGTGGATGGCGCAGTGCTCGGAATCGACGGGAACCAACTCGGCGCCGGGAACCGACCGCAGTGGCTGCACCACCGGACCCGCCGCGATGAGCGACTCCTTGTTGGCCAGCGCCAGGCGGCGCCCAGCCCTCAACGTCGACAGGGTCACGTCGAGACCGGCAAAGCCCACAACTGCGTTGACGGTGACATCGGCAAGCCCGGGAAGGTCGCTGAGCGCCTTGGTGCCGGCCACGACCTCGATATCGGCCGGAAGTGCCCCCCGAACCTGGTCGTACAGGCTCTCGTCGACGATGGCAGCGACGTCGGGGCGAAACTCCAAAGCCTGCGCCACCAAGGTCTCGACCGAACGCCAAGCAGCAAGCGCAGCGATTCGATAGCGCTCGGGCTCGGCCCTGACCACATCCGCGGTCTGAGTGCCGATGCTGCCCGAGCAGCCCAGCACCGCAACCGAGGTCAGGTCACCCATCGACCGGATCGGCTCAGAGTCCGAGATGCAGATCGCGTGCCAAGGCCAGGTAATAGACCGCGGGCAACACGAACAACATGGCGTCGAAGCGGTCGAACACCCCGCCATGCCCCGGCAGGGCTGTGCCCATGTCCTTCACCCCGAGATCGCGCTTGATGAGCGATTGGGCCAGGTCACCCAGCGGTGCCATCACCGCGACCACTATGCCCAACAGCAGCGCGTCGAGTTGGCTGTCGCCGCTCCAGGGCATGAGCCCAGGCCATATCCCCAGACCAAAGGTCACCACCAGCACGGCGAAGATCATGCCGCCGATGAGACCCTCGTAGGTCTTGTTGGGGCTTATGTGTGGCGCCAGCCGACTTTGACCGGTGGCCCGGCCGATGAACAGACCCGCCGTGTCGTAAGTAGCGGTACCGATGATCGCACCGAACAAGATTCCCGAACCGTGGGGCATCTCGAGAATCAGCGGCACGAACGATCCGAGCAATCCCACCCACAGCACCCCAAAAAGGGTCACCGAGATGTTCGCCGCAGGCCGATCGTGGTCTACCCCGAACAGGAACCACAACAACGAGAACACCGTGGTCAGCACCAGAACCAGGGGAATCGCCGCAATGCCCTCGAAGTACGCGGCCAACGAGAGCCCGGCCACCGACACCAGACCCAGCAAGGTCGCAGGCCGATAGCCGACATGGCGCACCGACATGAAGAACTCGCTGGCCGCCATCACGAGCAGCGGAACCACCAGCAGCATGGCCCAGCCCGGCCCTCGATCGACCAGGAACAGGAATGCAGCCACCAGCGTCGCGGCAGTAGCGATGGCCACCGGCATGTTTCGCCCGCCCGACGGGGCTGGCGGCCCGCCGTCGTCGGTTCCGTCGTCGAAGTGCAGCACGGTCCTCTCCGCAGAGTCAGACGAATCATGATCTCCCCAGTCCTTGGCGCCTTCGCGCCAAAGTGGGGCCTGCTGATCGAGAACCGACCAGGCAGCGAGCTCGTCTTCGCCATCACCGCCGGACGCCGGAGCGTTCTGCGGAGGCGCCTCCGAGGGCACAAAAGCGGGCTCTATCGGAGCCACAAGGGCAACATCGGGCGTTGGCTCGGCCGAGGGAACACCTTCATCAGGCTCGTGTGGAGCCGGGCCGCCGAAGCGCCCTTCGCCGACATCGACAATAGGCAGCGGACCGGTGTCAACGGCAGGAGGCTCTGGCTCCACCGCCACAAACGGGACCGAATCAGCCTCGTCCTCGTACTCGTCTTCGTCGAGGCTGTACCCACCACCGGCCTCGTCTTCGTCGAGGCTGTACCCACCACCGGCCTCGTCTTCGTCGAGGCTGTACCCACCGCCGGCCTCGTCTTCGTCGAGGCCGATGTCCAAGAGTTGGTCGAGTTGGTCGCTCATGGGCTCGATCGGCACCGAAGGCTCGAACAGCCCGCGGGTCTCGGCCTCGCCAGACCCGTCCGGCGTGGCCGATTCACCAACCCAGTCATCCGACGCGAACACCTGATCGGCGGAATCCTCGAGATCGGGAACCGAGTCGAGTCCGGGGATGGACCCGCGGCCCTCAGACGGTGAGAGTTGGTCGTCGTCGGGCGAATCGGCTTTCGGCTCGGCCCAGCGAGGGGTAGGCAGGTCGTCAGCGGGGATGCTGGGGATGATCGACTCGATGGGTCCGGTGGGCGCCAGGTCGTCGATTCCATCGACCAGGGAAGGACCCACATCTATCCCGCTGGGACTCTCATCTTCTGCGATGCGAGGGTCGTCGGGAAGCTGAGGGAACAGACGAGAGCCACCCGCACGCTGGCCACCCTCGGGAATCTTCGGGATCTCGCCCGTGGCGGGCTCTGACCAGTGAGGCAGCGACGCCGTGTCGTCGAACGAGAACACCGGGCCGCGACGCTCGTCGTCGTTGTCCTCATCGGTGTTGCGATCGATGTCCTGGTCGTCCACGAAATCCTCCTCCCGACCGACGCCGGGTGGTTCGAGTGTGCCACGACCCCACCGTCGTTTCGTGGCAAGCCGAGATCAGACCTCGAGTAGCTCGGCTTCCTTGTGCTTGAGAGCGTTGTCGATCTCTTCGATGGAAGACGCAGTCTTCGCGTCGAGCTGACCTTCATAACGGCGAAGCTCGTCTTCTGACAGCTCACCGTCCTTCTGCATGGCCTCGAGATCTTGACGTGCACTTCGGCGCACATTGCGCACCGCCACGCGCGCCTCCTCGGCCATGTGCTTGACGACCTTCACCAGCTCCTGGCGCCGCTCGGTGGTGAGAGGCGGAAACACCAGGCGAATCTTGTCGCCGTCGTTACCCGGGTTGATGCCCAGATCCGAAGCCTGGATTGCCCGCTCGATGTCGCCCAGCGACGACTTGTCATAGGGCTGAACGATCAACATACGGGCCTCGGGAACGCTGAAGCCCGCCAACTGCTGAAGTGGAACCTCGGTGCCGTAGTAATCGACACGGATCTTCTCGACCAGGGCCGGGGTAGCCCGGCCCGTACGCACCGAACCGAACTCGCCTTGGGCGTGCTCGACGGCGCCGTGCATACGATCGACAGCGTCCTTGATGATCTCTTCGGCGAATTCGCTCACCTGACCAGCGTACCGATCGGCTCTCCCTGGACAACAGCCCTGAAATTGCCCTGCTCCATCACGTCGAACACGACGATGGGAGTGTTGTTGTCCTTGCACACGGCGATGGCTGCGCTGTCCATGACAGCCAGCTCGTTCGCAAGGACGTCGAGGAACGAGACCTCGTGATAGCGCGTCGCGGACGGATCGAGCCTGGGATCAGCGGTATAGACCCCGTCGATGCCCGAGTGGGTGCCCTTCAAAACGACGTCGGCATCGATCTCTGCTGCGCGAAGCGCAGCTGCGGTGTCGGTGGTGAAGAAGGGGTTACCCGTGCCCGCCGCGAAGATGACGATGCGACCCTTCTCGAGGTGGCGAACAGCGCGCCGCCTGATGTAGGGCTCGGCGATCTGGGCCATCCCGATGGCGGTCATCACACGCGTGGGTTGCCCGGCCCTTTCCAGAGCGTCCTGGAACGCCAGGGCGTTGATGACCGTGCCCAGCATTCCCATGTAGTCGGACTGGGCCCGGTCCATACCATCGGAGGCGCCGGAAAGGCCGCGCCAGATGTTGCCTCCTCCGACCACCAGGGCCACGTCAATCTGTAGATCGTTCTTGACCTTGGCGATCTCGCGGGCCAAACGATCGATGACCTCGTGGTCGATGCTTTCCTCGCGGGCACCAAGTGCCTCGCCGGAGAGCTTCAGCAGCACGCGCTGCCACCCTGTGCGGTTGGAGGAGGCCAAGGGGATCAGCCGCCGATTTCGATCTGGGCGAAACCGGCGATGCTGGCATCGCCGAGCATCTTGTCGATCGTGGTCTTCTCGTCCTTGACCCAACCCTGTTCGAGCAAGACACGCTCTTTGAACCAGCCGTTGAGCCTGCCTTCGACGATCTTTTCGAGCGCAGCCTCTGGCTTGCCCTCGTTGCGGGTGATCGTGGCGAGGGTCTCGCGCTCGGCGGCAACGTCGGCCTCGGGAACCTCGTCGCGGGTGACAAACGCGGGCCGCGAGAACGCCGCGTGCATGGCGACGTCACGAGCGAGTTCCTCAGATCCCCCATTCAGGTGGACGAGCACGGCGTTGACGCCGCGGCCGTTCTGAACGTGAACGTAGGCTTCGAGCGAATCACCCTCGGCAGCGTCGAATCGGACAACACGGCCCAACTCGATGTTCTCCTTGAGGGTGACGCGCATGTCGTCGATGGCCTCGTTCTTGGCAGCCGCAGCCTCTACGCCTTCGCTGATCACGAGGTCGAGGATCTCGCCCGCCAGGTCAATGAACTGATCGGACTTGGCAACGAAGTCGGTCTCGCACTTGAGTTCGACTGCCGCAGCCACCGAGCCCTCGACCCGAGCGGCTACGACGCCCTCGGAGTTCTCGCGATCGGAGCGGGTCGAAGCCTTGGCGAGGCCCCTTTCGCGAAGCCAAGCAGCAGCGGCTTCGAAATCGCCGCCATTTTCTACGAGCGCCTTCTTGGCGTCCATCATTCCGGCGCCAGACTGCTGACGCAGACGCTGGACGTCCTTTGCACTGAAATCGGCCATGGTGTTGTGTCCTTCGATGTGCCCACAGCCGGCGACCGCGGGCGCTAGTTGCTCTGGGCCCGGACCGGGCCGTCGTGGTGCTCGTGGGTGAAACGAGCGCGAATTGTTCTGCGGGTGGGTGACGACGAGAGGGCGATCAGCCCTCGGTCTGCTCGGTGGCTTCGGCCTCGACCTCGGGCTCAGCGACCGGGGCTTCGGCCTTGGCCGCCATCTCAGCTGCGATGCGGGCCTCACGCTCGGCGGCCTGAGCCGCAGCCTGAGCCGACGCTTCGGCCTGGGCCTGGGCGATGCGGGCCTCTTCTTCGGGAGTGCGGCTGGCGGTGGGAACCACGACGCCGCGCTTGGAAGCGATGAAGCGACCTTCGCGAACCGCATCGCTGACGATGCGGCACATCAGATCGGTCGAGCGGATCGCATCGTCGTTGCCGGGGATCGGGAAGTCGATGACGTCGGGATCGCAGTTCGAGTCGACAACCGCGATGACCGGAATTCCCAGCCGGTTTGCTTCAGCGACGGCGATGTGCTCCTTGACGGTGTCGAGAACGAAGATCGCGTCGGGCAGCTTCTCCATGTGGCGGATGCCGCCGAGGTTGCGCTGCAGCTTCTCGAGCTCGCGGCTCAGCAACAGCGCTTCCTTCTTGGGCATGCCGGCGAAGTCGCCCGCAGCCTGCATGCGCTCGTACTCGCGCATCTTCTCGACCCGCTTGGCGATGGTGCGGAAGTTGGTGAGCATGCCACCGAGCCAACGTTCGTTGACATAGGGCATTCCGGAGCGGCCGGCGTAAGTGCGGATCGGGTCCTGGGCCTGCTTCTTGGTGCCGATGAACAGGACCGTGCCACCCTTTGCAGACAGGTCGCGCAGGAAGGTATAGGCACGCTCGGTGCGCTTCATCGTCTGCTGGAGGTCGATGATGTAGATGCCGTTGCGCTCGCCCCACAAGAAGCGCTGCATCTTGGGATTCCAGCGACGGGTCTGGTGACCGAAATGGACACCTGCCTCGAGCAACTGACGCATCGTGACGACAGCCGACATTGGTTTCTCCTCTCCGACGGTTTAGGCAAGCACCGGGCCTGGGCGCGAGAGCGACCGTCGGAAAGGCCCGATGGATATTCACGGGGTTGCGCTGAGCGCATGGGCGGCACCCGGACGGGGGCCAGCGGACGATTGTAGCCGCGATCGGGCGTTTGTGAACACCGACTTGATGGCCCGCCCACGATCTACGGGCGCGGCCGGGGCGTTTGTGGGTGTGGCACCGAGGCCCGGCGGAGTCGGAACCAGCCGAACACTCACGAATGCGCCGAACAAGACCGCAGGGTCGACGTACGCGTCGCCGATTCGGGCCGACACGTGCAGGCGTGACGACGAGGTCGCGATGTGTTCGCCTCGGTTCACCGAGCGCCCCGTCGCAACGAGCACCTCGGCCAGTGGCCCGTAGCTGGTTCGCACGCCGTCGGGGTGTGAGATGGTCACCCACCTCTGACCTGCGACGGGCCCGGCGAAGGTGACCACTCCGGCTCCGGCGGCGGCGACGAAGGTTCCGGGTGCAGTGTCGAACTCGATGCCCCGGTTGCCTGCGCCATAGGGAGACGCCGGGGCCCTGAACGGGTCGGCGATGGGAGCCACCACAGGCCACTGATAGGGCCAATCTGTGCGAGGCACAGCGTCGGCGCCGGCCGCGGTCGCCCACTGTGGGATCAGCAGTAGAGCAGCGGCGCAGACCGCCAAACGAACGAATGAGAAGCGCCCGGCCATGGGCTTGCCTCCAGAAACTCTGTTTCGTCTTTGGGGGAAGCTGATGGCGGGGATTAGGTCGAGGCGAGCCTATCGGGTCGGACGCTGGGGCGAGCTGCGGTCACGTTCGGCGGCGGCCATGCGTTGCTTGAGGTGAACCACGGCCTTGGTGTGAATCTGACACACCCGGCTCTCGGTGACGTTCAGCACGGTGCCGATGTCTGCCAACGTCATGCCCTCGTAGTAGTAGAGGGCGAGGATCAGCTTCTCTCGTTCGGGCAGCCGATTGATCTCGTTGGCCATGATGAACCGCTGCTCATCGCTCTCGAAAGAGTCCTCGGGCTCGTCGGAACCGTCGCTCAGCACATCGCCGAGCGTCGAAGATTCGCCGTCGTCGCCCGAGAACGGGTCTTCGAGGGCCAACATTCCGGCCGCCGCAACCTGCTTGAGCATCCGCTGGATGGCCTCGAGCGTGACACCCAATTCGTCGGCCAGCTCGTCTTCGGTGGGCGCACGATGGTGCTTGGCGCTGAAGCGTTGATTGGCACGCTCGATCTGGCGGGCCTTGGCCCTCACCGAACGTGGAACCCAGTCGTAGCTGCGAAGCTCGTCGAGGATTGCACCCCTGATGCGGGCCATGGCATAGGTCTCGAACTTGAAGCCACGCTCGGGCTGGAACTTCGAGATCGCATCGATGAGACCGAACACACCGTTGGACACGAGCTCTGGCTGCTCGACGCTGCCTGGCAGACCAGCGGCCACACGGCTTGCGACGAACTTGACCAGAGGCGAGTAGTGCACGATGAGTCGGTCGCGGGCATCGGGGTCGCCGTGTTCGTGGTACCGCCGCCAGATTTCGTCGATGTCGGCGTATTGGCTCATCGGTCTTCCTGTGTCATGCCCGTGGGTGGCTCTGCTCGTACACCTCCCTCAGACGCTCTCGACTGACGTGGGTGTAAAGCTGCGTAGTACCCAGATCGGAATGTCCGAGCAGTTCTTGAACGCTTCGCAAATCTGCTCCGCCATCGAGCAGGTGGGTCGCATAGGTGTGGCGCAGCGCGTGAGGCGACGTCGGTGACGGTGCGCGAACGTCGAGGATGCGCCTGACATCGCGCGGGGTCAGAGGCTTGCCACGGCGGTTCAGGAACAATTCGTCGCCGCTGCGACCGCTGTGGTCGACGAAGCGGACCATGAAGGCCTGACGTCCGCTGTCGAGCCAACGCAGCAACAGATCGGCGGCGGGTTCGCTCATGGGAACACGCCTGGCTTTCGAGCCCTTGCCCATGACATCAACCGTTCGGTTGGCCAGGTCGAGATCTGAGGTGCGCAGGCCGCACAGCTCGGCCACCCTCACCCCGCTGCCGTACAGCAGCTCGAGCACCGTTGCGTCTCGGAGGTCCAGCGCTGCCATGCCGTCTTCGACGGCCTTGTCGACGGTTGCTTCGTGGTCGCCGAGTGTCTCGGTGATGGCCAGCAACTGGTCGAGCTCGTCGGGGCGCAACACACGCGGCAGACGAGAGGCCCCCTTGGGCGTCGACAGCCCAAGTGTCGGATCGGTCTGAACACGGCCGGTGCGATGCAGCCAGCCGTAATAGCGACGCAGCGACGACGCTCGTCTTGCGATGGTGCGCGGCGCCAAGCCCGACGTAGAGCAATAGGCGATGAAGCGGCGCAGGGTGAGCCGATCGACCGCGCCCGGCTCGGCGATAGAGCTACGAGCCAGCCACTCGACGAACGAAACGATGTCGGAGCGATACGAGTTCTTTGTCGCCTGCGACGCCGCGGTGAGGCTCGACACGAACTCGTCGAGCTCAAAAGCCCGGGGGATGTCTCGCGACGCCGTCACCATTGGATGTGATGGTACAAGCGGGTTTGGTGTTCGCCCGCAGCGCAGGGTTGGACACGCAAGCCATACCGGCCGGTCATGGTGGCGCATTTGTACCCGGACCTTTTGCCCTTGTGTGAGGCCGACGCTGCCCCTACACCAGAGTCGAGCGGATTCGATCGAGGAGATGAGATGCGGCGAGTTGTGGTGATTGGCGGAGATGCTGCCGGCATGTCGGCGGCGGCCCAGGCGAGCCGAGGTGCTGAGCCGGTCGAACTGGTCGTTTTCGAGAGGGGTTCGTACACGTCGTTCGCCGCCTGCGGTCTGCCCTACTACGTCGGCGGCCTGGTGCCACAGCCAGGCCAACTGGTCGCTCGCAGTCCCGAACAGCACCGGGCCAACGGCATCGACGTTCGAACTCGCCACGAGGTCAAGGCGATCGACACAGACAAGAGGCAGATCGAAGTGGCCGACCTCGACGGCGGACAGACCTTCGCCCAGCCATTCGACGATCTCGTCATCGCGACCGGAGCAACCGCGGTCAGGCCACCCTTCGACAACATCGGCGCCGATGGGGTGTTCGGCATCCAGACCATTCCCGATGCCCTGGCGATCGACTCGATGATCCGCGAGCGCAATCCGAGGCGCGCCGTCGTGGTCGGGGGCGGGTACATCGGACTCGAGATGGTGGAGGCATTCCTCGCCCGTGGTCTGGAGGTATCGGTAGTGGAACTGCTGGAGCAGCCGATGTCGACCCTGGACCCCGACATGGGTGCGCTGGTAGCCGAGTCGATTCGTCAACAGGGCGCCGAACTGAGGCTGGAGACTGCTGTCAAAGGGTTCGGGGTAGGAACCGATGGCTGGGTCCGCAGTGTGAACACCGACGGAGGCGACATCGAGGCCGACCTCGTTGTGCTTGGTCTCGGCGTCCGCCCGAACTCGAATCTGGCCGGCGACGCAGGCATCGAGATCGGCACCACCGGCGGAATAGCCACCGACGCGACAATGTCGACCTCGGTGGACGGAATCTGGGCTGCCGGAGACTGCGTGGAGACATTTCACCGGGTCACAAACATGCCGGCGGCGATCGCCTTGGGCACCCACGCCAACAAGCAGGGCCGGGTTGTTGGTATCAACGTCAGCGGCGGCCATGCCCGGTTCCCGGGTGTTATCGGCACGGCGGTGACGAAGGTGGGCCCGACCGAGATCGGCCGAACCGGATTGACCGAACGCGAGGCCAGGGCAGCTGGTTTCGCGATCATGGCAGGGCGCATCGAGGGCGCAAGCCGAGCGCACTACTACCCCGATGCCATGCCGATGACGGTGAAGATCGTCGCCGAGGCCGGTAGCGGCCGGATGTTGGGGGCCCAGATCGTTGGTGGAGCCGAGGCTGCCAAGCGAATCGATGCTCTGGCCGTGGGCATCTGGAACGACATGACGGTGGACGACTTCAGCCAGCTGGACCTCGGCTATGCCCCACCGTTCTCGCCGGTCTGGGACCCGACCCTGATAGCTGCACGCAAGGCCGGAGACTGACGAGCGCGGACTCATCGGCGTGCCACCTCGTACCAACCGCCACGGTTGGTGACCCGCCCCTGCAGTTCGAGGCGGCCGACGACCTCGATGACCCTGCTGAGCGGCATTGCGCTGCGCAGTACCAGCTCGGTCAACGAAGCCGCCTCGGCGCCCAGGGCGTCGAATACAGCCAACTCGTCTGGCTCGCACCCCTGGTCCAGACCGGGCGCCGAAGGTGCCTGAGGAAACACACCCTCGGCGGTGGCGGTGCTGAGGCCAAGCGCCACCAGCACGTCGTCGACATCGATACACGGGGTGGCCCCTTGTACAAGCAGGCGATTGGTGCCCTCCGACGCGCGCCCGTCGACGGGCCCTGGAACCGCCAGCACCGGAACATCGCGTTCGAGTGCTGCGTCGACCGTATGTAGTGAGCCACCTTTGGCCGCGCTCTCGACCACCACGACAACGTCGGCCAGGGCTGCGATGATGCGGTTGCGCGCCGGGAAGTGCCAGTGATCGGGACGTACCCCGGGGGCGTACTCAGACCAGATTCGACCACGGTCGCAGATTGTTTCCCATAGGCGCCTGTTGCGGGATGGGTAGACGACATCGAGTCCTGAGCCCACGACCGCGAACACGTCGCCTCCGGACTCGAGCGCGGCCTGTTGGGCCACGGCATCAATGCCCAGGGCCAGGCCCGAGATAACCGAAACACCGCGCTGGGCCAGGTCGGAACCGAGCCGCGCTGCCACCCGTCGCCCATAGCTGGTGCATCGGCGGGTGCCGACAATTCCCACGCACGGGCCGCCGAACGTTGCCGCGCCGCGCGTGAACAACACGGTTGGGGGCTCGGGGTCGTGGAGCAACCGGTCGGGCCAGCTGGACGAACCATGGTCTATGACGTCGATGCCCGAAGCCGACCAGCGAGCCGCCATCTCTTGAGGGTCGTTGGTGCGCGCAAAGGACTGCCATCGTGCTGCCAGCGCCGGCTTGACGCTGAGTTCGGTAGCTCCGATATCGCCGCGCGCGAGGCCAGCCCAAGCCTGTTTGGGATCCGCGAGTTCGTCGATTCGCCTCAGCCTGGCCGGAGAAATCTCGGGCAGAGCCGCCAGCGCTGCGCGATGAACGTCTGCTTCGATGCCATCGCGCCCGATGCACGTGTCGGCCTTCATCAACGACCACCCAGCAGAGAAGACGGTTCGGCCCTGAGCGTGAGGGCGGTCATGAGATGACTTTCGGAGATGGGCGGGTCTTCACCCGCCAGGTCGGCAAGGGTCAAGGCGACGCGCCTGAGGCGATGGGCACCTCGCGGCGACAGGGTCCCCCTTTCGAGTGCGCTCAAGAGGAGCTGGCGAGATGCGTCGGTGAGGGGAGCGACCTCGTCGAGGCGGGCCGCCGCCAGCTCGGCATTGGTCGTCACCCCCCTGACACGGGTGCGGTCGCGGGCCCGGCCCACACGCTCGGCGACCTCCGTGGTGGATTCAGACGATGCGGCTTGCAGAACAACGCCGGCTGGCGGACGCTCGACCATGACTCGCAGATCGAACCTGTCGAGCAGCGGGCCCGACAGGCGCCGGGCGTAGCGAGACCTCTCGGCGTCGGTGCAGCGACACGCGTTGGGCCGGGCGGCCTCGCCGCACGGACAAGGATTCATGGCCGCAACCAGCAAGAATCGGGCGGGGAAGGTCGCCGCGCCGGTGGCACGAACCACCCGGATGGAGCCGTCCTCGAGCGGCTGGCGCAACATCTCGAGCACGTGGGGCGAGAACTCGCCCAGCTCGTCCAAGAACAGAACGCCGCGGTGAGCGAGGCTGACCTCGCCTGGCCGAAGGCGGTTGGATCCGCCGCCGACCAGACCCACCGCCGAAACGCCGTGATGTGGAGCCCGTTCTGGCGGCACCCTGATGAGCCCTCCCGGTGGCAGGGCCTGGCCCGCAGCCGAGTGGACCATCGAAACCTCGAGCGCCTCGCCATCGCCGAGCGTGGGCAGCAGTCCCCGCACTCGACGGGCGAGCATCGTCTTGCCCGCACCGGGTGGCCCGAGCAACAGCAGATGGTGCCCACCCGCGGCCGCAACCTCGACGGCTAGACGTCCCAGCGGGTGTCCGGCGACCTCGCTGAGATCGGGTCCGTCTGGGGTTGGCTCGGGATCTGGGCACGGCTCGGCGACTGCCAACCCGCGACCTTGACGCAAGTGTGTAACCAGTTCGTCGAGACGATCGACCGGACGAACCACGTGCCCAGGTGCTGCCGAGGCCGAACTAGCGGCCGCCGAGGGCACCACGACGTCTGCAGGCCGGCATGCGGCGACCAGAGGCAACAAGCCGGGCACCGGTCGAATCTGTCCGTCGAGGCCCAGCTCGCCGACGAAGGCGAGCCCGTCGATGGCAGCTGGCGGCAGCTGCCCCGAGGCAACCACCAGACCGACCGCAATTGCCAGATCGAGACCGCTGCCCGACTTGCGCAGATCGGACGGGGCGAGGTTCACGGTCACCCGACACATGGGCCACTGGAGCCCGCTGGACAGCACTGCGGCCCTGACACGATCGCGAGCTTCGCGACAAGCCGTGTCGGGTAGGCCGACAACTGCAAAGCCGGGCAGGCCGTTCGAGACGTGAACCTCGACCGAGACGGGCACACCTCGAACGCCAACCACAACTGCGGACTGAACTACCGACAACAACTTCGAACCCCCTGGGCGCGACGGCGCTGAGCGCCTGTTAGCTGGGAGCGAGCTGCCGGCTCGGACGACGGGTCGGTTGGACAACAACAGTTCTACTCGAGGGGTGGGACAACGCTACGTTCGACTAGATGTCGATTCAGGCCGTCGCATTCGACGTAGACCAAACCCTGTGGGACTTCCACTCGCACCGCCGCGCCGCTTTGGTCGCCTGCCTCGAACTGCTGTGCAACAGAGCGACCTGCGAGGCTCCGTGGGCCTGGAGCATCGACGATCTACAGGCCAGGTACGACCGGATCGAGGCTTCGGCCCCCGGCGAGAGGTTGGCGACGATTCGGCACGAATCGCTGGTCGAGGCAGCGGCCGAGGCCGCTCCTGGAGACCAGTCGCTCGGCGATGAGCTGACCGATCTGTATTTCTCGATACGACATGGGCCCGCATCGCCATTCGACGATGCGACGCAATGCCTTGATCGACTCGCTGGAATGGGCGTGCGCCTGGCGGTTGTCACGAACGGCAACTCCGATCTGGTCGGGCTGGGCCTGGCCGAGTACTTCGAGGTAATCGTCGTAGGGCCTGACATCGGGATGGCCAAGCCCGAGGCCCGGATCTACGCGGAGGTCTCCAAGCGGTTGGCGGTGACGCCGAGCGAACTGGTGTGCGTGGGAGACGACCCGGTGAAAGACGTGGCCGCACCCCAGCGCCTCGGTTGGAAGGGGGTCTGGAACGACAGGAAGGTCGTCACCCTGCCCCCCGACGTCAGACCCGACGCAACCATCGAACACCTGGCGGAACTGCCGCCGATAGTGGCCCGATGGCGATGACGGCCGCGCGGGCCATAATTGGCCCATGGGCTACACACCTGACCGTCCGTTCAAGGCCCGCCCGGTCGACTACATAGTGATGGCGGCGGTGGGTCTGGCGACCGCCGCACTGGTCGCCTGGGCGTTCTTGGGCTGAGAACCGGCGAAGGTCGAGCCTAGAAGGCGGCCTCGAACACCCTGACTCCGGTCGGCGAAACCCAGGCCACATCGAACCTGACCTCGGGCACGAAGGATCCGCGGGTTGCCAAGTACTCGGCACCCAGTTGACGCAACCGCCTCTGTTTGCGCCAGCCGACAGCCTCGGCCCCAGTACCGAACCGAGTCGAGGTTCGTGTCTTGACCTCACAAAAGACGATGGAACCCTCGCGCCCGAGGATCAGATCGACTTCGCCGCGTCGAGTCCGCCAGTTGCGCTCCAGCACCACATACCCGTGTGCCTCGTAGCGTCGCGCGACCCGTTCTTCGCCGCTGCGACCCAGGTCGATGCGCCGGGCGGTCAAGGCTCAAGGAGCTTCGAGTTCGGTCTCCGGCAAGCGCTCGACATTCACATCGCGAAACGTCACGACCGTGACGCTGGGAACAAAGCGAGACGGTCGGTACATGTCCCATACCCAGGCGTCGGTGAGCTGGAGCTCGATGGCCGACTGACCGTTCAGCTCGACCACGCGGCGTTCGACCGCGTTGGCGAGATAGAAGCGCCGCTCGGTCTCGACCACGTAGGAGAACACGCGACACAGGTCGCGGTACTCGCGCAGCAGAGCCATCTCGAGCTCGGCCTCATAGTCCTCGAGTTCGTCGGCAGACATCGAACGTCCTGTGCCGGAGGCTTGCAACTGGGTCCATCGGCCGCGAGGCCGACAAACCAAAGCGACTAGAAGTCGCGCTTTTCCTTGACGCGGGCCTTCTTGCCGACCCGGTCGCGGAGATAGTAGAGCTTGGCTCGACGCACGTCGCCGCGGGTGACGCGCTCGATCTTGCCGACGATCGGCGAGTTGACCGGGAACACGCGCTCGACGCCAACGCCGAAGCTCAGCTTGCGAACGGTGAACGAGGCGTTGACACCGGTGCCGCGGCGAGCGATGCAGATGCCCTCGAACACCTGGGTGCGCTCGCGGTTGCCCTCGACGACGCGAACGTGGACCCGAACGGTGTCACCAGGGGCGAAGTCGGGGACGTCGTCGCGGATGGAGTCGGCGTCGATGAAGTCGGTGTTGTGCATGGCAGAGTCCTGTGCCCGAGAGTGGCCAGCCCGGAAAGCGAGGGGCTGCGGGGTTCTATGGATGCACCGCAGCGGGGCCGGTAGTGCAGCGGTCTACTTTAGCCGCACAGGCGTGGCTGTCCAACGCGTCTTACGGATCGATTTTGCCGAGCCCATCGCTGGGCAGCCCGAACTCGTGCAGACAAGCCAGATCTTCGCCCGTGAGCCCACCCCGCGCGGCTATCAGGTCGGGGCGGGTTTGGATGGTGCGGGTCAGTGCCATGGCCCGCCGCCAACGATCGACCCGGGCGTGGTCGCCGCTTCGCAGCACTTCGGGCACGTCCCAGCCTCGAAACGACGCTGGGCGGGTGAATTGGGGATATTCGAGCAAACCGCTGGCGAAGGATTCGTCCTCGGGTGACGCCTGGTTCCCCAGAACGCCAGGGACGAGCCTTCCGACGGCCTCGACGACGGCCATCGCCGCCACCTCGCCTCCAGCTAGAACCATGTCGCCCAGCGAGATCTCGGCATCGCACAGGTGGTCGACGATGCGCTGGTCGATGCCTTCGTAGCGACCGCACAGCATCGAGAACCCATCCAGAGAGGCCAATTCGACGGCCATCGCATGGTCGAATGGCCGCCCGCCAGGGGTCAATGCGAACAGCGGGCGGGGAGGCTCGACCATCTCGACCGCGCCGAACACAGGCTCGGGCATCAAGACCATGCCCGCTCCCCCGCCGAAGGGTGCGTCATCGACGCTGCGATGGCGGTCGGAGGTGGCCATGCGCAGGTCGTGGGCACGAACGTCGAGCAACCCGGCCTCGACGCCCTTGCCGATGACCCCGTAGGTCACGAACTGATCGATCATCTCGGGGAAGATGGAAAAGACGTCGATGCGCACGACCGACGCCTAGGCGTCTGGGCCCTCGACGAGCTCCCAGAGCCCGGCGGGAACCTCTACGAAAATCTGGCCGGCCTCGATGGAAACAACGAAGTCGAGAGGCACCAGGTGACCGGTGTCGAGCACCAGCAACTCGGACGCCGGATTGTCGAGCACCTCGACCACGCGGCCGCGCTCTTCACCATCGCTGTCGACAACCACCATGTCGAACAGTTCGTGAACCCAAACCGCATCGGGGTCGTCGACCGGTTCGGCGTACAGCGCGGGCCTGCCCAGCGCCTCGGCCGCGCTCCTGTCTGCGACCGAAGCAAACCTGACCAACCAGCGGTGTTGATGGGGGCGGGAGGTCTCGACCAGCAACGAGCCGACGCCCTCGGCGTCGGTGTACAGCAGGGATCCGGGCGCCAAGCGCTGGTCGACGTTGGTCGTGAGGTCTACGACGACCTCACCGTTCAGACCGTGGACCCTGACGATGCGCCCGATCTCGAGCAGCACGGGCTCAGCCGTCGAAGTCGACCTCGACCTCGATGCCGTCCTTGTGAGCGGCGGCGCGCACGAGGTCGCGGATCGAATTGGCGACACGTCCACGCTTGCCGATGACCCTGCCCATGTCGTCGTTGGCGACCCGGGCAACCATCGAGAGCTTGGTGTCGCTCTCCTCGATCTCGATCTCGACAGAGTCTTTGTCGTCGACGATCTGGGTGATCAGGTAGACCAGCAGCTCTTCGGCGTGGCTGATGTTCTCGTCTTCGCTCATGAAGTGGCCTCGGCCTCGGCAGGAGCTTCGGCGGCGGGCTCGGTGCCCTTCTCGAAGTGTTCCCAGGTGCCGTTGATCTTCAAAAGCTTCTCGACCGTCTCGGACGGCTGTGCACCGTTGCGCAGCCACTTGAGGGCCTTGGAGTCGTCGATCTTGATGCCGGACGGCTCGAGGCGCGGCTGATAGGTGCCAACGATCTCGAGGAACCGACCGTCGCGAGGCGAACGGCTGTCGGCCGCGACGATGCGGTATGTCGGCTGCTTCTTCTTGCCCATTCGCATCAGGCGAAGTCGAACGGCCATTTTGCTCCTTGTTGAAGGCACGGAACGAGAGGTGAGACCGTGCCCAGGTCTGAAAGTTGAAATCGGTGGGGATCGGGCGCGTAGGGATGGCGCTCGGGCCGACAGACGACTCTAGCGCCCCGGAAGGCGGAACGGTACGTCTTGTTGGTCGCCGAGTTGTTTCAGCAGCTCTTCGTCGAGCTGAGGAAGCTGCATCGGGCCAGAACTCTGCTGGATCGCACGCTGCTTCTTGGACGCCGTAACCCGCCCGCCAGCGGCCTTTTTGCCCTTCTTCTTGGTGCGCTTGGCCTTCTTCTTGGCGAACGCCGGGCCCATCAGGCCCTTCATCATCTTTTGCATCTCGCCGAACTGCTTGCACAGCGCCGCCACCTGCGAAGGTGAGGTGCCACTGCCCTTGGCGATGCGGGCCCGGCGAGAGCCGTCGATGATCTCGGGATGATTGCGCTCTTCCTGGGTCATCGAATAGACGATGGCCTCGATGCGAGCCATCTCGCGTTCGTCGATGTCGGCGTTCTTGAGCTCCTTGGGAACGCCGGGCAGCATGCCGACGATGCTCGACAGGCTGCCCATCTTCTTGACGGCGGCCAACTGCTCGAGGAAGTCGTCGAAGGTGAATGTCCCCTCGAGCATCTTTCGAGCGGCCTCTTCGGCCTGCTCCTCCTCGTAGACCTTCTCGGCCTTCTCGATGAGGGTGAGCATGTCGCCCATACCCAGGATGCGGTTGGCCATCCGGTCCGGATGGAACTGCTCGAAGGCGTCGAGGCCCTCGCCGGTAGACGCAAACGCGATCGGGCGGCCGACCACCTCTTTGACCGACAGGGCCGCACCGCCACGGGCGTCGCCGTCGAGCTTGGTGAGGATGACACCGTCGAGCTCGAGTGTCTGATGGAAGGCCTCTGCGGTCTGCACCGCGTCCTGGCCGGTCATTGCGTCGATGACCAGGAACGTGAAGTGGGGCTCGATCGTGTCGGAGATGCGACGGATCTCGTCCATCAGCTCCTGATCGATCGAGAGACGACCGGCCGTGTCGCAGATGACGACGTCGCGTCCCGTGCGGCGCGCCTCTTCAAGGCCCGCACGAGCGGCGGTGACGGGGTCTGACGGGTCGCTGAAGACCGGTACGTCGATGCGGCCGCCCAGCGTGCGCAACTGCTCGACGGCAGCCGGCCGCTGAAGGTCGGCGCCGATCAGCAGGGGGTGTCGGCCCTGGCTCTTGAACCAGGCGGCGAGCTTGGCCGAGTTGGTGGTCTTACCAGAACCCTGCAAACCGGCCATCAGCACGACGGTGGGCGGCTTGGGCGCAAACGTGATGGCCAGCGTCTCGCCACCGAGGATGCCCGTGAGCTCCTCGTCGACGATCTTGATGACCTGCTGGCCCGGGGTGAGGCTGGCCGACACGTCGGCGCCAAGACAACGCTCGCGTACGCGGGCGACGAAGTTCTTGACGACGTTGAAGTTGACGTCGGCCTCGAGCAAGGCGAGACGGATCTCGCGCATCGCCTCGTCGACATCGGCCTCGGTCAGGCGACCTTTGCCTCGGAGACGGCCGAAGATCCCGTCGAAGCGATCGGAAAGTGATTCGAACATGACGGGAACAAAGGATAGGCGTGCGTTCGGGCGAACACATGGGAGACTCGCCGAATGGCATTCGACACCGTGATAATCACCGACGGCAACACCCATTTCGGGCCTCAGCGCATGCCGGCCCAGATGCTCGCCGACCAGAGCTACGACGGGCACGCCAGCGTTCACGACGACGAGACCGCGGCCAAGCTCGGGCTGGCGGGCGCACCTATCGAGGGGCCCACTCACTTCAGCCAGATCGACCCACTGGGCTTCCACGTCTGGGGTCGGCGCTGGTTCGAGACCGGGTGCATCAGCTCGCACTTTCGCACCATGGTCGTCGAGGGAGAATCGGTCACGGCTTCGCTGACAGACAGCGGCGATGGCACCGCGACGATCGAGGCCCACAAGGCCGACGGATCCCCGGTGCTGGCCGGTTCTGCGTCGATAGATCCCGATGCCCCCACAACGCTGCGCACCCGCCTGGCCGAGATGCAGGCGAAAGACCCGGGCGCCCTCTACGTGATCGACCGTCTGCGAGTCGGAGACAGGGTGGTCGTCGATGAGCCCCACACCATCGACATGGATGTCTGGAACGGCCACATGTACCCGTTCTCGTTGCGCCAGAAGCTCGACCGCATCACCGAGCCGAGCCCCTGGTACGAGTCGTCCGACAACCCGTGGGGTCGGCCGATAGTGCCGTTCGAGATGTACAGCGTGCTGACCAACAAGACACGCGGCATGCCAGGCGTGCGAACCCCCGCCAACGGGCTGTTCATCGACCTAGAGGTCCGTGCCGTCGACGGGCCGGTGTTCGTAGGCCAGCCCTACATCGTCGAAAAAGAACTGTTGTGCGTTGGGCAGAGCAGGCGCGTGGAGTCGTACTGGACCGAGTCGCGAGTCATCGAGGCAGACACCGGCAGACACGTGGCGACGGTGTTGCTGCATCAGGGCGTGTTCAAAGAGAGCTACCCCGGATATCCCCAGAGCTGATCGGGCGACGCCCGCTCAGCCGAACAGGCGACCGGACGCGATGGCTGCGCCCTCGGCCAGCGAACCCAGCTTGGCCCAGACCACATCTGGGTCGATGCCCTGTATGCCGACATGCACGCTGAACCCGCAGTCGACCCCGGCCATGACCTTGTCCGGGCCCAGCACGCGGGCATAACGCTCGATGCGCTGAGCCACCACTTCGGGGTGTTCGATCCAGTTCGACTGTGGTTCGATGACCCCGGGGCACAAGACCTTGCCGTCAGGTACTTCGAGCGTCTCGAACACGGCCCACTCGTGCGCATGGCGCGGGTTTGCGGCCTCGAACAGAATCGTCGAGGGCTTCGCGTCCCAGACGATGTCGATGATGTCGGTGATCGGCACATCGTGGTGGTGGGGCCCGGGGTAGTTGCCCCAACACAGATGCATGCGAAGCTGCTCTGCCGGGATGTTGCGCACCGCGTGGTTGATGGCCTCGACGTTCAGAGCGATGCGATCGCGGAACTGGTCGCGGTCGAGCCTGGCGTAAGCCGTGTGGCGACCCATGGCCAGGTCGGGGCAGTCGACCTGCACGGTGGCACCCGCTGCTGCGATGGCCTCGTACTCGAAGCGCATGGCCTCGGCGATGGCCATCACATACTCGCGGTCGTTCGCATAGTGCTGGTTGCCGAAGAACAACGAGACGACACCGGGCGACGCAGCGCTGGTGAACGTGGCGAAGGCGCCCGCAGCGTTTGCCGCGTTGGTCAGGTTCACCATGTCGGTAACCGCAGCCTGACGGTCCTTGACCGCGATCTCCTCGGTGCAAGCCGGCGCAGACCGCTTTCGCCTGCCGGGGTTCTCGGCCACCATCTCGGCGCTGCGCGGGTAGTCGACGAGATCTTCGAAGAAGTAGTCCTGGACCGACTCTCCGCCGAAGCCATGCAGCCTGTCCTTGACGTAGGTGGCGTAGCTGGGCTTGGACATCTCGCCGTCGTTCACGACGTCGATGCCCGCCGCGACCTGCTTGTCGACCATCTCGCCGACCGCCGCAATGATGCGCCCGGCGAGTGCGTCGGCGTCGACGGGCACGCCGTCCTCGCGGGCCCACATGATCGAGATGAGGTCGTCGGGGCGGGGCAGGCTGCCCGTGTGGGTGGTGAGAATTCTGCCGTGGTCGAGAGTCATCACACATCCTGTGTCTGGGCCAGCGCGACCTGACCTTCGTGTTCGATGGGTGACACTAGGCGACGCGAGTCCGCCGAGTCCGGTTTTGGCCGCCAGTTGGTAGCTTGGCCGCTGTGCGGACACATCGACCCCACGTTTGGCAGCCAGGGGGGTGGCGTGTCGAGCGGGTCGGCCCACCGCCCAGGCAGGCTGCGGCTGTTGCAGTGGCCATCCATGGACGCGACCACCAACCACAGAACCTCGTCGACAGCCTGATTCGGAGCGGTCGACCTGCCCGCTGTCTGTTGGATACTGCCGACCACTCGTGATCGCAGTTGGTACCCCGAGGGACACATGGCCCCGCCCAGGCCAACGAGCCGCAACTGTCGAGTTCGTTGAGTGCCCTGGACCAGATGGAATCGAGCCTGCTCGAGTCGATCCCCAGCCACAAGGTCGTCTGGCTCGGATTTTCACAGGGCGCCTGCCTGGCCTGCGAATACGTGGCCCGAACCGCAGTTCCGAGAGGAGGGCTGGCAGCGCTCACCGGGGCCCGCATCGGCCCCGCGGGGACCGACCTGGCTATCGCAGGCGACCTCGGGGGCATGCCGGTGTGGATCAGCGCCGGCACCGACGACCCATGGATCGACCTCGGCCGCATGCAACAGTCGGCGGCCGCCTTCGAAGCCGCCGGCGCAAGCGTGAGCACCCGCCTGTTCGACGACTCCGAACATCGGATCAGGCCGGTCGAGGTCGCCGCAGTTCGAAGCATGTTGAACGAACGTCTGCTCGATGGGTGACTTTGTTGGCATCGCCGACCGCAGTGCGGCTAGTTTGACCGCACTACGGACACAAAGTCCGGATGTGAGAAGAACCAAGGGGGTACCTCATGTCCTACGCAAAGCCGGGCGAACCATCGATGAGATGGCGGCAGTATGTCGATGCCCATCCAATCGGCGCCATCTTCGTGATCGGCGTCATCGCTACACAGCTCGGCACGTACTTCGGTTACGTGTTCCCCGCAGTGGGGTTGCCCGTGCTGCCGTGGCCGCTCTACAACGGCATCCTCGGCACCACGATCGCCGACGGCTTCAACGGAGCGGTAGCGACCGAGGGGGCCTTCGCGGTCTCGTCCGACGCGTTCTTCGTCGGCCACGCGCTGCACTTCGTCAACGGAATCATCTTCGCCGTGTTGTGGGCAGTGATGTTCCGCGAGGACGCAAGCAAGTGGATCAAGAACAATGTCGCCAACGGCCTGGTGTACGGCGTGATCATGACCATCATCAGCGCCGGCCTGCTGGTGCCCTATGCCTACGTTCCCGAGCAGGGATACGGGTTGTTCTTGTTCGACGGCCCCGACGGCTGGAAGCTGCCTTTCGGCATCTTGCTCTGGCACCTGATCTACGGCGCATTCCTGGGGCTGCTCTACAACCCCACCGAAGCCGAAGCCTGACAACTCGGGCTCGGCCCGCGACCGGCGGCGACGCGGTCGCGGGCCGAGCTTGTAGACAGTACGAACAACCCCGAATCGAGGAGAAGATCCGATGACCAACCCGCTCGCACAACGACTTCACCACACCGCATACCTCACCAAGGACCAGGAGGCCACACGGGCCTTCTATGAAGACATCCTCGGATTCCCGCTGGTTGCCTGCTGGTCGGAAGCCGACGAACTGTTCGGCGCCCTTCGCGTCTATTGCCACACCTTCTTCGGCCTCGCCGATGGCAGCGCGCTGGCTTTCTTCCAGTTCGCGAACCAAGACGATCAAGACCTGTTCGACCCGGCACTGACACCGTCGCCTTTCCGCCACATCGCCCTCAAGGTCGACGCAGACGGCCAAGCCGAGCTCGAACGCCGCCTGACCGCGGCCAACTGGAAGCCCGAGGGAACCTACGTGCTCGAGCATGGCTACTGCCGCTCGCTCTACACCGAGGATCCGAACGGGATGCTGCTCGAGTTCACCGTCGATGTCGACAACGCCGACGAGATCGCCTCCGATCGGGTCCAGGATGCCCACGCCACGCTCGAGCGTTGGTTGGCAGGCGACCACACATCGAACAACAGCTACCGCTGAGGTCATGGCAGCGCGCAGAGCACTGGCCAAAGACCGCGACTTCGTCGAGGCATTGGCTCGAGGCATCGAGGTTCTCACCGCCTTCAGCCCCAGCCAGATCGAGATGACCGTCAGCGACGTCGCCGACCACACCGGGTTGGCCAGGCCCACTGCGCGCCGCCTCTTGTTGACACTGGAACAGCTGGGTTACGTGAGATCGACCGATGGCCGATACTCGCTCACCACCAAGGTGCTCGACATCGGCACGGCCGCAGTCGCAGCCCAGGGCATATGGGATCTCGCAAGACCCCACATGCTGGGGCTGGTGTCGTTCACCGGCGAGTCGTCGTCGATGTCGCAACTCGACGGATCCGACATCGTCTACACCGCGCGGGTGCCGGTGCCGAAGATCATCGCCCTGGCGGTGACCATCGGTACCCGGTTCCCGGCGGTTGCCACCTCGATGGGCAAGGTCTTGCTGGCCGACCTCTCCCAAGACCAACTCGACAAGGCACTGGCGTGTTCGTCGACGTCACACGTCATTCCCCGCGTCACACCCGAGCGCGGTGAACTCGACGAGATCCTGGCCGGTGTGCGGGCCCGCGGGTGGGCCATGGCCGACGAGATCTTGTCTCACGGAATCCGCTCGGTGGCGGCCCCCGTGTACGGAGCCGACGGTCGGGTGGTCGCAGCTCTGAACGTCACTACCCACGCGGCCGAGACGTCGGTCGAGAAGCTGACCGGCGACTACCTGCCTGCCCTCCTCGAGGCGGCAAGAGCCATCACGGACGAATGGGCGAACCTTGCCCGACTGCCGACCGCGGAGGTCAACAGATGAACCAGCAGAACCGGCCCCTGGAAGGCATCGTCGTCGCCGATCTGTCTCGAGTTCTCGCCGGCCCCTACTGCACCATGCTGATGGCCGACCTCGGGGCCACGGTGATAAAGGTCGAGAGTCCTCAGGGTGATGACACCCGCACCTGGATACCTCCAGAACACGACGGCGTATCGACCTATTACCTGTCGATCAACCGCAACAAGCGCTCGATCGTTCTCGATTTCCGCAACCCCGACGACGTCGCTGTGGTGCACGAACTGTTTCGTCGCGCCGACGTCGTCGTCGAGAACTTCAAGGTCGGCGCTCTCGACAAGTTCGGCCTCGGCTACGACACCGCTGCCCAGATCAACCCCGAACTCGTCTACTTGTCGATCTCGGGCTTCGGAACCGCAGAAGGCGCAGGCATACCCGGATACGACCTGGTTGTGCAGGCCGTGTCCGGTCTGATGAGCCTCACCGGCGATCCGGAAGGTCCGGCCTACCGAGCCGGCATCTCGGTGTTCGACGTCATGACCGGGCTTCACGGCACCATCGGCCTTCTGGCAGCACTGCACCAGCGCTCGCAGACGGGCAGGGGCCAACACGTCGAGGTCAACCTGTTGTCCTCCGCGCTGTCGGGGTTGGTAAACCACACGGGCGGCTACGCGGCAGCAGGTGTGGTGCCCTTCAGGATGGGCAACGAGCACCCCAGTGTGTACCCGTACCAGACAATGCCCACCGCCGACCGCGACGTCATCGTCGCCTGCGGCAACGACAGGCAGTTTCAGGCACTGTGCAACGTGCTCGGCGTTCCCGAGTTGGCCCAAGACGACCGGTTCAAGCTGAACGCCGACCGCACCGCCAACCGCGAGATCCTCCACCCCATGCTGTTGGCCGAGTTGGCCAAGTGGTCGGCCGACGATCTATTCGACCGCCTGAACACCGCCGGGGTGCCGTGTGGGCCGGTGAACACGATCGACGAAGGGGTCGCCCTGGCCGAGCGCCTGGGGCTGAACCCGATAGTCGAGGTCGCCGAAGGCGACCGCTCGGTGAGTCTCATCGCCAACCCGATCACCTTCAGCGACGCCCAGGCGTCGTACCAGAGGTTGCCGCCGCGGTTGGGCGAACACACCGACGAGATTCGCGCATGGCTCGACGAACCGGCTTCGTGACCCAGCCCAGAACAGGAACCAGATGACCTCAACCCCCCAACCCACCTACCGCACCGGAATCGGCGCTTCCGACCTTCACAGCATCAAGCTGCTCGGACACGAACTCGCCGACGATCTGCTTGGCCAGATCACGTTCGGGGAACTCGCCTACTGGCTGGTCGCCAAACGTCGTCCCTCACCCGGCCAGCGAGTGATGTTCGAAGCTGTCTTGGTCGCGTTGGCCGATCACGGGTTCACGCCAACGGCCATATCCGCGCGTCTCACATACCTCAGCGCCCCCGATTCGATCCAGGGTGCCCTGGCGTCGGGATTGTTGGGCGGCGGCAGCCGGTATCTGGGTGTCACCGAAGACGCGGCCCTGTTCCTGCACGCGGCATTGGCCGATCTCGACTCGCTGCCGACCACCGATGAAGGTTGGGATGAGGCGGCGCTGGACCTGGTCGGCCGCACCAAGCAGGCCGGACGATTCGTGCCAGGTTTGGGCCACCCGGTTCACAAGGACGGCGACCCCCGCACCCCCACCCTCATGCGTTTGGCCCGCGAGAACGCGCAGTTCGGTCCTCACCTCGAACTGTTCTCGGCCATCGGTCGGGTGCACCCACAGGTGCTCGGCCGCACTCTTCCCCTGAACGGTGCCGGCGTATGTGGCGCCGTTCTGGCCGACATCGACCTGCCCATGGGAGTGATGCGCGGATTTGCACTGCTGGCGAGATGTGCCGGGATCCTGGGCCATCTGGCCGAGGAGATGACCGATCCTGTGGCTCAGGAGATGTACATGAACATCGACCGCAACACCGATTACCAGCCACCGACCAACTGACCAGGAGACGAGAATGCTCGACACCACCGTCATGGGTAGCTACCCGCAGCCGCGCTGGCTGGTCGATCGCGACCGCCTCGTGGGGGACGGCGTTCCACGGGTCCGCAACCGCGAGCTGTGGAAGGTTTCCGACGAAGACTTCGACGAGGCCATCGAGGCCGCCACGCTGATGGCCATCGCAGACCAGCAGGACGCAGGCATCGACATCATCACCGATGGTGAGGTGGGTCGCGAGTCTTACTTCAACCACTTCGCCAACTCGCTGGGAGGTGTCGACAAGGAGCGCATCGGGCAAGGGGTCAACCGCCGTGGTGGCGTGGCCGAGGTGCCCCTGGTCAATGGACCCATCGTGCGCGAGCATCCCATCGAACTCGACTCGGCGCGGTTCTTGCGCGACCACTCGACCGCGCGCACCAAGGTCACCGTTCCCGGGCCCTTCACTCTCAGCCAGCTGGCACAAAACGACTACTACCCAGATCAAGCGGCGCTTGCCATGGCCTATGCCACGGCGGTCAACCAGGAGCTTCGCGAACTCCAAGATCTGGGCATCGACGTGTTGCAGCTCGACGAGCCATATCTGCAGGCCAACGCCGAGTCAGCCCGCGAGTTCGCCGTCGAGGCGATCTCGGCAGCTCTCGATGGCATCACCGCTACCACGACCCTGCACACGTGCTACGGCTACGCGATCTACGTCGAGAACAAATCGTCTGGTTATCCGTTCCTGGACGAGCTGTCGCAAGTGCCGGCCGACTTCATAGCCATAGAGACCGCCCAACCCGGGCTGGGGCCCGAAATCGTCGAACGGTTGGCGCCCAGAGGGGTCGTGCTGGGCGTTATCGACCTGGGCAGCGACCAGGTCGAAGATCCCCACGCCATCGCCGACAAGGTTCGCGGGGCCCTGCGCTACACCACCCCAGACAAGCTGGCGTTCTCGCCCGACTGCGGAATGAAATACCTGCCGCGCTCACTGGCCAAGGCCAAGCTGGCAGCGATGGTCGAGGGCGTGAAGATGGTGCGCGACGAGCTGTGACCCCGACACCGCCGGTTCAGGCACTCAACGCCTGATTGATACGCCGCCAGACCTGCTGATAACGCTGCCAGGTGCGCTCGTGCCATTCGGGGTCATCATCGGCGAAGACGGCCCTCAGCGCCTGCTTGATGGGCGCAGCCTCTGAACCGGTGGGGTCGCCGTAGCCGTGCAGCCATGCGTCGGCGCGCAACGCCATCAGCACCTGGATGATCTCGACCACGCCGTATTCGATCGCCACCGCGTGAACCTGGGCGGGCGACAACCACTGGGCAACGGCCGAGATCCACTCGCCGGCCAGCTGAGCCGACACCGACTCCCCCGACGCCAGCGACACCAGATCGTCACCGAACACGGCCTGATCGGCCTCGAAAGCGTCGCTGGTATCGGGCACAGAGCTGATCAACTCGCCGACCCCCCACGGCCCCAGACCGGTGTGCAGGTCGACGATGACCACCCGGTCGAATCGCGCGAAGGGCCCGCTGCACAGGTCGCGCAACAACCGGTTGGCCCACGATGGCTCTACGCCGCCGTAGAACAAACCCTTGGGATGGTCGTACTGGCCACCCGACACGATCTCTTGCACCTCGGGCATACCCCTTTGCTCGAGAAGCTCGAGCAGCGCCCGAAGTGTCGCCTGTTGGGTCGCTTCGTCCCATTTGTCTGGCACCAGAACATCTGCGATTGGCCCATAGCGTTCGTTGACGGGCCTGGCATCGAAGTCGACGAAGTTGCGGTTGAGGTCGATGTTGTCCTCGTTGGTGCGCCGCACCCATGCAAAGCCATACGGGTTGAGGGCGTGCAGCATCACCATCGACGTCGACGGCGCCAGCTCGATGCCCTCGACGATGTGGCGGGTCTGGATGGCCGAACCGGCGAAGCCCTCGACGCCGTGGGTGCCCGACACGACCAGGACGAGGTTCTGGTCGCCTTCGGCTTCGGCCAGCCAAGCCAGATCGACAGCCAGGTCCTCGCCGTTGGGTCCTGCGTCTGGATGTGCGAACGTTTCGACGCGCGCACCGGCTGCACTCGACGCTTCCAGGAAGCGCGCCCGAGCCTGGCCATAGCTGGAGGCAAGTGGTGAGGTCATCCGAGCAGCGCGTCGACGAAGGCGTCGGGGTCGAAATCGACCAGATCGGCGGCACCTTCGCCCAACCCGACCAGCTTCACCGGTATGCCGAGGTCACGTTCGATGGCAAACACGATGCCGCCCTTGGCGGAGCCATCGAGCTTGGTCAACACCACACCGGTGACATCGACTGCCTCCGTGAACTGTTTGGCCTGGGCCAGACCGTTCTGACCGGTGGTGGCGTCGATGACCAGCAGGGTTTCAGTGACAACTCCCGGCTCGCGTTCGGCCACTCGCTTGACCTTACGAAGCTCTTCCATCAGATTTGACTTGGTGTGAAGACGGCCTGCGGTGTCGGCCAACACCACGTCGACCTCTCGTGACCAGCCCGCCTGCACGCCGTCGAAGATCACAGAGCTCGGATCTGCACCCTCGGCCCCGCGCACGAGATCGGCCTGGCAGCGTTCGGCCCACGTGGCCAACTGCTCAGCAGCCGCTGCTCGGAACGTATCTCCCGCCGCCATCAGCACCGTCTTGCCGTCGTCGGTGAGGCGCTTTCCGACCTTGCCGATGGTGGTCGTCTTGCCCACACCGTTGACCCCGACGAACAGCCAAACCGTCTGGCCCTCATCGGTCATGTCCAGCGAGCGGTCGGCCTTGAGCACACTCTTCATCTCGTCGCCCAAGGCGGCCATCAGTGCCGAAGACTCCTTGATGCCGTCGCGCTTGGCCCTTTCGCGAAGATCCTCGATGATGGCTGTTGTCGCGGCCACGCCAACGTCGGCGCGAATCAGAGCCTCCTCCAACTCGTCCCAGGTGTCGTTGTCGACACCGCGCGACAGCACCGAACCGAAATAACCGGCCACCGTCGACCGGGCCTTGCCCAGGCGGGCGAAGAAACTCGGCGGTTCCTCGACAACCTCGGGCAGCGGCTCGGGTTCGGCCTCGACAGTGGGCGCCTCGCGCAGATCCGGAGGCGTGGTGTCGACAATGCTGGGCCGCTCGCGCTCTGGAGCAACCTCGCCTGGCACTCCCCCACGTCGAGTCCAGGCTCGGTGGATAAACGGCAACGACGCCAGCACCAAGGCGCTGACGATGATGAGAATGAGAATCAGAGGATCCATGACTCAGACGATGCTACCCACGCCAGGGCTACCCCGTTGATGCGGTCGCTTAGGCGACCCCGTTGATGCGGTCGCTTAGGCGACCCCGTTGATGCGGTCGCTTAGGCGACCTTCTCCGACACGACGCGAGAAGAGCCGCCCGGAGGCATGGTCACCCCATAGAGGCAGTCTGCAGCCTCCATCGTGCGCTTCTGGTGCGACACGATTATGAGCTGGGCCTCGCGCCTGAACTCGGCGACCAGATCGAGGAAGCGGTGCAGGTTGACGTCGTCGAGGGCGGCCTCGACCTCGTCCATCACGTAGAACGGCGACGGCCGACTGCGGAAGATCGCAAACAGGAACGCCAGCGCGGTCAACGAGCGCTCGCCACCCGACAACAACGACAGCTTGCGGACGTTCTTGCCAGACGGCCGGGCTTCCAACTCGATGCCGGTGTTCAGCAGATCGGTTGGGTCGGTCAGCTTCAGCGAGCCGGCCCCACCCGGGAACAACGTTGCGAACAGCTGCTCGAAGTTCTCTTTCACGTCTGCGACCGCAGCAGCGAAGATCTTCGTGATCTCCTCGTCGATGGCGCGGATCACCTTCGACAGCTCACGACGACCCTGCCGGACGTCTTCGAGCTGTTCGGAGACGAACTCGTGCCGCTCTTTCAGCGCCTCGTACTCCTGCATGGCCAGCGGGTTCACCGGGCCCATGCGCTTGAGGTCGCGCTCGAGGTCGCGCACCCGCGCCGGTGCGGTCACACCCTGTGCCAACTCTGGAAGGGGTGCCGCCAAGGCGGTGTCGGGATCGGTGTCGAGATCGTTGCGGATGGCCGCAACCAGGTTCTCGAGCCGCATCTTCAACTCGGCCTCTTGCACATCGAAACGGGCCTGCTTGCCACGCAGCTCGTCTAGCTGGCGATCGAGGGCAGTACGCCTTTGACGCAATGAGTCGAGTTCGTCGGCGACCGCGCGGGTGGCCAGCGAGGTGCGACGGCGCTTCTCGCGCAACCTCGTCAGCTCGGCGTCGACCGTGGTCTGGCGCTGCGACACGAAGCCGGCCAGCTTGTCCAGCGCTGCCAGCTGGGCGTCGAGGCGTTCTCGTCTGGCTTCGGCCTGGGCGACCTCGCGGACGTGTTCTTCGAGCCGGGTGCCGATGTCGGCGATGCGGCTCTCCAGAACCTCGCGACGCTCGTCGAGACCGGCGGCCTTGACCCCCAGCTCGCTGCGGGTCGAGGCCAAGGCCCGGGCCCGCCGGTCGAGATCGCCGCGCTTGGCCTCGAACTCGTCGGCCTGCGCACGGTCGGATTGCTCACGCTCGACCAGCGCGGGCAGCACACCCTCGAGTTCGGCAATGCGCGACCGGTCGCGTTCGATCTGAGGCTCGAGTTCGGCGCGGCGCTCGACGATGCCCTGCAATTCAGCCGCCGCGTCGGACCGTTGCCGCTCGACCCGCGACAAGGCATCGGTGGCCTTGGATGTCTCGACGCCGTGAAGCTCGAGCTCTCGGGCCGCGGCCTTCGACTCGGTCTGGGCGCTCTGGAGCGCAGCCCTGGCGGCCTTCAGCACCTCTGCGGTTTGGGCGGCAAGCTCGATCGCCGTGGCCAGTTCGGCTTCGGCCTCTTCATAGGCAGCGGCCGTGGCGCCCGAGCCTCCGGCTCCGATGCGCCAACCGCTGTGGCCAAACCTGTCGCCCGCACGCGTCACAACCAACAGTTCGGGATTGTCGAGGGCCACGTCGGCGGCCTCGCGCCAGTCTCCTTCGACCACCACGGCAGAGCCGAAGAGCCGATCGAGCAGCGCGTCGGCGCCCGCACGACCAGAACGAACGTGGTCGCGCAACCTGGTGCCGACCGAGGGCTTGACAGGTGACGACACCGAACCGCCAAGCGACAGAACCGCTCCGCGCAGGTCGGCCTCGGCCAGATGATCGAGCGCGGCCCGGGCGGTGGCAGGGTCGGCGACCACAACCGAAGCCATGGCATCGCCGGCTGCGGCCTCGAATGCCAGCTCGAAGCCCGCATCGACATCGACCAGATCGGCGAGAGTGCCTATGACACCCTCGAGCGACTCGATGCGCTCGAACCCGGCTGCGGCCCTGGCCTCGTCGAGCGCCAGGCGCAAGGCCTCGGACCGCGTCCGCCAACGCTCAACACCGGCGCTGGCTGCCCGCTCGGCATCGACCGCCGCAGCAACTCCCTCTTCGGCGTCGGTCAGCTGCACGGCTGCCTTCTGGCACCTCTGCGCAAGCGCGGGTTCGGCCTCGGCCAGCTGGTCTAGCCGCGTCTGAATCTCCGACGCCTTGGCCACCCGGTCTGCATCGACCTGGTCGGCGGTGGCGACCCTGGCCACGATCTTGTCGAGTTCGCGAACTGCTCGGTCGAGCGATCCGCGTATGGCGGTCAGCTCGCCCCGCACCTCTGCCGCCCGACCCGAATTGTCGGGGCTGAAGCCCTCGCGCTCGCTCTGAAACTCGTGATGCTCGAGGGCAAGCGCCTGCTCGTCGGCCTCTAGCTCGTCGATGCGCGGGGCCAGCAGCTCGACCTGCTTGGAGACATCGGCCAGTTGAGCCCGCGCCAGGGCCCGATCGGCCTCGAGGCTGGCCACCAGATCGTCTGCCAGCGCAGCCCCACGGTCGCGCTCGACACCTCGCCGCCTCTCGGCGAGCAGGGCAGACAGGCCACGGCACCGCTGGGCCAGCGACTCGTAGCGGGGAAGGGCGTCGCCGATGTCGTCGCCGACTGCGGCCAGCTTGGCCTCGGCCGACAACACGGCGATATCGATCTCGGCCAGCTCTTTTCGGATGCGCTTGTCGTCTTCGGCCAGCGTCGAGCGTTCGGCCGTGGCGGCCTGCAGGCGTCGTCTGCGCTCTTCGAGCTCTCGACCTGCGAGGTGCAAGCGCAACGCCCGCAGCTCGGCGACCACCGCGTCGTGGCGTCTGGCCGCGTCGGCCTGCTGCTCGAGGGGCCGCAGCTGGCGGCGCACCTCGCGCTGCAGGTCCTGAAGGCGCAGCAGGTTGGCCTCGGTCGCGTCGAGCCGCCGCTCGGCCCGCTCCTTGCGACGCCGATACTTCAAGATGCCGGCAGCCTCTTCGATGATGGTGCGCCGGTCTTCGGGGCGAGCGTTCAGCACCTGGTCGATCTGACCCTGGGCGATGATGACGTGTTGTTGGCGGCCTACACCTGCGTCAGACAGCAGCTCCTGGATGTCGAGCAGCCGGCACGAGACGCCGTTCAACGCGTACTCGGAGTCGCCCGAGCGATACAGAACGCGGGTGATGGTGACCTCGTTGAACTCGATCGGAAGGATTCCGCTCGAGTTGTCGAGCACCATCGACACCTCGGCACGCCCCAGAGCGGCACGTTTCGCGGTTCCGGCGAATACCACGTCGTCCATCTTCTGGCTGCGCACGGTACGCGGACCCTGCGCACCCAGAACCCAGGCGATGGCGTCGACCACGTTCGACTTACCCGACCCGTTCGGCCCGACGACGACAGTGACGCCGGGCTCGAAATCGAGACGCGTGGTGTCGGCGAAGCTCTTGAAGCCCTTGATGGTGAGCGACTTCAGGAACACGAGGCTCAGACCTGATAGTCGCAGTAGTAGTGGACGTTGCCCGAGACCTTCATCTTCTGGACCTCGCCCCGGCCGTTGCGCGACCGTTCACCGGCCCGACCATAGACCTCGAGGTACGAATCGAATCCGCCCGGGTTGCCGAACACGTCGGTGAACGGGTCGTCGGGCAAGGAGGTGCCGCGGTACTTGACCGCGTTGTGCATGGTCTCGACGATGGCGCGATACAACCGCCGGATCTCCTGGATGGTCACCCCGTCGGCAACGCGATCGTGGCGCAGCAACGCAGCGTGAAGGATCTCGTCGATGTAGACCGGGCCCAGGCCGACGACGAAGCTCTGGTCGCGGAGCAAGTCGTAGAGCTTTTGCCCGGTGCGCGCACGCAGGGTCTGACCGAACTGGGTCCAGGGGATGGGCTCGTCGATGGGGTCGAATCCCGTCGGCCGGGGCAGTTCGTCTGGCAGGGCCTCGGTGGCCACGATCCGCATTGCGTTCTCGGTGTCTGCGGGCGCGAGCATGCGCACCTGACCGCCCTGGGTGAACGTGACGACCAGAACGGTGTCGTCCTCGAGGGCGTCCTTGTTGGCGTTGCGGCGCATGACTACACCGGCGCTGAGATCGATGAGCATCGTCTCGTCGGTGTCGAGATCGAACAACAGGGTGGTGCCCTGACGGCGCACCGAGTTGATCTTGTTGCCGACCAGCTTGGCGGCAACCGCCTTTCGGGTCGAGAAGCCGTCGAAGAGGACCATCGGGCCAGACGCATCGACCTCCTTCACCTTGCGCGACGAGATCTCTTTGTCGAGATCTCTTCGCACAACCTCGGCTTCGGGTAGTTCGAGCATCATCGCTCCCTGACTTCTTCGAGTTCGGTTTGTTCGTTCAAGGCGGCCCATGCGCTGCGCGCCGCCGCCTGTTCGGCCTGCTTCTTGGTCTTGCCTGTGCCCCGGCCGTGCTCGACACCGTCGATGGTGACCACGGCGTCGAAACTGCGTTGATGATCTGGGCCATCACCCTCGACGTCATAGACCGGGAGGGTCTCGAAACGCCTGGCCGCCACTTCTTGCAGGAGCGTCTTGTGGTCGTGGCCGCCGGGGCCCGCAGCATGGTGCTCGATGCGGTCGCTCAGCAAGTCGAGCACCAACTCGCGGGCCGGCGCAATACCCCCGTCGAGGTAGACAGCACCGATGACGGCTTCGAGAGCGTCTGCCAAGATCGACGTCTTTTCCCGGCCCCCGCTTTGATCTTCGCCCTTGCCTAGCAGCAGGGCAGGCCCGATCGATATCGACGTGGCAACGTCGGCCAACACGTGGGTGTTGACCACCGCGGCGCGCACCTTGGCCAACGAGCCCTCCGAGTGCTCGGGGTAACGGTGATAGATGTGATCGGTGACGACCAATCCCAGCACACTGTCGCCCAAGAACTCGAGGCGCTCGTTGGACGCAACTCCGCCGTGCTCAGCACACCACGACCTGTGAGACATGGCGCGTTCGATCAGCGAGGTATCGGCGAACGTATAGCCGATCCTCTCGGAGAGTCCCAGGAGCTCGTCCTCGTTCAGCTCGTCGACCCGAGCTTCGCGGCGACGTAGTCGACGGCGTCTCTGACCGTCTTCAGCTCTTCGAGATCTTCGTCCTCGATACGGAAACCGACCGTGCGCTCGCCGACCTCTTCCTCGAGGGCCTCGACCAGCTCGATCAGGGCGAGCGAGTCGGCTTCGAGATCGTCGGCGAACGACGCCGACTCTGTGACCTGTGACGGATCGATCTCGAGGATGTCGGAAAGCTGGTCGCGGATCAGCTCGAAGATCTGCTGGCGATCCATTGGCGGTTGTTCGACGTGCGTCTCAGCCGGCACTTGAACTCCTGAGGGGTCGTTGGGGCGCAAGCGAGTCTAGCGACTATCGACCGCGCGTTTCTCGGGGTGTGAGGTGGGGCGCTCAGCGCCCGATCGAGGCCCGCATCGCCGACACCAAGTCGGCGGCGGCCATGTCGCGGGCAACTGCGATGGCGTTGTAGATGGCGGTGGCGCCGCTGGACCCGTGACCGATGATGCTGACACCGTCGACGCCCAGCAGCATCGCTCCGCCGTAGGTGTCTGGGTTGAGCTCGGTGGCCAGTGGTGCCAACAAACCGATCGCCGCCGCCGCCTCATCGCCGGCATCGGGACCCGTCAGGGCACCGAACACGGCCGAGACCATCGACTTGAGACCACCCTCGAGGGTCTTCAGAACGACGTTCCCGGTGAATCCATCGGTTACCACCACGTCGACGATGTCGGACATGACGTCGCGGCCCTCGACATTGCCGATGAAGTTGATGCCGTCGAGCTGGGCGAGAAGGCCGTGGGTTTCTTTGACCAACTCGTTGCCCTTGGACTTTTCCTCGCCAATGGACAGCAGCCCCACTCGCGGGTTCTCGTATCCGAAGCGGCGGGTGGCAAAGGCCGAGCCCATCTGTGCGAACTGCACCAGCCACTGCGCCTGGCAGTCGGCGATGGCGCCAGAGTCGAGCAAGACCGTGGGCGTTGACCCCGGCACGGGAATGGCTGTGGCGACCGCGGGCCGTGCCACACCCTTGATGCGGCCCATCTTCAGCAGCGAGGCGGCCACCATGGCGCCGGTGTTGCCCGCACTGACAAAGGCTGCCGCAGCGCCATCTCGCACGAGCTCGGCGCCACGAACCAGCGACGAGTCTTTCATGACCCTGACGCTGCGCGCCGGATCGTCGGCCATGTCGATGACCTCGGAAGCCGCCACGACCTCGAGTTCGGTGTCGCCAATGGCTTCGGGGCGGCCGACGAGGACCACCTCGACACCGAGTTCGCGGGCGGCTTGCTCGCCGCCGGCCACGATCTGGCCGGGGGCGTTGTCGCCACCCATTGCGTCGAGAGCGATGGTCAGGCGAGTGTTCATAGTGAAATCAGTCGACTTCGACGGCCTGGCGTCCCTTGTACCAACCACAGTTGGGGCACACGACGTGCGGCAACTTGGTGGCGTCACAACGGGGGCACACGCTGCGGGCGGGAGCACTGAGCTTCCACGCCGAGGCGCGGCGGCTGCGCGTCTTTGACTTGGAGGTTTTCTTCTTGGGGACAGCCATCGTCGGTCCTGGTGTGATCGATCGGATTCGCTCGCGGTAGCACGTCGCCCGAGGCGAGCAGTGACGAACGGGAAATGTTATCCGCTGCGGGGCCGCTCGGCTACCCCTCGTCGAACTCGAGTGCGTTCAATGCCGCCCAGCGCGGGTCGGCCAGAGGGCGCTCATCGGCAGAATCATCGTCTTGGGCCGCGTCGGCAGCGGCGCGCGCCAGCTCCTCGGGAACCCGATCGCAGTGCCCGATCCCCCCAAAGGGGCAGCGCACCACCACCGGCAGTTCGAGCAGAACCGCATCGTTTACCAGTGGGCCGAGGTCGAGTGTCTCGGCGTCGAGTTTGTATGTCTCCTCGTCGAGTGGGCTGTCGGCATACAACTCGTTGACGTGAGCCGACAGTTCGCCCGAAACCTCGTCGAGGCAGAGGTTGCACGACCCCAGCCATCGAGCCTCTACCGCGCCGGCGACGGTGACGCCCTCGGCCGCGGATTCGATCTCGACGTCGACGACCACGGGCGAGCTCGGATCGACCCGGCTGTCGGCCACGGCCAGCCCGTCGAGCAAGACCTCGAGCAGCACGGGTCGGCGGTTGCGCGGCCGCTTTCGCAGATCGTGCAGCGGCACTCTCAGATCGTCGCCGTTTTCACCCGCGTTGCTGGGCCCCGCCGCGGGCATCTCAGTAGTCGTCCTGATCGAACAGCAGGTGCCGCTCGGCCGCCTCGGCCTGCGACTGCTCGTCGGCCTCACGCAGGTCTATCTCGGCCTGCGACTCGGGTTCGTCCTCGGTGCGTGGCAGTGCCCGCAGACGTTGACGCCCCTCCTGGACTGCCGCCGTGACCTTGGCCAGCGTGTTGTCGAAATGCTCGAGCCGCTGTTCGCACCAATCTTCGGTTTCGCGACGATGGCGACGACCCTCGGCCTGGGCTTCGGACACGATCCGCGCGGCGCGGGCATCGGCCTGCCTCACCACCTCGGTGCGCTGCACCATGGCCTCGGCCTGCCTGGCGGCCTGCTCGACGATGGCGGCGGCCTCAGCGCGGGCTGCGTCGAGAAACTCTTCGCGCTCTTTCAGCAACCATCGGGCCTGGCGGATCTCCGATGGCAGGTCCTCCAGCATCAGCTCCAGCAGGGAGATTATCTCGTCGCGGTTGACCACCACCGACGAAGACAACGGCATTGGCCTGGCAGCCTGCAGCAAAGCGATGACCTCGCGTACGCGGTCGTCGAGCGTTGGTCCCTCGGTGGCGAGTGCGTCGGCGTCGGTCATCTCAGGAACCTCTCCCGAAGGGCCTCCGCGACAGGTTCTGGAACCAGATCGGTGACGTCGCCGCCCATCTTCGATATCTCCCTGATGTATCGCGACGCGATGAAGCCGTTGGCTGCCGTGGCCGGCAGGAAGGTCGTGAGGATTCCAGATGCATGGCGATTCATCTGCGCCATCTGCATTTCGGTGTCGAAGTCGGTGACACCACGAACACCCTTGACGATGATGTCGGCGCCGACGGCGGCCGCCGCATCTATGACCAACCCCTCCATCGCGGTGACGTCGACGTTGTCTAGGTGACTGGTCGAGCGTGCGATCAGGTCCATACGTTCGTCGTCGGTGAAGAACGGGGTTGCTTTGGAAGGATTGCGCATGGCGGCCACGACAACCCGGTCGAAGGCGCGCGACGCGGCCTCGACGATCTCTAGGTGTCCGAGGTGGAACGGGTCGAAGGTACCTGGATAGAACGCCTTGGCCATCGCTGATCGAAGCTACCTTTCTTCGCGTTCCAGCACAGCGATCGTGGCTCTGCCGTACCTGGACGATTTCAGCTCGACCCAGCCATCTGGCACTGCGATGGCCCGATCGGACTCGACGACCGCGTACTCGCTCGGCAGGCGGGTCAACAGCTCGTCCCAACCGTCGAACTCATATGGCGGGTCCAGCAGGGCCAGGTCGAAGGTCGCCGTCGAGTCTGTCAGGAAGCGCATGGCGTCGCTGCGCTCGACGCGAGCCTGGTTGGTGAGCCCGAGCGCCGACAGGTTCTGCCTGACGGCGTCGACACACCGCGGTGACGAGTCGACGAACACGACCTGCGCAGCACCTCTGGACAAGGCCTCGATGCCAAGGGCCCCCGAGCCGGCGAACAGGTCCAGAACAACTGAACCGTCGATGAGGTCGAGGCTCTCGAGACGGTTGAACGTGGCCTCACGGGCCCGACCCGAGGTGGGCCTCGCCTCCAGCCCGTCTGGAGCCTCCAGACGCCGCCCTCGATGTGTCCCGGCCACTACGCGCATGGCTCGACGCTATCCATCTGCGACACTGGCCGTGTGGCTGGACTGGACATCCCCAAGATCATCGACTGCGTCGACTGCGGGGGCCGTTGTCACCTGCAGTCGTACCCCGACCCCGACGACGGGTTCTTACCTGGCGACATCGTCAGCTACAGGTGCGTCGACTGCCTCGATCGATGGGATGTAGAGATCGACGAGGGTTTCGTTGCGCCCGACGGATGACAGACTGTCTCCATGGACCACACCCCTATGGAACCCCAGCTCTTTCGTCTGAAGCGCTGGTTCCGGATCCTGCAGATCACTTCGAGCTTCCTGCTGATCTTGTTCGGCTCGACGAACCTGTTCGCCGGAAGCTGGTACGTGTTTTTGGGCATCGTGTTCGTGGGCTTCGGTTTCTACACCCTCGGCCAGGCCATGTACGCCGGCGTGGTTGCCACCGAGGAAGGCCTCAACGTCAGGCTCAACGCCAGCAAGCCCAAGTTCTACGCGTGGGAAGACATCGACTACGCGACGCCAGGTTCGCCCCTGATGCTTCGCCTGATCGACGGCAAGATCGGCAGGCTCCCGCCCTATCTGGACGACTCCGACGAGCTGCGGTGGATGATCGACGACACCGTTGGCGGCCCTCCCGGGTGACCGGCGACGGCCGCTAGTTCTTCAGCACGAAATCGGTGTCGTCGCGGCCATCGACGAACCAGCGAAACTCGCGCTGGGCCGCAGGGTCGTCCTCGACGCAACGATCGGCGACCATCTCTGCGGCCACCTCCCTGGCCTTGCCGACCCACTCGCGATCGCGGCGCAACGACGCCAGCTTCAGGTCGTTTCGCCCCGATTGTCGTTCGCTGAATATGGTTCCCTCGCCTCGCAGGTCAAGGTCGATCTCGGCCAGCTCGAAGCCGTCGGTGCTCTTCACCAGGGCATCCAGGCGAGCGGTTGCCCTCTGGTTCTCTTCCTCGGCTTCGGTCGCCGCTTGATCGACGACCAGGAAACAATGCGACCGGTGGGCGCCGCGGCCCACTCGACCCCGAAGCTGGTGAAGCTGGGCTATGCCGAACCGGTCGGCCGATTCGATGACCATCACCGTGGCGTTGGGTACGTCGACTCCCACCTCGATCACCGTGGTGGCGACCAGCACATCGAGCTGACCCGCCCGGAAGGCGGCCATCACCGCCTCCTTGTCGGTCGGTGACATCCGTCCGTGCAACAAACCGACCGCCACGTCACCCAAGACACCCGACGTCAGGCGCTCGTATGTCGATTCGGCCGACGCCGCATCGAGCTTGTCTGACTCCTCGATAAGCGGACACACCACGTAGGCCTGGCGTCCGGCAGCGATCTCGTCGAGCACCAGTCTCCACATCGACTCGATGGCGAGATCTCCCTCGACCTTTTGGGTGACGATCGGCGTGCGCCCCGGGGGCAGTTCGTCTAGCACCGACACATCGAGGTCGCCGTAAACGGTCATGGCAGCGGTTCGAGGAATGGGGGTCGCGGTCATGACCAACACGTCGGGGGTCAGGCCGTCGCTGCGGCCCGTGTCGCGCAGCTTTGCGCGCTGTTCGACGCCAAACCGGTGCTGCTCGTCGACCACCACGACGCCCAGGGACGAGAACTGGATTCCGTCCTGGATCAGAGCGTGGGTGCCGATGACGATGTCGACGGCGCCCGAAGCCAGATCGGCGACGATCCGACGACGATCGGCGGTCTTGACCTTGTTGGTCAACAGCTCGACCCGCAAGGGCCGCTCGCCCATCAGCGTCGCAGCATCGTTGACGATCATTCCCTCGACCAGGGCCGAGACGCCCAGTGCGTGCTGCTCGGCCAAGACCTCGGTGGGTGCCATGAGCGCACCCTGGTGCCCGCCCTGAACAGCGACCAACAGCGCATGTACTGCCACCAGGGTCTTGCCTGCGCCCACATCGCCCTGCAGCAGCCTGTGCATCGGAGTCGGCCTCGCTAGATCGGTGGCTATCTCACCGATAGTGCGCTTCTGGGCCCCCGTGAGGTCGAAGGGCACCGACTCGACGAAACGATCGACCAGAGCGCCGTCGACGGTGTGGGCCACCCCGCGAGTGTGGATGTCGAGCTCGCGCTTGCGTTCGAGCAGTATCAGCTGAACGCGGAACAGTTCGTCGAACACCAGCCTGGTACGCGCCCGCTGCACGTCCGACATGGCTCCCGGAGCGTGGATCGAGGCGAACGCCACATGCCTGTCGACCAGGCCGAACCGCTGCCGCGCGGGTGCAGGTATCGGGTCTTCTATGCCGCGCTGCTCGCATCGGCGTAGCGCCTCGGTCACCAGCCCGGCGATCTCCCAGGTCATCAGCCCAGCCTTCTCGGACTGCGGGTAGATCGGAACGATGCGCCCGGTGCGGTCGCCCACGAGGTCTACCACCGGGCTGGTCATCTGGCGGCGCCCCTTGTACAGGTCGACCTTGCCGAAGAATGCGGCAGTGGTGCCCTCGGTGAGCTGGCGGGCCCGCCATGGTTGATTGAAGAACGTCACGGTCATGTAGCCGGTGCCGTCGGTGACCCTGACGGTGACCATCGTGCGCCGGTTGCGCATGCGCCGCGATTCGACCCGCTCGACCGTTGCGAGCACCAGCGCCTCCTCGCCCACCACCAACTCGGCCAATCGAGCCTGGTTGGTGCGATCGACGTAGCGGCGTGGGTAGTAAGTCAGCAGATCGGCCACCGACTCGACCTCCAGCACAGCCAGGGCGGCCTGGGTCTTGGGGCCCACACCGCGCAGGCGGCTGACGGGAATCGAGTCGAGCTCGGCGAGGCTGAGCGACTGGTTCAAGACCGGCGGCTCACTCGACGCCGAAGTAGTACGGATAGAACGGCTGCTCGCCCTTGTGCACCTCGACCTCGACTGCAGGTCGATGCTCTGACAACCACTCGGTGATGGCCCTGGTATCGGCGGCCCCTGCGTCGGCACCTTCGATGACCGACACGATCTCGTGATCGTCGGTGACCAGACGATCTAGCAGGCGGATGGCAGCCTCGACCATCTCGCCACGCACAACGCGTATGCCCGAGCGATCAAGGCCTATCCAGTCGCCCACCTTGACGGGGCCCGCGTCGCTGTTGGTGTCGCGGACCGCCTGGGTGATTTCGCCGACCACCACACCAGAAGCGATATCGGCCATGCCGCTGGCGTTCGAATGGGCGTCCGTATCTGGGTCGTAGGCCAGCAGGCAGGCGAACCCCTCGGCAACCGACGTAGTGGGAACCACAACGACCGTCTTGGCGGTGTGGTCGTTCACCTGCCTGGCGACGGGGATGATGTTCTTGTTGTTCGGCAAGACGACGATCATGTCGGACGGGGCGGCCTCGACCGCTGCCAGCAGGTCGGCGGTGGAGGGGTTCATGGTCTGGCCGCCTGTGACCAGCTCCTGGACGCCAAGAGAGTGGAAGATCCGGCCGATGCCGTCCGAAGGGCTCACCGCCACCACCGCACACCCGACCGGGTCGCGTTGTGGCAGGGGCACCGCCGCCGACTGGGCGGCGGCCTCGCGCACCCAGCGTTCTTCGGCAACCTCCTCGGCCAGATCGGTGACGCGGATCTGGCGGGGGCGTCCGACGTCGACAGCGGCCTCTATCGCCGCGCCGATGTCGTTGGTGTGGATGTGGCAGTTCCAGATGCCGTCGCCGCCTACGACCACGATCGAGTCACCGACTCCCACCCATACGTCTTTGAAGCCCGCGATGGTGTCGTCTTCGGCCTCCAGGAAGAACATCACCTCATAGCGAAGGTCAGAGACGTCGCCGTCGTGCTCGTCGGGACGTTCGAAACCAGCGACCAGGTCCGCAGCGACGTCACCCTCGGGCGGGTCGGGCAGCGGACGCCCGTCGGCGATGTTCAGGGCGGCATCCAGCAGCAAGATGAACCCGGCGCCACCAGCGTCGACGACCCCGGCCTCCTTCAGCACCGGGAGCATCTCTGGGGTCCTCGACAAGGCATCGACGGCCCTGGCCCGTGCCGCGTCCAAAACATCGACCAGCTGGTCCTTGCCCTGTTCTACTGCAGCCGTCGCAGCCTCGGCCGCTTCGCGCACCACGGTCAAGATGGTGCCCTCGACCGGCTTCATGACCGCCTGATAAGCGGCCTTGCTGGCAACATCGAGCGCGTTCGCGAAACTGCGGCCGCCGATCTCGACACCCGAGGCGAACGTCGATGCGATACCCCTCAGGACCTGCGACAGGATCACACCGGAGTTGCCGCGCGCACCCATGAGCGAGCCGTGCGAGATTGCGGCGCACGTGGCCTCCATGTCGGCGCCCGCACCGTCGATCTCGGCCAACACCGACTCGAGGGTCAGAGTCATGTTGGTGCCCGTATCGCCGTCCGGAACGGGGTACACGTTCAATCGGTTGATCGCTTCGCGGTGGTTCGCAAGGGCGTCGCGAAAGGTCGAGATGAGACCCCGAACCTCTTCGACACCGAACGCTGTCAGCACGGCCATGGGCGACGATCGTAACTGCGATGCGCGCCGGTTCCGGCCTCGTTGGTATGTTGAGGTGCGTTCGAGGGCGCCACACAGTGCCCCGAACCCGTTTCACAGCCGCGTACAGACCGCCGAGGAGGGCGCAGTGCAGGGAGTCATCAAGTCCTACGACCCCGCCAGTGGGGCCGGAGTTCTGGTCGACGACCGCGATCGTGTCGAGCACGAACTTGCGCCAAACGCTCTCGAGGGTTCGGTGTTTCGGATGCTTCGACAGGGTCAGCGCGTCGTGTTCGATCTCGACGACCGAGGCTTTGCCACCGGCCTGCGCCTGGGCAGCGAGGTCGATCTGGGAGCCCCCGACTGGACCGACTACGACTGACGCCTGCGTCGGCAGCGGCTGGTCAACCTTCCAGACAGAACTCGTTGCCTTCGGGGTCTTTCATCGAGATCCACCTGCCCTCGGGTTCGTCGAACGACTGAACCACCTCGGCGCCCATCTCGACCAACAGCTGGGCGGTCGATTCGAGTTCTTCGGCGCCAACATGAACGTCTAGGTGAAAGCGGTTCTTCGACGTCTTGCCCTCGGGGACCTTCTGCAGGAACAGGCGGGGTCCGACACCGTCGGGGTCGACTATCGAATAGGCCCTGTCGGGATCTGATCGGTCGATACCGAACGCGTCGAGCGCGTCGTCCCAGGTCTCGAATCCTGGCGGTGGGGGCTGTTCGACGTATCCAAGAACCTGACACCAGAACTTGCCCAGCCGGGTGGGGCTGGCGGCGTCGATCGAGATCTGGATTGGTTTGGCCATGCCCCATCTTGCACCGAAACGGAGCTAGCCGCTCAGGTCATCCAAACCACACGCAGAGGGCACGCATCTCGACGCTCTCGCGCCGGTTGTGCGCGCCGTGCGAGGCGTTGGGGTCGAGAAACGCAGAGTGAGGTGTCCACACCGGCTGCTTGGCCAGCTCGCGGTCGCTGTCGTAGGTCCGAAAGACCAGAACCTCGTCGGAGGTCATGGCGGGGTAGGTGTACCAGACATCTCGGCCGACCTCGGGGTCCACATCGAGCGCCGGAGCGAGGAAGAACGAGACCTCGAACTCGAGATGCTGGCCACCGTACGAGTCGACCACCGAGGTCACCTGACGTCGCGGATCCATTGTCGCCACGTCGCACACCGCAAGCGGATAGTCCGGCGTCTGCGGCCCGGTATTGCGCCAGAACTGGATCATCGCAAGACGCGACGCCTTTGCCAGATCGGATTGGCCGAAACCCAGCTCGGCGAGCAGCGGGCTGATGAAACCGCTGTAGGGGCGTGTCGGGTCGGTGACCATCGCCCGATAGTCGATGGTGAAGTCGGAGTGCACCAGCTCGATGGGTGCATAGTCTTCAACTGTCCGCGCCGTCGCCGGACTTCTCACGATTGGCGGATAGGCGACAACGGCGTCACAACCGGTGAAGCTGCTCGCCAACTCGACGATCTCGGGCCGGTGAGCCTCTGCGACTCGATGCTCGTCGCGCCAATCCGTGACCTCCGAAGCGTGCTGCAGCAAGGTGAAGCCGCAACGGTCGAAGCCCACGGGCGCTGAGCTGCGGGCGTCCAGAATTGGCGTGGCGACCGCAACGCGATCGGCGTCGCCCACGAAGTTCAGCGTTGCTCGGCAGTACAGGCTCACGTTTCCACCGTCCGGGTTGAGGTGTTGAGTATTGATCTGAGGTGCGAAACAACGTCGGCCACCAGCGACGACTGCTGTGTCGGTTCGCCCCGAAGGGCACTGATCAACAGGCACAGGTTCTGCGGCATGTCATCGACACCACCACCCACCGACAGGTCGTGACCCAGTCGCTTCCGGGCCTCGTGGGCGAATCGACCCCACTCCTGCGCGATCTCCTCGAGGTCGGGAACGCCGAAGAAGTGCCCCACCGGTGCCGAGTGGCGCATCTGTATCAGCGGCGATGCGCCAAGCAGTGCCGCCAACCGGGCCCGTCTCTCTAACGCGTCGCGGTCGGCCTCGCTGTGGCGTACCCACACCGAGCAGTGGGCAGAACAGCCTCGCACCCGACGGTCGAAGGCACGCATGGAACCCCTGAGGGCACAGACCGTCATCATCTCCCCAACCCGGCTGTATTCCTCGTGGAGAAACTCGACCCACCTGGCCTCCGAGCGCATCATCTCGAGTTCGGACACCTCCGAGGCCAGGTGTTGCTGCGACCGGCGATGGCCACACCTGTCGTCTCCGACTTGCCCCCACAGGCTGGCCCTGCCGCTGACGTCGTCGGCAAGCATCGGCGGGTCGAGGCTGTGGCCCAGCACCGGCTCCCAAGCCATGTGGCCTGCATATTCGCCGATCAGGTGGATCAGGGCCAGAACGTGCAGGCTCTCGCGGCGGCGCCAACGGATTGCGAACACCTCCAGCATCAGGCTCACCAACGGCCCGAAGTCGGCCAACGGGCCGCGATCGATGCTGTCGGGACGCCGTGGGAACTGTAGGCCGCCGACCCTGGATGCCAAGTCGGATGGCACAGCTGAGGCCAGGTGCCCGTGGTCGGCGAGGTCGACGCGCTCGAGATCGAGGCGCAGCAACCGCTGACCAAGCCGGGCCACGGCACTGAACTCGCGGTGTTCGCCTACGAGTTTTTGAAACGCTGTGTCGGCCTCGCGAAACCGGCACCACTCGAGGTGCAGTGCCACCAACTCGGCTGCGGGCTCCACCTGTTCGACGCCCTGCTGCGCTGCCGGGTCAGCTGCCGATGCTGAGAACCGTGCGCAGGCCCTTGCCGGCCTGCATGTCGGCAACCGCATCGTTGATCTCGTCGAGCGGCCTTGTTCCGGTGACCATGGCGTCGAGGTCGAGCTTGCCGTTGCGCCAAAGGTCGAGCAGGCGCGGGAACTCGCGGTGCGGGTTGCTCGAGCCGAGGAAGCAGCCGCTGAGCTTCTTTTCGCCCATGGCGAAGGCGATGGCGTGGATGTTGACACCCTCGGTGATCTTCGGCACTCCTACCATCACCGCCTGGCCACCGTTTCGGATGGACCCGATGCACGTCTCGGTCAGCGAGGCCGCGCCGACGGCATCGAATGCGTAGTCGACGCCACGACCCAGAAGGTCGAGAACCTGGGTCGGTACATCGCCGGCCATCGGATCGATGGTGTCGGTGACGCCGAAGTGGCGAGACTGCTCGCGGCGGGCCTCGTTTGTGTCGACGCCGATGATGCGCGCAGCACCGGCGATGCGGGCACCCTGCACGATGGAGATTCCGATTCCGCCGAGCCCGACCACCATCACCGTGGCACCCGGTTCGACCTTGGCGGTGTTGATGGCTGCGCCCACACCGGTCTGCACCGCACAACCGATGACCGAGGCGATGTCGAGAGGTGTGTCCTCGGGAACCTTGACCGCTGCGGCCGAGGGAACCACCGTCGATTCGGCGAAGGCGGCCAGGTTGACACCTGAACGGTGAACCACGTCGCCGCCGCGGCTGAGGCGCGTACCACCGTCTGGGAACAGGCCGCCGGCATAGGTCTCGCACAGCGACATTTCGCCCCGCACGCAGTGGAAACACCGGCCGCACGGGGGCCGCAGGGTCAAGATGACCTTGTCGCCCTCGGCGAGGTCGAGCACGCCGGCACCCACGTCGGTGACGATGCCACCCGCCTCGTGGCCCAACAACAGCGGCGTCGGACCGGGCAACGAACCGTCGATGAAGTGCAGGTCCGAGTGGCACAGCCCGCAGTTGTGGAGCTGCACCTTGACCTCGCCGGCCCTGGGCGACTCGAGTTCGACGTCTTCGACCAGCTCGAGCGGCTGTCCGGGGGCGGTCATGAGTGCAGCGCGCATCGGCGGTTCTCCTGCGTCGGTGGGGTCTGGTGATCGGTGTTCGACAAGAACGCAGACGACCGTACCTCACGTTCCGGCCGTGGGACCAAAGGCATCAGCACAACCCGCGGTAGGGTCTGGTCACCTGACGAGGGAGCCTTCCATCATGACCGTCCGGGCCTACATCCTCATCCAGACCGAGGTCGGCAAAGCTGCCGCCGTGGCCACCCAGATGGGGGCCATCGACGGCATAGTTTCGGCCGACGACGTAACGGGACCCTACGACGTCATAGCGGTAGCCGAGGCCGGCTCGGTCGACGATCTCGGGAAGATGGTTGTGTCTCGCATACAGCTGATCGACGGCATCACCCGCACCCTGACGTGCCCGGTTGTCAATCTCTGACACATCCCGGCCCAATCTGAAACCATTCTGAAAGGCCGTTCAGCCAGCGGCCGATTTGGCTCAAGTAGGGCCCCGCTGATCCCGATGGGGGTCGAGAAGTATCGACCTCTGGGAGCTTGCGGTGAGCTGGCGCGGGACAACAAGAACGCGGATGCCGGTGGGCGTCTGCATGGTGGGGACGCTGTTGGTCCTGGCCGGATGCACATCCGATGGAGGCGCCGCTCCGGCGCCGACCACGGCCGTCGAGGTGACCACCACGACAGCTGCCCCGGTGGGGTTCTCGTGGGAGTCCGAGGCCGACGCGGACGCATTCGTGGCGCTGCCCGACACGCGAATCGTCAACGACGGCCGCGCCGTCGCGATGATCGACGGCGACTCGCGCCGCACCCTTATGCGCACACCTGCGCTGGAGATCGGTCAGGCGCCCGACCAGAGCGAGACCATCGTCGGTTTCGACATGGGATCTGGCCTGTCGATCATCGGATGGTTCCAGACCTCAGATGGCGAACCCGTGGTCAGGTTCGCTTCCAGCGCCGACAACCCGGTGACCCTGGGCGCCGGCACGCACCCGATCGCATCCGATGACGGCGCATGGGTCGCATGGATTTCCCCCGACGGCGCCTCGGTCTCGCTGGCCAGCGCGGCGGGTGAGGTAACCGAGGTGGTCGAGCCTGGCGGCCGGGTCGTCGACTTGGTCGAAGCCGATACGCACCTCGGACTGCTCGTCGCCTCCGCCTCCGGCACCGACCTGATCCTCGGGTCTGTCGATGGCGGCTCATGGACACAGATCTCGCAGATCTCGGTCAGCTCCGATGCCAAGTTGGTCGCACGGGCCGGGACGGGCCAGTTCGCGGTTGTGTCCACCAACGCCGCCGGCGCCAGCGTCACCTACTGGAACGAGGGCGGCGAACGCGAAGAGCTGCTGGTGATCGACCATCGCCTGAACAGCATCGATTTCTCAGACGACGGAACCGTCGCAATAGCGGTCACGGACGAAGGCGCCTCGGTGTGGCTCACACGAACCCAGTCCGGAATTCTCGAAGATTCGCCTGCCAGGAGTGCACAGTGGTGAGCAAGCACAACCATCGAGTCGGCCGCATGGCCAAGAACACCTGGCTGGCGGTGCTGATCACCGCCGTGGTGGCATCGACGTTCGCCGTGTTGCCAGTGCAGCCGGCCGCCGCACAAACGTCGGGCCTGGAGACCATCCGAGCTGGCAGCGGCGACGTCGCCATCACCCAGGTCGTCATGACCGAGAACGGAAACACCATCACCCAGAACTCCTCGGTGTCTGGTGTGATCGATGCCGACAACGACGAGCTGAAGATCGAGTCGGTGACCATCGTCGACGGTGGCCAGACCGTCGTGCTCGACGAGTTCAACTTCACGGGCATCGAGGTGCAGAACCAGAACTGGGGCACCAACCAGTCAGGTGTGAGGACTTCGGAGAACGGCGTGCACACACTGCCGTCGCATCCCGACTTCTGGGACCGGGTCGAGCAGGTGCTGGGGTCGACCGACCTGCGCGATTACCTCGACGTCAACGGGGGCACGAACCCGGCGCTGACCAGTTTCGAGCCGGACTTCGACTTCTACTTCGAATTCCCGGTCGACAACGGCGACTATGTGCTCATAACCGAGCGCAACGGCAACTCGTTCTTCGACCTCGAACCGCTCGACGCCGACGGCAACGTCATCGCTGGTTCCAAGCGCCTTGGCTTCGACGCCCCCTACCGCTGGAACACCGGCTATGCCCCGGGCGACAACGTCGGCCAGCCGATGTGGTTCACCGTGGTCGACGTCGAGGCATTCGAGGTCGACACGACCGCCACCCCGATCGCCGGTTTCCGCATCGACAACGACGGCGAAGCCGACGTCAAGTTCTTCGCCCTCTCGGATCAGAGTTTCACCCCCACCTGCCCGACCGGCTTCTACCAGGTGCTGTCGGGTCGTCTGCATCGTCTGGACGTCACCACCGGCCAGTACGAGGTGCTCGACAGTGGTACCCAGGGCTCGTACAACGCCATGGCCTTCCGCGAGTCTGAAGGCGTCTTCTACGCGATCTCGACCGCCAACGCAGCCGACGGCTCGCGCAGAAACGGTGATCTGATCCGCATCGACCCGTCCGACGGCTCGATCACCAACACAGGGTTGTTCGTGCAGGCCGGTGCCTTCACCGCGGACATCGACCCCGTCACCGGGCTGATGCATATCTCGAACGGTGGCAACAACTGGAAGGTGGTGAACCTCGACACCCTCCAGATCGTCGATGCGCTGACGTTCACCTCCGGCGACGGACAGAGCCGGCCCAGCGTCGCCGACATAGCCATCATCGACGGCCGCGCCTACGGCATGCAGGGTGACCGCCTGGGTGTCTACGACCTGAACACGCTGCAGCACTTCCGCTTTGACGTGCAGGGTGTGACAGGCGTTTCAGGTCTCAGCGGTGGCTGGGGCTCGACCTACGTGACATCGGGCGATCAGTTCTACGCCTCGAACAACCCCACCGGTGCCATCGTTTGGATCACAGACCTCGACACCAACAATCCGCAAGGCACCCGCATCTCGACCGGACAGCCCACCAACAACAACGACGGCGGTTCGTGCCCCAGTGCGCCCGACCCGTTCGGCAAGGTCAATGCCAACGACGACTTCGTCGACGTCTACCCCGGCACGGCCAGCGCTGTGCCCGTGATGGCCAACGACACCGCACCCGCAGGGTCGCTGCCGCGCATCCTCACCACCGACGGCGAGGGAACCTTCGAGATCCGCGACGACGGGGTCGTGATGTACACGCCCCTGCTGTCCGAGCTGTCGCAGACCCGAACGTTCGAATACGAGCTGTGCCCCGGTGACTTCGAGTCTGGCCACCCCCGGTGCGACACAGCCACAGTGACGATGAACGTCATCTGCGCCCCCGGCTTGCCCATCGAAGATCGCCCTGCAGGGATAACCGGTTCGTGGTCCGAACTGCAGCTCGACATGTGGCGTGCGCAGCTGGGCGACAGCACCGTCACGGCCGAGCTGACCAACCTCAGCGCAACTCAAGCGGTGATGGACCAGCTGAACTCCAACGACTACAGCCAGCCAAACGTGGCGGGTAACCCGGCGCTGGAGATCGTTCACGACTACAGCCAGTCTGCGACGCTGACCCTGACCTTCAGCCCAGCCGTGGTCGACCCCGTGGTTCACATCGGCCGGCTGGGCGGCTACGTCGGCCTGGGCGGCCCGCTGGCGGTCTCCAACTCGTCGCTGCTGACCCTGGGTGACGGCCTCACATGGACCGTCGACAGCGTGCACCGCAACGGCAGCCATTTCTCTGCGACCTCCAACACCGTCGAGCGTCGGGTCGGCGACCTGATGAACAACCCGACCCTGGCGATGGACGCCTTCAACCGCGGCAGCTCGGGCGGCTCACTCGAGATAACCGGCACCGTCGACCGCATCGTGCTGACGCTCGAGAGTTCGGGTACGGCTCTTGCCGGCAGCCTCGACAGCTTTGAGATCCTGGTCACCGAGCCACCTGTAACCGCCTGTGGCGGAGAGGCCCTCTTGCAGGGATCGAAGATCGCCAACACCGACATGGCCTCGGCGGGCGGCGAGATCGAGTGGTCGCTGGGCACCACCAGCGTGGGCACCGGCAAGGCCGAGAACACGACGATCACCGATGTACTTCCGACCGGCCTTCGTGCCGTCAGCATCCGCACCGGCGCATGGGCTCCGTCGACCACGGTTGCCGAGTTCGAGTACCTGAAGAACGGCAACTGGTTCGACATCGCCACCGTCGACGGTGACGACGACGCCACCTACAACCTTCCTGCCAACGCTGAGGCCGTGCGCATCACCTATCCGGGTGGTCTGGACAAGGCGTTTGCGACGCTGGCACCGGCACGTCTGGTGACCGACGTGTTCGACCCTCCGATGGACGGCGACACCCCGGCACCCATCGTCAACTGTGCAACGTGGGCGGCCGACAACATGGCCGGCCGCGAGGTCTGCGACCTGGTGCAGGTCGATCTGAACAACTCGATTCCCGACCTCACCGTCACCACCCTCACCGGTTCGGCGGTACCAGGCGAGCAGATCAGCTTCAAGATCCGCATCGAGAACCTGCCTGCAGCGTCACGGCCGTATCGCGAGCCTTTCGTCGCAGTCCTGTTGCCCGAAGAGCTGAGCTATGCCAGCACCCAACCGTTGACCCAGGACGAGCCGCCACAGCTGTTGGTGACCGAGAACCACAACGGCACCGGTCGCACGCTGGTGCGCTGGGACTATCGCAACGCGGCACGAGACCTGACGCCCGGTGAGGTCTTCGACCTGGTGTTGAACACCACCGTGCGCCCTGCCGTGTCAGCGTCGTCGTTCGATCTGGTGGCCATGACCGGCACCAACAACACCCAGTACAACGTTTCGTGTGTCGACCCGGCAATCGCCGACGTGTACGACGTCGACGGCGACGGTCTGGTGGCAGAGTCGGTCTGCTGGGACACCGACAGCTTCGATGTCGACGCCTTGTTGGATGTCGAGGTCAACGCCTCTGCCAAAGGCCGCGACGGCATGGACTTCATCATCTATGACGAGGTTCCCGGCCAGGGTGCGTCGGTTGATGTCGCACCGCTGGTGACCGGCCAGGACACCTTCCTCGATGCCTTGCCCGACGCTTCGACCAACGCGGCCTGGACGGCTTCGGTCAACCGTGTCAGCAACCAGACCCCGGCCGACGCCAGCGACTGCGGCGTGCCACTGTCGGGCGACGCACCGGTGCTGTCGCAAGACTGCGCCAACGGTGGCGCGCGCTGGTTCCAGCGTTCGTTCAGCCTCGGGTCGGATGACCGGCCCGCCAGCCTGGTGCTGGTCGGCGACGTCGCCACCAGCGGAGTTGGCCAGATCTTCGTGAACGGGGTTCGCCAGGGCCAGGAACTCGACGAGTTCGGCCGGGTGTACCTGACCGGACCGTGGGCTGCCGGCGTGAACCTGATCGAGGTCGAGGTCGACGGTGACGGCGGGCCATCCCTGCTGGCCGCATCGCTCGCCTGGTACCGCACCGACGACGGGTCTGGCACCGGCGCCGAGGCGATCAACATCGCTACCAGCGGCCGGGCCACCCAGAGTACGACTGCCACGGCGTGGGATACCGGCAACGGCCCACCCATTGCATCGCGCGCAATCGACGGCAACACAGACGGCGACTACTGGCACGAGTCGGTCAGCCACACCGCCATCAACACCGGCAACAAGTGGTGGCAGGTCGACCTGGGAACCGTGGTTTCGGTCGGCTCGATCGAGATCTGGAACCGCACCGACTGCTGCACCACTCGGCTGAGCGGCGCAAAGCTGTTCGTGTCGCCAGACCCGATCACCACAAAGACAGTGGCCGGAGCACGCGGACAGGCCGGGGTGATCGAGATTCCGGTCACTCCCGATCTGTCGGGCCCCCACCACGAGTTCTCGGTGGCCGGAGCAGCCGGACGCTACGTGCTGATCGTGCTCGACACCGACGAGCACCTGAGTCTGGCCGAGGTACAGGTCAACACCCACGTGGCACCTGCGGTGGCATACACCCAGCTCGACAGCGACTGGACCGTCAGCGAGAGCCTCGACGGGCCTCGTCGCCCGGCGGTCAGCGCCGCTCGCTCGTGTGTGCCCAACTGGGGTGCCGCACCGGGCGGTGGTTCGTATCTGTGGGGCGAGAACTGCGAGCGGCCGGTCTATGAGACCACCCAGTTCGCAGCAGCCGAGTTGCCCAACCTCGATACCGGTACTGATGCTTCCGGCGCGGATCTGCCGGTTGGCTCGACTGACCCGATGTGGGACGTCACCTACAACGGCTCGACGAACCCGGCCACCGTCGTGCCCAACTGCGCGACCTATGCGTGGAACAACATCCCGGCTCAGCTCATCTGGACGCCCAACTGCAACAACACGGGCACAGCGACGTTCACCGCGACGTTCGAGCTGCCCGAAGGAACGGGCCACGAGTCGTTGAGCCTGTCGGCCCAGACCTGGATCGACAACTACATCGACTCGGTGACGGTCAACGGAGTCAGCCAGGGCATCACCGACTCTGGGTTCAGCGGTACCCGGCCGGTCAAGACCCTCGCTGGCCCGTTTGTACCCGGCACCAACACCATCACCGTCGTCACCCGCAACACCGGTGGTCCCGGTGCGCTGTCGATCGACTTCGAGTGGAACGGTGGCGTGCAGGTGCCCGTCAGCGCCGATGTGAACCTGGCCGCGCCGGGTTCTCAGGCCAACCCGTTCGTCGACATCAGCCAGGCCCAGGACGTGCCTTCGGGCGTCTACTGGTTCGACCTCGAAGGTGTCGACCCCTTCCAGGCCGAGGTCGACAACTCCAACGGTGGCGGCTGGGTGCTTGTGTTGAACTACGTGCACGAGGGCGGCACCAACCCGTCGCTCGACGTGCGCACAGACAGCCTGCCGATCTCGACCGACGCCGCGTTGGGCGCCGACGAATCGGGCACCAACGCCTGGGGCCACGCGGGTAACGACCTGTTCGCAGCCCTCGACGCCGACGAGGTTCGGTTCTATGCCGAAACGTCGGCCCACGACCGGGTCATCCACTTCCGCACCTTCGAAGGCATCAGCTACTTCGAAACCGGATCCGGATCGATGGACCTGAACGGGCTGAAGAGCAACTTCACCGCCCTCGAGGGCCACACGTCGAACCTGCCGGCTACGGCCAACTCGACCTACGCCGATCGTGGAAACGAGGCCCTCACCCGTTTCCCGTTCTACATGGCGGGCACCAATCACTGGGGTGTTGGCGCCAACGGAAACCGTTGGGAGGTCGACGACTACGCGAACAACGCAGAGACCGACACCATCCACCGGGTGTGGGTGCGCTCGAGCGACCCGTGGCAGAACACGTCAGCCAACACCAGGGAGAACTTCACCTACTTCTTCCATCGTGAGTTCGAGCTGAGCGCCGACGACCTGCCCGATTCGCTGGAGGCCACCGCGCGGTTCCTGGTCGACAACTCGGTCACCGACATCTATGTGAACGGTGTGTCCCAGGGTGTCGGTGGATCGAACTGGAGCACCCCGGTGTCAGTGCCACTCTCTGGCCCGTTCCAGGTCGGCACCAACACCATCACCTTCGCGGTGACCAATGGCGACGGACCGGCAGCATGGACCGGGGCGGTCGACTTCAGCCGATCTGACTTCTCGTGCGAAGAAGAGGCCGGCCACACGTCGCGGCCGTGTATCGCCCAGACCACATCGCATGGCCCGGGCAGCATCCGCATCGAGCTCGAGAACAACGGCAACGTGGCGACCGGCGGCCTGGTGGCCTATCAGGTGTTGCCCTACCCGGGTGATGTATCGCCGCTGACCGGCGACCCGATCGGTTCGCAGTACACGCCGTCGCTCAGCGGTCTTGCCGAGGTGTTCGCCAAGCCGGGCAATGTCACGGTCACCGTGTCGTACTCGATGTCGTCCGATCCGTGCCGTCCCGAGCTGTTCGGCTCGGCGGCGGGTGCCGCGGCTCCGGGCGGGTGCGACAACGACTGGACGACCAGCCCAGAGGATCTGTCGGCGGTCAGAGCGGTGAGGGTCCAGGCCACACCAGGCGTGGGACAGTACTGGGCCGCCGGGGAAGACCTCGATGTGCGTATCCCGCTGATCGCCCCGCAGGGGTCGTGGCTGGCCGACACCGTGGCGTTCTTCCCGGTCGACTATGTGGCGTTCGACGCCGACGGCTCGGCTCCGCCGGCCATCGAGACCAGCCATGCAGGCCTGCTGTTGAACAAGTCTGTCAACGGCATCGGCGGCCGGGTTTGGCTGGACGAGAATGCCAACGGCATCCAGGATCCCGAAGAGGTCGGCCAGAACGGCGTTCGGATCGAACTGTACGACGTCGACCGGAATCTGGTTGCAACCACGTATTCGCAGAACCTCGACGGCGATACGGCCCAGCCCGGCATCTACTGGTTCGGCGATCTGGATCCGGGCGAGTACTTCGTGCGCCTGGTGCGAGTGCCGATCTCGTGGAACATGTCGTTGCCCGACATCGGCCCAGACGACATCGACAGCGACATCGACCCGCTGACCATGGAGGGTGAGGTGCTGAGCATCGGGGCCACAACCCTGATCACCGACCACGACATGGGCTTCTTCATCCCTCAGGGACCGGCCGAGTGTGTCGACAACACACCCGAGTACGACCCGACCGACCTCGATGCCGAGCGTCGCCAGGTGGGCGAAGCCTCACCCTGCCCCGCCTAGAACGAAGTGTCTGTCTCTGGCGCCCCTACCGGGGCGCCGAGACAGGACGCTTCACAGGGCGAACGACATGGCGCGGATGCCCAACCCCATCACGAAGAGGGTGCCCAGCCCGTACAGCAGGAAGAGCTTGTGCTCCATCTGCTGGCGGTAGGCGTAGATGATTCCGATGGCGATGAAGGTCAAGAAGCCATAGAACACGTGGCGTTCGTGCGCTTCGTAGTCGAGGCCTGCCAACAAGATCACGCCCAGTACCACCTGCACGATCATCAACCCCTGGGCCAGGGCCATGAACCACCACATCGGCTTGCCCCGAACAGCGGGTACGAAGTTGGCGAGCAGCGCCCAGGCCCCGGCAATACCGGTGCCGATGACAGCGCACCAGGCGACTACCAGGTGCAGCGTTATCACCGACCGCCCCCTGTGGCCCGCACCACGACGGCCACCAGCACCGACAGGTTTCGCACATCGGAATGTCCATCGGTGAGCTGAATCTCGCCGGGGCGTCGTGAATGGGTCTCGGAAAGACCGGCAGCATCGAGCGCTCGCAATATGCCCACGTCGGCACCGCCGGCGACCAGCGCCTCCAGGTCGGCGCGCAGATCTCGCCCGCCCCGACCCGCCGACTTGATCAGCGCCCGCAGCAGCAGGCGCAACAGTGCCGAGGCGCTGGCAGGTGACGCATCGGCCACAGCCATCGCCTCGTCGTACAGGGGCATCAGCGATGCGGGCAGATCTGGAGTGTCTGGAGACAAGCTCACCTGGTCGGCTCCTGAGCGGGTGCTGGTTCGTCGATGATCCAATCCTCGCGCCCCGCGGGCGCCAGATCGGTTCGGATGTACCACTCGGTTCCAAATGCCCTGGCGAACACTTCGGGATCCATGGCTAGGAAGAACGAATCTTCGCCGATCTGGCTGGCGTGGGCGGCCATCGCCTTGCGCTTGGCATCGATTACCGCCACGACGTCGACCGCTGTGGTGATTATCTCGTCGGGAGATCCGAAGTCGTCGCCGACCTCGCCGATCTCGTCGACCATCTCAGGCCGCTCGGCTGCGGCCGCGGCCATCTGCTCGCGTAGTTGGGTGCGGTTGATGGTCGACTCGTACACCCTCGCCACGCCTGCGAGCTCGGCAAAACGATGGCCGACCCTGTGGACCATGATGTGGTCGGGGTGGCCGTAGCCGCCGTGGTCGTCGTAGCAGCTCAGCACGTCGACGGTCTCGTCGGCCAACAGTTCTGCCAAGCGGCCGGCGGCGGTATCGACGTCGGCCTGCCAGAAGCACGCCGGATTGTCGTTGGTGGGCTCGCCTATCATCCCCGAGTCTTCGTATCCGAGGAACTCAACGCGATGAACGCCCAGTATCGAAGCGGCGGTCTGTGTCTCGAGGCTGCGCCGGGCACCCAGCGTCTCGCCGGGCTCGAGGAAGCCTTCGGCCACCTCGCCGACCTCGCCTCGTGTGGCGACCACCAGTATCACTCGGTGGCCGGCTCGACTGGCCAGCAACATCGTGCCGCCGGTGGCGATGGCCTCGTCGTCTGGATGGGCGTGAAAGAAGACGATGGTCGCCATCAGGCGACGGCGCCCGACTGTCGCAACGCGGCGATCTGATCGTCTGACTTGCCGAGTTCGGCGAGCACAGCGTCGGTGTCGGCACCCGGAACCGCGGCGGGCCCCTTGACCTCAGGAGTGGTCACCGAGAACCGCGGCGACGGTGCCGCCTGCACTACACCGTCGACCTCGATGAAGGTCTGACGTTCGACGTTGTGTGGATGTGCCGTGGCCTCGTCGAGCGAGAGGACCGGAGCAAAACAAACATCGGTGTGCTCCATGATCTCGCACCATTCGTCGCGGGTCTTGGTGCGAAACACCTCGGCGAACTTGTGCTTCATGTCGGGCCAGTCGCCGCGCGACATCTGGGCGGGCAGATCCATCTGGCCCAGTCCGGACAGCTCCATCAGCTGTGCGTAGAACTGGGGCTCGATCGACCCGATCGACACATACTCGCCGTCGGCGCATTCGTACACGTCATAGAACGGCGCTCCGGTATCGAGCATGTTGGTGCCCCGCTCGCCCCAGATACCCATGGCCTTCATCGAGAAGAACATCGACATCAGCGTCGCGGTGCCGTCGACCATCGCCGCGTCGACCACCTGGCCCTGCCCTGTAGAGCGAGCGCTGACGATGCCACAGGCGATTCCGAAGGCCAGCAACATTCCCCCGCCGCCGAAGTCGCCCACCAGGTTCAGTGGTGGCACGGGTGCTTCGCCGGCGCGGCCGATGGAGCCGAGCGCACCACCCAGAGCGATGTAGTTGATGTCGTGACCGGCCGCCGAGGCATATGGCCCGTCCTGACCCCAACCCGTCATGCGCCCATAGACCAGCTTCGGGTTACGGCTCAGGCACACGTCGGGGCCAAGCCCCAGGCGCTCCATCACCCCGGGCCTGAACCCCTCGATGAGGGCGTCTGCGGAGTCGATCAGCTCCAGAACCGTCTCGACTCCCTCGGGGTTCTTCAGGTCGACGGCTATCGAGCGCCGACCGCGCGCCAAGACATCGATGCCACGAGAGACGCCGGCGTTGGCCGAACGGTCGACACGGATCACCTCCGCGCCCATGTCGGCCAGCATCATCCCGCAGAACGGGCCTGGGCCGATGCCCTGCAGTTCGACGACCCGTACACCCGAAAGCGGACCCATTGTGTTCTCCTGAATCAGTAGGCGAGACTCGAAACCTGCTCAGCCGGCTCGCTGGGCCAGCCGACGTGCTTGGTCGATGTAGCTGTCCCACAGCGACTGCGGAAGATCGTGGCCCATGCCGTCGTAGATAACAAGCTCGGCACCATCGATGGCTTCGGCTGTGGCCACACCACCCGACATGTCGATGAGGGTGTCCTTCGAGCCATGGATGACGAGGGTGGGCGCTGTGATGGCGGCCAGCCGGGCCGTGCGGTCACCGTCGGCCATGACCGACGTGTACTGGTGAGCTGTGCCGTCGGGGTGGAAACAACGGTCGTATTGAGCGGCGACGTACTGGCGGGCCTCGTCCTCGTCGTAGTCGTCGCTGGCCCAGATCCGCCTGCGGAGCAGGTCGTCCTCGATGTATGCGCTGCGCTCGGTGGGCGCTGGTTCGGTCAATGCCGCCAGCGCCTCGGGTGTCGAGCGGCCGACCTCACGGTTGCCCGTTGTCGACATCACAGACGTGATCGACCTGACGCGCTCTGGGAAGGCGTAGCCCATGGTCTGCACGATCATCCCACCCATCGACATGCCCCACACGTGAGCCGACTCGACCTCGAGGGCGTCGAGGACAGCCATGCCGTCGGCAGCCATATCGGCTACCGAATAGGCAACCGGGGCGGGCTCGCCTGCGGCCAGGGCCTCTGCAACCTGGGAAATCGACGGCGGCGGAGTTGGGGTCTTCGTGCTGAGACCGACGTCGCGGTTGTCGTAGCGCACCACATGAAAACCGGCCGTCGCAAACCCCAGACAGAGGGCGTCGCGATAGGCGATCATCTGGCTGCCGAGCCCGTTCACCAGCAACAGCGTCGGGTCGCCTCGGCGGCCGAAGGTCTCGAACTCGATTTCGTAGTCGCCGTTGGTGGTGCGCACCCGAGGGTCTCCGTGGTCGTCTGGCCTACATGCGATCGAGCAGATCGCGCCGCTTGGCCTCGAACTCCTCGTCGCTGACCAGCCCCTGACGACGAAGCTCGTCGAGTTGCTTGATCTTTGCTGCGACATCGTCGGTCGGTGCCTGCGGTGCAGCACCGTAGCCCCGATCGTTCTGCCGGTCGATCTGGCGGTAGATCTCGTTTTGGATGGCGTCTGGTTTGCGCACGTTCGAGAACCGCGACTGACCGCTTTCACCGGCTGATTCGATCAGAAGATCGCCGGCGCCGATCATTCGCTCGAACAGCGACTGGCGAAAGTTGATGTTGTCGATTCGGCCGACGGGCAACTCGACACCGCGCTTGGTCAGCACACCCGTCCTGAAGATGAGGCGTTCGCTGGACAACACGAAGAAGGTCTGCGCCCACTTCGTGTACACCACGCCCAGGTTGATGATGGCTGCCAGCAGCAGAGCCCAGCCCAGCCACCCGACGTATGCGACGTCGATGACGTTCAGGACAACAGCGGCGGCGAGGGCCGCGACCAGCAACGCAACCGACTGAGAAAACACCCACCAGTGCGGTTTGAGGTTGAGGATCAGTTCCTCACGCTCGTTCAGGTAGTCATCGGGAAACGCCATAGCTCAGAAGACTACGCGAGCCGAGGGCCCCACTTCTTCAGCGATCGAGGGGCCCGACGTGAAGCACTCTCATCATCTCGTGATCCTCATGGGAGAGGATGTGGCAGTGCCACACGTAGCGCCCCGGCTTCTCGAACTTGGCCTTGACCCTCACCATCTGTCCGGTGCGTGGTGAACCGTCGGGATCGCCAGGCAGGGCCGTCACCATGTCCTTCGGCGCAGCCTCGTAGTACTCGGGCCCCACCTGTGTCCGCGGCAGCTTGCGGATGTTCGACACCTCGGGCGACTTGCCCACCGCACCGTTGTGTTGCACTACATCGACCATGCCCGTGACTTCGTATTCGAAGTCGCGCCTGTCGAGCACCTCGAAGTTCACCTGGTGCAGGTGCACCGGGTGGGCGTCGGCGGTGAAGTTGTAGATCTCCCAGATCTCGGTGTCGCCTACAGCGGGATTCTCGGTCGTGGGATGCGACCAGGTGAAGGGGGTGGCTACGCCGCGCCCCCACAGGTTGTCGTCGACGGTGCCAAGCAGCGGCTGCAGACGGCCGAACTCGTCCTTGCCCTCGAACAAGGCCACCCTGCGTCGCTTTGCGATGCCGCGCACACCGCCGTAGCCACCGATGGCGGTCGGGTCGAAACGGTCGGGGACCGATGTGTTGGTCCTCTTGACGACGTCGAAGGCCATCACCCTGTCGGTTCGCCGGTCGGGGAACAGGTCATCGACATCGAGAGCGTCGCCGAACGCTCCCCCGAATGGAGCATCCCCGCCTGCGTTCTTCATGATGACCCGGGTGCCCTTGGGAACCTGCGAGAAGTCGATCACCACGTCGTACCGACCACCCGGTTCGAACACCAGAGACTCGACCTGCCTGGGCGTGCCCAGACCCTGGTCGCTTCCGACTACCCAGAAGGGCAAAGGTGCGCTTGCACTGTCGAGGTCGGTTGCACCCCTGGCCACTGCGACGAACTGCAACACCATGAAGCGCGAATCGCAGCCGTTCAGAAGACGCAGCCGATAGTGACGCCGTTCGACGTTCTTTCTCGGCCAGAGCTTGCCGTTAACCACGATGTGATCGCCGAAGAACTCGGCGAGGGCTGTCGGCCCACCGTTGGGGAACAGGTCCTCGGGCAGGTCGGCACCCTCGCCCGTGATGAAATCGTCGTAGAAGGGCTCACCCGGGAACGACGGGAAGAACAGTTCGCCCGTCTTGGTGAACATGCGGTCCTGGATGCAGTAGGCCATCTCGTAGGGGAATGCCGGCAGCCCGACCGGGTTGTCATGCCCGCCGGTGTCGATGTCGTCCCGAACGAAGTAGAAGCCGGCCAACCCGGCATAGACGTTCAGCCGTGTGATTCCGAGGGCGTGGTCGTGGTACCAGAGAGAGCCGGCCGCAACGTCGTTGTCGTACTCGAATGTGTCGGTGAACCCGCCGTCGACACCCGCCCACTGTGGACCCACCACCTTGTTGCGATGGCTATAGAAGAACTCTGGGTTGCCATCGAACTGATAGTCGGACTTGCCGCCGTGTAGATGGGTGATCATCGGCACGCCATCGCGTTCGATGGTGCGGTCGTGGTATCCGTGCAGGGCATAACACCAGTGCAGGTTCTCGTCCACGGGCAAGAGGTGCTGTTTGCCGAGCCGGTTCTTCCACTGGACTCGGGTGACGCCGCCGTCGCGCCTCACCTGGATGGTCGGTCCTGGCCACGAGGGTTCATGGACCCCGTATCCCCAGATCGGGGTAGTCAGCTTGGTTCCCGTTGCCGGGTCGATGAGCCCGGTCTTGTGGAGCGCGGGAGCGGCCTTCAGGCGGTAGTTACGCCAACTGTCCCAGCCGTTCTCGACGAAGTCTTGCAGCACGAAGCTTGGGTCCAACGCATTCGGCGCGCGTTCCACGAACATCGGCTGCCTGGCAGGGTCGCTGAGCCGAGCCCCGGCTTCGACAGCTGCAGCTGCGTCGAGATGAACCCCCGACCGCAGCGCGTATGCCGCCAAGGCAGCTGCGGAACCACCAAGAAATTGTCTACGCGAAAGCGCCATCGTCCGACCTCTTGTTGTTGGGCTGGAGACGACCCTCGGACGCACGTTGACGCCCCTGGTGACATCCTTGTACTGCCGCCACCCTAAATGACTACGGAGAGTAGTATTTCACTCTGAGTGGTCGCCGACAAGAGGTCGTCAGGCCCAGCCCAACTCGTCCAGGCGGTCGTCGTCGATTCCGAAGTGGTGAGCGATCTCGTGCAGGACCGTCACCCTGACCTCTTCGATCACCTCGTCCTCGGTCTCGCAGATGGCGCAGATGGTGTTGCGAAAGATGGAGATGCGGTCGGGCATCACGGCGCTGTAGTCCATGCCCCGTTCGGTCAGCGGTACGCCGTCGTACAAACCCAGAAGGTCGGGGTCGTCCCCATCGATCACGACAAACGCGACATTGTCCATCGCGTCGAACAATTCGTCTGGCAGCAGGTCCAGTGCCTCACCGACGAGTTCTTCGAAGCGTTGGAAGCCGATCAGCTCCATGGAGGGGACGGTAGCGTCTGGGCCATGGGCGAGCCGGGCATCGACGATCTGTTGGCCAGGCTCGACGACTCGCAGCGCATAGCCGTCGACCAACCCGCCACGACGTTGCGCATACTGGCCGGGCCAGGTTCGGGCAAGACGAGGGTTCTGACGGCGCGCATCGCCCGCCGGGCTGCCGACGAGATCGACCCGCGCCGGGCGATGACGCTGACCTTCACCCGACGCGCCGCCAACGAGTTGAGGCAGCGCCTGGCCGCCGCCGGAGTTCGCGACCTGGGCCCGGTGGGCACATTCCATGCCGTTGCGCTGCAACAGGTGCGCCAGCGCCGGCTGGATAGGGGCAAGGCGGTGCCCCGGATCATCGGCAGCCGGGTGGCTCTGCTGCGATCGCTGGCCGACAATCCAACCCAGGCCCGCGCCGCCGTAGCCGTCGAAGCGACCATCTCGGCGGGTACCGAGCCACGAAACCGCGTCGAAGCCGACCTCGCCCGGCGCTACAACGAACACAAGCGTCGCCAGAACCTGCTCGACTTCGACGACATCTTGGCCGAATGCACCCACATGTTGACCACCGACCAGGCATTCGCCGATGCTCAGCGGTGGCGGTTCAGGCACTTCTTCGTCGACGAGTTCCAAGACGTCAACCACACCCAATTCGAGCTGTTGCGTGCCTGGCTGGGCGACCGAGACGATCTCTGCGTGGTCGGCGACCCAGACCAGGCGATCTACGAGTGGAACGGTGCCGACGCTGCGTATCTGACCGACTTCGAGCGCTGGTTTCCCAACGCCACCACCGTGGCACTCAGCACCAACCATCGCTCGGCGGCCCCAATCATCGCCGCAGCCCACGCGGTGCTGGGCGAGCGCGATGTGGTGGTCAGGCGCCAGGCGGGCGCCTCACCCACCACCAGCGACCACTCCGATCCAGAAGCCGAGGCGCGCTCGACCGTCGAACGCATCCGGTGGGCTCACAGCACTGTTGGGAGATGGTCCGATCATGCCGTGTTGGCCCGCACCAACGCCCAGCTCGACTTGGTGGCCTCAGCCTTCTCGGCTGCAGGTATCCCCCATCGGATCAGGGGACGCGGCGGGTTGTCACAAGACCCTGCTGCTACGGCCATCGTCGACGAGCTGAAGTCTTCAGGGCCTTCCTTTGCCGTGCGGCTGATCGACCTCGAGACCGAACACATCGGGTCCGACGACGCAGACGTCGTCTCGCCCGTGCTGGAGTTGGCTCGCGAGTACGTCAGCGGCAACGACCAGCCTCACGGTTCGGGGTTCGCGGCCTGGTTGACCACGTTGCGCGCCGGCGACGTCGGGGTCGACCACGACGTGGTCGACCTGGTGACGTTCCACGCTGCCAAGGGGCTCGAGTGGCCTCACGTCACCATCGTCGGCACCGAGGAGGGTCTCGTACCCATGAACGACTCGGCCGAGGAGCGCAGGCTGGCATACGTGGCTGTCACCCGCGCCGAACGGAGCCTGCACCTGTCGTGGTGTCGAAGCCGCACGGTTCAAGGCGTGGCCCACGAGCGATATCCGTCCAGGTGGCTCGGTTCGATCAGCACCCAGGCTCCGCCGCCGGTGCCGCCCACCGAAGACCAGCGCCGAAGCTTCCTGGCTTCGGCCCGCGCCGCCACCATGGCCAGCACCGATGGCGCCACCCGCCGTCGGCTCGAGCGCCTGCAGACGTGGCGCGACACCACGGCCAGGGCCAGGCGGATCGACCCGGAGGCTCTGCTTCGCGATGAAGCCATGGTTCAGATCGCACGACGAGCGCCGGCCGATTTGGACGAACTGTGCGAAGCCTCGGGGTTGTCGCCCATACGCCTGCGCCGAGACCACGTGGCAATCCTGGCTGCCATCCACCGCAGCTAGACCCACGAGCTCGCTATTTTGCGCCGAGAGATCCGATCTGCGGGCTCAGGCGTCGAAGTCGACCAGCACCGGTGCGTGGTCGGAGGGTTGCTTGCCCTTGCGGGCGTTGCGGTCGATGACCACAAACGTCGAGGCGTCGACCACACTTCGGCTGCACAGGGCAAGGTCGATGCGCATGCCCTCACGCTTGTGGAACGCCTCCCCGATAGTCCCACCAGCTGAAAAGGCCCGCATCGCTGTGGTGGGCGCGGAACACGTCGGCCAGACCCCACTCGCCCAGGGCTGTCAGACGCTGGCGCTCTGCGTCGGTCACATGGGTGCCGCCCGACGTCTTGGCGACGTCCCAGACGTCGATGTCCTGGGGCGCGATGTTGAAGTCGCCGGCCACCACCACCATCTCGTCGGGCGATGCGATCGAGTCGACGTGGTCTGCCAGGCGATCGAGCCATCCCAGCTTGTACACGTAGTGATCGTCGTCGACAGCGCGTCCGTTCGGGACGTAAACAGACGTCACCTTCACGCCGCCACAGGTCGCCGAAACCAACCGGGCCTCGCCATCGGGTTCTATGCCAGGCGCAAAGTTGGTGTGCACCTGGTCGATTCCCACACGAGACAGGATCGCCACACCGTTCCACTGGCCCTCTCCCACGTGGACCGACTGGTAGCCGAACTGGGCAAAGTGGTCGTGCGGAAACTGGTCGTCCGACATCTTGGTTTCCTGCATGCACAAGATGTCGGGGGATGCATAGTCGAGCCATTCGTCGACACGATCCATGCGAGCGTTCAGCGAGTTGACGTTCCATGTGGCCAGGCGCATGCCCCGAGCCTAAAGGTGGTTGAGGCCAGCCGGCTCGCCGCTATTGGTCGGCCTTCGGCTCGTCGGCCTTGGCCGCCGCGGGCCGCACGGTGCGCTTGCGGGTGGTCGACCCTGCGGCCTTCTTGGCCGGGGCCTTGGCGGCTGTTCCGTCGCTGGCGGCAGCCTGGGTACCTGTGGCCTTCTTGGCTGCGGCCTTCTTGGCGGTGCTCTTCTTGGCTGTGGTTTTCTTCGCAGCCGTCTTCTTGGTGGCTGCCTTCTTGGCCGTGGTTTTCTTGGCCGCCGTCTTCTTCGCGGCGGTGGTCTTCCTGGCTGCCGTCTTCTTCGCGGCTGCAGGCTCGGATTCCTCGGACGTCGACGCGGCTTTCTTCGCGGTCGTGCGCGAGGGCGACTTGCGAGCGGCCGTCTTGCGGGTGGCCTTCTTGGGTGGCGGAGGTGTGGTTTCGTCAGGCACCAAGGCCAGGTCGATCGCGTTGTGGGCCGGGTCGGTCGCGTGCACCGTGAACTCGACCTCGTCGCCGACGGTCAACACCTCGCGAGCGCTGCGCGGCGCCGGGTCGCCCATCAGGCGCAGGGGCACGTAGCAAGTGGCGTTGCCCGCCTTGACGTAGGCGCCGTGAGACGAGAACGACTCGACCACCGCGCGCACCTTCGAACCAGGCAGATAATTGGCGACGAAGGTCACGAACGCGGTTGCGTCGTTGAGGATCGGTTTGTCGCTGGCGCGCTCACCGCGGACCGTCTTGGATTGCGCAGGTGCCTTCTCGCCGTCGGCGTCGTTGCCCTTGTCTGGTTCGGGGGTCGCCTGTGCTTTTGTGCTTGCGGCAGGCTCTGGAGTCTCTTTGCGCTTGGCGTCTCGCACGGCGCGGCGGCTGGTAGCTCCGCGCACCGGCGCCCGATCGACGAACACCCACCCGACACCCGGCACCGGCTTTCCGCCGACCAAGCGGTCGTCTTCGAACAACCAGTCGTGGTCGCCGTGGAACTCCTGGAACGAGTCGTTCGACAACACGGTGGCGTTGGCCTTTATGGCCACCTGCAGGATGAAGGCGTCGCCCCGCCCGATGACACCCGCGGGTGGGGTCAGCATCCAGCCGGCATCGATGAGCTTCTCGTAACGGGCGAACTCGGACTTGTCGATGCGGTTGGGAAAGGTGGCGTCGACGATGACGATGACATGATCGTGAGGCCGCTCGGCCAGGAACTCCTGGACCGCCTCCTCGAGCTGCTCGAGCGAGGGGGTCTTGCGCCCTTCGGTTGCGATGTTCGATCCGTCGACTACCAGATGTGTGACCATGTGTGCCCCCAGAGTACCTTCGAACGCCATGACCAGAACGGCCGTACTGTTCGATCTCGGTGGCGTCATCACCACCAGCCCATTCGAGCGCTTCAACGAATACGAAGCGCGGGCGGGTCTGCCGCCCGACTCGATTCGCAAGATCAACTCCACCAACCCCGACTCCAACGCCTGGGCGAAGCTGGAACGAAGCGAGGTTGGGCCCGACGAGTTCGTCGCCCTGTTCGACGCCGAGGGCCGCGCTCTGGGGCTCGAAGTCGACGGCCGAGAGGTACTGAAGGCGATTACGGGCACGGTGCGCCCCAAGATGGTGCGGGCACTCGACCTGTTGGTCGAGGCCGGAGTCCGCATAGGCGCCATCACCAACAACGCCTCGTTCGGCGAAGGCGCTGGCATGGCCCGCGACTCCGACGCAGCCTCGGCCATGGACGCGGCGCTGGCCCGGTTCGAAGTCGTGATCGAGTCGTCGAAGGTGGGCGTTCGCAAACCCAGTCCCGAGATCTACCTGATGGCCTGTCAGGAAATGGGCATAGAGCCCGCCCAGGCGGTGTACCTCGACGATCTGGGCATCAACTGCAAGGCAGCGCACCAGTTGGGGATGTTCGCCATCAAGGTCACCGACCCAGACGAGGCTCTTGCGGCTTTGGGCGCAAAACTCGGTTTGACGCTGGTCTGACGCGTTCGTTGCGCCAGGCTGGGCGTCTACAGCTCGGCCATCAGCTGTTCGAACTCGTGCTGATGCACACCCAGCGACCCACAGGCAGGGCTTCCCGACTCGGGGCGCCCGACCAACACCAGGTCGCGCACCGGCAGCGCGCCCTCGTCGGCCCTGCCCCTGACATAGGACCATGGCCCCATGTTGGCGGGCTCTTCCTGTAGCCAGATCACGGTTTCGGCATTGGGGTACAGCGCCATGATCTCGCTGAGCTGTTCGGCAGGCCACGGATAGAGCTGCTCGATGCGAACCACAGCTATCGGCGTTCCGGTGGCGTCGCGATGGGCCATGGCGTCATAGGCAACCTTGCCTGAACACAACACGACCTTGCGGACCGAGTCGGGGTCTGTAACCCCCGGATCGTCAAGCACCGGCTGCCAGCCTCCCCTGACCAACTCGCTGATCGGGGACCGTGCCGCCTTGGCCCTCAACAGGGACTTGGGCGTGAACACCACCAGGGGACGCTCGTTGAAGCGCTTGATCTGGCGCCTCAACAAATGGAAGAACTGCGCAGACGTGGTGGCGTTGGCGATGGTCATGTTGCCCTCGGCACACAAGATCAAGAACCGCTCGATGCGGGCCGAACTGTGCTCTGGCCCCTGGCCCTCATAACCGTGTGGCAGCAGCATCACCAGGCCGCTCTTTTGGTTCCACTTGTCCTCGGCGGCTGCCAGGAACTGGTCGATGATGATCTGGGCTCCGTTGACGAAGTCGCCGAACTGAGCTTCCCATGCGACCAGGCCGGCCCGGTTTATCAGCGAGTAGCCGTATTCGAAGCCCAGCGCTGCGTATTCAGACAACATCGAGTCGTAGATCCAGAACGGTGCCTGCTCGTCCGACAGGCTCGCCAGGGGCGTGAACTCTGACTCGTTCAGGTTGTCGACCAGCACCGCGTGGCGATGGGCGAAAGTGCCTCGCCTGGTGTCTTGCCCGGTGATGCGGATCGGTACCCGCTCGAGCAGCAAGGACCCATAGGCCAACGTCTCGGCCAGGCCCCAGTCGACCTCGCCAGACTCGTACATCTTTCGCCGCGTGGCGAATTGGCGTGCCAGCTTGGGATGAGGCGTGAACCCCTCGGGGTAACTGTCGAGCGCGTCGTGGATCTTGTCGAGCGTGCTGCGGTCTACGCCGGTGTCGAGGTACTCGAAGTCGGCGACATATGCCGTGGGGCGTATCGACCGTGCCGGTTCGGCCGGCGCCGACGCGCGCGTGGTGTCTAGCACCACCTGCAGCCAGTCGGAGAACTGCTCCAGTTCGGACTCGGCTTGCTCGGCGGTGATGTCGCCGCGTCGCATGAGCGTCTCGGTGTAGCGCTGGCGCACACCGGGGTGCTGGTCGATGCGCTTGTACATCAGCGGCTGGGTGTACGACGGCTCGTCGCCCTCGTTGTGGCCCTGCCTGCGATAGCAGACCATGTCGATGACGACGTCTTTGTTCCACGCCTGGCGATACTCGAAAGCCCACCGCGCCACCCGCACCACGGCCTCGGGGTCGTCGCCGTTCACATGGAAGATCGGCGCCTGCACCATCTTGGCCACCTCGGTGGCATAGGTACCCGACCTCGACTGCTCGGGTGAGGTCGTGTAGCCGACCTGGTTGTTGATCACCAGGTGGATGGTGCCCCCGACGCGAAAGCCCGGGATGCGAGACGTGTTGAGGGTCTCGGCCACCACACCCTGACCGGCAAAAGCGGCGTCGCCGTGGATCAACAGCGGCAGAGAGCCGAAAGAACCATGCGGCTCGAGACCATCTTGGATGGCCCGGGCCATACCCACCACAACCGGGTCTACGGCTTCGAGGTGACTCGGGTTGGCCGCCAGAGTCACCGGGATCTCCGTACCAGACCGGGCGGTGAACATCGTCTCGGCGCCCAGGTGGTACTTGACGTCGCCCTGGCCCTGGATGGTGTCTGGGCTGACGTAGCCCTCGAACTGGCGGAAGATCTCCTCGTAGGACTTGCCCATGATGTTGGCCAGCACGTTGAGACGGCCGCGATGGGCCATGCCCATGACTACATGTGCCAGCCCGGCGTCTGCGGCCGACTCGATGATGGCGTCGATGATCGGAATCGCAGACTCGGCGCCCTCGATGCCGAACCGCTTGTGGCCCACATACCGGCGGCCGAGGAAGGTCTCGAACGCCTCGGCCTGGCTCAGGCGAAACAGCAGATGCCTCTGGTCGGCTTCGGTGAAGGGCTCCTTGTGGGCCTCGACCCGAGCCTGGATCCACTCCTTTTCCTCGGCGTCCTGGATGTGCATGTACTCGACACCGATGGTGCGGCAATAGGCGTCTCTAAGCACGCCGAGGATGTCGCCCAGAGTCATCCAGTCGGCGCCGCCCAGGTCATCGCTCAGGAACTCGCGATCCAGATCCCAGATGGTGAGGCCGTAGGTGGCCGGGTCGAGCTCGGCCGGCATGGGCCGATCTTGCAAGGCCAGGGGGTCGAGGTCGGCGATCAGGTGACCGCGCACCCTGTACATCTGCACCAGCTTGCGCACCTGCATCTGCTTTTCGAGCATCGGCGAGATCGACCGGTGAGGGTTGACGTCGCGGCGCCACTTGACCGCCGAGTAGGGCACGCCAAGCGACTCGAAGATGCGTTCGTAGAAGTCGTCGGCACCCAGAAGCAGCTGATGCATGCGGGCCAGGAACTGACCAGATTCAGCACCCTGCACAATCCGGTGGTCGTAGGTGTTCGAGATGGTGATGACCTTCGAGACACCCACGTCGGCCAGGGTGGTTGGGTCAGAACCCGAGAATTCGGCCGGGTAGTCGATGGCCCCGACGCCGATTATCGAGGTCTGGCCCGGCATCAGCCTGGGCACCGACTGCAGTGTGCCGATGCCGCCGACGTTGGTCAGCGAGATCGTCGTGCCGGTGAAGTCTTCGACCTGGATCTTGCCCTTGAGGGTGCGGTCGACGAGGTCGTCGTAGACGTCGACGAAGGTCTTGAAATCGAGGGTGTTCGCCTTCTTGATGCACGGCACCATCAGTGTGCGCGAACCATCGCTCTTCTCGACATCGACCGCCAAACCCAGACCGATGTCCTCGTGGCGCACGACGACGGGCTTGTCGTCGCCGTCTCGGTCGAAGGTGTTGCGCATTGCGGGTACGGCATTTGTCGCCTCGACCAGCGCATAGGCAATGAGGTGGGTGAACGAGACCTTGCCCTGACCCGTGCGGCCCAGATGTCCGTTGATGATCTTGCGGTTGACCTCGAGCAGCTTGGCGGGAACCTGCCTGTACGAAGTGGCCGTGGGCACCTCGAGGCTGGCTTCCATGTTGGTGACGATGCGGGCCGCAACTCCACGCAACGGCTCGATCGTGGGGCCCTGGGGGGTTGTGTCGCTTTCGTCGCTTTGCGCCGCGGGCTCGGCCTTGGCTGTTGTCTTTGGTTCAGGCGCGGCGGCGGGTGGCGGGGCTGCGGCAGCAGGCGCGGGCTCGGGGGTGTCGGGCTTGGGCGAGCCCAGCGGTTCGGGCCAAGCCGAAGTGCCGGCCAACGCCTCGTCGAACCCGTTGCCGCTGGGGGTGCTGGCGGGGTGCGAGCCGTTGGACCCACCCGGCCCTATCTCTGCGGGCGCGGCCGGTGCCCCATTCTCGAAGTACTCGCGCCAGCGCGCGTCCACTGCGGCGGGGTTGGCGCGGTAGGTCTCGTACATCTCGTCGACCAACCACGAGTTGGGGCCCAATTGCGACGACTCGTCATTCACGACGCCGATGGTAGCGACGCTTGCCGCCCGGTTTAGGGGTGCCCGGCCGATAACTTGGCAGATTGGCTCGAATCCAGGAGGACGCCGTGAGCGAATTCATCTTCACGATGCGCAACGTGAATCGCTTCTACCCGCCCGATCGCGAGGTACTGCGTGACGTGACGCTGGCGTTCTACCCCGGCGCCAAGATCGGCGTAATCGGCCACAACGGCTCCGGTAAGTCGTCGCTGCTTCGCATCATGGCCGGCATCGACGACGGCTACACAGGCGAGGCCAGGCTGACGCCCGGCTTCACTGTCGGCTATCTCGAGCAGGAACCCCAGCTCGACACCTCCAAGGACGTTCTGGGCAACGTCATGGACGGTGTTGCGGCCGTCAAGGGCCTCATCGATCGCTACAACGAGGTCATGGCCGAGTGGGCCGACCCCGACGCCGACTACGAGAAGATCGGCGAAGAGCAGCACGAGCTCGAAGCCAAGATCGAAGCGGCCGACGCCTGGAACATCGACCGCAAGGTCGAGATCGCCATGGACGCACTCCGTGTTCCGCCGAGCGACGCCGACGTCACCACCCTTTCGGGCGGCGAGAAGCGCCGGGTCGCCCTGTGCCGGCTGCTGCTGTCACACCCCGATCTGCTGTTGCTCGACGAGCCCACCAACCACCTCGACGCCGAGTCGGTCGGCTGGCTCGAGCGCTTTCTTAAGGACTACAGCGGGTGTGTCATCGCGGTCACCCACGACCGCTACTTCCTCGACAACGTCGCTGGCTGGATCCTCGAGGTCGATCACGGCAAGACCTTCCCGTACGAGGGCAACTATTCGGGCTGGCTCGAACAAAAGCGCAAGCGCCTCGAGCTGAAGGAAAAGCAAGAGTCGGCCATGCAGCGCACTCTGGCCCAAGAGCTCGACTGGGTGCGGATGAACCCCAAGGGGCGCCAGGCCAAGAACAAGGCCCGCCTGCAGGCCTACGACGAGCTGGTTGCCAAGTCCAAGGAGATGAAGGACCAGCAGTCGAAGCTCGAGATGGTCATCCCTGCCAACCGGCGTCTGGGCGATGTGGTCATCGTGGCCGACAACATCTCCAAGGGCTTCGAAGACAAGCTGCTGATCGAGGACCTCTCGTTCAACCTGCCCCCGGCAGGCATCGTCGGCGTCATCGGCCCCAACGGCGCGGGCAAGACCACGCTGTTTCGCATGATCACGGGCTCCGAACAGCCCGATTCGGGTTCGATAACGGTTGGCCAGACGGTCGACTTGGCCTATGTCGATCAGTCTCGTGACGCACTCGAGCCCGACGCCACCGTCTACGACGAAATCACCGGCGGCCACGACACCATCGTGCTCGGCACCCGCGAGATGCACAGCCGCTCCTATGTCGCCTCGTTCAACTTCAAGGGCCCCGATCAACAAAAGCGGGTGGGCGACCTGTCGGGCGGCGAGCGCAACCGTGTTCACCTGGCCAAGGTGTTGAAGAGCGGTGGAAACGTCCTGCTGCTCGACGAGCCCACCAACGACCTCGACGTCGACACCCTGCGAGCCCTCGAAGAGGCCCTGCTTGCCTACCCGGGCTGCGCCATCGTGACCAGCCACGACCGCTGGTTCCTCGACCGCATCGCCACCCACGTGCTGGCGTTCGAGGGCGACTCGCAGGTGCGATGGTTCGAGGGCAACTTCAGCCAGTACGAAGAGTTCCGCAAGCGCGAGCTCGGCATCGACGTCGACCAGCCCATGCGGATCAAGTACAAGCCGCTCAAGCACTAACGAACTACAGCCCTGAAATTTCACTGATGGCGCGCAAAACGGGCCCTGACCAGGGATTTCGCGCGACCCGCGAATTTCTCGCGCGGCTCGCGCGAGTATCACCACTTGCGTGAGCACGCGAACTAGGTTTCACCCTCGACTTCAGGTCGACGGTCTCTGGCGGGGCACGAACTACGGAGTGACATGGCAGCCAAGCAACAGGCATCGAAAAAGTGGACGAGCCGCGCGGTTCTGCGCACCATCGACGCTGGAAATTCCGCGTACTGCTCTGAGTGCGACGAACTGATCAAGTTCCGAGCGAAGGTGCGTGCGTACCAGGTGATCTGCAACGTCTACGTCAAGGGCAAGTGGGATCGCGTCGAGCACTTTCACCAAGAGTGCTACGACAAGGCCGGTGCCCCTTTCGGCGAGCCACCCCAGGACTGAAACCCTCCGACCCAAACCACCACCCCACCCTCGCACCGGCACCCCACCCAACGAAGTGTCTGTCCCTAGCGCCCCTATGAGGGCGCCAGGACGGGACACTTCGGAATCGGGTGGCAGGAACGACCGAAGTGTCCCCGTAGGGCGCCCCTGGGCGGGCGCTGGGGACAGACACTTCGGGGAAGGGTGGTCGAGGTCGGTAGACCTGGTTCAGCCCTCTTGTTGGATGCTCTGCCACAAGTGCATGGCTAGGCCCTCGATCTTGACAACCGGGCTCGGGGGAAGCCGCCTCGGCGACAGCCCCAGTCTCTGACGCTCGGCGTCCATGGCCCGGCGCGCCTGTTCTAGCTGGTCGCGCGCCTGCGCCAAGGCGTCGACGAGGGTGGCATCTCGAGGGCTTTCCTCGTAGGCGATCCGACACTGTGCCAGGTGGCTGAAAGCCTCATCGAAGGCGTCGTCGAACGCTGTCCGGCGATCGGGTACCTCTGGTGGTTCGGTCGAGTTCATCTGGCTCCCCCAGCAGGGCTCAAAGGATCTGCGACAAGAACAGCTTGGTGCGATCCTCGGTCGGGTTGGTGAAGAAGTGCTCGGGTGTGCCGACCTCGACCACCTCGCCACTCTCCATGAAGATGATGCGATCCGCGACCTCACGGGCGAAACCCATCTCGTGGGTCACGACGATCATCGTCATACCCGAGCGAGCAAGTTCCTTCATGACGTCGAGCACCTCTTTGATCATCTCGGGGTCGAGGGCTGACGTCGGCTCGTCGAACAGCATGACGCGAGGCTCCATGGCCAGGGCCCGGGCAATCGCCACACGCTGCTGCTGGCCACCCGAGAGCTGGCCCGGGAACTTGGCCGCCTGCTCGGGGATACCCACCCTCTCCAGCAGCTCCATCGCCTTGCGCTCGGCCTCGCCCCTGGGCTGCTTGCGAACCCACCGCGGGGCCAGCGTGATGTTGTCGAGCACCGTCAGGTGAGGGAACAGGTTGAACTGCTGAAAGACCATGCCCACTTCGGAGCGGATCTTCTCGATGTTTCGCAGGTCGTTGGTCAGTTCGACACCATCGACGACGATGCGGCCGCCCTGATGCGCCTCGAGGCGGTTGATGCAGCGAATCCATGTCGACTTGCCAGAGCCCGACGGGCCCAGCACCACCACGACCTCCTGCTCGGCGATGGTCGCCGACACGCCTTTCAGCGCCTGGAAATCGCCGTACCACTTGTCGACGCCTTCACAGACGATCATGTCGGGCCTGAGCTCTGGTTGTGCACTCAGTGGTTGCGTCATCGCCGGGTCTCCTGACTAGAGATCGAGAATCCGTTCATCGTTCGCCTACTCCCAACCGCTTCTCGAGTCGCTGGCTGTACTTGGACATGGCGAACGCGACGACCCAGTACACGACCGAAACAAACAGCAGACCCTCTCGGCGCACACCGAGGAACTCGGTCTGGGCCGGAATGGTCTTGTTGGCCATGAACAAGAAGTCGAACACGCCGATGATGTACAGCAGCGACGTCTCCTTGAAAGTGGCGATCACCTGACCCACCAGCGGCGGAATCGACACCCGAAGCGCCTGGGGCAACACGATGAATCCGGTGCGCTGCACGGTGGTCAGACCCAAGGCGTCAGATGCCTCGTACTGGCCGCGTCTGATCGCCTGTAGGCCACCTCGAACGTTCTCGGCCAGATAGGCCGCCGAGAACATCGTGTAGCCCACCGTGACGGCCGCCAATTCGCTGATGCTCATGCCACCCGGCAAGAACAGGTTCAGCATGATCGAGAAGAAGATCAGGATGGTGATGAGGGGAACACCCCGGATCGTCTCGATGTAGGCCGTGGCCAAAACCCTGAAGATGGGCATCGACGACGTTCTGGCCAGTGCCAGCAATACACCCAGCGGGAACGAGAACATCACGGTCATCACCGCTACGAACACGGTGATGCTGAACCCACCGAGGAACTGGCCCGTCGGCGTCTTGATGGCCGAGGGCGAGTTGATGACCGTCGCGAAGAAGTGCACCAGGAACATCGCCAACACCCAGGCGGCGACGAACTTGCGTCGCTGGGTCTGGTCGCCGGAGAAGGCCGAAGCCGCCAGCGCGAACAAGGCCAACACCAAGAAGCTGATGCGGGCCTTCTGCAACATCGAGAACCAGCCGAGGCCGCCCACTGCCCAGGTACCCAACGCCACGACCAACAAGGCGATGGCCGCCAATCGGCCGACCTCACCGATGCCCGTTGCGCTGAGCCCGAACAGCACGACTGCGCCCGCAACCGCAAAGGCCAGGAACATGGGAGCATCGACGCTGGCGACACGCCCCCAGTCGATGACGGGGCTGCGCAGCACCACCCAGAATCCGATGAAGGGCGTCAGCAACCACAGCAGGTTGACGATGCCCTTTGTTGCGCTGACAAGCGGCGAGTGCCTGATGTATTTGCCGACGAAGTACGAGGCGACCAACAAGACCCACATGACGGTCCAGGGGAGCTTCGTCGATCGAGCGACCGTGCGGCCGGGCTCGGCGATGAACTCGCCGTCGGCGAAGGCGTAGTGGCCATAGCGAACGACCCAAGTGCTGGCGACGATTGCTCCGAGCAGGCCGAAGACGACGGCGGTGACGGGCACGAACGTGCTTCTGCGCTTCTTGTCGCCCAGGCCGTACCACAAACCCAGCCCGGCACCGACGAGGACCAAGCCGATGATCCACCAGACCACCCGGTCGGCCATCGCATCGGCGAACGACTCGCGGACGAACTCGCCTGTGGCCTCGTCGATGGTGCGGCCACCGTCGGCGTCGGTCACGACGCTGGGCTCGCGCGACACCACACCCAGAACCACTATCGACCCGGTCGACATCAGCCAGATCGAGATGCGCTTGAGCGAAACCCCGCCCCAGTTCTGCCACAGGCCGGCGCTGAGACCTGCCAGCACCACCGCCAGGCCCACGACGATCCACACCCTGATGAAGTCAGAGTCTGGGTATGCCTGGGTGAACAGCAGCCGCAGGTTGGTGCGAACAGCGTTCCAGTCCCGCTCTTCGCTGAACACGAAGTCGAGCAGCACGCCCAGCAAGCCACGGTCCGGGTAGATCGAACCCAGGTAGGGCACCCAGCTGATCAGCCAACCAACGGGCAGCACCAAGGGCAGGAACAAGATGGTGATGAGACTGTTGCCCCATGACGAGAACAGGTTCTTTTTCAACCATTCCTGCGGGCTGAGGCTGGGTTGCTCGGGCGGCAGGTTGTGGATGTCGACCTCGTCGCCGGGTTCGAAGGCTTCGTCGCCTGGCTTGTTGGCGCCCATGAACGCAAGATCGCGAGACGCATCGATGTAGGAACCAGAGTCTGACATCTCAGCGCTCCACGATCTTGAGGCGGACGTTGAAGAAGTTCACCACCAGCGAGATGGTCAACGAACAGGCCAGATAGAACGCCATCCAGATGGCCACGACCGACAAGGTCTTGCCCGTTTGGTTGTAGATGGTCTGGCCTACCTGCACCAGGTCGCTGTAGCCCACCGCAATCGCCAGTGAGGTGTTCTTGGTGAGGTTCAGGTACTGGTTGCCAAGCGGCGGCAGGACGATGCGGAATGCCTGGGGCAAGATGACCCGGCGCAGCGCTGTCGATCTCTTGAGGCCCAACGCCCCGGCGGCCTCGGTCTGGCCCTTTGGCACCGCCAGAATGCCACCGCGCACGATCTCGGCTACGAAGGCCGCCGTGTACAACACCACCCCGAAGAACACCGCTGCAAAGCCGGTCGAGAAGTTGAGGCCGTTGGTGCCGTAGTTGGGGAAGTTGCCGGTCTGGACGATGTCGGGGCGCATCGCGTCGATGGGCTTGCCCGATCGGTCGACGAACTTGTCGGCGAGCATGTGGAAGAAGTCGCGGCTCGAGTTGAGCATCCAACTGCTGAGCCCTGGCCACAGAACCCACACCACAGCGATGACCACAAGTGATCCGACGCCGGCGAAGATCATTCGGAAGTAGTCGTCGTCGGTCAGCTTGGCCAGGCCCGCCGGTGTTCGGCGGCTGTCGAGGAAGCGCCTGATCCACAGGACCGATGCGGCAACCGCCCCACCGGACAACACGAGCTGCATGACCACCTGGGGAACCCCATCGATGGTGTCGCCGATCAAGTCGAGGGGACCATCGAGCCACGAGAAGACCGGATGAGCGAACCACCCGATGGCGCCGAATACCGCCACGACGCCCAGGAATGACAACACGGGATAGGTGTCGTCGCCGGTGGCGTCGCGTTTTGCCACCTGCTTGCGGCGTACGAATTCGCCAACGGCTGCGCCGATGAGGATAAAAACGAACCACTGATAGAAGCCGTCGGAGGCGAACACGCGAGGCACGGCGAGGCCCTTGTTGGACAGATGGACCCATCCATTCCACGGACCCTGATCCGTCACAACGCCTTCGAGGCTGGTGAGGGCGGCGAAGATCAAGAGGATCTGGACCAGCAGGGGGATGTTGCGGATGGTCTCGATGTAGATGCTGCCCAGCTTGTTGAGGATCCAGTTGCTGGAGAGGCGGGCCAGGCCGACGAACACACCCAAGATGGTCGCCAAGAGAATGCCGGCCGCGGCCATTCGAATGGTGTTGACCATTCCGACCCAAAGCGCCCTGCCACCCGTGCTGGGGTCGGTGTCGATGCCCTCGGAGAGCTTGATACCGGGGTCGACGCCCAAGAAGTCGAAGTCGACCTCGACACCGGATCGGTCGAGGTTGTCACCCGCGACCTTGACGAGGAACCACATGGTGGCCAGGACTGCCACCAAGGTCGCCAGCTGTACAAGCCACTTGACCACCGTGGCGTCGCGATAGAACGGCGGCTTGTTCTGCTGGGAAGTGGCCAGCGATCCGCCCGCTGTTGCTGTCAAGTTCGGTTCCCCCCGGAAACGAAGTGCGGCCCGCAGTGGACCTCTTGCAGAAGTGAAGATCGATTCGAGCCGACGGTGGCCGGGCCGGTGCCCGGCCACCGTCTTGAAGCTCGAGGTTCAGCTCACGAAAGCGGATCCGTGAAGCCGAATGCCAGACGCTCTATCAGCGTGCAGGCGGGGCGTAGATGAGACCGCCATCGAGCCAACCGGCGTTGGCAGAACCATCGCGGGTCAGGCCGACCGGAACGAGGTTGCGCTCGTAGATCTCGTCGTAGTTACCGACCTGCTTGATCACCTGGTAGAAGGCGTCGGCAGGCAGACCCATGGCGGTCTGCAGCTCGCCCTCGCCGCCAAGCAGGCGGCCGATCTCGGCCGTCGGCGGGTTGGCTGCCATCTCGTCGACGTTGGCCGAGGTCACGCCGTTCTCGTCGGCGATGATCGTGGCGTAGACGGTCCAGTTGATGACGTCGGCCCACTTCGAGTCGTTCTGACCATAGGTCGGACCCAGCGGCTCCTTGGAGATCGGGGTGGCCGGGAAGATCACCCACTCTTCGCCCTCGGGCTGCTGCACGGCCTTGCGGCCGACCAGGCCCGAACCATCGGTGGTGATGATGTCGCACGCACCGCTGATGAAGTTGTCGGTGACGATGTCGAAGTCCTCGAAGGTGCTCACCGTGATGCCGACACCAGCGGCATCGGCAGCATCCGCGATGTTCTTCTCGGTGGTGGTACCGGCGTTGGTGCACACCACGGCGCCATCGATGTCAGAGATCTGCGAGGCATTCGAGAACCCGTCCGAGGCGCGGGCCATCAACTGCTGGCCGTCGTAGTAGGTGGTCGGACCGAAGTCCATGCCTACGTCGGAGTCGCGGCTCTGGGTCCAGGTGGTGTTGCGCATCAGCACGTCGACCTCGCCGGTCTGAACGGCCGTGAAGCGCTCGGCGGCGGTGAGCGCCGAGAACTCGACTGCGTTGGCGTCGCCGAGCACGGCGGCCGCAACAGCGCGGCAGTAGTCGGCGTCGAAGCCGGTCTGGCTGCCGTCGGGCTGGGTCTCGGAGAACGCAACGGCCGCACCCGAGACACCACAGTTGAGGGTGCCGCGTGCGATGACGGCATCGAGAAGGCTGCCGCCGTCCTGGTTCAGTTCGACTGTGGTTTCGGTGCCGCCCTCGGCGGTGGTGTCGGTGGTGCCTTCCTCGGCACCGTCATCGCTGTCGCTGTCGCCACAAGCACTGGCCACGAGACCAAAGGCCAGCAGTGCTGCGAGCAGCTTCAGAAGCTTGCTGTTTCGCATGCAGGATTCCCTCCATATTCGGTTCGGCGAGACTCGAGGCCTCACCCGGTCCGACCGGCAAGGCAAACCTTGTCCGGTCAGCGGACAACCCTATGCCATAGATCACAGGCTGTCGCCACTTCTTCCACCACAACCACTAAGAGTGTGTTTCGAGCGACTGAAAGCGCTTGTGACCGATTGCTGTGCGAAGTTGTCGAGACCTGTCGCTGTGGATGCACCCCGCAACAGCACGATTGGGCCGCACGCAACCGGCGCGGCGTATGCTCGACCGGGCATGGCCGACGGGAGAGATCATCGCGAGGCAGCGCGCATCGCCGTCGAAGCAGGGCGGCTGCTGGTCGACATCCGCCAGCAGATGTTCGAGGCCGGGTACAACCCGTGGCGCATCGGTGACGAGGGCGATCGGTTGGCCCACGACTACATCGTCGAGCAGCTCCACGATTGCTTCCCCGACGATTCGGTTCTGAGCGAAGAGGGCCGAGACGACCTGACCCGGCTCGACAACCAGAGGGTGTGGATCGTCGACCCGCTCGACGGCACCCGCGAATACGGACAATACGGACGCGGTGATTGGGCGGTCCACATCGCCCTCAGCGAAGACGGCATCGCCACGGCCGGGGCCGTTGCCTTGCCGGCGATGGACCAGGTTCTGTCGACCCACGAGCCGCCGATTCTGCCCGACCGCGAGGACGGTCCGCCGCGCCTGATGGTCAGCCGAAGCCATCCTTCGACGGCGGCGGTGGTGGTTGCCAGGGCTCTCGATGGCCAGATGATGGCTCTGGGCTCGGCGGGTGCCAAGACGGCGGCGGTCATCCTGGGCTACGGCGACATCTACGCCCACTCGGGAGGCCAGTTCGAGTGGGACAACTGCGCCCCGGCAGTGGTGGCCCAAGCGGCCGGCATGCACGTCAGCCGTTGCGACGGTTCGCCCATGCGGTTCAACTACCCAGACCCTTGGTCACCCGACTTCGTGATGTGCCGCCCCGAGTACGCCGAGGCCGCCCTCGAGGCGCTGGCCGCAGTCATTCGTTACCGCTGAATCGGAGACCCTGATGCAGCCAACCCTGGAACTCAAGACCACCCGCTACGAAGTGTCCGGCGGCATCGCGACGCTGACACTGTCGCGCCCCCACCGCCACAACGCGTGGACCGGCCGCATGCACACCGAATACCGCCACCTGTTGGCATGCGCCGACGCCGACCCAGAGGTGCGCGTCGTCGTGGTCACCGGCGAGGGCCGGGCGTTCTGTGTGGGCGGCGACTCACAGGCGCTCGACGGCCACGCCGAGCGGGGCTCCTACGACCCGGGCACGGCACCCGAAATCGACAACCCCGGCTATGGCGTCCGACCACAGTTCGACACCGACTTCGCGTTCCAGTTCGGCCTGACCACACCGGTGATCGCGGCGGTCAACGGTGCAGCAGCAGGCGTCGGGCTGGCCGTAGTGGTGTACGCAGACCTGCGCTTCGCCGCCAGCGGAGCCAAGCTGACAACCGCACACGGCAAGTTGGGGCTGCCCGCCGAGTACGGCCTGTCGTGGATGCTGCCCCGCCTGATAGGGCACACGAGGGCCAACGACCTGTTGCTGTCGAGCCGCAAGGTCACCACCGACGAGGTGGCCGATTGGGGCCTGTTCAATCGGGTCGTCGCTGCCGAAGACTTGATGGATGTCGTCTACCAGTACGCATCGACGATGGTTGCCGAGGTCGCGCCCAGCTCGATTCGCACGACCAAACGCCAGATCGCCCTGGACCTGCTGCGCGACGTAGGCGCCTCGGTCGACGACGCCGGCCGACTGCTGAACGACATGATGGGCCAACCCGACTATCGAGAAGGTGTGGCCGCCCTCATCGAGAAGCGCCCACCGCGCTGGCCACCCCAGCCGCGGTAGGCGCTGTCACCCGGTCAACTGCGAGGTTCGAACAGGGGCGCCTTGGCCTTGGCGTAGGTTCCCTTGTAGACGACCTTGTCGCCGCTGAAGTGGATCAGGTCGAGACCGCGCCACGACATCGGCTCACCCTTGACCTCGAGAGTGCAGACCCACGAGGCCATCACCTTGTCGGTTTCGTCGTCGATGAACAGATCCTCGTCGAGGAACTTCATCTCGCCGAAGGCCCCCTGGAACTGGGGGCGGAACGACTCGCGGACGGCGTCTAGCCCGACGTTGCGCCGGCCGTTGAACTCGTCGTACACGCCGTCGTCGGCGAACGACGCGACCACCGCGTCCAGGTCGCCGCGGTTGAAGGCGTCCATGAAGTTGGCTGTGAGGGAGGCGAGTTCGCTGCGTCTGTCGACCATGACGGCGAGCTTAGGGCCGACACGGCCGAAGGGCAGAAGCGAGCAGCAGGGAAGAGAGTTGGGTGGCTGCCTCCGCCCCCCAGTGGAGGCAGCCACCCAACCGGGCCCGATCGGAGATGGTTACCCGGCCCGGCCGAACTGTCAGATCATGTCTCGAGGATGGTTATCACACCGGTGTCGCCGTTTACCTCGACCAGTGCGCCGTCGGGAATCTTGCGCGTTGCCCCCGTCACCGACACCACACAGGGTATGCCCAGTTCGCGGCTGACGATGATCGCATGGCTCAGGGGTGCACCAACGTCGACGATGACACCGGCCGCCGGGACGAACAGCGGCGTCCACGACGGGTCGGTCAGCGGTGCGACCAGCACGTCTCCTGGCGCCAACGCGGTGGGGTCGTGACTGTCGAGCACCACGCGTGCCCGACCCTGTGAGATTCCGGGGCAGCCCGGCATTCCCTGCAGCTGATCGCCCACCTGTGCAATCTCGACCTGGATGGCGTCGCGCCGTTCGAAGGAGCTGATGGGTGGCACTTCGCCGAACACCACGAACGGCTCCTGCAACTGGCGCAGCTCCTCGTACTGGGCGCGGCGCTCGCGGATGGTCTCGAGCAACGGTTCTGGGTCGTCCAGATATTGCTGCACCTCGCTCCACGTCAACATGGCGAAATCGGCAATCTGGGAGAGGCGGCCGGCGTCGACCTCTCGCTGCCCAAACTCGTAGAACAAGACCCGGGTCTCCTGGATCATCTTCACGCAGTTGGTCTTGGTGCGTTCGCGGCCGGCCATGAACACCCGAGCTGCCCGCAGAGCGGCCTGGAACTGGCCCAGCACTTCGGGGTTGGCCTCGAGCATCGCCGAGATCTCGGCCGAGATCTGCTCGCGCTCGGCGGCCCTTTCGGCCTGATGACCGAGCGGCGAGGCCGAGTCTGGCGACAAGCGCATCCGGTCGATGGCCGACAGCGCCAGTTCGGGCTCGACCTCCCAGGTGGCGCAGCTCGATTCCCATTCGTTGGGGCCTCGCGAGCCGAAGTCGTACAGGAACTGCTCGAAGCCCTCCATGAACTTGGCCGCCGCAGGGTCCTCCAACGCCTCGATGCGCCCGACCAGGCCCTTGACACCCTTTTCGAACTCGCCGGACAGTGCTGTCGACGACGCTGCGATACGACCCAGCTCCCACATGGCGGCCGATGGCGCAGCCGACTCGACATCGCCGACGCCTGCGATCAGCTTGAGGGTGTCTCCCGGTCGACCAACCGCAGCACATATCTCGGTCAGCGCGGCCACGGGCACGGCCGCCAACCCGGTCACGAAAAGGTGCCGACCAAACAAACGGCGAAAATGATCGTCGAAGATCTTGCGGCCCCGCGAGACCAGCTCGCGGTTGGACATTGCCTTCACGTCGGGCCGTTCGGCGCGCAGCTGACGCATGGCCTCGGCGTCTTCGAGGGCGTCGTCGAGTTGCTCGATCGAGAACGCCCAGGCAAAGGTCTCGCCGATGCGTGCGGTCTTGTCAGGGTCTTGGTCGCCCGGCTGCTCCTCGTAGGGCGGGATACCCGGCTGCAGCCCGAAGAACTGGTCGTCGATGTCCTGGGCTGTCATGCCCGGAGCTCGCGCACCGAACAGGCGCATCGCCGAGGCGTTCAGGTAGCAGTAGCCCCCGAATACGCCCAGGAACACACACTCGTCCTGGTCGAACTCATGGTCGTCGAAGCCGCCCATGCGCACATAACCGTCGCGAAAACCCAGCTCTGACCCCTGCAGGCCGTCCTCGTTCTGGAATGCCAGCGAGAACGACAACGGCGTGACCGGGTCTGGGAAGACCTCGCCGACGTTGGCTCTCGTATAAACCGGGTAGCGCTCGGAGAGCTTCGTCTCCACGACCCAACGATCGACCATGTGATCCCCCTTGTGCGTCGACGTGACGGCGCGGTGTGACCGACGTCACGAGTTCTGCTGCAGGCTAGACCAACGGCAAAGGGTTCGGCACCACACCGCACGGACGCGGGTTCAGCCGCAGTCGAATATCCAGGCCAACCGGCCATCTCCGGTCCACACGAGCAGATCTGAAGATGCAACAGCACCGCCCGGGTACACGTATTCAACCGGAACCTGTGCGCCTACGAACAGGCCGTCCCGAACCACCACAGCTGGCCCAGTCACCCGGTACTCGCGTGCCAGCGCAATCGACTGAGCGATCAGTTCCCGGCAGCGGTTCAGCGACTCGGGAGACGATGTGAGCACCGGGTGAAGCAATGAGGTCAACTCATCGACCGAGCCACCGTCGAGGGCGGCCGAGGCCCTCGTGCCGAACTCTTCGACCATGGCGTCCCACATCGTCTGATCAGGGTCGGGCCCGGGATCGAACCGGGGAATCGGGTCTGCGGCGCCCGTGTCGACGATGCCCTCGACGGCCACCGGAGTCGGTGATGCCACGTCGATGGGCGTCAACGTCGACGTCGGGTCACCACCGCTGACATCGCCGGCGGAAGTCTCGGGCAGCGGCAGCTCAGTGGGGTCCGTGTCTTGCGCGAAAGCCGTTGCCCGGTACGCGGGCAGCGGGCCCGGCACCTCTCGCCTGGGGATGACCCAGACCAAGAAGCGTCCGTGCTGCATCACCAACGCCGACGAATGCCGAGGCACGATCGAGCCCGGATGAGCCTCTTCAGCCCACATCCGGCGGCTTCCATCGGCGTCGATACGGAGGCGATACCAGAACTCTGTGTTACGGAAGTAGTCCCAATCAAACGGGGCGACGAACTGGTAGTTGTCGGCCGAGTCACCGTCGTCGTCCAGCGCCAAGCCATACGTGTAGGTAGCACCAGGCTCGGGAGCGGCGTCGAGCTCGACGACAACGACCAACTCCTCGCCTTCGCCGACGGGTCCTGGCGCAATCGCACAAGTGATCACCTTCACACCGTCGTCCAACCCACAGGGATGAGACGAGAAGTCATAGCGAAGGCGAACTCGCGATCCGCGGGCGAAGAAACCGCCACCCGCCGTTGCCTCGATATCGGTACCCGGGGGTCCTGGCTGGTCCGGCACTGCGGTGCCGTCGATGCTGTAGATCCGGTTGGGACCGGTGTCTAGATGGAAGTCAAAGCCATCCACGGCATAGCCGAGATCCGATGCGAGGTTTCCCGCAGCGAAATCGCGAACGCTCTCCAACCCCGGACCCAGTTCCAGAACCTCATCGGTGTCACCCGCCGAAGCCAAAGCGTCCGCTTCCTCGGCAGGGACCGGCTCTTCTACGGCCTCGATCGGTCCCGCGACCTCGTCGGCCACCTGCGCGAGGGCTGGCGCAGCTGTTGAATCCGTGCCGCCGTCGCAGTCAGAAACGAGAAACGCAAGCAGGCCTGCGATGCCAATGGCTCCGAAGGTCGCGCTCAGCTTGGCCACCGGAAACGACCGCCGATCGCGAGACAGATCGGGTTCGTCGCCATCGCCACCAGTCTCGGCATCGGGTTCGAACAGATCGGCCGGACCCTCATACTCTGGTTCTGAGCCCTCAGAGTCCTCCAGCCGCTCGTAGTAGTCGTCGAGCCGCGAGGACATGTCTTCCCACTTCGAGTCCCAGTCGGTCTCGCCGTCGCCACTGCCGGGTGGCACGGAGTCGGCCTGTTGACGGCTGACCACCAGCGGCAAGGGCAACCTGGTCGCCAGGCTCGAGGCGCGTGTCCAGCGGAGCAGGTCGAGCTCGGTCAGGCGCAGGTTCGACTCGAGCGGACTCGGTCTCATGATCACACCCCCGGACCACAGCACGGCTCCGTCTCTGGTCGAGATCAGCTCGAAGTCATTGCCCGCTCTCTGAACGTAGGTCGTCCGCAGAAGCCGATCGCCGAACCCGCCGATCAACAGGAGCGGATCGGTCGTGTGTCCCGCCTTGATGCCGAGAAATATTCCCTCTTCTTTGCTGCCCGGCAGGAACGGGGCGTCTTGTCGCCAGCGATCGTGGGCACCATGGCGGATATACATGTCGGGGTCCAGCCCGAGCTCCTCTATCGCCGCCTTGTAAATGGGGGTCGGTACCGGAACGCCGTTCAGGTCGACGATCTCGAACAGATCGAGATCGCCGGTCATCGGCATGCCGTTCCCCTGGTACAGGCCGGTATCGATCAGTAAGCCGTCGCGCACATCTACCAGACCCTGGTCTCGGAGCTTCTGAATCGAGGCGAGGTTGTCCTCGTATTCGACCCGCCTTTGGGTGAAACGTTTGGCCACAACCTCGACCAGATCGGGCCCGAACTCGTCGCCCCAGTGATTGCCGATTACGGCTCGGGCGTCTTGAGCCCACCGGTTCTTGTAGGCCGTCCACTCGACGTCGTCGGTCATGAGTGCAGGACGGCGGCCACCGTTTGTGACCAGGTCCCAGTCGGCGTCTGGGATGCCGTCGGGCCTGGTCGCCAGGCGTGGGTCGAAGAACCCGACCAGACCCTCTGGCGAGTCTGGACCGTTCGGAACTCCGCTCGCGCTCGGCCCTCCGATCAGCGGATCGACAGGGCTCACCGTTTTGGTCTTGATACGGGTGTCCTTGCCCGACAACCCCAGGCCTTGCCAAACGGTCGAGGCCTCGTTTGCGCCTCGCATTGCCAGCACCAATCCGTGCTTCGCCGCGAACTGTTGGAACTTGACAAGAACGTCGTCGCGAATTCCATGTGTACCCGGGTCGACGATGCGCCCCGGCACTGGCGGGACTTGTGGCTCAACCTCGCCGTGCGGGTTATCGCGAGCTCTGGGCGTGTTGTTGCTCGCCTTGAATTCGAGATCGGGGCCACCCTCGAGGTGGCGTAGCCCAAGTTCCATTCCCTTGTCGATCACCTTGTCGACCGCCATGTCGATAGCGGTGTCGGTCAGGGTCTTGGCCTGGCCCATCTCGTCGGTTCCGGTTGCATCGAACCAGGTGATCTCGCCGGCCTGAAACGCCTCATACTTTGCATAGACGTTGGTCATCACGGCCCAATGGGTGTCGGCCCCGCTGTAGGCGACAAACCCGCGGTAACAGCCGATCGTCGCCACCGCCCACACGTGATCTACGAGGTCCGACACGTCGTCCTCGTAGAAATCGACCTGCTGCCACAACGTCGACTGGAATCGGCTCTCCGACCACATGAACCCGATGTGTGGCTCGTCGGCTTCCTCCAGCGCCGCGATCGGATCGGTCGGTGTGTTGATGACCAGCCACTTGGCGATGGCACGTGCGGCGCCTCTGCGGTCCCACCGGTCCGACTCCATCAGTTGCCCAATGGCCTGGAACCCGAGACTCAGTTGCTTCAGGTAGCCCGTTGCATAGGCCTCGAGCCGATCGGATCGATCGGTGGGTCCACCGTTGCGCCGAGCGGCCGCACGTGCGACGTTCCACTCGTCGAACACCGCATGAAGGTGAGTCAGGGCGATCGCAAGCTCGCGAGAGGCAGCTACCTCGTAAGCGAATCCATCGAACTCCTGCACTTGGCCGTCGTGGGGCCCGTACAGGCCGATGTTGATCGCCATGCCGTCAGCCACCGAAAAGTCGAGATCGGCGAAGTCGAGGAACGCTGTGTCGTCGTCGAGGCGCAGGCCCTCGAGGCGATAGTGCAAGGTGCCCTCAGAACTTCCCACCAGGGGCACGTACAACGTCTGTGACTGATCGCCGACGCCGAGGCGAGCGACCAGGATGTCGTCTGGCTCACCCGACTCGGGTGCGCCAGTACGCACCACCACGCTGAATGGCTGGTCCTTGGAGATGTGACGCACGGGACGTCCCACCTCGTCGACTATCCAGATCTGGGTCAGCGGCTCCATGGTCTGCTCAACAACCGATCGAGCCCAGGTCGAGCTCCGGTACGGTCGTGGGGTCAGTCACCGCGACGCTGCCGGTCAGTCCGACTCCGCCTATGTCGGCAACCGGAACCTCGATGCTCGAGAACAGCTGCCCGGCGAGATCTGACGGGATGAGCGACAGATAGACCACCGTGTCGTTGCAGATCCGCAGCCCCTGCTCGTCGTTGCTCTCGATGAGTGTCGGGAACGAACTGCATTCAGCCCCCTCGAGTTCGGCGTTGCTGGCGAAGTCAAAGCCGGCCGAGGTCAGGATCGAGTTACCTGGACACGCAATCGCTTGGGGGTCGAGGCCGACATAGGCGACCGCGTAAACCACACCGACCCTGTACCAGCGAGCCTCGACCGTTCCCGGTTCAGCAGGCAGCAACTCGGGCTCGGGCGTGCCGCCCTGGAATGTGTAGGACTGGTTGAGCACAGCCGACGCGGGCGATGCGGGAATCGCCACTGCGCCACCTGCCGAGCCTGCTGTGGTGCTGGTCGCCTGCGTCGTTGTCGGGGGTGCGGCCGTGGTGGTCACAGCGACCGTTGTGGAGGTCGTCGACGATGTTGACGTAGACGTAGACGAGGCCGCAGACGTCGGTGGCGTAGCCGTTGACGTAGTCGACCCGGCGCTGTCCTCACCCCCGCCGCAAGCGCCGAACAGCATCGCCAGCGCCATGAGCAGCGCAACTGGTCGCTTCAGAATCATGACCATCCCCCTGGGTTGTCCGATCGTCGACGACCTTGGCTCAGTCGCGTCAGCGAGACGCCAGCCGTTGTCGGGGTATGGCGCTGAGCAGCCGCTGACGCCTCGCTGACGCCGGATGGCTACCGTGCGGTCATGGATTCTGCGGGCCCAGGGGTGGTCCAGCGCAAACCGATCGAACGGCCACGCCTCCAGACGGCTCTGGCCGAGCGCCATCGCCGCCGCCTGGGCTTGGTGATCGGAGGTGGTGGCGCAGGCAAGTCCACGCTCCTGGCCCAGTTGATGCGCACGGCCGGGATCAATGTCGACGTCTTCCACACGTGCACATCAGCCGATGCTTCGGCCGACCGCCTGATCGCGTCGCTGGTGGACGCTGTGCACGAGGTTCTCGGCTCACACGACCCACGGCCGGCCAGCATCGACAATCTGGTCGATCTCGTACTGGCTCACTCGCCCGGTCACGTGTGCTTGGTGCTCGACGACCTGCACACCGTCGAAGATACGACGGCCATCGAACAACTGCTGACGTCGCTGCCAACCAACGGCCATCTCCTCTTGTCGAGCCGAAGGCGCCCCAAGTTCGACATCGCCAGGCTCGACGCCGCCGGGCAACTCTTCGAAATCGAGCAGGACGATCTTCTGCTGACCCGCGAAGAGCTGATCGACTTCGCCAACTCCAGAGGCGTAGACATCGCCCAACTCGAAGCTGCCGAGGGTTGGCCCGCGTTCGTCGAGCTGGCCGCCTCCGGGTCGGCAGTGCGGTCGCTGCGATATCTCGAGCAGGAGGCGTTGAGGGAAATCGCGCCCGACAGGCGGCGAGCGCTGGCCCAGTTCGCGTTCGTAAGGGGCGGCGACGACGAGATCGCCACCGCCGTAACGGGCCTGCGACTCGACGAACTGCTTGGCGATCTGCCGCTGGTCGGTTGGGAGGGTGACCGCGCCCGCCTGCACGACCTTTGGGGTGACGTTCTGTGGCACGAGATCGACAACTCGACACGGGTGCAAGCAGCCCTTGCGGCCGCGGAGATCTGCCGGTCACGAAATCAGCACGACGCCGCCATCGACCTCGCTGCTTCGGTCGGTTGCTGGGACGACGCTCTTGCAACGATGTCCACCGCCATTGCACAAGGAGTCGACGGCGGCCTGCGGCCCGGCCAGCTACATAGGTGGCGCAAGCTGATTCCTGGGCATCTGGGCGACCATCCAACGGTCAATCTCATCGATGGGATCGCCGCCCGAGAATCCGATCCGACCTCGGCACGCACTTGGCGGTCGCTCGAATCGGCAGCGGCGGGATTCCGAGCCGAGAACGATTCCGAACTGGAGCTCGTTGCGTTGCTTCAGCTCGGTTACGTCGCCCGCATCGGCGGCGACCCGCAGCGCGTCGACGAGATCATGACGAGGGTGCGCGAGCTGGCCGATCGCCATCCGTCGGCTCGACCGTTCCTCGCGTTCGGCGATGCATGGGCTGCGCTGGCACGAGGCAACCCGGCGGCCCAGCTCGTGGCGATGCAGTCGATAGCCGAGATCGAACTACCCGAGGTATGGCGCATCACCCGCGACCACCTGATCGCGCACGCCTTGTTCGGCCTCGGCAGGCCGCGCGACGGTCTGGCGGTTGCACCGCGCGACGTGGCCTCGGCGAGAGTGCCGGTGCCCGGGGCCCTCGTCACCTATCCCCAGTGCCTCTGGCATTCGGGGCGACCTGTCGAGGCCCGAAGCGTCTCCCCGCCCAGCGACGCTCCAGATCTAGGAGCCAGAGACCTGTTCATCGTCGCGGCCTGGAACTCACTGACCGCGGCTTACGCAGGAGATGCTTCGGCTTCACGCGAACACCTCGCCATCGCCAGAACGGCCGCCGGCGAGAGCCCGAGCGCACTGATATCGCTGCAGCTCTTGGGGCTCGAGGTTCTGGTGGCGGTCGCAGAACGTCGCGACGACGACGCGGCAGGCTTGATGCGAAGCCTGTTCGAGCGAGCACCGCTGGCGCCTGGCATCGCCGAACAGACCATGCGCAACAATCTGGCCCTGGCTTACGCACTCGACCCCGGCTGCAGGCAGTACTGGGACCGTGCCGACTTAGGGCCGTCGATAGCCGAGGCCCGGGACGCCATCCGGGCGCTGACGGCCGCACGCGAAGACGACGACCTGAGATCGCTGCGATCGCTCAGGTGGCCCGAACCGGGCTATCTGGCAACGGTGTTGCCCTGTCCATGGGCGATCGAGTTTGCTCTGCGAGGGCTCGCAGCCGGCCGCCAGGAAGGGCGTCGGCTGGCTTCGTGGCTGTGCGAACACTGGGGCGATCCGGCCCGACTGGCCCTACGCGCCTGGACCGACGATGCGTCACTTGGCGCGGTGGCACGCGACGTGTTGTCGAGCACTCCAACGCCCCCGTCGGCAGACGTCGAGCTTCGCGTGCTGGGTCGCGCCGAGGTGATCGTCGACGGCCGGACCAGCGACGACCCTGACATGCGCCGCGAGCGGGTCAGGTCGCTGCTGGTGTCTCTGGCGCTCAATCCCCGAACGACGCGAGAGCGGCTGGCAGGTCAGCTCTGGCCCGACCTCGAGCAGGACAAGGCACTGCGCAACCTGCGCACCACCCTCAACTATGTGCACCGAATCGTCGAGCCGGGTCGCTCGCCCGGTGACGCTCCTTGGTTCATACGATCCGACGGAGCCTCGATAACCCTCACAGGCGGACTGAGCATCGATCTCTGGCGGTTCAGGGAACTGCTGGACGGTGCCGATTCGGCTGAGCGCGCCGGACGCCCACTCCAAGCCCTGCCGCTGCTGGTGTCAGCCACCCGCCTCTGGCAAGGCGACCTGGCCGACGACCTCGACCACCACTGGCTCGATCTCGAACGAATCCATCTGCGCAGCCGCTTCGTGCGTGCATGTTGCCGGGCCGCCGAGCTCTCGGTGGCTGTGGGTGACCCCGGCAGCGCGGCCGATTTGGCTCGTCGCGCCCTGGCGGTCGATCCGTGGAGCCGACCGACGCACCTGGTGCTCGCCGACGCGTATCAATCACTCGGCGACACAACCTCCGCCGCAGCGATCCGCGATCGGCTGCACAAGGTCGAGGGACCGTGATCCGGCGGTCGCATTCCGGGATCTTGCTGCGAGACTGGCAAGGGTGACAATCACTTCGGACTCCCCCGCCGATCTGTCCTTCGGAACGTTCAGTTCGTCCCCGCCGTGGTTGGTCGACCCCCAGCAGATGCCGTGGCGCCAGGGGCTCGACGAGGTGCGTGAGCGCACCCGCCTGACGGTCCCCAAGCTGGTGCAGGCCCGCAAGTTTCCGCCGCTGGGGCGCCTCATCGAGACCGGCGGACGTTTCGGTTGGGCCATCCTGCGGTGGCGAATGGGCGCCCGGCGCCAGGGCGGTTCAGCGTCGCGCACCGACCTCAGCCACCGCCTGCGTGTCTCGGCCGAACACCTCGGCCCCACCTACATAAAGCTGGCCCAGATCATCTCGGCCGGCGAAGGCGTGTTCCCCGACGAACTGGTCGAGGAGCTGAAGAAGTGCCGCGACCAGGTCAAGCCCGAGCCATTCGACGTGGTCAGGGCAACACTCGAACGCGAGCTCGGCCGGCCTCCCGAGCACGTGTTCGACTGGATCTCACCCACCGCCTTGGCCGCGGCGTCGATCGCCCAGGTTCACGAGGCCCGCCTGCGAACCGGCGAAGAGGTCGTGGTTAAGGTCCAGCGCAGCACGGTGGGCGAACTGGTGGGCAAAGACCTGCGCACCCTGGCCTGGCTGGCCCCGTTCCTCATCGGGCGCATCCCTGTGTCGGCACTGGCCAACCCGCCCGCCCTGGTCGAGCTGTTCGCAGAGACCATCACCGAAGAGCTCGACTTCCGCCTCGAGGCCCAGAACCTGCTGGACATCGCGTCAACGCTTCGCCAGCTCGACCAGACCGATTGGGTGGTGCCGCGTCCTCATCCAGAGCTGGTCAGTCCCCGCATGCTGGTGATGGAAAAGGTCCAGGGCTTTGCCTTCGACGACGTCGCCGGCATCACCGACGCCGGCGTCGACACCCACGAGGTCGTGCGCAACGTGATGATCGCCTTCCTCGAGAGCGCCACCTTGTACGGCGTGTTTCACGGCGACTTCCACGGCGGCAACCTATTCGTCCAGCCCGACGGCAAGGTCGCCCTGCTCGACTACGGCATCACGGGCCGGATGAACGAGTTCAAGCGCCGGGCATTCCTGCGGCTGATGATGGGCGCCACGTCGAACGATCCGAGGGTGCAGATGGAGGCAATGCGCGACCTCGGAGCCCTGCCCCCAGACACCGACATCGATGCGGTCATCGCCGACCTGGGTCTCGACAAGCCGCCCGTCGACCCCACCAAGCTGTCGCAGGAGGAACTGCTTCACGAGGTGCAGCGGGTGGTCAAGGCCCTGCTGGGTTATGGTGCGCGACTGCCCAAGGAGCTCATGTTGTTCACCAAGAACATGATCTTCCTGTCTTCGATGATCGGACGGCTGGCCCCCGACATCGACCTGATCGCCGAGATCCAGTCGATCGCCATGCACTTCGCCATGCGTCACGGCGCCAAGCTGGCGGTCGACAGCGGCATCGCCGTCGACCCGAACATGATCGACATGACCGGGGTCAAGGCGTCCATGGGCGTCGAGTCCGAGGTCGAATCAATGACGTGGGCCGAGCTACGGGCCCGACGCGAAATCATCATCAAGAGAATGGGGGGCCGCTGATGGGGCCGATGAACGAAACCGAACGCCAGGCGTTTCTTGCCGAGATGCACGTGGGGGTCATCGCAATCGACGACCCCAGCGGCGACAGGGGGCCCTTGGCCGTGCCCGTTTGGTACTCCTATGAGCCGGGTGGCGAGGTGGCGGTGATCATGTCGGCATCGAGCCGCAAGGGCCGCGCCATCGCGGCGGCGGGCCGGTTCTCGATATGTGCCCAGCAAGAGGCACTGCCGTACAAGTACGTGATGGCCGAGGGTCCAGTCGTGTCAGAGCGCGAGGGCACCTACGACGACACCCTGGCCATGGCTACGCGTTACCTGGGCACCGAGATGGGGCGTCAGTACGCCGATGCCAACGCCGGCGGCGGCACCATCTATTCGATGCGCCCCGAGCGCTGGTTCAGCACCGACTACACGCCCGACTGATTCCGACGTTTCGGGTGCCGGGCGCGGGTGCCTGGCACCGGGAACGCGGTCCGCTAGTTTCGAACGAATGCGCCTGGTCATTGCCCGCTGCACGGTCGACTACGACGGTCGCCTTCAGGCCCACCTGCCCGAGGCGGTACGCCTGCTGATGGTGAAAGCCGACGGGTGTGTCGCCGTGCACGCCGACGGCGGCGCCTACAAGCCGCTCAACTGGATGAACGCCCCTAACCGCCTGGTCACCGACGACGAGGGCTGGACGGTCACCAGCCCCAAGGGCGAGACGCTGCGCATCACCATCCACGAGGTTCTCGCAGATTCGCAGCACGAACTCGGAGTCGACCCCGGCCTTCAAAAGGACGGCGTCGAAGCCCACCTTCAAGAACTGTTGGCCCGCGATGTAGAGGTGCTGGGCGCCGGCTGGAAGCTGGTGCGCCGCGAGTACCCCACCGACATCGGCCCGGTCGACCTGTTGTGCCGCGACGACGCTGGCGCCGCGGTAGCGGTCGAGGTCAAACGCCGGGGCGAGATAGATGGGGTCGAGCAGCTGACCAGGTATCTGGAACGCCTCGACCGCGACGGCACACTCAAGCCGGTGCGTGGTGTGTTCGCCGCTCAGGAGATCAAGCCCCAAGCCAGGGTGCTGGCCGAGTCCAGGGGCATCGTTTGTGTGACCCTCGACTACGACGCCCTCAGGGGCATCGAGTCTGATCACCTGCGCCTGTTCTGAGCATCGCTGCGCCGTGCCGTTAATGGGCCATTAACGCGCCCGCAGTAGGTTGCCACCCATGCTCTACAAGACGGCCATCGCCATGGCGTTGCTCGCAACGCTCGGCTCTTGTTCGGTGAGCATCGGTGGTTCCCAGACGCCGGCCGAGATAGCCGAGGCGACCATCGACGAGAAGTGGTCCGACGAAATTGGTGCCTCACTTGAAGCCACTTGCGATGACCCCGGCGAGATAGCGGTAGGCGAGACATTCGACTGTTCGGCTACCGACGACGCGGGCGAGGACTTCCGGTTCTACGCGGTGAGGGCCGAGGACGGCGTCATCGAGGTCTACCCGCTCAACTTCGTCACACCAGGAACCGCCGAGACTCTGCAAGAGGCCGCAGGTTCTGCAGTCGTTCGCGACCTGGCGATCTCGGCCGCGGAGTCTCCGGTCGACTGCAGTATCGACGCCACCGTGATGCTTCCGCCCAACAACGAGTTCGTGTGCGCGGTGACCGATCCTGCAACAGGTGATGTGATCGACGTCGTCTTGACCCTCGATTTCAGAGCCGACAGCTTCGAACCCAGCTATCGACCCGACCCCCGCGAGGCCGAACTCGCTGCGTCGCCTGTCGAGGCGGCAATAGCCCTGATCGAGGGCGACTGGGCCGAGTTGCTCGGCGCGAGGCTCGCCGCCGAATGCCCGGGGATCGACCCCTCACAGCGCATCGAGCCGGGCAGCGTGATCGACTGCACCGGCACCACCGATACCGGTGAGGTGGTGCGATTCGACGTGAACGTCGCAGCCGACGACGTAACCGCTGATCCCAGGAACATCATCGCCGGAGCAGTGATCGAGGAGGCACTCGCCGGTCTGCGAGACGGCGACACCGCCGACGACTTCGCCTGCGCCGAATCGGTGATCGTCCCCGACCAAGGTGACGTCGAATGCACCTACACAGACCCGGCCACCGCAGACGAATTCGCCGTCGTGGTCGCCATCGATCTGGCGACCGGCAACTTCAGCGCAGACATCGCCAACCAACCGAACCCATGACCATCAACAAAGCCGAAACTAGGATTCTCGACCAATGAAGACCCGACAAATCCTTCCTATCGTCGCCCTTCTCGCATCGGCCGGAGCCGCCTGCTCTGGCTCTGTCGACTTCTCGATCGGGGGCAAGAGCCCAGAAGACGTCGCTGTCGAGCTGATCGAAGGCGAGCTGTCAGACCAGATCGGAGTCGAGCTGACCGGCGAGTGCCCCGAACTGGAAGACCCCGAAGACGGCGCGGTGTTCGAGTGCCAAGGCCTGGCCGCCGACGGTCGCGTCGTCCACTTCGAAGCCACCATCGACGAGGCCGAAGAGATGGTGAATCTGGTCAGCACCAATGTCGTTTCACCAGACAACCTGTCGTTGCTGGAGGCCGACGCCGCACGGCTTCTCGGTGAACAGGTGGGAGCCGACCTGCCCGCCGAGAACTACGACTGCGGCGATGGCCCGACCATCGTCCCAGACTCGGGTGAACTCGACTGCGCGCTGACCGACCCCAGTAACGGCGACGTATACGACAGCGTCCTCACGCTCGATCTCCAGACCGGCTCGTTCGACATATCGGTCGCCGACCAGCCCCGCGGCTGACCTGCCCTGGGCGGCGGCTAGGTCGCCAGGTAGTCGACGATGTTGGCCGTGACGCGAGCGACGATTGCGTCTTCGGCCAGACCGAACACCCAATCGGTCGATCCCACGGTCGCCACCTGACCACCGGATAGTCCGGCGGGTCGGCACGCGAGCATCACAGCGTTGCCGCGGCGCCACTTGGCCATGGCCTCCTCCGATGCTTCACCCTCGAGCCTGCGGCAGATGAACTCGAGGTCGCCCTGATCGCTCAGCGCGGCCACAGATGCCGGATACTCACCCACCGCCAGGTTCGATGACAGGGTGAATCCCACTATCTCGATCTCGGCCGGCCAGCCGCTGTCGACGCGCGCCACCAGCCGGTTGGTCTCGTCGAACTGGAGCGGGCAGCCAAGTGTCTCGTAGCCGACCACCCCGTCGTCTCGGCCCAACACATCGCCATAGCGCAGGCCGGTGCCGGTCAACATCCAGTGGTCGGGGTCGACGATCTCGAAACCACCCACCCCCCTGGGTGTGGCGTCTCCGAAGCGGTGATACAGGCCATAGGCCGAGCCGGCGCCCAAGGTCGTCCACTCGGGGCGGCCAACCAGCGGGTCGCACCACATGCCGCTCATGGCGGTCGGGTCACCGTCGGCGACGACGGGGTCTGTGTCAGGAGCCGTGTACTTGTGGCAGATCATGTGATCGGCCTGATCGGTCAGCCTGACCTGCCAGAACATGGTGTTGCCGGAGAAGCTCGCGAAGTTGCCTCCCGCAGCGATGTGGGCATCGATTGCGTCGCGTCCCTTGGCCGACCAGTACTCGTCGTGGCCGACCGACAACACCAGCCGATAGCCGTCGAGCAAGTCGGCGACGGTCTCGAGGTCGGACGACACCGCCATGTCGAACTCGAACCCCTCCGACTCGGCCCACTCCACAAACCGCCGTTCGTGGGTGAACCAGCCCGCCGAACCTATGGCCGACGGGTAGCCGTTGCTGGTTCGATACTCCTGGAAGATGTGCCCACCGGCATCGGGCTGTTCACGGAACCGCACCGGCCGGGCCTTGCGATCTGTGCGGTCGACCTGGGGCCTACACAACATGCCGCGTCCGAAAGGCCGCCGGAACGACACCTGGTTGCCGCCCGTGTACAGGCTCCTGCCACCCCAGGTGTTGTAGGCGTTCCACGTGTTGGTGGCCAGTATCAGCAGTGTTTCGGCACGGCGCCCGGTCTCGGCGCGAACCACGAAACCGGCGTGACCCACGTTGCGGCCCGCGGGAGCGCCGTGGGCCCGCAGGGTCACCAGGTAGAAACCCGATGCCCAGTCCGAACCGACAGGCACCTCGACACCAACCGGCCACCGGCAACCCATCGAATCGGCGTCGTCCGGCGGTTGGTGGAACTGCCCCGACACGCCCTCGCGGCGCCTCACCTCGACTCTGCTGGCCCCCCACCGCTCGACGACGACATCGTAGGTATCGGCCTTGGTCGACACATGGATCTGGGCCGTCTCGCCGGGCCGGTAGCTCAGCTGACCGCAATAGCCTTCGATGTCGTCCCAGAACGTCTGGTCGTCGGGTTCTCGCTGCATGCGGCCAGTCTGGCCCCTCGAAACCACCTATTCGTCATCCATGCACCGCGACGTGCGCCTGGCGTTCAGCTATCGCGTTTGGTCAACGACGCCGCAGCGTCCTCTACGGCCTTGCGCACTTCGGACAACAGGGTCTCGACCGTTCCACGGACATCGCCGACTGCATCCTTGGCGTCGTCTGCGACGTTGCGCAGATCGACCAGCACGGCGTGCCTGAGATCGCTCACCTGATCACCCAGCGGGCCCAGCTCGTCGCGGATCTCCATACCGGCCAACGCCTCCTGCAGGCGCAGGCTCTCGACACGAGCCTTCCAGGCGCGCAGCTGCCTGTCGACGGCCGCCCGATAGCCGACGGCCTCTTCCTCGCGCACCGCACCTATGTCGGCTTCGAGGGTGTCGACCGCAGAGCTCAGGTCGTCGATGGCTCCGGCGGTGCCGGGCGCCTCGTCATGTCCGTGTTCGACAGCATCGGAAAGTTCTTCACAGCGGCGCGTCATGAACCACATGCGCTCGCGGAAGACCTCCTGACTATCGGCGGCAAGCCCCATGGTCGTGTCGGCCAGCCTGTCGAGTCTGGATGCAATCAGCTCCAACTGGGCCAACAATCGTTCGCTGGTCGAGCGCACCAACTCTTGCGTCATCATCGGAGTACCTCCTCCAAAGCACGCTCTCTGTCTCTCACGATCCAGCGGCGCCGACAGCTCGGCAAGGGGCAAAGGTCCGCGCGGCATCGGGTTGCCGCCTTGGGTGCATGCCGACGCCATCCAATACGGTCTGGCCATGGTCAGTCACGCCCACCTGAACACCCACCCCGATGGATCTCCCTTTCCTGGGGTTGCCGCACAGAGCCTCGACGGGTCCAGCGGCTCCTGGCCAGTGCCGGAACAAGCCCCAGAAGGTGCCCCGAACATCGTGTTCATCGTGCTGGACGATCTGGGGTATGCCCAGCTGGGGTGTTACGGCGGCCTCGGCGGCCGCATTCGCACCCCCAACATCGACCGGCTGGCTGCCGGGGGTCTGCGCTATCGCAACTTCCACACCACCGCATTGTGCTCGCCGACCCGGGCCGCTCTGCTGACCGGCCGAAACCACCACAGTGTCGGGCTCGGCACCATCGTCGAGCGCGCAACCGCGTTTCCCGGCTATCACGCCCGCATCCCCAAGGACTCGGCGATGCTGCCGAAGGTGTTGGGCGCCAACGGCTGGTCCACCTACTGCGTGGGCAAGTGGCACCTGACGCCAGACGAACACAACGGACCCACGGGCCCCTTCGACCGGTGGCCGCTGGGCCAGGGATTCGACCGTTACTACGGCTTCTTGTCGGGTGAGACCGATCAATGGCACCCCGACCTGTGGGAAGACAACCACCGTGTCGACCCTCCGCCCACGCCGGGTTATCACCTCACCGCCGACCTGGCCGACCGGGCGATCAGGTGGATAGGTGAGCACCGCACCATCGATAGCACCAGGCCGTTCTTCCTGCATTTCGCCACGGGCGCCCCGCACTCTCCGCACCATGCACCGCGAGACCTCATCGAGTCGTACGCAGGCGTGTTCGACGACGGCTGGGATGTCATCCGCGAACAGACGCTCGCCGCCCAGATCGACTTGGGAGTGGTGCCTGAGGGAACCGACCTGCCACCGCGCAACCAGGGCGTGCGGGCCTGGAGCGAGCTCTCCGACACCGAGCGCCGCGTGTATTGCCGGCAGATGGAGGTCTACGCGGCCTTCGTCGAGCACACCGATCGAGAGATCGGGCGGCTGTTGGAGTTCCTCCAGCACGACGGATGCTTCGACAACACCATCGTGATGTTGATGAGCGACAACGGAGCCTCGGCCGAGGGCGGCCAGCACGGCCTGGTATCCGAGATCACCTACTTCAACGGCCGCACCGAATCGATCGACGACATGGTCGAACGACTCGACGATTGGGGCGGCCCCACGACCTACCCGCACTATGCCCACGGCTGGGCCTACGCCGGTTCGACCCCCCAGAAGTGGTACAAGGGCTTCGTCCACGAGGGCGGCACCCGCGACCCTCTCATCGTGTCGTGGCCTGCCGGAATCGGCAAGGTGGGCGAGGTTCGAGACCAGTTCCACCACGTAGTCGACATCGCCAGCACCATCTACGAGCTGACCGGCGTGCAGTTGCCCGACACCGTCGACGGGGTCGACCAGCGCCCCCTCGAGGGCGTTTCGATGGCCTACTCGTTCGGCGACGCAGGCGCCCCCAGCCGAAAGCAACGCCAGTATTTCGAGATGTTCGCCCACCGGGCGATCTGGGCCGACGGATGGAAGGCGGTGACGATGCACCCTGGCAAGGCGGCGGCGCCTCGCATTCCCGGCCTCGAGGTGCGGGAGGGCCGCTTCGAAGAAGATGTCTGGGAGCTGTATCACCTGGCAGAAGACTTCTCCGAAGCCCACGATCTGGCGACGCAGCACCCCGAGAAGCTTCTGGAGCTGCAGCAGTTGTGGCACGAAGACGCGCTTCGCTACAACGTCTATCCGCTGGACGACCGGGCCCTCGAGCGGGCGTCCGAGCCTCGCCCCAGGGTGGTCGAGCGCCGCGACGAGTACGTGTTCTCGGGCCCGATCCGCCTGGTCAGGTCGGTGTCGCCCAACATCATCAACCGCTCGCACAACATCGAGGTCGACTTCGAGTTCGCCCCCGGTGTCGAGGGTGTGCTGATGTCGAACGGGGGCCTGCAAGGCGGCTACACGCTGTGCGTCTCCGACGGTCATCTGGTCTACGTCAGCAACTACCTGGGCCGCGACACCTTCGTCGTACGCTCGGTCGAACCGATACCTCCGGGCCGACACACAGCGATCATGTCGTTCGAGAAGACCCAGCCGTTCGCCGGCGAGGTCACGTTGTGGCTAGACGGCCACATGGCCGGCCAGGGAAGTGTCGAGCGCACCAACCCCATCATCTATTCGGTCGGTGAGGGCCTCGAAGTGGGCAGCGATGCCGGCACCCCCGTCTGGTCGCAGTATCAGTCGCCGTTCACGTTCACGGGGCGCCTCCACCGCGCCGTGCTGCGCACCAACGGTCCCATCAGTTTCGACGGCGGCGCCGAAGACCGCATCGCCATGTATCGCCAGTAGCACTGGCCCCAGCCGCCGCCGCGACGCTAGGTTCGCAGGTGACAAGGGGGCATCATGGCCGATCTGGAACTGCTCGATCGGGGATACGCAGCCGTCATGGCGCGCATCGTCGAGACCGGCACCGCTCACCACTTCACCGAACTCGCTGCCGAGCTCGGCATCGAGCTAGAGACGGCACGCCAACTGGTCCACGAGTTGGTGGCGATCACGCCCGGCTGGGTTCATCCGGGCACAGACCTGTTGGCGTCGTTTCCACCGTTCAACCTGCAACCGACCCAATACCGGGTTTCGATCGACGGCAAGCCGGGCTGGTATGCCCAATGTGGTTTCGAGGCAACCGCCATCAGATGGCTAGTGCCGGGAAAGACCGTTCGCATCGAGGCACCCTGCCTGTGCTGCGGCGAACCGATCACGATCGAGATGTGCGACGACGACATAACCGTCGACCCTGCCGAGACGGTCGGCTACACAACGGCTGAAGTAGGAGGTGATGCGGCCAGCCGGCCGTTCAGGTGAGCGAACATGAATCTCTTCCGGTCGGAAGAGCACGCACGCCGCTGGCCCGGCTTCGACGAGGCCATGTCCGCCAGCCTGATGCCGGTCACCCGTTGGGCCGAGATCTTCTCGAATCAGTTCTTTCGCCAGCGCGGCAGGTCTGACTACATCTCGTGGACCAGATCGGCCGACGGTGCGGCTGCGTTCGGCCAGCTGCGGGCCGCGCTGCCGCGTCGCAGCGAATAGGCCTATCTAGATAGCCGGCCCGACTAGCTGACCGGGTTCTTCCACTGGTTGAGGAACGTGATCTCGCCCACGTCGCGCCGCGGTGCCGGGTGAAAGGTGTCGCCGGTGTAGTAGGCAACTGGCAGCAGCGCCACCTGGGTGACCGACTCGGGAATGCCCAACAGCTCTGAGATCTCGCGCTCGTAACCCAGGTGGAAGGTCGTCCAGCAAGAGCCCAGCCCGCGCGACCTGGCAGCCATCTGGAAGCTCCACACCCCGGGCAGCACCGAGCCGTAGAAACCGGCCGAGCCGTTGTTGGTGGGTCCTGGACGATCGAGGCGCAACGGGATGACCAGGGCGGGCACCTCGGCCAGGTGATCGATCAGATAGACGGTCGAATCGATCACGCGACCCATTCGCTCGTTGGCCGGGTCACCTGCTGCTTCCAGATACGGCCGACCGACAGCTGAGTAGAACTCGGCTATCGCCGCCTTCAGATCTGGGTCGGTCACGATCATCCAGCGGTTGCGTTCGGCGTTGCCACCCACGGGGGCATGACCCGCAATCTCAATGCACTCGAGCAGGACGTCGTTGGGAACCGGCCTGGTCAGATCCAGGCGCTTGCGCACCTGCTTGGTCGTCGTGAGCAGGCGATCGGTCTGGCTGAGATCGAATTCGGTCATGGTGTCTCCCCTTTGAACGTCATCTTGTCACTCGGGGCCCGCTGGGCTGACTACTCGGGGCCCGCCGGGCTGACTACTCGGGGCCCGCTGGGCTGACTACTCGGGGCCCGCCGGGCTGACTACTCGGGGCCCGCTGGGCCTTCGGGCGCCTCGGACCACCGGCGGCGGCCCGAGCGCAGCAGTTTGGCCGAGTTTCGATAGAGGCTGCGAGACACGAACGGTTCGGTCTGTTGGGCCAACGCATCGCAGCAATCGGCCTTCAGTTCCCAGGCCTCGGCCAACACGGCGTCGTCGCCTGGGGCCATCGCGACCAGGTCGACCACGTGCAGGGCCAGCTGATATTCGCCGGCGTCGTGATGGGCGCGCGCCTTGGCCACAACAGCGGCCGCGTCGACTGCGGCCAACACCGCCGCAGCCGCCTGGTCGGGGTGGGCGGGATGAAGGTCGGTCGGGTTGCGTGACGCCCACCAACCGAACTGCTCGCGCACCAGGTCGCGCACCACATAGTGCGGCGAGCCATAGTTGGCGACCAGGTGCGGATGGTCGAACACCGGGCCAGGGTCGGGCAGGTCGTGGATGATCTCGACGTCGGTCATGCCCTTGTTGAGCCGCTCGGTGACCTCTGCGACCAACCAGCGAAGGGCGTCGGCTGTGGTGCTCAGGCGCTGGCGCACAGCGTCCGCGCCGCGCACCGCGTCTCCGAACTCGGGAATCAAGATCTCGGCTTCGAGGGCGATCATCATGTCGAGCGTGTCGATCCAGCGCTGGGTGAATCTCTGGGTGCGCAGTGGCGTGCCGATGTTGGGGAACCCGGGTATCACCGCCGGACCGCCATACAGAATGCGCTGGGTCGGCAGCCACACGGCGATCGAATCGTCGGTCTCCGATGGTGCCGCCAGCACCTCGATCGGACGCACCGGATCGTCGATAGTGTAGGCATCTTCGAACATGACCTGGGGGGTCTCGATGTCGAGCGCCTTGCGCAGGCCTTCGCGATTGCCTCGGGGAAACTGCCACTGGTTCATCAGAACCTGGAAGTCGGCGGTGGTTCGATAACGCTCGAGCCTGGGCTTGACCCGCTGTTGGCCGATGGTCACCGGTTCGGGCTCGCCGCGCTCGAGGGCGTGCGCTCTCCACTGTGCGACACCGGCGTTGTAGCCGACGTGACCGTGCGAGTACACGATGGCGCGCACCGGCCGGTCGGTGATGGATCGCAGGTCGCCGATCATGCGGTCGGTAGCACCGCCGCCCGGGCCGGCGTCGACGATGACCAAGCCGCCTTCGGTGTCGATCACCACGCCGTTGCCCTGCGTGGTCACCAGGTAGACGCCGTCGGCCACGCTGGCCGGGTCGAAGTAGTGGCCGACGAGACCCCCGCGGCGGGGCTTGCCCGCATCTTGGGCGGACGTGTCCTGCGTGCTCATCGGCGGTTCCTCCTGAGGCCAGCGATACGGGCGAACCTAATCCAGTTGGCTCCGGCTGCCCTAGCCTGGCGGCCGAGGGCCGCACACCACGGGGGAAAGATGGAACTGGAAGATGTGATGCGCACGACGTTCGCGTGCCGCGAGTGGACCGACGAACCGGTCAGCGACCAGCAGCTTCATCGCATCCTCGACGTTGCACGGTTCGCTCCCAACGGCGGCAATCGCCAGGGCTGGCGGGTCATCGTGGTCAAGGACAAACAGACCCGCCAAGCCTTCGTGCCGTTGGTGAAGCCCACGACATCTCGCTACGTAGCCCAGGCGATGGCGGGTGAAGCCCCTTGGAACTCGATACACCCGACGTCGGTCGATATCGCCCAGGCCGAGGCCGCAGGGCATAGATTCCCGGGACTCGAGGAGATGGTCGACGCGCCGGTCGTGCTGGTGGTCACGGTCGATCTCAGCGTGGTCGCCAGCTTCGATAAGGAGCTAGACCGCGTCGGCGTCATCAGCGGTGCTTCGATCTACCCCTTCGTCTGGAACATCCTGCTGGCGGCGCGCAACGAAGGCCTCGGCGGTGTGTTGACCACCTACCTGGCGGGCAAGGAGCCAGAGGTTCAGGCGCTGCTCGGCGTTCCGTCACACCACGCAATCGCGGCGCTGGTTCCGCTGGGCCACCCGGTGAAACAGCTCACCAAGTTGCGCCGCCTCGACGTTGAGGACTTCACCACCGTCGACCGCTTCGACGGCCCGGTGTTCGCTCCCTAGGTCGCCCCGCCACCTCAGAAGGACATGTGGCGCGGGATCAGCCCCGACCGCGATTTGGCCGTGGCCTCGTTGCGCGGGTTCAGGTCGTGTTGAGGGTCTTCGACCAAGACCGTCACCTCGGTCCAGGTCGCCGGCATCGACATCGATGGCGGTGCCGCGGTGGCAGGCACCGGCTCGCCCTTGGTCACCTCGTTGCCCGGAACGTGGACTGTCCAGCCCGTGCCGTCGGCGTCGACGCCACACATGCAGTCGCCCATGTCGGGGTCACGAACCAGCGAATAGGCCGGGTTGGTGCCATCCGAGGCCGATCTCAGCACCAGCCCGTCGCGGGCGTTGGGTGTGTCGAGCAGCCAGAACGCCAGGTTGTGAAAGGTCCACGGGTGCATCCGCAAGGGCAGCTCGACATGCACCACGCCCATCTGCTCGCCAACCCTCACGACGATCTCGTGGGCGTGTTTGGGCGAGTGCAGGCCCGAGTATGCGTTTAGCTGCCGCACGACGTCGGCTTCGCCGGCGGGCACTTCGATGCTGCGCACAACCTCGGGATGCTCGAGGGGCTCGCGCTGTTTCTTCGAGAACAGACCCATGCCCGACCAGTCGGCCGGTCCGACCGCCGGTTTCGTTCGACTCAATGGGGGTGTTGACCCACGCAGAACTCGTTGCCCTCGGGGTCGGCCAGAGTCGTCCAGCTGATACCCCACTCGTCCTTGTCGTGGATGTGCGTTGCCCCCAGCTCGATCAGGCGCCGTACCTCGGCCTCGCGGTCGTCGGCGTCGAGATCGAGATGCACCCGGTTCTTCACCGACTTGCCCTCGGGCACGGCGATGAACATCATCGTGGGGGCGCCGGTCTGAGGGTCTCCCGCGATCCGGGCGAAGAACTGGCTGGCGGGGGGCTGGCCTTCGTCTATGGGCCTGCCCAGCGCCTCAGACCAGAACCTCGCTACCCGCAAGGCATCGGCGCAGTCGAAGGTGATGGCGGCGGTTTGTAGTGTCATTCGGGTTCTCCCTCTCGAGTAGTTGCTGGGGTCTGTCACTGGCTGGCCGAGCCGGACACGATGGGCCAGACGATCTCGGTGCGCAGCTCGTCCTCGGGCAACAGCTGGCCGGTTGTCTCGTCAACGCTGACGACGTAGTGCTCTCTGATCGGCGCCTCCAGCGAGGTGGCGTTGGTGGCCACCCATGCGCCCAACTGCCGGTAGGTGTCGCCGATGGTGTCGAAGCTGCCAACGTGCGTCATCACCGCGGCCGTCACCTCGGGCAGCAACGCCAGGGTGACCCCGGCGCCGACGGCCGCGCGACCCAACTGCACCGGCTCGCCTATCGGCAGGAAGGCAGTGACCTCCTCGCGATCCCCTCGCACCTCGGCCGGATACATCGCCGCGCTGGGCCCCACCATCGCAAGACCTTCTGCGATCAGCGCACCCCACAGTCGCCCGAAGGCGTCACCCAGGAACGTCGCATAGTCGCCCTCGATCACCTCTCCCGTTATCGCAAGGGCGTGACCCTCGGGCTGCTGTCTGATGTGAACGGGAGTGGCGATGGTCGGAACGGCAGCAGCGGTGTAGAGCTCGTCGACTATTCGCCCCACCTGTTCGAGCCGCTCGACCATGGCGGCTTGATGGCCGGCGATGATCTTGCGGGTGACCTCCGGGTCGCGAGCCGACATGATCTCCGCGATATCTCGAAGCGGCATGTCCAGGTCGCGCAGCCGTCTGATTATCTGGGCGTCGGCCAACTGGCTCACCCGGTACGAGCGATAGCCGGTTGCCGCGTCGATGGAGGCCGGCACCAACAGGCCGTTCTCGTGATACGAACGCAGGGCCTTGATCGACACGAGCGAGGCTCGCGAGAACATGCCAATCGGCATAAGGGGGTCGATCTGTGTCATGGGCCAAGCCTGCACTCTCCCCTGGAGGGAGAGTCAAGTGCTCATCGCCCGCTGCCGTTTGGGCCGGCACCGCGAGCGATGGGTATGGTTCGTCGACTCGGCCAACACCGCAGGGGGAATTCAGATGCCGGATCCGCAGCTCGAACACGTGGCCACCATCAAGGCCCAGCTGGGCGGAGATGCATTCCGCTTCACTAGCCCGCTCGGTCGGCGTCACATCGCCGAGGTCGGCGACATCACCATGGAGGGCGACGGCATCAAGGCCCAGCGGGTCGGCAAGTCGGCGGCCGACTGGCTGACCATCGCCGAAGACGGCACGTGGGGGGCGCTCGATGTGCGCTTCACCCTCCAGACCGACGACGAGGTGTACGTCTATGTCGAGTACGGCGGTCGTATCGATTTCGCCACAGGCAGAGCGGTTTCGGCCCCTACTTTCCAGTGCGGCGACCCGAAGTACGACTGGCTCGACCGCGAACAGTTCGTGGCCATAGGTCGCGTCGATCGCGAAACCTCGGTTCTCACCTACGAGATGTATCGAGTGGCCTGACCGCCGGGCCTGACTGTTGGGCCCCCGACTATTGGGCCTCGTCGTGCACCAGTGGTGGGCGGGCGATAGACGTGCCGCCACTGGCGGCGAAGGGCCCCAACCGATCGACCAGCGTCGCAGAGGCGACCGATATGCCATCGGCAGCGATCTGGGTGTCGACTTCGACGCCGACCCAGTCGCCGTCTGGATAGCGCCCGATCAGCATCGTGTAGTCGGCGTTGATGTAGTACAGGCCCTGGTCGCTGCTGTTCGACAGCGGGCAGGCGATGTCGCCAGACACAGCGGCGCGCACCAGAGGCGACATGGGCACGCCCTCGACCAGGTCGACGGTGTCCTTGGTCCACACCCGGCTGCGTTGACCGGTCGAGAAACCGCCCTCGACCGTGCGAAACAGCCAACCCATCTCGTCGTCGGGTCCTGACTGGCGGTCGGCGGGTGGCGGCACAGTGTCTGGGTCGGGCCACTGGCTGGGTTGCGGTCGCCAGATGTTGCCGGGCGGCTCTTGTGTCTCGGGCAGGAACACAGCGGTGGTTCGGCCCACCGTGTGGCCGCCGCAGGTCATCACCGCGTCGGCTACCAAGACCTTTCGGCCTTCGCGCACCAGCGACGTCTGAACCTGCACCGGCTCCATCCCGGCTGGGCGAAACAGGTCAACGGTCAGCCGCGCCGCCCTCCATTGCGGCCGCCCGTGGTCGCGTTCCAGCACGTGGGCGGCGAGACCGCCCAGCAACCGGCCGTGCAACATGTCGGCTGCCCATGGGCCTCTGGCCTCGGGCAGTGGTTCGAATCCGTCGCTGGTCTGTGTGAAGTAGTGCTCTGGCACTCTCAGGTTCTATCGCCCTGTCCGTCGCGGCGACAAACGTCGAGTGGGGGCGACCAGGTCAGCTGTTGGCAGGCCCGTTCTTGCCGCCGGTCGCTACGTAGCTGACGCAATCACCCTGGTTCTTGAACACACCAAAGGTCTGCCAGCCACCCTTCTTGCAGTCGTCCTTGCTGGTGGGAAGGGCTGGGGGAGGTGGCGGCACGACGGTGCACTCGGTCTGGGCGATCTGTCCGTTGGTGGAGGTTCCTGTCGGGCACGGCTGGCAGGCAGCTGAGCCTTCGAAGTCCGAGAACGTGTCTATGTCACAGGCGGTGGCTTCGATGCTGCCGAATCCGGCGACGTAATAGCCCGCTGGAGCATTGTTGCAGCTGACTTGGCCGGCCAAATCCTGGAATGTTCCCGGTTGGCAGAACTCGGCCAGTGCGGCCCCTTCACCTGCCACGAAGCTTCCAGGCATCGCGTCGTTGCACGAGACCTGGCCGATCTGATCCTGGTAGGTGCCTGCCGGGCACGGTGTGCACTCGGTGGCGCCGGCCGCGCTCTGGAACATGCCTGCCGGGCACGGCATACATCCGGTGTCGGTCGTGCCGTCGGCCGAATAGGTGCCCGGCGCACAATCGTCGGCCGCCGAAGCACTGCCCGAGAACACGAACACGCCGGATGCCAGCACCCCCAGCACCAGCAGAAGTCGAATCGCCTTGGTCATCTGATCCCCCAACCACCGGTAGTAGTTGGTGGGCACGGTACACCCAGGCGTAGGTCAGCGCTCATTGTTGAAGCTCGTGTTCAGCTAGTCGCGCTGCCCCGAACCCTCGTCGATGAGATACCAGTCGGGTTTGCCCAGCGGCCAGTACTCGCCCCACACGTTCTCGCCGCCTGCGACCTCGATCACCGACCCGGTGATGAAATCGCCGCTGGGGGCGCTGAGGTAAACGGCGGCCTGGGCGACGTCGTGAACGTCTCCCAGCCGGCGCTGTGGGTTGTGGTCGAAGCTGGGCTTGGCCTCGGGCGGGTAGTTCACCAGCCCTTCGCTGGCGACCACGCCGATCGAGATGGCGTTGGCGCGAATGCCGTGGGGCGCCCATTCGAGCGCCAGGCTCTTGGTCAGCTGGATTTGTCCGGCCCGGGCGGCGTTGGTGTGGGGAATGCCCACCGCTCCCCTGCCGGTGAGGGTCGACATGTTGACCACCGAGCGATCGGGCACAGTGCCGAGGGGGCGGTGCTGTCCCCCGTCGTCGGCAATCCACCTGCGGGCTGCCTCCTGCATCATGTACCACGTGCCGTACAGGTTGGTCTCGACCACGGCGGCCCAGCCCTTGGGACTGATGTCCAACGACTGGGCTGCGAACTGGCCGCCGGCGTTGTTGACGAGGATGTCCAGGCCGCGCTGTCGCTCCCACACAGCGTCCATCAAGTCGGACACCTGCTGAGGGTCGCGGATGGTCATCTGCACCGACCAGCACTCGACGCCGATAGAGGCCAGTTTCGCCTCGACGTCGGCGAGCTTGTCGGCGTTGCGCCCACAGGTCACAACGGTTGCGCCGAGTCGCCCGAACAACGTCGCCGTGGCCATTCCGATGCCTCCAGCGGCGCCCGAGACCAGCACCGTCTTGCCTTCGAACAGGTCGTCTCGAAATACGGTGGGCAACGCCACCAGCTCTTCGAAGGTGTGGCTCTTGTAGGCGTCCATTTGTTCCCCCTGGGCCGAGCGACGCTGCACAGTCGTCGGGACTCGCCAAGCGTGCCACGCAACTCCCCTGCGGTTCACCTCGGTCGCCTGGCGGTGCGGAACAATTCGTGAACTTGTCCACATCGAAGCCCCGGCGCCGGTTCGAGGCTCTTAGCCTCCCAAGGGTGAGACTGGGACGGATCGCAGCAGTTCTTGCCATGGCGCTGATCGGCGCGGCATGCGCTGGTGCCGATGACGACGCCACGACCGATGCCGACTCTGCCGACAGCCCGGCACCCACAACGCAGGTCGCGCCTCCTTCCACTCCCGACCGAGCGGCGACCGAGGCGACGGCAGCTTTCGATCGGTTGATAGACGAGGTCGTCGCCGGCAGCTTCGACACGGCCGATGTAACCGAGTTCTCGAGCAACGCCGACGCTCGGCACGCATGGTTGCTGAGCGACCTGCTGCGCTTTGTGGGCGACCCGGTCATCGTCGACACCATCGTCGGCGAGTTCGACGAGTTGACCGGCACCGACTTGGCCGGTCAGGTCACCCAATTCACGGCCTGGAACGAGACGACCAACCGGCTGATCGCCTGGGACACGCCTGCGCCACCCGATTACCGGCGCCTGAAGGGCAGGCTGTTCACCCTGGTCGAGCCGCGCTGGGCGCCCTTCTTCGACGACGCGGATGCCACCATCGACTGGCGGTGGCTGTCTTGGGGTGGCGTGTCCATCGACGATCGTCCCCTGGGCGCCACGACGCCTTGTCCAGCCCCTGGCTGCATCCCGTCTTTGGACGACCCGGCGCTGGTTGCGGCTGCCGATGGTGGCTATTACGACGACGATTCGATCGTGTTCGGGGTGGTCCAGGGTGACGAGGCGGTGGCGTTCCCGCGCAACGTGATGGAGATCCACGAGATGGTCAACATCACCATCGGCGACCGTCGCATGGGCATCCCTTACTGCACCTTGTGCGGCTCGGCACAGGCGTTCTACACCGACTCGGTTCCTGCAGGAATGGACACGCCCGTCTTGCGAACCTCGGGCCTGTTGAGCCGGTCCAACAAGGTGATGTTCGATCTGTTGACCATGTCGGCCTTCGACACCTTCACCGGCGAGGCGGTCAGTGGCCCGTTGCTGCAGTCGGGTGTGGTGTTGGACCAGGCCACGGTGACGGTGACCACCTGGGGCGAGTGGAAAGCTGCTCACCCCCACACCCGCATCGTTGCCGAGGACGGTGGCATCGGCCGCGACTATCCCGACGATCCTCTGCAAGGCCGCGACGACGATGGGCCGATCTTTCCGATCGGCGATGCCGATCCGCGTCTGCCTGTGCAGGCCGCGGTGGTTGGAGTAGTGCTCGATGACGGCACTGCGGTTGCGTTCTCGGTCGAGGCTCTCGATGAGGCGGCGAGCACCCAGCCCGAGGGTGCACAAGTGGCCCGCCTGGGCTCGGTGGCCATCGTCTCGACCGCGGGTGGCTATTCGGCGATGGACGACGACGAGCCGGTGGCAGCCCACCAGGCGTTCTGGTTCGCATGGAGCCAGTTCCACCCCGACACCCTCTTGTGGAGCGGCGATCCCGCGCCGTGACCTCGCCTGCCGCCGCCCCGACCCGCCCCGAGCGCAGGGCTCAGGCGACCGTGCTGCGCTCGAACTTGCGAATGGCCAGCGTGGCGAACACAGCGATGATGCCCACCGACCACATCAGCGAGTAGATGGCGTCGTTGCCGACCGGGTTGCCGTTGTAGAGCGCCCGCGCAGCGTTGGTGACGATGGTGAACGGGTTGGCGTCGGCTATCGGCTGTAGCCAGCCGGGCATGCTGGCCGGATCGACGAATGCCGACGACACGAACGTCATCGGGAACATCCAGATGAAGCCGGCCGAGTTGGCGGCCTCGACGCTGCCCACCGACAGGCCGAACAGGGCCTGAACCCAGCTCAGCGAGTAGCTGAAGAACAACAGCAGCAGCGTGGCCAGCAATGCTTCGAGAAGTGTTCCCTCGAAGCGGAAGCCGATGGGCCAGAACGACACGACCAGCATCACGACGAACGTGATGCAGTTGCGCACCAGGTCGCTGACCGTGCGACCGATCAGCACTGCCGAGCGCGCCATGGGCAGCGACCGGAGCCGGTCGACCAGGCCCTTGCTGAGGTCTTCGGCGATGCCGACACCGGTGAAGGCCGAGCCGAATACCACCGACTGGGCGAAGATGCCCGGGATCAGGAACTGGTCGTAGTTGGCGAAACCCGGCACCTCGATCGACCCGCCGAAGACGTACACGAACAGAACGACGAACATGATCGGCTGGATGGTTGCGAAGATCAGCAGCTCGATGTTGCGCGGAATGATGCGCAGGTGCCGCTCGGCCTCGACCCACGAGTCGTGCACCACTGCACTTACGGGGCTCATCTCGACGACCGTCATTACATTGCCTCCTCGAGGTCGCCCTCTGCGCGTCGGCCGGTGAGGCTCAGGAACACGTCGTCGAGGGTCGGACGTCTGACCTCGACATCGAGCACATCGATGCCCGCATCGTCGAGGGCTCGAATTACACCGGGCACCACGCGGTCGCCGGCCTTTATGGGTGCCGAGAACGACAGGCCATCTGCGGCGACCTCGACCCTTCCTGTGCACAGAGGGCTCAGCGTGGCCAGGGCCGTGTCGCGATTCTGGGCCCGGGCGATGGACACCGTCAGCCGGTCGCCGCCGATCTGATCTTTGAGCTGGTCTGCGGTTCCGTTGGCTATGACCGTGCCGTGATCGATGACGATGATTCGTTCGGCGAGCCGGTCGGCTTCGTCGAGGTATTGGGTGGTGAGCAAGACGGTGGTGCCGTCGGCTTCGAGCTCTTCGATGAGGTCCCACATGGCGAGCCGGCTGCGTGGATCGAGTCCCGTCGTCGGCTCGTCCAGGAACAGCACGGACGGCCTGGCGATGAGGCTCATGGCTATGTCGAGTCGGCGACGCATGCCGCCCGAGTAACCCTTGACCACTCGGTCGGCGGCGTCGGCGAGGTCGAAGCGCTCGAGCAACTCGACGGATCGCTGCTTCACCTCGTTTCGAGGCATATGAAACAGGCGGGCAACGAACTCCATGTTCTCGCGGGCCGTCAGACGTTCCTCGACAGCCGCGTACTGGCCCGTGAGGCCGATGCGACGACGTACGCCGTGCGGGTCGGCCATGACGTCGATGCCGTCGATGGTGGCGGAACCGCCGTCTGCGTTGAGGAGCGTGGTGAGGATCCTGACGGTGGTCGTCTTGCCCGCACCGTTTGGTCCCAACAGCCCGTAGATGGCGCCGCGCGGAACCTCGAACCCAACCCCGTTCAGGGCATGGGTGTCGCCGAATGATTTCTGAAGGTCCTCGACCGAGATGGCCAGGTCGTTACTCATGGGCGGCAGTCTGCCTTGGTGAGGGGTGCGGGCGCTCGGCCTTTTCGGCGGTGGGGTTCAATGGCTCAGTTCAGGTTTGCGTCGAACGGTTGGTTCGATCGCCAGGGCGGGAGAGTGTTGGCCCACTCGTCGATGGTCTTGCCGGTGTGGTGTTGGATGAGTTTCCAGTGGCCGGGTTCTGATCCGGGCGTCAGTTTGGCCCCGGCCTTGTGGGTCTTGGCGTGATGCGTTGGGCATTGGAGCGCCATGGAGGCGATGTCGGTTGGCCCGAAGTGTTCCCACTCGATGAGGTGATGCCCGTCGCATGCGGCGGCGCCGCGATCGCATCCGTGGCCGACGCAGCCACCATCGCGGATGGCCATCGCGAACTTCTGGACCTCGGTGGCATGTCGGCTGCTGCGGGCGAGGTTCATCTCGATCCCGTCACAGGACAAGACCCAGGCGAAGATCTCGGCCCTGGCATCGACGAGTTTCTGCCACTCGACCGCGGGCACCGGTGACCCGCTGATCGTGTGGGCCGTGGCGTGATGGTCGCCCAATCGGAGCTTCATCAGGTTGGGCACGTCGATCACCAGGTGGGCGCCGTGGTCGGGCAGATCACCCTTGCGGTGTCGCTTGTCGTTCTGAGAGCCGTTGAGGATGAGCCCCGCGAAAGCGTCGGCCGCACGGTTGGCGGGCGTTCGCCCGTCTTGTCGTTTCAGTTTGTCTGTGCTGTGCCACTGGGCCCGCTCGGCCTTGTGGAACAGCCGAAGGATCGCCTCACCGACCAGCGGGTCGACAACGAGGTTGAACCAGAAGTTCCCGTCGTCGTCTACGCCATGGGCAAAACGGCGAAGGTGTTGTTGGCGCAGCAATCTGACCCTGGGGTCGGTGCGATCGGCCTTGCGTTTGGCGTCCAAGACGAGCTGGCGGGTCGCGTCGGCAGACTCGGACGCGATGACCTCGGGCAACAAGGCGTCTATCGCATCGACGCCCAATCCCGAACGCGTCAGCTCGTCGAACTGCTCGATGTTGATTCGCCCCGATTTGAGTGCCTGCCCCGCACGCGGGAAGTCGCGTATACGTGATGCCCGCTTGCGGATCTGCTCGTGCCTGCGACTCGACGGCTTGGGACCCACTGCCGGATCGGGCTGGGCACCAGGATCGGGCCCCGGCTCTGGCTGTGCTTCGGGCTCAGGTTCAGGCCCAGCAGCCTGACCCTTGTCGGGTGGCGGTTCGGGACTGGGGTCGGGCGGAGGCGGCGCGGGCCTGGCGCGGCGCTTCAGCACCTCCAAGGCATCGACCACTTCGGCCTCGTAGCCGCCGAGACGAGCCAACGCCCGCCGCACGCCACGCAGAATCGCCTCGACCTCGACCACCTGCATGGCGATCAGATCGTCCGCAGCGAACACATCGACCGACACGCGAGAAATCGCACGTGGCGATCCGCTGCGTACTTGTGTCAGTACTTTCGAGGACATGATCAGACTGTATCGAACATATGTTCGATAAACAACTCAAAAGCCGGAAAACCTCTGACGGACTCGACCAACCGCTCACCCACCCAGGGCGCGGTTCGACACGATGAAGGCGGCCCCTGTCACCCCGGCGAGGATGGTCGTGGCCCACGGAAGTGCGGTGGGCCCGGTCGCTGCAAACCACTGTCCGACCAGCCACGGGAAGATCAATCCGCCGAATCCTGACGCTCCGATGAACCAGGACGTGGCTTGTCCGGTCACCCGGATGCGGCGCTCGAGATACGCCATCATCGTTGGGAACTGGGGCGCGGCCGACAGGCCGAACAAGGCCGTAGATGCCCATATGACTACTGCGGCACCGTTTCCGATGGTCAATGCAGCGGACGCGGCGATGGTTCCACAGCACGCCCCGGCCATGACGTATTTGGGCCGCACGTAGGGGGCAAGTGCCGCAGATCCGGCGCGACCGACGGTGAACCCGATCCAGAAGGTGGTCGTCAGCCAGGTTGCGGCGGTGTCGCCGAGTTCGATCTCTTCCGCGTAGGTGTGAATCCAGCCGGCGAAACCCAGCTCGAGGCCTACGTACACGAAGAAGAAGGAAGCCAACAGAGCCAGCAGAAGTCGAGGCTGTTCGGTCGACTGCTCGCCGGTCGATGGGCGAACCACCGGCGCGGGGATCACCAGGCTCGCTGCGGCGAGTGCGAGGCACGCACCAGCAGCAAGCCACATCGCCAGCGCCAATCCGACGTCGACGAACAGCGGTGCGCTGAGGGCGCCGATGCCGAAGCACAGGTGCATGACGTTCATCGCACGGCTGCTCTGGTTACCCAGCTCCCACATCAACAAGGTGTTGGCGCCGACGCCGCATACGGCCGAACCGACGCCAACCAGCAGAAACGCTGCGAACAGCCCCAACAGCGAGGACAGAACTGGCACCGCAATCAGGCCGGCCGATACGAGCGCAAGCGAGCCGGCGTAGACCCGATGACCCCGGAATCGGTCATAGAGCTGGCCGCCGGCGAACGAACCGACGATGTACCCGGCCGACTGCCCAACGAACAGGATGCCGATGGCCCCGATGTCGCTTCCGGTGCGATCGCGCAGGTCGGTCAGGGCCGGCCCGGTTGCGCCCAACGAGACGCCCATGAACAGGAAGGTCGCCCAATACAGGGGAACCGGGCGGCGGATTCTGGCGAGCACCGGCGGATCCTACGACCCTTGAAGCCGGATTGACCGACGTGCCCGCAAGCCGTGGGGCCGGTTAATGGTGCGTTTCTAGTGTGCGCAGACGTGGTCGACGACACGCAGGCAAACGCCGTTCCCGATGTCCCCGGGCACGACAACCGGTGGGCACGAGTGGCATACCTGTTCGGTATTTCGACCGTGCTCGGGTTCTTCGCTCTGCTCCTGACGGTCGGCGTCATCGAGGCCTATGGCCCCTCCGAGACCGATGCGGGCGCTGTGCTCGAACGGCACGAGGACTCGTACACGATCCGCCGCTGCTCAGGGCCTGGAACCGGCACAACTGCAGGTTGCAGGGAGACCACGTATCCGACCTTCAGCGTCATCGGTGAACGTCAGGATGGCTCGACTTGGATCGCCGTCGGCGAAGGGGTCTACGAGTCGATGGCCGGCGAGGGAGTGGTAGAGGTCGAAACCTCGACCATCACGGGCAGAGTCGTGGGGTTGGAGGGCGACGGCTCGTGGCACATCTCCGATTCAGAGTTCGCTCTGTTCGCCGGTGGCGGACTACTCGTCTGCTTGGCCCTGGTTGGTGGATACGAATGGAGACGCCGCTCAGGCCGTTGGGACTGGGGACCATTCCGGCCGGTCGAGTTCGTCGCGCTCGTGCCAGCCCTGGCCATCGCCGCAATCGGCGTGTGGGCCATCTTGTTCTCCAAGGCGTGGGGAATCGACGTGATCACCACCCAGGAGCGGGGCGGGGGCTTCTTCTCCACGCCTTACGAGACGGGGTCGGACAGCCTCGACATCCCCACCTTGTCTTCCTGGACGGGGATGGGCGCGGGCCGCGTCAGCACCATTCCGGTCGAGGCGCTGTCGGACGAGCAAAGAACGGCCGACCCGGGCGGGCTGATCGCCGTACCGGTGATCCGCGAGGATCCGACCGGCGTGGTCCGCAGGGTGCTCTGGAGCGTCGAGCTCGAGGGAGCGGTCTTCGAGCCCGTTGCATGCCCCGGCGCGATAACCGCATATCCGACTCAGCTCGACTCGCAGCTCAGCGGTGGTTTCCTGTGTTTCGACGCGGCTGCTGTAGACGGAACCCTGGTCGCATTCCACGAGCTGGGCCCCACCGGAGGCGGGTTCGGCGAGCGCCACGAGATGGACTTCGACCACCTCGGCCCTTGACCGGTCCCGAGCCGAGCTGTCTGCGGGTCCAGGTGCTCCACCGTGTGCACCTGGACATCTCGCAGACCTGACGGTCGACATACTGTGGGTTCGCGCTGTGACATCTGGCAAACGACCGGCAGGAAACGTATGACACCAAGGCTCGGGTTCATCGGCCTCGGAAACATGGGTGCCCCAATGGCGAAACGGCTCGCCGACGCCGGCTACGAGGTTCATGCGTTCGATATCGACCAGGGGGCTGTGGACGCGGTGACCAGCGCGGGAGCGCACCGGGCCGAGTCCTCGCTGGCGTGCGCCCGCGAGGCCGACATCTTGTTCACCTCCCTGCCGCGTCCCGACCACGTTCAGGCCGTGATGGTCGAAGACGGCGTGCTCGCCGCCCTGTCCCCGGGCGACATGTGGGTCGACCTCACGACCAACCGCAAGGAGCTGGTGCTCGAGCTGGCCGCCTCGGCCCCCGAGGGTGTGGCGGTCGTCGACTCACCTGTCACCGGTGCCGTGGACGGAGCCCGCAACGGCAGGCTCACGCTGTTTGCAGGTGGAGCAGACCACGACCTCGACCGGTGCGTGCCGATCCTCGAGAACCTGGGTCGGGTGATCCGCTGCGGCCCACTCGGCACCGGCAACGTGACAAAGCTCGTCACGAACCAGCTCTGGTTCATTCACGCAGCGTCGATCGGCGAAGGCTTCGCTCTGGGCATGGCCAATGGCGTGAAGCTCGATGTGTTGTGGGACGCGATCAAGGACTCGGTGGGCGACAGTTTTGTCGCCCGACACGATGCACCCTCGATCTTTGCGGGCCACTACGACCCGAGCTTCACCCTCGATCTGTGCATGAAGGATCTAGGCCTGACCCTCGAACTCGCCCAGAACGTGGGCACCGATCTACCGATGACGCAGAAGGCACACGAAACCTTCGCCAGAGCGACCGAGCGATACGGCGCCGATGTCGGTGAGCTCCACGTTGCGAGGCGAATTGAAGACGACGCCCAGCTGTCGTTCCGGCTGGACGGAGACTGGGTTCCCCACTGGGAAGCCTGACCTGATCAACGGCGCCCGGGCCTCCGGATGGCCCGGTGTCCCACCATCTGGCTAGTTTGCTTCGTCACTTCCCCTCGAACGACAAGAGTCCGAGGAACTACGATGATCAGCGACGCAAACCGACGCCAGCTCTACGAATCGCTCGTCAAGAGCATCGGCCCCGAGTCAAGCGAGGTCCTGATGGAACTCCTGCCACCCGCCGGATGGTCAGACCTCGTGACGCGCACAGACCTCAACTCGGTCAGGACCGAACTGAAGACCGACATCGAGATCACCAAGACCGAGTTGCGGATCGAGATCCAAGACCTCCGCACCGAACTCAAGGGCGACATCCAACACCTCCGCACCGAACTCAGGGGCGACATCCAAGACCTCCGCACTGAACTCAAGAGCGATATTCGTGGCATCCAAGGTCAGATCGACGGGCAACTGCCCAAGGTGATCATGGCCAACATCGCCTCGATGCTTGCGGTGGCAGGAACGGTCATCACCGCCGGCGCATTGTTCTGAGCCCGGCCGGGCTCGACTGCCCTCTCGGTGCGCAAGTCGTGGTCGCAGGCAGGACAGCCCGTGTGCCAGGCGCACTAAGTAGCGGACCCGCGGTGGACCCGCAGTGCGGTGTGCTCTGCCAGGGTCGTGAAATCGGCGTCTGCGTGCAGGACCGGAACACCCGCCTCGATGGCAACCGCTGCGATCAGACAGTCGATGAGCTTTCTCACCGTGCGCCCCTCTCTCCGACAGGTGCGGTAGAGGGCAGCTGCGTGTTCGTAGTCGAGTGGGCCGGTTGGTAGCACGGTTGCCATGGCCATGAGGCCGCGTAGCGAGGCGAGATGAGATTCGTTACGCGCCCCTGCCAGCACCTCCATCGACACCGGATCGCACACGGCGATGTCGGATCCGAGCAGGCCGTCCACGGCCACACAAGTCGGCGAATCGGTTCCCCTCAGGAACTCGACCCACGCGGAAGTGTCGATGAGGATCATGCGGTACGACCCTGTCGCATCTCGTCCAGGTCGCCGTCCCAACCCGAGCCGCGCAGCGCCCTTGCATCAGGCAGCGAGAGCGGCTCGCTAGCCGCTTGCCGGCCTCCTCCAGAACCTGCTCCCAGTTCTGCCTGCGGCCGATGTCGCTTGATGACAGCAACCCGGCCCTTTCCTCTTGGAGGTGAGACGCTCGAACTTTGAATACGCCGGGTGCTCCTCTGGGAGGAACGTCTCTTTGCGGTGAAGGATTGGCGGGTTCTCGAGTTTGAAGTTCCGATAGCTGACCCGCAACTCGGGCAGCCGAGCGACAACCGAGCTTTCCGGAAGGCGCAGGATGCGGGTCGGAGTCGAACTCCAGGTACGCGAGGAATGACACCTGCGGCTTCAGCCGGTGCAACGAGAATGGTGGTGTCGTCGACGTTTCCGGTCAGCGCTCGCGCCGCGCCTGAAGCCGCGCAGAACGGGAGAGCTGCTCGAGACCACTCCATGCACATGTAGAGCGCCTCAGGTGTCAGCTTGCCGAATGGTGAGTCGAGGCACGCCTCGTTCAGTCGAGGGAAGATCTGCGATCCAGTACAGAAGTCGGTCGGCTTCTTTTGTTGCCTCGTACAGGCCGAACAGGTCCTTTGCGTCGTACGGGTCGTCGGCAGATCCGCTAAAAGCGCGGACGGCCGCCGAAGGCGCTGAAGCTTTTGACGTAGACGAGGAAGTTGTTCCGCTGTCTCTTCGAACTCGAGCCACCTGTTGGAACCGGTTACTCGCCGGATGAGAGAGAACGCTCCGCGAATGGAACCGAACTCGCTTCTATGGCGGCCTCGTTGGGGACTTCACCCTTACACGTGGGAGCCTGCCCGGTCGGTGAGGAAGTCGATGAGAGGCTGAAGGTCGTCGAGGTTCTCCTCAAAGCGTTGCTCAGATCGCTTGCGGGCCCCGAGGTCGGCGTCCGGACCCTTCGCAGTCGTTGCGCGCCGGATCAGCGAGAATGCTGATCTGATACTTCGAACTGATCGATGATGGCTGACGACCCGGTCAGGTCGTTTGCCGTAGGCAATCGCCGATGTTCGACGACCCAGGCTTCTAGCCCGGGGCGAGCACCGACTCGTTCTCGGCGTAGATGAGTTCGGCGATGCCTTGTCTTGGCCGAGAGTCGCAGCGAGTCTGCCGTGCAGAAGAGACTGGGCCGCTGAGCGATCGCGAAAGACGTAGGAACGCCCGGAGCGGCAGTGACTGGCCGTTCGCCGGTGATGCTGGCGATCAATCTCGCAGCTCCTCCTGTGTGTAGAACTTCTGAAGGTTCCGGCTGCTGTCAGACGGCCGTCGCCGAACGGCTTTCCGGAGGCGTCGGGGTCCCACGTCAGCCGCGCCGAAACGATTAGGACCTTTGAAGCGAAGTTCCGCAGCGCGAAGTGCCTAACGCTCTCTGGGGTCATAAATGACGTTGACGACACCCGTGTTCACACCATCCCGCCGAGACCACAGGTTCGTCTGGGGCGTGACCCGGATCCCAGCCGCCGACGCTGAATCCGAGATTCGTCCAGGTTGCGAGGAACGTCGTCACCTCGACCGCATCCGTAGTCGAATATGGAGTGCTCGGCCACGAGCAGCCCATCCTCGTAGGCCTGACTCATGGGTCTGGGGAAGACTCCGACTGATTGCGGTCCGGTGGCGCTCTACGACCGTCACGGTTCCTATCATGGCCGATCAAGCGCCGAGCGGCGACTATGGTCCATCACCCATCGTTGTCCCAGGGGCCGCCTAGAGTCTTCGTTGTCATTTAGGAGGCGTCCTCTGTGTTTTGCCGGCGAGCAAGCTGAGATCAAATCGGTGTATCTCGATCACAACGCAACGACCCCCGTTTCGGAGGCTGTTCTCGCCGCCATGCTCCCGTGGTTCCGCAGCCACCCGGCCAATCCGGCCTCGCCATCTAGCCGGCCGACAGGCGGATGCCGCAGTCAAGCGTGCCAGATCACAAATCGCAGGGGCTATCGGCGCGAGCCCTGGCGAAATCGTCTTCACCTCTGGCTCGACCGAGGCGTCGAACATCGCGCTACGTGGCGCTCCCGGACCAATCGTGGTCGCATCGACAGAACACAAGGCTGTCCTAGACACCGCGCTAGCGCACCCGGATGGCTACCGGGTCGTCCTGATCGATCGGGCAGGGGCGAATCGACCTCGACAGGCTCGCCGCGCTCGAGGGCGCTGGCCTTGTCTCGATCATGCTCTGAAACAACGAAACCGGGGTCGTGCAGAACATCGCCAAGATCGCCGAACTCGGCCGCGAAAGCGGCGCTGTATCGTGCACACCGATGCCACCCAGGCTTTGGGCAAGATGCATGTTGACGTGAATGACTTGGTGTGGACCTAGCTTCGTTCTCTGCACACAAGTTGGAAGGCCCGAAGGGAGTCGGCTGCCTTTACGTTCGTCGTGGCACTAGCCTCGCAACGATCGTGACCGGGGGGCCATGAAGCTTGGGCTGAGGTCAGGGACTCTCAATGTGCCGGGAATCGTCGGGTTCGGTGAGGCTGCCCGACGGACAAGCGAGACCCTTCCTGAGAGGGCTGAACATCTCAGGGCACTCACCTCGTTGCTGCATGACCGCCTGGTGACCGCAGCACCCCTCGAGGTGTTCTCGGATCACACGAAGCGGGACTGCCCAGCCCAGCACGTTGTCGGTGAGGTTCGTCGGAGCTGATGCAGAGGCCGTGATCGCGAACGCCCGAGGTTGCTATCGCACGTCCCGGCTCGGCATGCACTAGCGCTGTGCCCGAACCCTCTCACGTGCTGCGAGCTATGGGTATTGATGCCTCCGCAGCCTACGAAACAGTCCGGTTGTCCGGTGGGATTCGAAACAACGCCAGCCGATATAGAGACAGCTACGGCCGTGATCGTCAAAGCAGTTGCCAGGGTGCGTGACTTGGCCGCCGTTACGCCAAACCCATCGAAGTCGGGGAGGTAGTTCTCCGATGAGGCTTGAAGAGCGCTTGCCGCACTTTGGGCGACACGAGACCTTCACCACAGTGGGGCTGGGTCAAGGAAGGCGGTCGATGCCGGCGAAGACCGAGCGTTCCTCGGCGATGATGCGACCGTGCGTCCAGGTCGGTAAGAATCAGGTCGGTCGATCCGCTTTGGGGCCACGCCACCAAATCGCTTTCATGCTCACGAACCCATACCAGCCCAGTTTCCGGCTCTAAGCCCTCTGGCACGAGTCACGCCACTGTTGGCAAGCGGCTGGGACCCCTTCACTAGGCACCCTGGCTCCCTCTGGTTGCTCCACTGGCTCTTGTTGGCCCCGAAGTGCGACCTACCTGTTTGGTGGTTGGCATTCAACGAATTCGGCGCGATTGAGTTCACCGATGAACAGCTTCATACGTTCGTCGAGGACCAGCTCGAAGCCACGTCGGGATGGAAGGAGGTCCAACAAGGCACAGTAGCCAAGGACGTCTCCTGCATGCTGAGAACCACGCAAGCGCCAAATAGCCGGGAAAAAGGCAAGCGCCAGCCTTCGAGGACACTGTGGACGCACCGTTCCGTGAGTTGGGTCTCCTTCGGTGCGTCGACGCCTCGACACGTACCTTCAGTTCGTGCTCGGAGGCAAACCGACACTTCCTTCAAGCATCGCTTTGTATGCATGTCTCGACTTTCTCGCCCGGACAGGGCCACCGGCAAAACAGCAGCAATTATGTCGCGGCTTGCGACCGAGGCTGGGGAGCCCAGGACGAGTCTTCAACTGACCAGATCCGGCTGGCAGATCTCCTATCCACGGCAGCCGCCCTTCATCCAGATGTTGTCAAGCTTGCAGAGGCCGGCTGGAGTTACCCAGATCGGTTTCGAAGGATCTGCTGCTGCCGCCGCCACAGAAGTACTTGCTTTACCACACTACTCGCGCGTCGGTTTCGGCCAAGGCCCCGCAGACCCGCATCTTCTCGCTGCTGCCGATGGGGCCGACGAAGACTTATGCGGTCCCCGGACAGTTTGTGTTCGGGGCTAGAACCGGCCTACGTCTGGGCGCGTCGGAACCAGACGACATTCTCGATCGAGTGGACCCCGCTGCAAGACAGAGTCGACGCAGGCCTCCAAAGCACTGACCGCCCTCGCCTCCAGCTTCGTACAGCCTCGAGGACGCTTCGCGAGTCTGTGAATGTAGGCGCGACTCTCGAACACCGCCGATCGACGGCTACATCCCTGACAGGACGTGCCCTTGATGTTGTTGTCGGCAGGGTCGCCCGTTCGCTCGCGTGGAAACGGATCAAACGCCTTCTCGATCACCGGACCCTACGGAACCGGTAAGTCGGGTTTCGCCATATTCACTTGACTCGCTTCTGGGCCCCGTGAGCGACGAGTCGCTTGCGGCGCTCATACTGACCGGGGCTGACCCCGAAACTGCAAGGCTTCTCGCCGGGCTCAGCGGCGCGATAGGCGGCCGTGGATTCATCCGAGCGATCGTCACCGCATCGAGAGAGCCGATCTCGGTAACTGTTCGTGCCATTCAGTCGGGCATAGCTTCCGCTTCGAACCAGTTACCGACACGGAAGAAGAGTACAACCAACTCAAGATGCAGAGTCGACGAGGCCGTGGCTGGGCTGGCTGATCAGACTTGGGCATTGCCAAGCAATCGCTTCATTGTCGACGCCATCGCTCAGCTATCCGAATTCGCCCCCGTTCTACTCATCATTGACGAGTTCGGGGAAGAACCTCGAAGCATTCGCTGATTCCCGATCCGAAGCAGACCTCTATCTCCTGCAAAGGCTAGCCGAATGGTCACATGCGCCGGCGGCAGGTCGCCCTTCGCTGCTCATGATCACCATGCAGCATCTGGCTTTCGAAGAAGTATCTCGACAGCGTGTCGCAGACGCTTCGTAGAGAGTGGGCAAGGTCAGGGCCGGTTCGAGGACATCCCATACGTCGACACGCCGGCTCAGACCAGCACCTCATCGCGCTCCAGGTCTTCGAGCATAGTGACGATCCCTCGTACGAGGCCGCATGCCGGAAGTGGAGCGAGACGAGGCAACCTCCCAATTGCTTGACGCCGGCCTCAGCCACTTGGCTGACGAGCAGCTGGTAGCGGCCACATGGCCGCTACATCCTTCGACGCTTCTCGTTCTCCCCGAGCTATGCGCTCGTTACGGGCAAAACAGACGGACACTGTTCTCCTTCCTCGCTTCTGCAGAGCCGCGCTGGCTGTTCCTGCCTGGCTCAACGACCAGAAAGGCTGATGTCCTGGCTTGCTGATGTTCGGCTTGACCGCGTGTACGACTGCTTCGTCGAGTCAGCTGCGACGATGGTTAGCGCCTGCAAACGGCGTCCAGATGGTCGAAATCGAAACCACAATCCGAGATGCCACCGACCTCACAGAGGCACACAGACGAGTTCTTAAGACGGTGGGGCTACTGAACCCTAGTCTCGGCGGGACGGGCGATCAGAGCCGCGGGCCGTTGTGAGCTGGGCGTGTACAGACGGCCGACCCGGAACCGAGGCGCGGCGAAGGTCGACGGGCTTCTTGTCGATCTCGAGAAATCGGGCCGACTGACCTACCGCGAGTTCGCAATTGAGCTTCGCCTGTGGCGTGGATCCGACTTGAACATCCGGTCCGCCATATCGGCCGCTCGTCGCAACTCTCCGGGACGTTCGGCGGAAGAGCTCCTCAGCGCAACCCGAAGCATGCCACCCGTCGTCGCTGCTAGGCACTCGATCCCGAAACCGGCACACTGCGCGTATTACCGCGAACTTGGGACTCCGATGGCGATATTGCCCCCGGACCCGAAGACGAGGACGGGCTCCTCGTATATGTAGTCGGAAACCGACTCCCTGCGGTTGTCGCAACCGGTACGTGTGCAAACCAGTCATTGCGGTCCGCCCGAGGACACCGCGGCTCTGCGACTGGCGGCAGTCGAGCTTGCAGCAATCCGGGAGGTGTCCGGCGATCCCGAGCTAGTCGGTGATGACTGGGTAGCCAAGCACAGGCTCGGCGAGCGCGAAGCCGAAGCGATGCTCCGATTCGAATCCGTCTTCGAAGAGACCGTCGGACACAACGCCGGAGAGGACGCCGCCCGGTATCGGCTCGTCGAGCGGCGAGACTCCGGCGGCAGAACTTCCGGCTCCACAATCGGTCGCTTCCGCTGCTGTCGGATGTTTGCGAGCAAGGCCTACGAGGGATTCGCCACCCGTTCTAACGAGATGTGAAAATCGGCACGAACTGACCTCACAAGGAACAAAGGCTCGGCGGCTGCTGCTCAAGCCCTACTAACCCGCCCAAAGAAAGACCGAGCGACTCGGGATCGAAGGATTCCCTCCCAGCGCTATGTATGACGCGCTGTGTTCGGCACCACAGGAATGCACCGCGTCCATCAAAGGTCAGTACGAACTTACAGCACCGGCGAACAACTCCGGTTGGACGAAAGCTTGGAGAAGACCCTGACGTCGATGCTCGACTTCGCTAAGGAGGGCATCGCGTCGGCGTCGAGCAGATAATCGATGCGCTGCCGTCTCCCCGGTTGGAATCAAAGTCGCAGTTGCTCCCGTGCTCGTCGCTGCGATCATCATCAATCGTGATGAGGTAGCCCTCTACGAGCACGGCACTTACGCCCCGCGCTTCACCGATGATGTTCTCGAGCGGTTCCTGCGCAACCCCGCCCACTTTCAGATCAAGCACTATAGCCACCCTGGACCCCGCCGTCGAGTCGTCGAGACCACCGCCGACGCTCTCGGTATTCGGCCCCTAGATGGCCAGCCAACCGTACTATCAATCGTGGGGCACCTCGTAGCGACAGCCAGCGCACTACCTAGCTACGCACGCCAAACATCAACCTGACTGCTGAGGCAGCAGTGCGCAGGCACTTTTTCCGCGCCAGCGAACCTGATGTCCTGCTCTTCGAGACCTTGCCCTCGGTCCTCGGCCACAGCAGTGTCCCAACCCGCGGGCGAGGACGCGGTCGTCGACTACACCAGCTTCGCTTCCGCCTTGGCCTCCGCAATCAACAGGCTAGAAGCTGCTGGGCGGAATCCTGCTCGCGAGAAGTCGTCGACAATCTCCGAGCATCGACCGGAACTACCAGCGACGACTATCGAGCTGAGCTTCGTCAATCTGCGCGCAGCATCTCGAAGGAAACGGACCATCGACCGCGGATGCCCGGCCTGGTGACGGCTCCAGCCATTCACCTCCGACGAAGAGTGGTCCAGTACATAGCAATGACAGTCACGGGCCCGCCTATCCCGATTCGTGGACGGATGAAACGAGGCAGAAGTTCTGGCGAACATTGCCGAGCTTGAAGACGTTTGCCAGGCGCCTGGAGCAATCCAGCACGATCCGAGCGGGCTCCAGGACGAGAAGAGGCTTCGACGCCTTCCATGACAGTGACCCGCTCAGATGGCGCCGAGGAGGCACGAGTAGTCGATATAACCGACGAGCGCAGACGGCTGCTCGAGCCTCTCATCGACCGGCTGTTGGCTGACAAGGGCGCGCAAGCGGCCGGAGCCGAAGACAATCCTCGCGCTGCTTGGCGAACGGCTTCTCCCGGACAGCCCCTACGACGTGTCACGCACACGCGGTATGGTCAACCCTGACCGGCACAGACAACCAGTAGGAGTTCTCGAGCACATGCGGCATGTCTGCGGCATCTCAGGTGGCAAGGATTCGTCGCTCTAGCCATCTACCTTCGCCATGGGCTCACCGGAACTCGACATCGAGTACTTCTTCTGCGACACAGGAGCTGAGCTGCCCGAGACGTACGACTACCTAACCAAGCTTGAGACAGTCCTCGGCAAGCGCATCCCACCTCAACTCTGATCGGGGTTTCGACCACTGGTTCAAGATGTACCGCGGCGTACTTTGCCATCCCCTGCAAGCCCGCTGGTGTACCCGCCAGATGAAGATCGCCCCTCTTGAGGAATTGGCTCGGCGACGACGAGGCCACTTCCTATGTGGCCATCCGCGCCGACAGGAATCGAACCGGAAGGAGCACGTCTCCTGAAAGCCAAACATCCGAGCTGTCTTTCCTTTCGTGGAGGCGGGCGCAGACCACCCGACGGGGTGCTAATGATCCTGGAGGACGCTGCTATCGGGCTACCGACGCTACTACGAGTGGAGAACCCGGTCTGGGTGCTACTTCTGCTTCTGGCGCAAGGCCGAGTGGGTGGGCCTCGCCGAGCAGCATCGAAGCCTCTTTGAAAAGGCCGTCGCCATTGAACAGAAGACACTCCTCGAGGCCGGCGCATCGACGGTGACGCCGACTTCAGCGACGCACTGCCATGCAGGGCCGGGCATACACTTGGTCGGGATCGAGACCCTTGTACAACTGCGATCCCGCAGCCCGAGTTCTCAGCGCCACGCTGCAGCACAAGCAAGCGCCTTTTACGCCGACCGAACGCTCCACTGATCGAGGTTCTGGCGGAAGCCCCTTGACTACGACGACGATCACGCCGACCTTGCCAGATCTGTGCACTGTAGGGTCGGGCAGAACTCGAGCGGTGAGACACCGATTCGGAACCTTGCTCGCAAGAGGCTAGGCGGACTACCCGTGGACGACGGCGACAGCTGCAAGCATCCAATGACTACGCATCCTCGCACCTCGAGTGAATTGGCTTGCCGACGAGCTGGCAGCGGGCTCATCACTAACCCTGGTATCGAACATGACAGGTCGCGGTGTGTCTGACGCTGGAAGTCGGTTCGCCGCACTACTACGAGTGGTGCGATCCGGTTTCTACTTCTGCCTCCTCCAGCGCACGGCGGCGTGGATTGGCCTCGCTCAGCGGCATCCGGACCTATTTGAACGAGCCGTCGCGATCGAGCAGAAGGTGCTCAGCGATGCGGGCGTGGGACGTCATGTGAACCTCGCTGATCGTGCGATGCAGGGCAGGCAGTACACGAGGTCCGTTGGCGAGACCCTCGTCGAGTTGCGAGTCCGCGGCGACGAGAACATGGCCAAGCCTGGAACAGTCGCAGCGTCGAGCGCAGGCGAGCGACCCAGCAGACAGTGGAGGTTCTCATCGCTTTACTCACGACGACGGGGGATGACACCGTGGGATGCCACGTGTGGCACCTCTGAGGTCGGAAGCCGGGCTGGCGGGATGGCTATGCGATACGAAGATCTGTTTGCTCGACTAGACGACGACGACATCGTCGAGCTCCTCGGTCGAGCGCGGTTCGCCTCATCCGCACGCTTGATCCGCTGCGCACCTCTACTGGTTCACTTGGGGAACTCGCTAGCTCGATGTACCCGGCGGCGGTCATGCTCCGCGACGAAGCGAAGCGGCGACTACTCCTGGAGAGCCTGCCAGGGCTTTGAGGCCTCAGCACTGGTCGACGCACTAGGCGGATCGAGGATACGTCGCCTTGGAGCATGCTCAGGTCGATGCGGATACGGCCGGAGGCATTCGAGGAGAAGTGTTCGACTTCTTCGGCCTCTCGCGACCTTGGATGTATCGGAGAGTGCTCCGCTATCGCAGAGACATCGCCTGTCTATGGCCTGTTTCCTCACCGCTTGAGTGGCGGCCAACGAGGTCCTCAACACATTAGCGCCTTTCCGCACAAGACCTTGCTTCACATGCCTACAGGCGCGGGCAAGACACGGACGTCGATGCACGTGATCGCGGACGTGCTGCGCCCAAGAGCCGAGGTTGGTGGTCTGGCTCGCATTCAGCGAGGAGCTGTGTGAGCAGGCGGCAAGCGAGGTTTGAGCATGCCTGGCAGGGCTTGGAAACCTGCCCGGTAGAGGTCTTTCGATATTGGGGTGGCCTTGAAAGATCGACGTGGAATCGACTCACGACGGCTTCGTGGTCCTCGGCCTGGCGAAGGCCTTTGCCACGGCCAAGCGTGGCTGATGCTCCGGGTACTGGCCCGTCACCCGGACCGGTCATCGTTGATCGTCGCTGATGATAAGGGCTCACCAAGCGCTCGCACCTGCATATCGATTCGTCCTTGACGGTTTAGCAGAAACGCCACTTGGACACACCATTGCTAGGACTGTCTGCGACGCCGGGCCATTACGTGGAGCGATCCGGAGAAGGATGCAGAACTCGCCGCGTTCAATGCGACAAGGTGACGCTGCGAGTCGCTGGTTTCAATGATCAGTGGACTACCTTATCGAAGAGGGGATATCTAGCTCGTCCGGTGTTCGAAGCGATCGAGCACCAGGGCCACGAGTTGACCAGCGACGAGGTTCAGGCACTGACGGAGAGCCTCGACATTCCTCCAGCGCTGCTGGAACATCTTGCCGCAGACGAGAAGCGGAATCTGCTGATCATCGACCGAGTGGAGCAGCTCGCCATCAGCGGATCCTGGTGTTTCGCTGCCACGAGTCGAGCATGCCTACTCTCGACTGTGCTCAACGCCAGAGGCCTTGAGGGCGGCAGCGGTCCCTGGAACTACCGAGCGTACGCAACGTGCGACGCTCATCGATCGATACAAGGTGAATTGCCCGGCTGTCGGGTGCTCTGCAACTACGGAGTTCTGACGACAGGCTTCGGCACGCCAAGGACGAGCGCTGCGGTCATTGCGGCCTGCCCAGTCTCTCGTGCTCTACAGCCAGATGGTTGGGCCGCGCGATCCGAGGGACGCGTGCCGGTGGTAACGCCGAGGCCGTCATCGTCACGATCGTCGACATGAACTTGCCCGGCTTTGGGCAACCAAGAGACGCATTCACTAACTGGGAGGATGTGTGGTCATGACCGAACGGTACGACTTGGTGCCTGCTACGCTCGCCGTCAAGGCGATGCGAGACAACAGGTATCAGAACACCGCCTACGCAATTGCTGAGCTCATCGACAACTCACTTCAAGCTGGCGCCGACTCTGTCGAGCTGCTCTGCAAGGAGAGTCGCTGTGAAAGAGGTGGCCCAACGGGAAAGGTGGACCATCGAGGAAGTCGCTGTCCTCGACAACGGCTCTGGAATGGATACGATCCACTGAATGGCGCTTGCAGTTCGGTAATGGCGTTGCGCAGCTCGACGACAGGACCGGCATTGGCCGCTTCGGCATGGGCGCTTCGAGCGCCTCGATCTCACGGTGCACGAAGGTTGACGTCTGGAGCTGGAAGGACGGGCCTGGCTCGGCGCGCTTCACACCGCCATCGACTTGCGCGATGTGGAATCGAGCGCCATATGAGCGAGGTACCCGAGCCCGCGCCAGATCCTTACCCGAGCTGTGGACGGATGCTGCGAGTGCTGTCGGCTTTACGACTCGGGAACCCTGGTTGTGTGGACGGACCTCGATCGATGCATGTGGAAGAACGGTGCGACGATCATCAAGCGAAGCGAGTTTGTGATTGGGCGGATGTATCGCGCCTACATCGCGTCGGGCAGGCGCGAATCCGGATGGTTGCGTTCGGTGATCCGCTTTGGCGCATAACGCCTTGATCAACTCGCCGTTGCCAACGACCCTGGCTATCGATGTCAAATACCTCGACCCCGAAGCCATTCGACACCGAGCCAATGTTCGAGATCGACGGCGACCGCTGGAAGAAGCGGTTCTCGGTCGAGACAGGGAGGCGAGAGCCACGAAGTCGTGGTTCGCTTCAGCCTTGCGCGTAGCGGCGCGCAACCGGGCCGATGGGAAAGAAGCCGGGAACACCGACTACGGCCGTCACGCTGCACGGAATGTTGGTGTGTCGCTGATGCGGGCCGAGCACGAGCTCGCGCTCGACCAGAGTCTGGTTATTGCGTATGACCCGCGAGCGCTGGTGGGGCGTCGAGTCGACTTCCCGCCGGGACTGGACGAGGTATTTGGTGTCACGAATAACAAGCAGACCGCACGCAACTTTACGACCGTGGCTCTCAACTTCGCCGACCTGCTGAACGAGGATGGGCAAACAGAGCAGGAAGCGCGAAGGAAGCGAATGGAGGAGGGCGATCGGCTGCGCCACTGGGTTGAGATCATCGGTGTGATTCAGCGGCGTCTCTCCGAGATCTTCGAGCGGATCAAAGGTCAGCGTGCCAATACAAGAGGGCTCGCAAGACTCGCTACGACAGCAGCAGCGCTGAGATTCGGGCGACTACCGACGAAGGAACGGCAGCAGGGGGGGGTCAGGCGGGTCCAGCGACGAAGGCGAGGAAGCTGGACACCGAGACACGCATCAAAGAGCTGACCAGCGAGCTCGTCGAGGAGGAGGGAGCTGGACGAGGCTGAAGCACGGCAGATTGCCGAGGATGCCATTGAGAACAGCAGTACCTCTTCACGACGTTCACCGGTGAGGGCTCAAGCTTCTTCAGCGTCAAGCAGCGAGCAGGAGAGATCCTCATCCGCCTCAACAGGGACCATCCTGCCTACGAGAACCTCATTGAGGTCTTGGAGGAGGTCCCGGATGATTCGACCAATGACCTCGATGACATGACGCAGCGCCTGCTGCGGAAAGCTTGGCGCGGATTGAAGCTTCTGCTGATGGCATGGAAACAGTGCATGAGGATGAGACGCAGAACGCTGAGCGTCGTCGCCTCCAGGATGAAATGACTGGGGGACATGATCGCACTAAAGTTCCGCAGGTGCCCTTGTCTCCGTCGATAGCGGATCCAGGCGCTGCTGTCCTGGATCTTGCAACAGCAGCCAGGGACCAACTGCTGGGTATGGCCCCGTTCGTCAAGGTCGGCAGCTCGACCGAATCCTCGCGAAGGTCTCGCCCGGAGTGGAGGTGACCGTCGTCTGCCGGTGGCACGTCATGGAGGTTCATGCGGGCGTGTGATCTTGAGGTATGGCCCTTGCTGCGAGACCGCGAGGCGAAGCTCAGTCTACTTCAGAGCCTTCACGCCAAGGTCTTCGCTTCCGAGCGCTCTGTGCTTGTCGGATCCGCAAGCGTCACCGCGGCGGCCCTCGAGGTGAGGGTCGGCGAGCCCCAACTTCGAGGCGCTCGTCCGGCCCTGCCCGGAGGACGAAGTTGCCCACGCGCCTCTATGCCGCCGAGGATTGGTGGACCGTGCCTCGCAAGTTGACGACCGACTCCGCGCTTTGTCGAGCTTGTGGGGTCGCTGCCACCGCTGCAACTTATGCCCGAACTTGGGCGGCCGCCGCCGAGGCTGCATGCGTAGAAGGAGGCGAGGTGTGGCTCCCCCGGGCCGGGACCCGGAGGGATGTGGTCCGCTTCTACCAGGCTGACCTGAGGACTCTGACACATTCGGCGCAGGAAAGCGCCTTCGCTGACCTTCCAGGCGCTACAACCGCCGCCAGGGCTCGACGAGCGACAGCTGCGGAGCACATCCAGCGCCGCAACTCGTCCTGCACCCTCGTCGCGGGTTGCGGAACTTCCTTGTTACCAGGCGGCGATTCGGGGAGTGGTTCAGCTCGTTGGCCATGCGACGGGTCTCGGCAGAGAGGACGCAGCTGCACTGTGGCGGGCGATGATCCGGTGGCATGTACTTTCAGTCAGGCGACTGGGACCTTGGCAAGCCCCAGCACAGCGAGATTCTCGTGTACAAGGGACAGATGTTTGACGGTCCCTCGTCTCCGTAGTGTGCGCAGGTCGTCGTTGGTGCGACCAGGCTTCCAGGCCCCCAGATTCTCGCCACGCCTCGGCGATGATCGAAATGCTGCCGTGAAGACGATCGCCGCGATCCACGACTTCGAAGGCTTCGGAACTCGGACGATCGATCCCTACGACACCCTCGATCGCGTGTCCGAATTCGCCCGCGTTGCTAGCCGCCCTGACGAGAAAGGCCCCCATTAATCGGCGCAACATGTTGGGCGCTGCGGCGCTGACAGGTCGATCCTGAGTCGCCCGGCGAGCGTCGCCAACTCGTCTCCGTGAAAACGAGCCTGCAGGAAGGCGACGAGCTCCTCCTGCCTCGGCTGGCCGAACGCGAGTCTGTAGTTGGCCAGCGAAGCCTTCAGCCGGGGAAGCGCGGCCGCCTCGCGGCTAAACGGCAGCACAGGGATCAGGCGTTCGATCTTGGCATCGCCATCCGGAAACACCCAGTAGGGCATCATCTCATTGGCATCGTCCGGGCGCTCCCGTGCAGCCGCATCGAAGAGCTGTCCCCACCGATCACCTTGACCCAACATGTCGGGCCGAGGCCCGTTCGCCGCGAGGTTCTTGCGGACTGCGTGCCCCTTGTAGCGGTGGACTCGACCTTCCCTCTGTTCGAGATCGACCGGGTTGGACGGCAGGTTCCAGTGGACAACTGCATGACACCAGAGGTGAAAGTCGAGGCCCTCCTGACCTATCGACGTCGTTGCCATCACGAAGGGCCAGAAAGGAGAGTTAAACGCCGTCGCTACAGACTCGACGCGCTGTTGTCCACCATCCTCCAAACGCTGATTACCGAAGGCCGCCGCGAACCGGGTGCGCATTCGATGCTCGTCCAACCTCGCCCGACCGTTGGCACTCTGCGGAACGTCCACTGTGAACGATGCGGTGCGAACGTCGAGAGCGTCAACCATCTTCTCGGCTATCGCCTTCGCGGCTTCCGAGCGGTCGCTCGAAGAACGCAGCGACGGGTACCCGAGCCAGTCTTTGAGCACGTGCACGTGCTCGTCGAGCACCGCCTGCAGGTTCCCCAATGCGCAGTGGTCCATCACGGCCCGCCAATAGGGCTGTTGTCGCTCTCCGACCTCCGATCCATCCACGGCGTCAGCATTCGCCGACCCGACAACGAGAGCAGTCACATCGGGCGCGTTGAAGAAGCTGACGAACCCCCAGACCGACCGCGCCGCAGATGCCAAAGCAACCGGATCATCGACAGCGATCCCTGTCACGGACGCAATCGAACGAAGCGCCAGTACGGCCGGACCGCCGAGAGCCACCGTGGTCATCGTTTCGACGAGGTCCACGGGCGGTCGTCCGAGGTGCTCTGGACCCTCCAGAACGAGTTGCCACGCTTCGTCCATGTGGCGTCGAAGATTCGTTGGTGGCGTGTCTCCCGTCCAGTCGTCGTAGGCCTCGATTCGCCCGAACCAATCGTCCACCGCACGCGGATAGTTGTTTAGATCCAGCAGCAGAGGCGTCGCCCAGTACCACCGTTGATCGACCGGACCAGAAGTTGGAGCTGTCGCGGTGAGCGATTCCACCATCGGCCTTAGTTGCTCCCGTACCCGCGAGCGCACCTGGTCGAGCGAAGGAGTTGCATCACTAGGAGGAACAACATCGATCGCCGCCAATGTGGCGCTCGGCCATATAAACAGGAAGGTCGTCATAGCGGCTGGCTCACGGCCCGCCAGACGGAAGACCAGTCTGCGGCCGCCGCGCGTGGCGTAGTCCGCCGAGTACTCCTGCCGAGGTGACGGACCGAACGCAACACGCTCGGCGTGATGACTCACAACTGACGAAATTACCTTTGGGACGACGGTCCAACCCGAGAAGACAAGTCGCTTGGTGAACCTTCGAGCCTCGTCTGAGTCGTACACCGAGCCAGAGGACCAGTACGGCAGCGAAGGTGGCAGCCACAGGAGCTTGAACGCTGAATGCTCGTCCAAGTCGTCTAGTAGCCATCGCAGACGCCCGTTCTGCGGATCGATCGCGCTGTATCGCTCCACTTCGCGCCAGTCGAGAAGACCGGGCCCGGGTTCAAGCTGATGAGGGTCCTCGAGCAGCCCCGCACTAATGGCTTCTGCCACGACCTGTTTGACCTTGTAGTTCTCCATGAAGTTGATGAGATAGGGGCTCGACTTCCAGAACTCGATGGGTTCGGATTGGCGAACAGCTTCAGTCAGGTCACCCATCCTGATGTATGCCTCAAGATCAGCTGAAGCGATCGGAGCTTCGACTACCCGCTCGACCAACATCCCGTCGCGATCGGGCGTTGCTGCCAATCGCTCGGTCCTCGCCATAACGCGACGGAGTTCGGCTTCAATCTCAAGACAAGCGCTAGAGGCGAGATCGGCGCTGCCATGTTCGGTGAGCGCGAGGCGAAGGTCTCTGAAGCGTCGAGTTAGCCGCCCGACCCTTTCGTCGTCACCGATGAGAAACCCACAGGTCGACAGGAAGTCGGCGTGGTGGTCAGCATCGACGTCATCGGGCGTGGTGTACATGCGGTAAGGCGTGGCCGACAGCAGGAGTGTTCTGGTCTGACGACCAGAATCGGGATCCCTGAAGTCGAACAGGCTCCGAGCGAGTTCGGCAGACCAGTCGGTACGCGTCGGGTCGAGAACGTCCTTGAAACGCTGGAACTCGTCGAGAATGACCAAGTCGGGCTGCAGCATCTTGATGCCAACCGTCGCCATCGCTCGCCGAACCGAAGCCATGAAATCGGACCTCAGCGGGACGAGCTCCTTCGGAAACTGCCGCTGCCATCGCAGCCCATCAACGAGCTCGTCGAAGACTTCACGGAGGGGTGCGAGGCCCTCGCCGACGCGCGACCGGTCGATCTCCGCGAGGACCCCGGCCAGTTCGGCACCGCGACCACGGACGGCCTTCGAGTATCGCCGCTCGTAGCTCTTCAGGCGGTCGACCGGGCTGCCGGCGCTTACTCCGTGCCAGAAGACCCAGCGGCCCCGGTCGTTGAACGCACTCGGCCCCCAAAGCTCCCGCAGGAACGCGTACGCAACCGCGCGTTCCTTGAACTTGCCGGCGTGCTCGCCGAACGCCAGTGAAGTTCCCGGCGTGATAGCCAGCAGGTTTATCGCGGACACGCGGCCGTGGCCATCCTCCAGTGAGGCAGCCGGAAGCATCGTCAGGCGGTCGACCGACTCGATGGGTTTGACCCCGTAAGGCACCAGTTTGCGCATGTTCTGGCGGGCAATCGCTCCGTTGGAACACACGTACACGATGTCGTGTCGACGGTCACCAGTTCGGCCCAGATGGTCTATGACCTGGGCGATCACGCCCTTGGCGACGTGTGTCTTTCCAAGCCCGACCTCGTCCGCCACCAGGAACTTCACGGCAGGATCCGCTTCGTCGAACATCCGGTCGAAAGCCCACTTGGCTGTGGCACGCTGGAAATCCTTGAGCGACGCCAAGACCGTCGGCGCGAACTGCTCGTTCCCCATGCTGGTCATTGGGAGACCACTCTCTGCCGAGCGATTTGAAGAGCTGACGACCACAGGGCATCAAACCCGGCCGGAAGGGCATCATCCGCCGCTAGCGCACGGACGAGTGGGTCCAAGGCCAGGAGTCGTGCCGGATCGCGGCGCATCGACCTCAAGATCTTCTCGAGCACTGGGAGTAGCTCCCGGGACCTGGCTTCGGGAGGACCGTCGTGGAGTTGCTCGATTGCGTCAAGGAACGAGGATTGAAGTGGGTCGTCCTCCAGCATCGCCAGGAGGTATCGGAAGAATCGTTCGGCGCTTCCGATCAACACCCGAAGCAGTGCAGCGTTGCGTTCTTCTGGCACCCCAGCTATCTGCACCGGCACTACGCAAGACGAAACCTGACCGGATTCCTCGTCAACGACTTCCCAAGCGAGGAACCCGCTGATCGCCTCCAATGTGGTTGCGAACGACTCGTCAAGCGGCTTGCCATCCTCGACCGTCCTCCTGTTCCCCGGCGTGGTCAGGGGCCAACAGCTAGCTACCACGCCCTCGCGCAGTGCAACCGCATCACTCGACGAGTATGAAACGGTCCAACCGCCGTTCGACTGAACGGCAGCCGCAACGACGTCCAACCGCGCTAGCGAGCGGCGGACCTGATCTGCCCGCGACCCAGCGACCTCGGGATCGTTCGCCGGTTCTTCGATATTTCTCCGGTACGGCAAGAACAGCGACCGCATCCCCGGCTCGTCAATGCCTGATCCCAGCAGAACGTCGATGCCAAGCGAAGAACGAGATCCCTGAAGCTCCGCCAGAACCTCGACGTTGCTGCCAAACGCCGCGCCTGTGGCATTCGCGGACCCGCAATAGACGGCGGCTCGTTCTCCCAACTCGAACGCGAAAAGCTTCGCGTGCAGCCCTTCAAGGGGACGTCCGGGGTCAGCTGGGGCAAGCGCATCGCCCTTCGCCAGGTCGATCTCGCCCCCATCGTCGAAGACCAGGACCTCCTCGACTCGATCGAATGAGTGTGGGTCGAGCCCGTCGAGCGATTCGGGCCGGCTGACCAGCGTCCCAAGCTGCGGCGTCTTGAGCTGTTGGAAGAAGTCGTCGGAGACGAAGGGCGAGATCACTAGCGAGCGGTCAGGCGTCTCGGGAAACGGATGAGACCTTGGCTCAAACCCGAACACGTGGAACGTCAACGAATCGACGCCATCGGGAAGGGCGAAGAGCGCGCTGCGAAGATCTGACCCGAGCGACCCCACCCGCTCGGCGTGGCGTGAATCGAGGGAGCCTTGCGAGCAAGCCGCTAGAGAGTCGAACATGTCCGCCAACTCGACGACGGGCACCCCAGGTCCGTTCAGCGACTGGTCGAGCCGCAGAATCGTGTCCCAGCTCGTGTCGAAGGTGAGATTCCGGCTTCCAGAAAGGACGCGCAAGCACGTCTCGCTCGGGTCCTCTTCCGATCGGTAGCGCAGAACCCACACCTTTGGGTGGACGACTCCATGACGGGGGGCGGTGACTGGGACGACGGAGGACTCGAGGAACGCGAACACGCGCCGCGACGGAGGCAGGGAAATCTCGCCCACCTGACTGAAGATCGTGATGTTCTCGGCATGCGACCTAACTGCATGCAGTAGCTCGATCGGCTCGACGCCCGTAGTGTCGCCCGTAGCATCTGGCGACGGCGGGGCTAGGGCAAACGCTGCCGGGGCGGCGAGCAGAGCCCGAAGGTCGAGCGTGAATGTCACCGCCATCGCCTCGTCAAAGACCATCCCAGCGGGCGGCCGCATCGCGTCGATGAGAGTGAGCCTGCGCGTCGGGGCCAGCACTAAAGGCCCTCCACTGCGCCAAGGTCCTCTAGGTATCCCACGCAGGTGGGCCACCTGAACGTCAGCATCCCGCCGAATGGCTCGCCGTTCCAGGTCTCGATGGCCGACCGAGGACCCAATCGAGCGCGCTTGCCTTTCAGCTTGATCTCGCGGTCGCGTATGGCACTCCTGACGGCGGTGTCGCCGGCCAGGCCCTCCGGGTCAGCGATGGCTGCGTCGATCATCGAGTCGACAAACACCCTGGTGGAACGGGGGACAGCCTCCTCACCACCGATTGCTTTGTAGAAGCTGTCGCGATCGGCCGCCCAAACCTCGACCGACTCCGAATCCGAACTCATGAGGCCGACCCACTCATCGAGCGCTGCAGCGAGTCGATCCCTCAGATCCCGTGTATCCCAGCCGAGCTCTTGGCTCGCTCGCTCGGCCACAAGCAGGTTGTAGAGAAGCTGGGGCCCAAGGGTTGTCTCGGCAACGCACTTGGCGTGTCGAACCATCTCGGCTACTCGGGGCGGCAGCTTCGACGCTTCAACTTGCCACGGGTATTCGGCAAGCGCGGCCTCGCTGGCGAACGTTGTCGCCACTGCCAGCAACGAGTCTGGGTGGTGGTGCCGAATCTGGTCACCTATGAACCGGGCCTCGTCCGCCGTGAGCTCGAACGAAATGTCGGCGTCGAGAAAGTCGTCCGGTGGGTCGGGTACTGGTGCCCACAAGCCAAACGACGTCTCAATGGCTGCACCGTCGTCGTCGCGCTCGGGTCCACGAAGGGTCAGCGCAGAGAACGCCCGCCCAAACTCGTTGAGCGACATCTTCACCCGGCAGATGCCCCAGCTGCGCAGTCCACCCCAGTACGCCTCGCTGGGCATTCGGCTCAGGTTGTGCCGCACGGTGTAGCCCTGGATTCCGTGGTTTGGACCGAGATGGTGAAGGCAATCGATCAGCCTTACCTCGTGGTCCCGAAGCCTGGCCGCGAAGCGTGCCGGCGTTGTGCGTTCTTCCGCGAGTCGCTGGAAGATCCAGGGCAGGAAGACGAAATACCGCAGCCGGGTCTGAATCGTGGACACCCCTGGTGCCAAGATCTGTGAGAGAGCATCACGCACAGGCCCTAGACCTATCGGGTCCAATGTGCCGGGCTCGTCGAGTGCCCTCAATAGCGTCCCGACGCGTTCCGACGCAGCCGCATCAAAGTCGAGCCAGCCAAGCGACGACTGCGGGCGATAGTCAGCGACTGTCATGCGGTCAGCTCCGTCGAATGTTTGTCCGTCGGCAGTTTGCACCACTCAACTAGCGAACACAGGGTCGAGATCAATGTCATGTCGTCGATCGAGCGGCCGCGGCTGTCGAGCAGCGTTTCGGAGCACACTAGATACGCCAGACAGCGAGCCCGTGAAATCGCGACGTTAAGCCGGTTCCGCGAGAAGAGAAAACCGTATCCCCGGGGCATGTCTTCACTGGACGACGACGCCATGCTGAAGAACACGACCGCGGCCTCGCGGCCTTGAAAGCGATCTACCGTGCCTGCCTCGACATCGCGGGTCGCTGAGTTCGCCCTCAGGCGGTTCTGAATGCACCGAACCTGGTCGTTGTATGGCGCAACCACCATGAAGTCTCCCGCACCAAGCGGGCGAGTCACATTCTTGGAGTCGACCCAGTCGGTGCCGATCAACGCGGCGATCTGCTCGGCGATCAGCTCTGCCTCAAGCTCGCTCTCAGTCGAACACCCCTCGTGGTCAGCCCGAAGCCAGCGAAGGCCCGTGCCAAGCGCGGTCTTTTGGCGGGCGCACTCAGAGTTGCTCGACAGGCGCCCCTCATAGATCTGGTGGGAGATGAATTCGCAGACACTGGGATGCATCCGCCGGGTCTCAGCGAGGAACACGCCCCTGTCCGGCGGGATTGTTACGTTGTCTCCGAGGACGTGTTCGAGAACGCTTGAGCCGCTGCTCGCCGGATGCGAGGCCTGTGAAACCTGCGGCAGCTGGAGTGGATCTCCCAAGAGAACGAGATTCTTCGCAGAACGGCAAGCAGCCAGTGCATCAGCAAGAGACAACTGGCCCGCCTCATCGATGATGAGCACGTCGACGGGGTTCTCAGCCATGTCGGCGTTGGCGAACAGCCATGTCGTGCCCGCCACAAGGTTGTAGCCATCTTTCGCAGCTGCGGGGTTGGTGCCGGCATACGAAACACCGGGCAGCCCACCGCTGCGGGGCTCCTCGCCACGTCGCACGGCCTTGAGACCGACATCGTCCTCCTGGCTGAACACGTCGACGATCTCGGCGAGCAGGTTGTCGATGGCGCTGTGGCTAAACGCCGTGATGCCGACCCGCTGTCCGGCCTGTATCAGCGAATGCACCATGCGCGCACCGCGCCAGGTCTTCCCGGTTCCAGGGGGACCCTGAACAGCCACGAAGCTCTGATCGAGATGGCGCACCCAGTCCACCATCTCTTCAACCGAGTCGGGAACCACCTTGCCCGTCAAACCGCACTCCGCCACGAAACGGGGCTTGTCTCGGCGCAATAACGCCATCGCCACTTCACTTGGCTCGCCATGAGTCTCAGGGTCGAGCACAGCGGACGCGAGCTCGTTCAGGGCGTCGGGCTTTGGATTCGGCCTGACCCAGTTAAAGAAGGCCATCCGAGTTGGAACGGGCAACGGGTCATCGGGGTCGTCTTTCCACAGCAGCTCTACTAACCGTTGGCCGCGGTCGAACGAGTGCACACTTTTGAACTTGTAGCCCTCGTTGGAAACAAGGAGGACCCGGGGTTCGGGCGGCCGGTCTGGATACGGGGCGTCCAGCTCTTGAGGTGGCCAGGTGAACTGAAGTGCTGGCGTGAGCGGCCTGTCGTTCTTTCCAAACCGAGGCTGCAGGCCGAGGCACTCGAGATCGACCAACACCGACGGGTGTTCGAGCGCCGCTTGTGAGTCTCCGGCGAGAGCAACCAGCTTTGGGGCAAGATTGGCCAGGTACTCACGCTGCCAATACCCGAGGACATGGCCCAGCAGTCTCTCGGGCGAGTCCTCGTCGAAGCCCAGCAGGCGGCTGACCATCTCGTCGAGCTCGGGAATGTCGCTATCGGGGGTCAGGTATGCGTCGCGCCATTCGATGTCGGTCGCTCGTTGCACGACAAGCCAGTCGCGCAACGCCATCGTTGCCCGAACGTCGTCTTCGTTGTACGAAGCGATCGCCTCGAGGCGCGCTGGGTCACCATCGATGGTGAAGGCGTCGTACTCGACTACGGCTCCGGCACCACGGTCGATCTCGTGGCCACGCTCGTACCCGGCGAGACGCTCCATGTGCTTCAACCCGTAAGACTCGACACCCACCTGGTACGAGTTCGTTACAACCGGCAGCAAGTCGACGAAACACCCGGTGTCGATCAGCTTGCGAAGCTCAAGCATCCTGACCCCGTACTTCATGGTCAGCGCCTCGAGCGTCGACCGTTCGGTGTGGTTGTAGTGGTACACGTGCATGCCCGGGTAGGCCTCACGACGGCCACCGATCAAGTCGATGAGCTTCGCTACCGCCTCGGATTCCTCGGCCTCGTCGTGGGCCCAGATCTCCTCGAAGGTCCAGGTGCCAGATCGCCGCACCAGGTATCCGAACAGGAAGATCAGACCGGTCGCCGGCTTCCAGAACGGGTGGCCCTCGAAATCGAGGAAGATGTCGCCCTCGTCCGGTAGTGGCAGCAGCTCCTGACCGCGACCCCACAGGGGGTCCTCGCTCGCGGCGATCGGCCGGAAGGGCGGCACTTCAGCATCCGACGTTCGTGCCTCGACCTGGAGTGAAGCCTGATCGACCAGGCGTTCGAGACGAACCGCCGGGATGGACTCGACGGTTGGACCTGCGGCGAGCTCCGCCATGGTTGCTATGCCAGACGTCTCTAGCTCGGCTCGATCGGCTGAGCCCAGGCGAGAGACGTAGACCAGTGAGTCTTTGGCTCGCCACTCAGCGTCGCACACGCCCTGGTACTCGCAGAAGTCGCAGTGGTAGCAAGGGACAGGTGTGGTCTCGTCTTCCTGCTCCGAGTCCATGACCCGCCGAAGCTGGTGCCGCAATCGCCGCCAGTAGGCGCCTACATCGTCGGCGCGAACCGACTCTGTCTGGCCCGAGCCAAGCCACACGTGGAGGTTCTCCGGGCGCAGACCCGTTGCAGCCTCAATGGCCTCGGCGTAGAAGCAGAGCTGCAGTATGTGCCCGGGCTTCGCTTCACTTCGGGCGAGCTTGGCGTCGACCGGCTCATACGTGAAGCCGTCTTCGTAGTCGACCCGTACAAGGAAGTCTGCGACTCCCCGGATTCCGTCGTGAACGAACGGCATCTGGTAGATGACGTCGTGGCCTTCGGCGAGAACATCGCACACATGATCAACCCAGGCAGCGAACGTCTCTCGCTCTCGGCGGTCAGGGACCTCGAATACGGTCCTGGTCTGCCGGTAGTGCTGTAGGCATTCGTTCTCGTGCGCCAGGCCCTTATCGACCAGCATTTGCGCCATCGAACCGAACCCACCCGCCTCGAAGTCCAGTTGTCCGGCCTCGTCGAGTCGCGACAGCGTCAGGTAATGGGCGCAGTCGAGCCACGCTGTGATCTTCGTTGGAGTTAGAAGTCGCTGCTTCGCCACCGTCACCTCCTCGGGCGATCGTAGTCAGCTAGCCCATATGCCCTCGACGTGACAACCTTGGGGGGCTGGCTTCGCGTGTGTCACGGCCATCGGTCATGTAGAGCGCAGCGCACTTGGTTCGGAGGGAACAGGGATGACAAGCAGCGGGACTGGCGAAGTCCTCTTCCTCGTCAAGTCATCTCGAGTGCGCGAGTACCACCAGCAGAACCTGGCGATCCTGGCCGCCCCCGACGGGGCAAACTTCGAGATCTCCTATAACCGACGATGGATCCAGCCTGGTCTGGCTGTGGCAGTCGGAGACGGCGCTTGCATTGTGTTCGCCGACTCGCCATATCGAGACTTCGAGCCGATCCGCTGGGCTGTCGTCGAGCGGGTTGACGAATCGGCCGAGAAGATCACCCTGGGCATCCGGGTCGGGTCCTTCACCCTCGGCACAGAACGACTCACCGAACAATGGAGAGCCGACGCCGACGCCGACTACGACGCCGGCCGCAAGGAAACAGACAAGACCCGGCCCTACTTCCTCTTCTCCGAACCAAACCCTGGCCTCCGCAACCCAAACGGTTGGGACGAGGCATCGGCCGCCTGGCGTGACGTGCGTAGCCGCCTCGACCGGAACGGCTTTTTCGACGGCTCGCGCTTCGCTCGACTCTCCAGGGTTGAAACAGTCGAAGGTCTTCCGATCGAACCAGGAGGGACCGTTCAGGTAGGCACTCGGTTGTTCGCCCACCTCGACATCGCCGCCGCAGCAAAGCCAGAGGCCATTGTCATCGAATCCACACCGAGTGGATGGGCGCAGCTTGATGGAGAGATCACCATCAACGACGACTCTGCGAGAGTTCCTTTGCAGGTGCTCGCATCAGGCAACGGAACCCTTCGTCTGAACCTCATGCCCGAGCCGATGCGCTCGTGCCGACCGGCCATCACCCTCAACGCAATCTCCGATGTCGCTACGTCAACCGCTTCGTCGCCTTCCTCCGTCGACGCCGCAAGTGTTCACCGTTTGGTAACAGCCCTCGAACGAACTTCGGCACTTGCAGATGATGCATGGATCGACATCCTGCAACAGCACCTCATCCCTATGGGCGGAGAGGATGATCGCCTACTACTCAACCTTGCGGAACGGTGTTACAACGCCGGCAGGCTCGAAGAGACGATCGCATCAGTCGCGAAGATGAGCCAGGCGACTCCGAGGTCCGAGCTTCTGCACCTTGCCGCGTCAGCACGCCTTGGAAGCTCGACGATCGACGGTTCAGCATTCGGGCGAGTACCGCTCGAGGACCACGCTTCGCTGAGCCTGCTCATCAGCGCGTTGGCAGCTTCGCCGAGCGCCGTCGTGCACGAACTCGCACCCGAATTGTGGTCGAACCACCTCGGCCTGGAACGCGTCGCCGATCTAATCGACGCTGTATGGGGTCGAATCGACGACGCGTCAATCGCTGCGCATGCTGCCGAGCTACGTGGGTACAGCGACATGGCGGCAGCGCGGCGGCTCATCACGACCCGGTGGCCGGACCCCGAAACGATCGAGAACGCACCACTGCGCACCCTCATCGAAGACCTCGGGCTGACCGACGAGACGGCTCCCTACCTCCACAGGTGGATCCGGGTACTGGCAAGCCGACACGACTGGACCTCTCTCGCGGACCAGGCACCGCGAGTTCGCGACCTTGCCCCAGCGGTTCAACCTTCGCTGCTGTCTGCCATTGCGACCGACCTGTTGACCTCCGGCGACACCGATGCCGAGGGCGTCGGCTTCTCGCTGATCTGCGAAGCGCTGGATGTGGCAGCTCGATCTGGACAGCCCGACATCGCGTTGGACCTCGCCGATTCGATACGGGGAGCGTGCCTCGGGCACGAGGAGAGGTCGCGAACTGTCGCAACCCTGCTGGATCAGATCGAGCGGGTGTTCGAAGACTCCGACGCGCTGTCGGACTGGCGGGCGATGCAGCGCGACCGGAGTATCTCGACCATAGGAAAGACATTTGTGAACCGCACCCTTCGTTTGGTGGGCGACATCGAACGTCCGTGGGAGGACTCCCTCTGCTCGAGATTGGGCCTAAAGCGCGTAGTGCGGCACGAATCCGAGAAGAGCAAGTCGGCCAACACCGATTGGCTGAACGCCATCGACCCCGAAGACGACATCGTTCTGATCGTCTACGGGAGGATCGGGCACGCTCTATCCACACCGCTGATCACTCACTGCCGGATAACAGGTGTCCAGCACGGCTATGCCGAGTTGGGAGAACGAGGCGTCATAGCCGCCCTCGCGACGCTGGCTCAGCGAGCCTGACCCGACATGGAACTCCGCTGGAGCTCGCTGCACGAGCGCTGGATCACCGACAAGAAGGGGTATCGGTAGTCATGGGAACCTCTGAAGCATACGAGTGCTCCAGTTGCGGCTATCAGTCCGGGATGCTGCTGGTTGGTGTCGGGATGATGGCCTCCGAGGCGGTGCCCGTCTCGTGTCGTGGCTGCAAGAGCATCTTCACCGTCGATAGGCGCTACGAGGACTTCGAGCCGTTGGGCGACGTCGAGATCAGCGAGCCGGGCGATCCTTGTCCCGACTGCGGGGGCGAGTTGGTTGATCTCCGACACCCAGACTCCGGTGCAACCGAGGCGACGGCGTGGGACTGCCCAGCGTGTGGCGCGCACTCGGTTCACCTCGATCCACACGGCTACTCGGTTCTTTGGGATTAGGCATGGGTTGGAGCGGGATTGAGGCCATTCGAATGTTGCCGGGCGAGACGAGGCATAACGCGGTCGAGCGGGCGTATGACGATGGCTGGACGTTGACCACTGGGGATGACGGCACGCCGGTAATGATCCCGAACGGAGGCGACGAGCGGGACACGACCTACGTATCGCGGAACGATCGCCAATGGATGCTCGACGCCCTGGGGATCATGCAGAAGATGCAACCCGGTTGGACGCTCGTGAGCGAACACCAAGAACCAGGCCGACGATGGCCTTGGGCGCAATCTTTCAGTCACCCGACCGCGTCAATGTTCTTCGAGGTCGACACCCAGGCCGCCACCTTCAAATGGGTTCAGGGCACCGATGACGACGACATCACATGGCGATTCTGGTGGAGGGTACTGAAGCGCTTCGCCGCCTACCCGTGCGCCATCTTCCACCCAGACGAGTACGAACTCATCGCCACCTCCCTATCGGCCACGCAGGCCTCCGATCGCTACCGCTGGTTTTGAGAAGAGCGCCGCGAAGCCGCTACGACCGTACGAGGCGATGCGAGCGACGCCTGACCCTTTGACAGCGACTAGGTCGTGGTAGTCATTTCGGTATGGCCGGCCACCTGTTCGTCACCCGTGGCGATCTTCTCGCCCTGACATGCGACGCCATCCTGGTTCCCTGCGGAGGCGGGCCAACCCACTCTCCCGGCTACCTGGTTCGCCCGTGGAACCGCATGAACCTGCCCCTGCGCGACGGACACCTGGTAGATCCGCCCGACGGCGACCGACGTGTGGTCTTAGTTCGCGATGGATCCGACACCGAACCGGCGGTCTGGGCCGGGCACACAGGGGAAGGCCGAAAGCCGCCGTGGTGGTATGCCGAGGCGGCGAGGCTGTACCTCCGCCAGTCGGCCGAACACCACTCTCGCCTGACAACCAGACCAATCGGCGACCACCGTCCGCTCGTTGCCATGCCGTTCGTTGGGGCAGGTGCAGGCGGCATGTCACATCGCAAAGGCGAGGTCGTCAAGGCGATCGTCCATGCGTTACTCGATGAACTGCAAAGCGTCGATGCTGACATCGTTCTGGTACTTGCCGACGACGCCTCCTATTCGGCCGCCCAGGAGGCGCGACGGCGCTACATGCCGGACTGGCCCGAACTCGACGAACTACAGATGCGACGGGCAGACGAACTCGCCTCGAAGGCCCGCGCAGGGAGGCTGGTGCTGTTCCTCGGTGCCGGGGTCAGCATGGGCGCTGGGCTGCCTTCGTGGAGGCAGATGCTTCTCGATCTCGGCAGCCTCGCCGGTTTGACCGAGGCTGAAATCAGCGAACTCGACACCCTCGACCCTCGGGACGCAGGCGCGGTTCTCAGTGGACGAATCGGCGAGAAGAGGCTGCGCTGGGCGATTGAAGAGAGTGTGGGCTCCGAACATCTGTCGCTGATGCACCAGATTCTGGCGTCGCTTCCCGTCGCCGAGGCGATGACTACTAACTACGACACCATGTTCGAGCGCGCATGGCGCGACACAGGCCGCAAGCCCTCGGTACTGCCGCAGGATGGAACAGCGACAGGGGAGCACTGGCTGTTGAAGCTCCACGGATCGCTCGACGATCACAAGCGGCCACTGGTCTTGTCCCGAAGCGACTACCTGCGCTTCGAGGACTCGAGCCAGGCACTGGCGGGACTGGTCCACGCCATGTTGCTGACCCGTCACCTTCTCTTCGTCGGATACTCGCTGTCGGACGACAATTTCCACCGGATCGTGCACCAAGTGCAGGCGACACTCTCCGAATCACGGGCCGCCGGTGATGACACGACACCCTTCGGAACCGTCCTGACCAGCGAAAGGCCCCGACTAGTCCATGAGGTGTGGCATGGCGACATCCAGTTCTTATCGACTGTCGGCGGCGCCTCATCCACCCCCGTCAGGCGTCTGGCGATCTTGCTCGACTACTTGGCCGCGGCAACCTCCGCCCGAGCCGAGCACCTGATGGACCCAACGTTCGACGCGGTCTTCACAGCTGACGAACGAGCGCTTCGAGACAAGCTCGACGAGGTGATGGCGGCTTCGCGCGCCAACGGCGTTCGGCTCGGGATACGAGAAGCCGTCGATGAAGCACTCTCTCGCTTCCGTGGATCGCCCGGCCCCTGATACCGCGAGCCTCGGGCATCGACCGCCGGGTCGGACCGAACGAATCAACCTAGGGCGGCGTCGTAGCGCCAGGCCAGAGCTCCTATCTCTTCGCTGAGTTCCAGGTTGGGCAGGTCGAACTCGTCCAGCCACCCAGTGCCGTAAGCGGCTCCGACTATCTGTCCGGCGATGGACGCAGTGCTATCGGTGTCGCCGTCATGATTGGCCGCAACCCGAACTGCCTGCGCTGGATCGTCGCGGTGTCTCACAACCGACCAGACCGCGATGGCAAGAGCCTCTTCACCCACCCAGCCCTCACCGAGCTCCGACGGCGTCGGTGGGCCGGAGAACTCGCAGGCCGCCAGCATCGCGGCGGTTCGCAACATGGCCAAGACCTCTCCAGCGGCCGGATCCCTGGCGAGCCTGTCGATGGTTGACGAGACGGCGTCAGTGGTCGACGCGCCGTCCTTGATGGCGTCGATCAGGAACGACAGCGCTCCCGCCGACGTCTTCCCCGATGGGTGGCCGTGAGTTAGACCGGCCGCAAGGCAACCCAGCTCATACGAGCCGTCACCAAGGAATCCGATCGGCGCCGTCCGCATGACTCCACCGCATCCCTTGCTGTTGTTGGCCGCCTGCGTGCCTACGACGGTCGCCTCGCGGAGAGCCGACAGGCACGTGTTGCCGGGGGCTCGTCGAGACCAAAGCCCGCTGATCTCGATCAGATGCCCCGACAGCTCGACGTCGATCGCTCCGCTCACCCCCTGTGTCGTCAGCCACCGCAGGTAGGCGAGGTGCAGTTCGACCGCCAGCGCTTCGTTGGAGACAGGAAGATGACCGTCGGAGGACTCGATCGCCCGAACGATCGCCTCGACCGTGAACAAGGTCATCTGGGTGTCGTCGGTGATTGCGCCAACGCGCCCGTAGGACTCGTCGAAGTCGGCGATCCCTTCTGGTCCGTATTGATCAGCGATCTGAGACCACCGCTTGAACTCGGTGGGAGAGCCCAAGGCGTCACCAACCGCTCCGCCGAGAAGGCATCCACGGATTCGTTCGATTCGTTCCATTTCAGCTTTGGCCTCCAGCTTCGCAAAGACTCTTAGCACTTCGAAGTGACAAGCCAAATCCTTCGTAGCTCAGTTTGACTGACCGCGGAGCGTCGGCTCGACATGGCGATGCCTAGAGCACTTAGATGAGGTCCACGTATGGTGCCAAACCGATCCACGAACCTCCGAGTGCCCGTCGAGCTTCGCGACGAGATCGCTCGCATCGCCGAACACCGCGGGACGACGCTGGTCGAAGTGGTGACTGAGGCTGTTCGTAGGCTCGGCCGGGACGACTGGTGGAACGACCTTCACTCGAACCTCGACGCAATGCCAGATGCGGCCAGCATCCACTACGCAGCCGAAACAGACCGACTCGACGGCACCACGTCAGACGGAATGAACAGGTGAGCCAGCTCTCGCCGGCCGAAGTCCTTCGCCCCGCCGACAACGCGCAGATGGCCCGGGGCGTCACACCCCGGGCCATCCTCGGCTAGAACGGCCAGCCTGCGTCACGTCCATCCTCGAGCGTGCGCATCAAGGTGAACGTGGCGTCGCTGAACCCGGCCAGCGCATAACGACCAGCCTCGCCGGTGCGCAGTGACCTGATCGCATAGCCACCCAGGTCCACGGTGTAGATCAGGGGGACCTTGCGAAGGTCGACACGACCCGAGTCGTGCTGCTGGTCGTCGGTGAACATCACGACACGGTCGTGACGCCGCCTGTTGTACTGGTGGGCGATGGCGGTGTGGCCATACGTGGCGTGCCCGACGTGGCCGATCATGGCGACCAGATCGTTCACGACACCCAAGACCGACGCACCCCTGCGGATGCGCACCGCCCTGTTCGTCGCACCGAAGATCGCCACATTGACATCGGCGCCCTTCGTCGCGGTCACCGCTGCCATGACAGCGGCAACTTCGACACGGGTCACCTTCGACCGGGCCGAAACCGGCGCCTGCATCGAGCCCGACATGTCGATCAACACCAGGGTGCGATCGAGCACGGGCACGTTGGACGTGGTCAGCTCGAGCGTGATGCCCAGCGCCCGCTTCCAGTTGTCTGACGGCGCGTTCTTGTACGCCGCCCACACCTGGTACGGGAACAGCCTGGCCCGCTCGACCTCGACGGGGTCGGTGATCCTGGAGATGACGGTGTCTACCGCCTCTGCCGAAATCGCCTGCTCGTCGAAGTTCCGCAGGTTACTGATGAGGGCCATGACACCCATCGAGGGCAGCACGGCCTCCCACGCCTCGGCGTCCATGCCGCCGGGCACCCAGCCCGACAGACGCTCCCAGCTGACGCCCGCACGGGCGAGCGCCTCGGCACCGTGCACTCGCAGATAGTCACGACGCTCGTCGGGCGGCACCGCCTCGACCGCCTCGGCGGCAGCCAGCATCGGCAACACGTCGGGGTCGGCCTTGGCGTCACCATGGTGACGGCTGTCGAGCAACCAGCGATACAAGGCAGCCTGCCGCTGGTCGCGCGCCTTGGGGTGCGTCAACTCGATGACGTCGGCCATACGAACCGCACGGCTCTGGCCGTCGTAACGCAGCGCAGCCCGCTCGGTGTACAGACGCTGCACGGCATCTGCCACACCACGCTTCACCGCCATCTTCATCGAGCGGCCATAACGACCCAACCAGTAGGCCACCATCTCGGCGGGCTCGTCGCCACGCTGCAGCACCGAGTTGACGACCGCACGGCCGCCCTCGCCACCGGCAGCGACGTACTCGGCCGCCAGCATGATGGACGCAGAACGGATCTTCAGCTCGGTGCGCAGATACGCCGCAAGCCCAGCCACGAACGCAGGGTTGGTGGCCGTCAACCGATGCACCAGCTGGACGAAGCGCACATCGCGCACCTCGGCAGGCTCATAGAAGCTGCCCTCGCCGGCCATCATGGTCGCGGCCAGCAAGAACAGCTCGGTCTCGGGATCGGCGACCCAGCCCTGCCCACCCTCGAAGGTTCGAGCACGCTGATTGATTGTCGTCAGTGCCGCCCGGGGCATGGGGGTCTTGATACGTCCGCTGAACTTGGCCATCGTGTCTCTCCTTTCGTGGGCTTGGTCGCAACGGTCTGGTGGGTTGGGTTTCGGGTAGCGCGAGGCTGTTGTGTGGCCTCGTAGGAAAGGGAACGGGCAGAGATCCCGGTGAGTGAGGTCTCCCCTGCCGGTCGGGCCGGAAGGGGCGGCGGAATCGAACCGCCATTGGGCTCCAGAAGTATCCCCGCTCGTCGCAACTGCCCGCCGCTGATGTACAGCGACTTGGGTGCCGGCTCGCCATCCTGAGATCCAGGTCGGACAGGCGTAGCCCCGTGCTCTTCCCAGCTGAGCTACCCCAGCGATTCGCTGGAGGCGGGATTTGAACCCGCGACCTCGGGATCCAGAAGAACTCCGGTCCTGCGCAGCAGGATCACGAGCCGGCTACCGAATCTGTTTTCCTACGGACTGCCCGAGAACCGTGCGGCGGAGCTCGGTGGTGTCACTTTCGAGGTGAAGAAGTCCCCGCCATCGCAGCGGGCAGCCCTGAACGTAGAAGTCAGATCCGGCGATCTGGTGACTGCTGTAGGAACCCGACGCACGACAGCATCGGCCCGAAGCCGTTGAGTTTTCTGTGCGTCGTTTCCATGGCGGTGAGTATTGACTCATCCCCAAGGGCGAGCAAACGAATTAATCGCATCGACCCAGCGGGGCGCCTGTGACGCAGGCTCAGCCACGTCTGGCAGGAAGCCACACGTGCCCAGCCTGACACTCGTCTGGCGTCGAGCGGACCGGATTCATCGCCAGCCGGCCATTGGGCAGAACCCGATAGCAGTAGCCGACGACCTCCACGATGGTCGTGGTCGTGGTCGTTGTGGCCGTCGAAGTCGTCGTAGCCGGCGGAGCCGTCGTGGTTGTGCTGGAGGTCGTTGTTGTCGTGGTGCTCGAGGTCGGCGGGGTGGTCGACGTCGATGTGCTGGAAGACGTACTGGGAGTCGGGCCGACCGCCGTGGTTGAGGTTGTCTGCCCCACGGTGGTGGATGTCGACTCGGGCACCGCAGTAGTGGTCGTCGATGGGGCCGCGGTCGACGTCGTTGTCGACTCAGAGGTCGACGACACGACGGAGGTCGTCGAGCTTGCGGTGGTCGTCGTCGAAGGTTCTTGTGTCGCCGCTGCCGTCGGCGAGACGATGGACGTCGAGACCGCCGAAGCCGGCGGTGCTGCCCCATCGCGCGACGTCGTGGTTGTGGTGCCGACGAGGCTGACCACCACGGCGATCTCGCTCGACTCGACCACCGGCGGTTGTTCGCTCCCCGGAGGCGGCGACTGGGCGCCCGTCGGATGGGTCGTTTCCGTGCTGAACGACGATGCGGCCATCGCCATGGTCGTGTCTCCAACGCTGGTCGCCGACACCGACGGACCGTCAGGCCGGGTCACCACCAGAACGGCGACGAGAAGCAGGTCGATCACGACAAGGGTGATCACCGTCGCTCTCCGTCGCATCCACGCTCTCTCTCGCCTGCTCCGCAGGGTTCAACGGTCACGACCAAATCCGATGTCACACGGGCCCGGTAGGTAGGTGTTGAAACTGCACACCCGACGCGAAATCATCTGGGCTCGGAGGAACCGATGAACCGTACAAAAGTGGTGGGCGCGGCGGCGTTCGTCCTCGTTTTGGGTGCAGGCACCCTGGTCCTGAACAACAACAGAAACGGTGACGACGTTGCCGAGTTGGTCGTTGCCGATTCGGACGGCGTCGACGAGCAGACCGCACCTGCCTCGACGCTGCCGACGACGACCGGTGCAGACACTACGACCGCCGCGACATCGCGCGACCTCGGCGAGTCACCCGACGCGGATGAAGACGCGACACCATCCACGACGTCGGCCCAGGACCCGCCCGACACCCAAGCGGCTTCGACGACCACGGCCCGCGCCACCACAACGACCACGGACAAAACCGACTCGGGAGCCGCCGAATCCGCCAGCCAGGGGTCGTCCGACACCACGGCAGCTCCCCCCGACACAGCGCCGACAACGACAACCGCTGCGACCCCAACGACAGCAACGCCAACCACCGTCACCACTTCGACCACAGCAGCACCGGCGACCACGACCACATCGGCCACTACGACTTCGACCACCTCGGCCACTACGACCGCGACAACCAGGCCGACCACGACGACCCAGGCCCCAACCACCACCACTATCGCCGAGGCCACCTACATCTACTGCATGGACGGCGTCGACCCGACGGGCATCTACTACCGCACGACAGATCCCGAGTGTGAGGTTGGTGACTACCGAGCCACCAAGACCGCTTACGACGACTGGATTCGCCAACGCGAACAGGACGTCACCACGACAACCGCTCCCCCGACCTCGTGGTGCTGGGAGCAACACAGCACGGTGTGGCCCGACTTTCCGCCCTTCATCTCGATGGAAACGTGGGAGGACTGCACCTCGAACGGCGAGAACGTGCACGCCGTTTGGGGCCTGAACCCCCACACCCAGGGCTGGTGCGAAACGGAAGGCGTCTGGCAAGAGCGCGAACGCTGGGGCTGTTTCGGACGATTCTCGCTGACAGACCCCAACAGTTGACGGGGCCCCGGCGGGGGTGGCCACGTCGGCCCGGTTCCGTTACAGTCACCAACACTTCATCCAGAGGACTCGAGGGACCTGGCCCTTTGACGGTCCGCCAACCGGTCGCATGACACGGTGGCAACGCCAGGACCGATGAGGAGGACCAAATGGTCACCCGGCATTCGTCCGATTTCGACGCGTACACGGTTACGCCCCGCCTGCAGGTCGGTACTTCGACCAGACTCGACGCCGTGCGCACCGGCGTTGCCGGCGAGGCCGCAAAGCTGATCCGCATGCGCCAGCGGGTCCTGGCCACGTCGGCAGCGGTCGCAGAACAGACCCTGATAGCCCTGGGCACGCCACCGGCAGAGGCCCGTTGGCGGGCCCGACCACCCGGCCTGACTTCGTCGCCCAACCCTCGCTGCGAACTCCCGGCGCTGGACGATCTGCAGCACTCGCCCGAGGTTGCGGTGATTCACGCCGCAGGCCCACAGGCGTTGCTGAACGAAGAGGCCGCCCCGCTGCTGCCCGTGCCGTTCCCCAGAGCTCAACGGTCCAAACGGCTTCGCAGCTATGCCCCCGAAGTGGTCGCCTCGGCAATCCGGTCGGCGCGCACAACCACCATCGACCCGCGCAAGCTGTCGGCAACCCAGCCGTGGGTCACCACCCCGGGCGTGCACTTCTACCTGGGCGAGCACTACCCCACCAAGGGCGACACCTACCAAGCCGACCTCGACCCCGGCAATCGGTTGCCGCTGGTGTACGTGAGAGATGGCGAGGAAGCGCTGATCTTGGCCGGGCACCACAGGGCAACCGTTGCCCTGGTGCGCGGCGAACCCCTCGAAGCGCTGGTGGTCAACGGCCCCTGGGGCCCACGCCGCTGACCCAACCCCCAACCCCGCTGTCTCACCGGTTCGATAGCGTCAACCGCAGCTTCCCCCTCGGACATTGACCCAACCCGAGGAATACCATGATCAGCGACGCAGACCGCCGCCGACTCCACGACGCACTCGTCAAGAGCATCGGCCCCGAACCAAGCGAGGTCCTGATGGAACTACTCCCACCCGCCGGATGGACCGACCTCGCAACGCGCACAGACATCGACATCGCCAAGACCGAACTTCGCATCGAAATCCAAGACCTACGCAATGAGGTACGAAACCTGACCCCCAAGCTGGTGGCGGCAAACATCGCCTCGATGCTTGGCGTGGCCAGCGTCGTTTTGGCGGCCGGCGCTCTGTTCTGACGTCAACCTCACGAGCAAAGACGTTCTCGGCCGCATAGGGTGCGTATGTGGCAGGGCTGTTGGACGGCTACCGGCCGGGGGTCGGCTTCGATGAAGCGTTCGACGCCAGCGGTGCGCCCAGACCCACCTACGAGCGGGTTGTCGCCCGGTTCGCCGAGATCGACGCAGACGAAGCCCGCCGCATCGAACAGCTGGTAGCAGCCGAGTTTCGCCGGCAGGGCATCACCTTCACGGTCTATTCGGACGACCAGGGCACCGAGCGCACCTGGCCCATGGACCTGTTTCCTCGCATCATCGAGGCCATCGAGTGGCGCCACCTCGAGCGCGGCCTGGCCCAGCGGGTGACCGCCCTCAACCGGTTCCTCGACGACCTATACGCCGGCGAACAAGCCGCCATTCACGACGGCATCATCCCCCGCTGGCTGGTCACGTCGTCGAAGGGGTTCGAACGCAACGCCTTCGGCATCGACGTCCCGTTCGGCGCCCGCTGCATGATCGCCGGCATCGACCTGGTTCGCGGAGACGACGGCGCATACGCGGTGCTGGAAGACAACCTGCGCAACCCCAGCGGCATCAGCTATGTCATAGAGAACCGGGCCGCCATGACCCGGGCATTCCCCAACCTGTTCGAGCACCAGGAGATTCGCCCGGTCGATCAGTACGGCCAACTGCTGCGCACCACTCTGGAAGACGTCGCCCCGCCGGCAGCCGGCGACTCGCCCACCATCGTCATATTGACCCCGGGCATTTACAACAGCGCCTATTTCGAGCACGCCTTCCTGGCCAGGGCAATGGGAGTGGAACTGGTCGAGGGACGCGACCTGGTGGTGGAAGACCAGGTCGTCTACGCCCGCACCGTCGGTGGGCTGTCGCCGGTGGACGTCATCTACCGACGAATCGACGACGCCTTCATAGACCCGGTGTCTTTCCGGCCAGACTCGACGCTGGGTGTCGCGGGCCTGCTGGGAGCGGCCAGGGCCGGCACCGTCACCTTGTGCAACGCGCTGGGCAACGGGGTTGCCGACGACAAGGCCGTGTACCCCTACGTCCCCGACCTCATTCGCTATTACCTCAGCGAAGACCCGATCCTGCCCAACGTCGACACCTACGTCATGTGGGACGACGACCAGCGTGAACACTGCCTGAACCGGCTGGACCAACTGGTCATCAAACCCGTCGCCGAATCCGGCGGCTACGGCATAACCATCGGCCCGGCAGCCACCGATGCCGAACTTCACGCCGCGGCCGAGGCAATCCGCAGCGATCATCGCGGCTGGATCGTTCAAGAACTGGTGCAGCTGTCGAGCCTGCCCTCGTTGGCGGGTGACGCCCTGGCCCCGCGCCATCTGGACCTGCGACCATTCGTGCTGACGGGCAAACGAACACGAGTGTTCCCGGGTGGGCTCACCAGGGTTGCCATGCGCGAGGGATCACTGATCGTCAACTCGTCGCAGGGTGGCGGGTCGAAAGACACGTGGGTGCTGGCCGACGATCCCGCCGAGGAACAGAAGTGATACTGGCACGACACGCCGAGGCCCTCTTCTGGGCAGGCCGCCAGCTCGAGCGCGCCGAAGCCACCACCAGGGCGCTCGATGTCGTAGGGCGCAACTCGATGCACCTGCGCGAGCAAAGGGCCCACGCGGAATGGGTGGCGATGCTTGGCCTGTTCGGCGCAGCCGCCCCACCAGAAGCACGAGGGCGCGCCGCAGACCGAGACGAGGTCATTCGCCGCCTCTTCCTCGACGGCGAACACCAGGGTTCGGTGAAAGCGACCGTGTTTCAGCTACGCGAGAACTTCCGCACCGTGCGCGACCGGGTGCCGGTCGAGTTGTGGGAAGAGGCCAACCGCCTGCACCTGGAACTGCAACGAGGCGACCTGGCCCGCCAGCTAGCGCTGACGCCCTTCGACCTGTTCACCTCGGTGCGCAGGGCCTGCCAGGCCATGGCGGGCGTGGCGGCCGAGGCAATGCCGCGCGACGAGACATACACGTTCTTCGACTCGGGCCGAATGCTCGAACGCTGCATCATCACCTGCCGCCTGGCCCGGGTCGGCCTGGCAGACGCAGGGTCCGGATTTGAACCATCGGTGCTGTTGCGCTGCTCGTCATCGCTGCAGGCCTACCGGCGCGAGTTCGGCTATGCAGACGAGCCGATGCGCATAGCCACCTTCCTGCTGTGCGCCGGCCACACACCCAGGTCGGTCCTGTCGTGTCTGCGCCGGGTCGACGAACGCCTGGAAGCCCTGCAGGAATACGGCCCCGGATTGGGACCCGCCAGGCAGCTGTGCGGACGGGCCAGGTCGAATCTCGAGTTCGGAGACGTCGTGGGCAGCCTCGACAACGACGCGCTGACCTTCCTGGACGACATCGAGAACGCGCTGGTGGGCCTGAGCGACGTCATCGCCGCATATGCCTTCAACCCCGCCCATTCACCGGTGTTGCACGCCCAGTTCATCCGCCCGGGAGTCGACATCTCATGAGGCTCGACATCCGCTATCAGATGAACTTCGCCTACGCCGAGCCAGTTCGTGAGGCCCACAACGAGGTGCGCGTCCGCCCCAGGGACATGACGGGACAGCGCCTGCTGGGCTATCGCCTGTCGACCACCCCCACCACCCGGGTGCTGTCGTTCACCGACTATTGGGGCACAACCGTCGAACACTTCGGCCACGTCCAGTCCCACGGCCGGCTCGAGATCCTGGCAGAGGCAGCCGTCGAAACCCGCCCCCGGCCTGTCCTCGAATCGGCGCCGATGTCTGCGCTGGACGACCAGTTTCGCATCGACAACTCCGAACTGCTGCAGCGTTCGCCCCACGTCGACTGGACACCGCAGCACGCCGAACTCGCCCGCGATGCGATCTCGGGCTTGGGCGATGTAAAGAGCGCCATGTCTGCCATCGTCGAACTGACCCGCAGCCGCCTGGCGTATCAGCGGGGCTCGACCCACATCGGCATCAGCCTCGAAGCGCTCGTCGACAAGGGCCAGGGCGTGTGTCAGGACTTCGCCCATCTGACCATTGGGTTCATGCGCTCGGTGGGTATTCCCGCCCGCTACGTCTCGGGCTATTTGTTCGCCGCCGACGAAACCGACCTCGAGGCCGACGAAGATCACATCGTGCAGGTGCTGACCCACGCATGGGTCGAAGCCGCCATCCCGGGGCAGGGTTGGTGGGCATTGGACCCCACCAACGATCAACCCGTCGGCGAACGACACGTCGTTGTGGGCCATGGTCGCGACTACGACGACGTGGCACCCGTGCGAGGGGTCTATGTGGGCGACGCCAGCCCCGAGGTCGAGGCCACAGTCGAAATGCGCCGCATGGAGCAGGTCGATCGCTCGCTGTCCGAACGGCCTCGTCGCCGACACCAGCCCGTCGCCGTCGACCTGATCGCCACCGAGTTGGCAGCCCAACAACAACAGCAGTGACCCATGAGCTGGGCGCCCGGCTCACAGATATCTGGCTGCGAACCGATCCAACCAGTCAGCAACCCTGAAGTCTTCGGCCTCCGACCGCATTGTCGCTAAGAGCCGGTCAAGGGGCCACACCAACACAGCCTCTGGATACCTGAGGAACCGCCGATATCCAGCGATTGCCGAGCCGATCGACGGATCGTCGGGGTGATGCACCACAGCCAGGGCTCCTCGCCGGCCGTGCGGGACATCGCGATGCGTGCGCGTCGCCTCGACCAGCAGGTGGTCGCGCCACAGCTGGTTCCACGCCGGATCGGCCAACGCCGAGTTCGATGACACCCACGGAGACCCGGGTGCGTCGGTCAGCTCGCGATATCGGTCAGAGTCGTAGGCCTTCGGAGAAAACGGCTCGGTCAGCTTCGTCTCGACACCAACAAAGGCCCGCTCGCCGTCGCCGTCGACGTATTCGATGAACACGTCGAACGAGGTCAGGTCGTCCAGATATTCCTCAGCTGGCGATGGGGCGTACTCGATGCGTATCGAGGTGACCTCTTCGACGTCGCCGGGCAGCAGCGGACATAGGAGCTGCCTGGCAACACCAAGATGGCCGACCAATGGACCGAACAGGTTGAACGACATCGGCTGCGAAGACAGCAGATTTGCACGGCAACGAAACGGCTCGACGCCTGGCCCCGACTCGATGCGAGCCTGGGCGACCTCCCACGCTGAGCGGGTCAAGAAGTTGCGTCCCATCGCAGCGTCGGTGGGCGTCAGCATGCTGCCAAGCTCACGCCCGGCCGAACGCTGCGGACCCAACCCTGCCGGCACACCCAAGACCTCTGATCGCCATCTGGACTGAGCCAGGCGAAGCCTGGCCACAAAGGTGGGGTCGGCGTCGTTCTGGGACCCGACCGGCGGAGCCGGCTTGGGAACGACCAGCTTGCCGCCGGGCCACCAAACCTCGCCACGGATCGAACCAAGCGGCGCCGACCAGCCGTCGAGCAGACGGCCATCGTCGTTGACAGCACCGATGAGCGTCGGTTCCAGCGAGCGGGCGATCTCGGATCGTCGACTGGCGAAGTCGGCCACCACCGCCGCAACCCTCAGCTCGGCTTCGGTGAAGTCGACGGCGTCGTCGACGAACTCGACCACCACCACCTCGCTGGTCGCCGGATCAAACGCCAAACGGCCGGCAGCGCTGAGGCCGGGCACGCGCCAGCCTTCGCTGACGACGACCAGCTCGGTCCCGGGCAATCTCGTGAGTCTCTCCATCGAGCTGGGAACTACCCGGCAACACACATCTCGGCCGAGCAGACCCTCTCACCACCTCTGGGTCTGACCATATCGCTTCTGGCTCAATTGGAAACGAAGAACGCCGATGGGAGCTGGCAACCGTTCCTAGGAATGCCACTTGTTCGCGAAACTTCATCCCACCCGAGCGCTATTCATGACCCTTGCCATCACCGCGCTGGCCGGGTTCATGGCGGTGTTCGTCAGCAAGGTCGACGAGCGCGGCGCCGATGCCGCCGTGCTGCTGCCACATGGCCAGTTGGTTCCCGAGATGCCTGAAACCGGCTTCCCGAGAATCCTCGGCAGCCGCACCACCAACAACAACGGTGGTTCGGTCGTGTACGCCGCCGATCAGGTCGGCAACTACATCGTGGCCGGCGGCAGCTTCACCCAGATCGAGCTGCAAGATGGCACGACACTGCAGCAGAACTACTTCGCAGCGTTCGACATCGACACCAAGCAGATGGTGTGCGCCGGACAGTTCCAGTTCGATCGCGAGATCCGCTCGTTCGAACCCGGCGCAAGCCCAACGCAGGTGTACGTGGGCGGCAAGTTCCGCAAGGTCACCGGCTCTGATGGCATCGAGCGCACCCGAAACAAGGTCGCTCTCATAGACCTGGCCGACTGTTCGGTCAGCACAGACTTCGTGTCCATCGGCGCCAACGGCAAGATCACCGCCATCCACCGCCTGGGCGATCGGTTGTTCGTGGGCGGCGATTTCACCACAATCGGTGGAGCCGACGTCGAGACCATCGCCGAGTTGGACGCCACAACCGGTGACGTCCGCACCCAGTTCGACTTCGTCACGAACAACGAAGGATGGGGCCGGGTCATGGACATCGGCACCACCCCAGACGGCAACCGACTGGTCTTCGGTGGACGCTTCGGCAACATCAGTGGAAACGGCCTCACCGTCGCAGCACCCACGGCCGTAATAGACATCTCCGACCCGAACGCACCTGCTCTGACGTCGCACGAGTCGACCGGATACGCAGGTGGCGTCGGATACATCACCGACGTGTCCGTGTCGCCCGATGGTTCGGTCATCGGCGTGTCGGCAGGCAAGGCCACCAGCGCCGACTATGTGTACCTGGTCGACGCTACCGACGGCCGCCAGAGCTACCGCTGGCGCCACTACATGCGCGACTCCACCTTTGCCATAGGCGTGTCCGATGCCGCCGTGTACGTGGGCGGGCACTTCTGCAAGGTCGACACGGGCCCCGGCCCAACCGATGTCATGAGCCCCAAGATGGGGTTCAACGTGTGCACCGGATCGGGTAGAGCCGGGGGCGCCTGGCGCACGCAGATAGCCGCCCTCTCGTTGACGGACGGCACCCCACTGGCCTGGAACCCGGGCAGCGACGCCTGGGTCGGGCATCGCGAGTTCACCATCACCACCCGCGGTTTGTTGACCGGCTTCGACGGCAACCGGGTGAACGACCGCCGAGTCGGTTCGCTTGCGTTCTTCGACCTCGGCCCCGACGCCGAAGACAACACCGCACCGTCGCCAGTTCAGTTCACGGCGCCGGCAGCTGGGGCCCAGGTAAACAGCCCCGCGACCATCAGCGGTACGGCAACCGACGACGTCGGCGTGTCGCACTTCTTGCTGAAGATCCAATCCGCCGACGGCCGCTGGGTCCAAGCCGACGGTTCTCTGGGTCAGGCAGAGTTCGAACGCACCGTCTTCGCCGATCAGTTCGGCGGGTTCGAGGTGCAGATCGCCAGCCCGGCCGGCAGCTACGTCGCTTCGGCGGTCGCCGTCGATCACTTCTTCAACCAGTCGCCAACGGCCACCACGCTGGCATTCACCCAGACCGGATTCGAACAGAACCCACCGGTCACCACCATCGAGTCCGACGGGCTTGTCGGCCTCGAGACCCGAGCCGTGGTGAGCGGTGTCGCCGAGGACGATTCGGTGGTCGACCAGATCGTCGCCCAGGTACGCACCAGCGACGGTCGTTGGGTCGCCGACGGCGGCACCATCGTCGACCAGCAGACGGACTACCCGGTGTCGATAGTCGGCCGGGCTCTGGGTAAGCCCCGGGTCCGCTGGGAGGTCGACCTCGGCGGGTTCATGCCACCCGACGTCTACACCGTCGATGTCACCGTCAGCGATGCGTCTGGCAACTCGGTGTCTGCCAGCGCAACCATCGAGGTAGCCGACAGGCCACCGTTCGCCCTCGACGCCGCATTGGCCGGCCAAACCGGCGGAACCCTGCGCAACGACGGCTCGTACACCCTGGGCTATGCATTCACGCTCGACCAACCACGCGAGGTTTCCGCTCTGGGCATCCGCGATGCGAACTCGAACGAGATCCTGGACAATCCACGTCCTGCCAGCGTCGCCATCTGGAGGGTTTCGAACCGCCAGTTGATGGCCCAGGTCGAGGTCGCCCCAGACACGGTGCGCCGCGACGGCTGGTTCTACGCCAACGTCGACGGAATAGTCACCCTCGAGGCAGGCGTCGAGTACGTGATCGGTTTCGAACGGTTCGTCGACGGCGAAGGCTTCGTCAACTTCGACGTGACCCCCGCACCCATCGACGGCGTGCTGGTGACCCGACGGGCCTACCAGACCGGCGCCAACGGCATTGTCTACCCGGCCCAGATGACCGGCGGCACCACGGGCTACGGCATGCCCAACATGTTGCTGCGCGTGCCGGTCGACACCACCCCCACCGTCGCCATCACCGGCCCCCAGACGTGGAACCTCGACGACGAGGCGCTGCGCCTGACAGCCACAGCCGGAGACAACCTGGGTGTCGCGTCGATCGAGCTGACCGCCCAACACCAAGACGGCCGGTGGCTGACGTCCAACGGTGACCTCGTCGCTACTCGCACCCCAGTCGACGTCGAGCTCGACGGAGCCGGCGAGGTCAGTGCGGCTGCACGGTCGGCCGAGATAGTCGCTCCCCCGGGTAGGTACACGGCCACTGCTCTGGTCACCGACGTCACCGGCAACACCAGCAGCGCCACCGCAACGTTCAACGTCGGACCGGTGGCGTTCGACGACTCGAACGCTCTGCTGAGCCAAACCGGCGGCACCTTCCGCACCGACAACAACTACGTGCTGGGCTACACGTTCACTCTGGACGAGGCGCGAAGCCTGCTGGGTCTGTCGATCTTCGACGCCAACCACAACGGCATCAACGACAACCCGCGTGCGGCCCAGGTTGGCGTTTGGCGACGAGACAACCAGCAGCTGGTGGCATCGGTAGACGTACCTGCCGACGCTCCGGTTGTCGACGGATGGTTCGGCAGCGAGCTGGCCACGCCGGTAGACCTTCAGCCAGGGGTCGAATACGTCGTCGGATTCGTCCGCATGTCCGACGGAGAAGGGTTCTACAACCCCGACGCCACCGTCACGCCTACCGCGGGGATGCGAATCATTCGGTCGGCGTGGGTCAGCTCGACAACGCTGCGATATCCGGGCAACCAGGGCGGTGCGTCGGCAGGCTACGGCTCTCCCAACCTCACCCTCGGCGTGCCTCGCGACGGCCGACCGGCCCTGGTCGTCGACCAGCCGCCCGCGCAGATCCTGGCCGAGGAATCGTTGACCATCGAAGGCACCGCGACCGACAATGCCGCCGTAGCCACAGTGGTCGCCACACTGCAGGCTGCAGACGGTCAGTGGGTTGACGCCGACGGAAACCTCGGCGCTCAGCGGGTCGAGTTGCCCTTGGCCATCGGAGGCGCAGGCACACCCCAGCTGACCTTCCGCGGCGAGGTCACAACGGTTCCGGTCGGTTCATACACACTGGTCGTCGAAGCAACCGACGGAGCGGGAAACACCACGGCCGAAACGCGCCAGCTCACCGTGACCAACGACGGGCAGGTGGACCCGATCGTGGTCATCGACCAGCCCACGGGACAGCTTCCGAACGGCCAGCCGGTGGTCGGCAGCGGATCGGTTTCCGACAACGGCGCGGTCGCATCGATCGTCGCCGAGGTGCGGTCGGCCGACGGGCGCTATCTGCAAGACGACGGCACGCTGTCAGCGACGCCAAACCAGTTGAACGTCGCCACCGTGGGTCTTGGTTCGCCGACCGCAACATGGTTGTTGGAGGCCGGATTGCTCGAGCCCAACGACTACGAGCTGACCGTCATCGCCACCGACGGCATCGGAAACACTGGCTCGGCGACCTCGCAGTTCACCGTGACCAACGACGGTGGAGGCGGCGACAATCAGGCACCTGTGGTCGCCGACGTGCCGGCCCAGAACCTGACCGTCGGCAGTGCCGTGGACCTCCAGGTCCAGGCCGTCGATCCAGAGGGCGCATCGCTGACGTACACGGTCGACTCGCTGCCTGATGGCGTGACGCTGAGGTCGACAGGCCGCCTGTTCGGCACAGTCACCACACCGGGCGCCTTGACCTCGACCATCACCGTCAGCGATCCGCTGGGCGCTTCGACCGACGTCACGGTTGCATGGACCATCACGGCCGGACCAGTCGACCCGCCGGTCGATCAGTTCTCGTGTGTGGCCACACCGAACCTCGACGGAACGGTGACGCTGCGTTGGACCGCCGTCGCTGGCGAAGACGCATACGTCGTCCGCAAGGACGCCGGACAGTCGTGGTACGCCAATGCGGGCAACGTCTTGACCTACGTCATCCCGGCCAACGATGCAGCCATGGGCCCGTTCGCCATCCGATCGCGTGTCGACGCCGTGGTCACCGATGCTCCATGTGATCCCGACCCAGACGTCGAACCGCCGGTCGAGGCCTGCCTGGCAACATTGCAGGGCGACGGGTCGCTTCTGCTCACCTGGACCGGTTTCGACGACATCGACACGTTCCAGATTCGCCAGGCCGACAACACCCTCTGGTACGCCACCCTCACCCAGGTCGACCAGTTCCTGATACCCGCCGACGACGCAGACGCCGGTCCGTTCTGGCTGAGGGTGCGCCGCACGGGCCAGACGATCAACACGGAGTGCACCAATGGCTGATCGATCTGCACACCGCGCCATCGCACTGCTGGTGTTCGGAGCGCTGGCTTTGGCTAGTTGCTCCGCGACATCGGAGGGCGCCGAACCGGTGCCCACCAGCAGCGCAGCATCCGACGTATCGGCCGACACCGAGACGGTGGGCATGGACGATTTCATCGGCGTCGAGTTGCTCAGCGCCGTCGAAGCGCCCGCAGGCATCAGGGTCCCCGACGAGGATGGCCCCGACGGCGAACAGATTCCCGACGTGTTCGTCGATGAGGTCGATGAGCGACTGTCGGTCGACAACGCCGATGTCGTGGTTCATGTTGTGCATGAGCCTGGGCTCACATCGCCCCAGTCGACGACGGTGTTCGCCGGTTCGGTGGTTGCGGTGGCCGTCCGCACCCCAATCGAGGCCGATCTTGCTGTGGCCGGCCTCGGTGGGTCGGTTCCGACCAACGGCGATGCGGCGGTCGTTGTCGTCGACGCCGACCGACTCGGCACCTTCGACGTCACCGTCGGAGCCGAGGTAGTGGCCAGAATCGTGGTCGTCTCCGGTTGACTGTCCCACCCCCCTGTCATCGTTGAGGCCAGTCGAAGCGACGGTTCGCTTCCCTCAGACAGGAGGTCCACGACATGACCACACGAATGCCGCCCGATAGACGAGCCAGGCTCGAGCACATCATGGCCGGTTTGGCGGCTGGCGACGATGCCCTGATCGTCGCGTTGATGCGCGAGTTCGCACCCGAGCTCGAGCGTGCCGCACGTTTCCACGCCCAGTCGGTCACAACAGCGCCCGTCACCGACGGCGAGATCACCGGGCTGGTCGCCGACTTCGCGTTCGCCATTGCGGCGGTCGCAAAGAGCTGGCGAGCAGACGGTGGCGCCCTGCCGTGGACCTTCGCCCGAGCGGCCCTTCGACAGGTCGCCATAGACGTTCTGGTTACTCCTGCCGAGATGCGCACCAGCCTCGACGACGGCAAGTTCGGCGATATCGCCGATGAGGGTTCCCGGGCACTCGGCTGCGACGAGGGCGAGTGTCTCGGAACCCTCATCGACCTCGCCCAGCGCGTGCCGGCCGTGCAGGCCGTCGTGTCTCGGTGGGACGGCGTGCCCGATCTGCACCTCGAGATTGCCCTCGAGTACCGGATGCAACAGATGCAGGGCGATCCGTCAGCGGCCGCCACCATCGCCGAGCGCTACGGCAAGTCGACCCAAAATGTCCGCCAAATCGCCAGTCGGGTGTGGCGTCGGGCAGACGGCGCACATCCAGACATGATGGTGTCGTGAATGAGGTGCCAGGCATCGACTCCAAGGCGGCCGCCGAAATGGCCGCGTTGATCGAGCGATTCGCGCGCCGCTACGCAGCCGACGGCTTCACCCACCCGCGGATTGCCGCGGCGGTGGTCACCGCCAGAGGTTGGGCCGGGCTCGACCGCCCGACGTTCGCCGACAATCTGGGCATCACCGTCGACGAGGTCGAGCAAGCCGAAAGCGGAGGCGTTGGCGCCGATGCGTTGCCCGAACAGCTCGCCGACAGGCTCCGCCAGCTAGGAATCTCGCTGTCGTAGGTCGGTCACTTTGGGTAGGCACCTGCGCTCAACGGAGCACAACTTTCGGAGTGTTTCAGTATTTACTGCGTCGTACTGATGTGAGATAGTCGAAGCCGAACACGTCAGACACTACTTTTAGTGACTATGAGGAGACCGGTGGGCAAGCTTCGCATGTTGGCAATCTCGTTGATTGGCATGGGTCTCGCTGCATCGTGCAGCGCCAGTTCGGACTCCGCCGATCTCGTCGAGTTGACGACCACATCGACGATCGCCACAACCACTAGCGCCCAGCCATCGTCGAGCACCACCGAAGCCTCCACCACGACGTCTCAGGCTCCCACGACGACTTCCGAAGCCACCCCAACCACCAGCCTCGAGCAACTCACCGCCGAGATCGAAGCCGACCTCCAAGCCGGCCAGACAGCCTTTCCGACCGATGGAAGACCACTCATGAGGCCGACCGATCGTCCTCGGACGATGGTTCACCGAAGATGGACTGCCGCGCGACTGTCGACGCTCTCATCCCTGGTGGAACGTGGCCAAGCCGTAGCGAGCGGCACATACGACGAGGTCGTCGTCGAGAGCGCGACGCCGCTCGATGGAGGATCGGTCCTCGTTGTCTATTGCTTGACCAACGACGCTGTCGTTCTTCGACACCACCTCGGGCTCGATAGTCGACGACCTGGTCTATTCGTTCAGATATTCACTGTGTCCACTGGCCAAATTCGGCTGGCAAGCCGATCGCAGCCAACAACTGTCAGTCCGCGAGGGCAGACATGCGGGTGACAGCGGCGGTCTGTCATCGCCCTCCTCGTGTTCCCTGCCCGGCCGTTGATGGCCGGAGTCGGGGGAGACGACGGCGACAACGAGCCGCCGGTGACGACGAACGATGACACCGACACCGTTCTTGTCATCATTGCCGGCGGTGAGGTCATCACCGTTCCAGGATCGTCAGGGCAGCCGACGTGTACCTATCGCAAGCTCAGGGTCGGCGAGATCACGATGGGGCCCGACCTCACGCCAGACGAGGCCAACGAGTTCATCGTCTCGTCGGCCAACCCAAACACGTTCCTCTACCTGGTGACCTGCGCTTGGCCCAACGGCGAGCTGACCTACGACTACACGTGGATCACCGAGACCAGCCCGCCGACGAGGTCGCCCGAGCCCGCGCCGAACTGGCCGAGATCTTGCCCCCACCCAGCCCACAGATGTCGCCGGCGACCGACGTGAACCACCTGGTGGGGACTGCAGACCTGGGTCTGGCTGGACCCCGCCGGCCTGGCACCCGTGACTGTCACGGTCGAGATCCCGGGTCTGGCAACAACGGCTACCGCTAACCCGGTAGGCATTCGATTGAACCCGGGCGACGGAACCAACCCCATCGACTGCGATGGGCTCGGCCACCCATACACCGAGGGTGCCGATCCATCACAAGCTTGCACCCACACCTACCAGTACATCTCCGAGCACTCGGCCACCGGCACGTGGGACTTCACCACGACCGTGGTCTGGGAGGTGACCTGGACCAACTCGAACGGCGATGCCGGCACCGCCGATCCGATCGACACCGAGACGATCACCCCGCTGCAAGTCGTCGAACTGCAGGCCAGAACCACCAACGACTGAGGACGATCGAAAGCCCGATGCTCTAGGTCAGACGGTGCAAGGCGTCGGCCAACACCGGCCAACACGTGTCGAGCATCAGGTCGTGGCCCCCGTCGAGCACCTCTAGGTCGGTGTCATAGGCATCGGCCAGCGCCTGCTGTTCTGCCACCGTGAAGACCTGGTCGTACCGACCGGCGATCACATGCACCGGAGTGGCAACCCGATTGGGCTTGACACGCCGCAGCGTCATCGAAGCGATCGCCAGTGCAGACTCTCCCTGCAGTCGCTCGAAGGTGTGGCGCACAGTTGCCTCGGGCGTTTCCGACGAGAAGAAGAGATCTCTCGTGAGATCCACCGAGCCGACCAACCGATAGAAATCGGCCGTTGCCGCCGCCGACAGGGCTGGCGCGGGATGCCGTCGAATAGCCCTTAGATATGGCACCAGAGTGCCGTGCCGCGGCACCGAAGCGACCAATACCGCCTTGCGAACCGAAGCCCGTTCCAGGAACCGCTGAACCACATAGCCGCCCATCGAGTGCCCCACCAGGATCGGCGGCTCGACACAGGTGCCAACCGCCGAGCTGACCGCCTCGACATAGGCACCCGCTGAGTTCCACTTGCGAGAGCTGTCGCCCGGGCGATCGTGACCCGGCAAGTCGACCACCTCGACCTCATGTCCGCGCTCGCGCAGCGAAGCAGCGACGTCGTCCCAACACCATCCCCGTGCCAGGCACCATGTACCAAGACGAACTGCGCCATGCCGGGCAACCTAGTTCAGGGACCCGCTGATTCACATCGCTCGACAACTCACCGATACGGTTCGGGTCATGGAAATCGAGCAGGCATGGCTCGAACCGACATGGTTCATCGACAGCGACAGCCCAGAGGTCGAGCAGTACGCAACAGACGCCGCTGGGGGTGCCACCGACCCCACCGAGGTCGCCGTGCGGCTGTTCCACGCGGTTCGAGATGGGATCCGCTACGACCCCTACAACGTTTCGCACGACGCAGGGGCGTTCCGCGCCAGCACCATCGCACGTTCAGAGGTCAACTGGTGTGTTCCCAAGTCGGTGTTGCTGACCGCAGCGGCCCGTAACAGGGGCATTCCGGCCCGGCTGGGGTTTGCCGACGTCCGCAACCACCTCACCAGCCCCAAGCTGCGCGAGCGCATGGGCACCGACATGTTCCTGTGGCACGGCTACAGCGAACTGCTGCTGGGTGGCCGATGGTTCAAGCTCAGCACCGCGTTCAACATCGAGCTGTGTCAGCGCTTCGGTGTGAAGGTTCTCGAGTTCGACGGCACCGACGACGCCCTCATGCACCCATACGACGAGTCGGGCAACCGCCACATGGAATACGCCCGCCAGCGCGGCTCGTACGACGATCTGCCCCTGGACGAGATCCTCGAAACCTTCCGAACCGACTACCCCCGGTTCACCGGAGCTGCCAAGGGCGCAGCCGAAGCCGGCGACGACGCCTTCGCCTAACCCCACCCTCATCGATTCAAGGCACCAGGAGGCGGCCGATGGCCCCGAAGATCCGCCGAGTGGTAACGGGCCACGACGAGCACGGCAAGGCCGTGGTCGTCAGCGACGAGTACGCCACCCAGATACTGATACGCGCCAGCCGGCCCGGGGTCACCATGACCAACCTCTGGCAGACGGACGAAACCCCAGCCCGCTTCGACGGCGCCGAAGAGTCGCTGACCGAGCCGTTCGTGCTGCACCCGCCCAAGAACGGCACGATCTTTCGCATCATCGAGTTCTTGCCCGAAGACCCGACGTCCTGGCAGACCCTCGACGGCAAGACCGCATTTGCCGAGATGGGCGCCAGCCACAACATCGTCGAGGGTGCCCGCCACCCGTTCATGCACCGGACCGACTCGGTCGACTATGCGGTCATCTTGTCCGGATCGATCACCATGCTGCTGGACGAAGAACAAGACGACGTGTTGCTGCACGCGGGCGACGTAGTAATCCAGAGAGGCACCAACCATGCGTGGTCGAACAGGGGCACCGAGCCCTGTCACATCATGTTCGTGCTGATCGACGCAACCGCCTGAAGCCCGAGCCCGCCCCACCCGACACAGCGGGCGCCAGACGCAGGTCTGGAGTGAAGCAATTACGCAGGCCGGCCGACACCACGAACACGACACACGTGGCGGTGGCACCGAGCACCAGATACATCACGACGAGCTGAATGAGAACGGCATCGAGCGGATCGACGCCGGCCAACAACAGGCCGGTCATGGCACCGGGAAGGGCGATCAGACCCACCACGTTGGTGCGCTCGATCTGAGGAATCAGCGCGTTCGCCAGATCGCGTCCGGCAAAGCGCACCACCCCGGCCCGATCGAACCCCAGCGCCAGCAGATGCTCGATTTCGCCCGGCCGGTTCTGGACCAGGTCGACCACAGACTTCGCCGCCAGCACAACACCGGGCAACACATTGCCAATGGTGATTCCGGCGATGACCACCACGCTGACCGGGCTGTAGTCCAGCACGCCAAGTCCGAACACAACGGCCAGGCTCAACCCCGTGGTAGCCAGGGTCACCGTCATCGTCAGTCGCCGACCGCCCGGGATGGCCGGCGCTCGTCTGTGTGCAACCAGGCCGGTTATTGCGACCATGACCAGCACCCAAGTCCACGCAAGCAGATCGTCGAGGTCGCTGTCGAAGACCAGCGTGAACAGATAGCCGACCGCGACCAGCTGCACTGCGGCACGCAGCGAGGCGACCACAATGCGATGCTCGATGCCCAAGCCCCGCCAAAGCGACAGCGCGATGGCCACGGCGATCAGAACCCACGAGACCGCCGCCTGCCAGAACTCGATCGATGCCGACACCGGCTCAGTCTGTCGCAAGCTCCTCGATGAGAGCCAGAGCACCATCGACGCCACGATGCCAACCGGGTTGGACGATCAGCCGATCGACCCCCATCGCCGCATAGGCCTCCAAGTCGGCTTCGTGCGGGCGACGCACCGGCGTGATCGAGATCTCGAGTGGTCCGAGCCAATCGGGGCGCTCGACCTCTGCCGCGATTCTTTCGAGCCGGGCCAGATCGTCGGACGCTGTCTCGAGATCGCGCATGAAGCCATACCAGCCGTGCGCCATCTCGACCGCCCGCCGAAGCGCCCGGTCGCTGTGGCCCCCGACAACGGTGTGAATCTGCGACTGCACCGGCTTGGGGTTGGCCGTGACCGACTGGAAACGCACGAAATCGCCCTCGAACGAAACGGCATCGCCAGACCACAGCGCACGCATTGCGGCCAGATACTCGTCGGCACGCTCGCCTCTGCGAGCCATCGGGGTCGAGCACGCCGTCATCTCGGGCTCTAGGTAACCCACGCCGAGACCGAAGATCAGCCTGCCGCCACTGACATGGTCGAGAGAGGCCAGGCTCTTGGCCAGCACGGCCGGCTGGCGTTGCGGGAGGATGATGATCCCCGAACCCAGCTTGATGGTCTCGGTAGCTGCTGCGATGTAGGCCAGCGCAACCGCGGTGTCGACCATCGGCGTCTCTGGAGGGGCGGGCGAAGGTGGCGCCTGCGGATCTGGAAGCACGATGTGTTCGCCGGTCCACACAGACTCGAAACCCGCGTCCTCGGCGGCCTTTGCGACCTTGGCGAGGTTGGCCGGCAACCCGGTCTCGCCCATGTTGATACCGAACAATCCGAGCTTCATCGCATCCTCCATCCGAGGGCCGGGGCCGTTCCTAGTCTGTCGGTTCCAGCGGTGTCAGCACGAAATGGCCGTGGCACAAGGCAACCGGCTTGTCGCGCGACTCTTGCCACAGCTCGGACCTGACATTGGCGACGCGCCGCCCGCGACGGGTGACAATGGCCCGCCCGTAGGTGACCGGACCCTGCGCCGACCGCAGATAGTCGAACGACACGTCGACGGTGCGGGGCAGGCTGGCCGACTCGAGGTCGTACAGCAGCTGCAGAGTCGCCGTCAGTTCGAGCATGGCACCCACCACACCGCCATGCAGCGCTCCGATGGTCTGGTTGCCGATGAGGTCGTCCTTCGACCGCAACACGGTGATGACCTCGTCACCCATCTGGTCGACCTCGATGCCCAGAAAGCGCGCATAGGGCACATAGTCGACCAGGGCCGCTATGTCGCGGCCCCGCCCTTGGGCCCGAAGCTCGTCGAGGAACTTCACGACGGCCCTCCCTGGGTCCTCGGCGTGTTGGGGGTGCCGATCATGAACGCTGCCGTGCACATGGCGATCGGATCGCCCGGGTCTTCGTGGAACGCCGTGGCGCGCACGAACGAGATGTTTCGCGTGCGCCTGATGATTTCGGCCCTGGCCACGATGTCGCTTCCGGGCGTGGCCGGGCGCATGTAGTCGATCCGCATATCGAGGGTGGCGATGGCGGTCTCGCCCCGGTTCCCGTCGGGCGGCCTGGCGACGAACCCGGCCGCATTGTCCAGCAGTGCGGTGATGGCTCCGCCGTGTATGACCCCTGTGTCCGGATCGCCGACCAGGTCGTCGGAATATGGCAGCACCAGGTCGCACACATCGCCGCTGTGCGCAGCGACCCTCATGCCCAGCCGTCGGGCATGAGGGACGTGCGCCAGATACTCGTTGGCCTCGTCGACGTCGACGTCCACGCCGACTGGTTCGTCAGCGGACAACACACCAACCGTTGTCGATGACCACCCGCTCGTTGTCGGTTCCGACCGACGCAAGGGTCTGGTAAACCCAGCCTCCATCGCCGCCCCACATGCGGACCGTCAGCGATTCACCCGGAAACACCGGGCTCGAGAACCTCGAGTCCATCGACACGAACCGGGCCGGATCACCGCCCGCCAGCGTGTGCAGAAGGGCTCGCCCGGTGAAGCCATAGGTGCACAACCCGTGCAGGATCGGCTTGGGGAAACCGGCCAGTTCGGTGGCAAACCACGGATCGCTGTGCAGCGGGTTGCGATCGCCACTGAGGCGATACGTCAACGCCTGATCTGTGCGGGTTTGGTACGTCACCTCGTGATCGGGCGTCGAGTCGGGGGCAAAGACCGTGGGTGCGGTATCGCCGGACTCGCCGCCGAAACCACCCGACCCGCGGATGACCAGGGACGAACGGGTGGTGAACACCGGTTCTCCGCTGGCCTTGTCGACGGCCTCGGTTTCGAGGTCGATGATGGCGTGTTTGCCCTCGCCCTTGTCCCACATGCCGGCGATGCGGTTGATGCAGGTGACTGTGGCGTCGGGCTTGAGCTCCTGGTGCAGGGTGACACCCTGCGAGCCGTGAAGCAGCCGACCCCAGTCGACGTCACCCGCCGCAGCCAAGGCGTTGCCCGCCCCCAACACCACGGCCATGGTCGGCAAGACCCGCTGGGTGATGCCGTGGCTGTTCTCGGTTGTGAACTCGAGCTCGTCGGCGGGGTCGACGGCACCTGCGCCGACACCCACCGCATACAGCAGGGCGTCCTTTGACGTCCACGAACGATCGGTCGGTTCAGACTCGGCCCCGACAGCGTTGGCGTTCAGACCCACGATGTGCCCCTACTCGGCCAGTCCGCCGTCGAAGTCGTCGCCGGCCATATTGGCGTTCAGCCTGGCCTTGCGAACCAGATCCTTGGCGACCTCACCGATCTTGGTCGGATCGTCGATGGGGTCGGCGCTGGGGCCCTTGTGCCAGCCCTCGGCGACCGCCAGCTCGCGCCCAGACACCTGGAAGATGCGGCCGGTGACGCCTGCGCTCTCCTCGCTGGCCAGCCACGTGACGATGGGGGCGATCCAGCGTGGCGACATGCGCTCGCGGTCTTCGCCCTCGAGCGAACCCATGCCCAGATCCTCGGTCATGCGAGTGAGTGCACCCGGCGACACGGCGTTGACCGTGACCCCATAACGTGCGAGCTCGCGGGACGCGATGACGGTGAAGCTGGCGATGCCGGCCTTGGCGGCGCCATAGTTGGTCTGGCCGACGTTGCCGTAGATACCCGACACCGACGTGGTGTTGATGATGCGACCGCTGACCTGCTCGCCCGCCTTGACCTTCTCGCGCCAGTACGCCGCGGCCCAGCGAGCCGGAGCGAAGGTGCCCTTCAGATGCACCTGGATGACCGCGTCCCACTCGGCTTCGGTCATGTTGGTGAGCATGCGGTCGCGCAGAATGCCGGCGTTGTTGACCACGACGTGCAAGTCGCCGAAGTTCTCGACGGCCATGTTGATCATCCGCTGGGCGCCCTCCCAGCTCGAAACGTCGTCGCCGTTGGCGACCGCCTCGCCGCCCATGCCCTTGATCTCTTCGACCACCTGCTGAGCGGGCGACAGATCTCCGGTGGAGGTTCCGTCGCGCTCGCCGCCCAGATCGTTCACAACGACCTTGGCGCCGTGCTCGGCGAGCATAAGGGCGTGCTCGCGCCCGATACCTCTGCCGGCTCCGGTGACGATCGCGACCCGACCTTCGCACAACCTGCTCATAGCTATCCATCTCCTGGTGACAGTTGACAGCATCGTGACACCTGAACGGCGGCGACCTCAATTCGGGCCGCGCGGGGCGTACCATCGTTCGCCGTGCGTTCACTCTTCTCGATGCCCAGATGGGCGGCCGCGACATCGGTCGTCGCCCTGCCGGTGGTGCTACTCGTCGGCGTGTGGCTGGGCGACGGCCTGAGCCACAGCGGCGAGGTCGCCCGCAACGTCCACATCGCCGGCGACACGGTGGGTGGTCTGGGCGAAGACGACCTCCAAACCAAGGTCCAGTCGCTGGCCACTCGGTTCGAGCAGACCCCGATAATCATCGAAACCCCCGACGACGAGATCGAACTCGATGCGGGTCGCCTGGGCGTACACGTCGACGTCGAGAAGACCGCAAACGCAGCCATGAACGCAGCCGGCATGCGCAACCCGGTCTCGTGGATCTCGTCGTTGTTCAACCCCACCGGCTCGGACCTGGTGTTGGGGTTCGACCCGCAGGTCGCCGAAAGTGGCCTCGAGGGGCTCAACCTGGTGCGCACCCAGCCCACCGAGGGCCGCCTCGATGGTTCCAGCGGCCAGCTGCAACTGGTGCCCGGAACGCCGGGACAACAGCTCGACATCGATGCCGTGATCGCCGCCATCCCGGACGCGGTTGTCTCTGGTGAGTCACCCATCCGGGTGCAAGCCCAGTGGACCACCCTCGAGCCGCGCTATGGCGAAGCCGAGTTCGCTCCCCTGATCGCCGAGGCCAACGCCATCATCAACAGCGGCGCCCAGATCCAGGTCAACGACTTCGTGACCACACTGCCCTCCGAAACCGCCGTCAGGTGGTTCTCGTCCGAGTTCAACGAACAGGGCGAGCCAGAGCTGGTCTTCGATAGGGAAATGGCCGTGGCCGACATCGAGGCGTTGATGGCCGAGGGTGGCGTCAGCGGCAGCAGCGAACCGATGTTCACCGTGGCCGACAACGAGGTCAGTGTGACCGCAGCACAAGACGCCCAGATCTGCTGCGAGGACAACGCCCTCGACGTACTGATCGAAGCGCTGCAGGCACCAGACCACGACCCGTCTGTGCCCGTGATGTTGCCGGTGCGCACGGCAACCCCGGAAGAGGCCATCGCCGCGGCCGAGGAGATGGGCATCATCGAGTTGGTGTCAGAGTTCACCACACCGCACAACTGCTGCGAGAGCCGTGTCACCAACATCCAACTCTTCGCCGACCTCGTCAGGGGCACCATCATCGGCCCAGGCGAAACCGTTTCCATGAACGGAATCGTCGGCCAACGCACCACCGAGAAGGGCTTCGTGGGTGGCGGCTTCATCCAGAACGGCGTCATCGTCAGCGACATCGGCGGCGGCGTCAGCCAGTTCGCCACGACGATCTTCAACGCAGCGTTCTTCGCCGGCCTCGAGTTCCCCGAGTATCAGGCCCATTCCATCTACATCAGCCGCTACCCGTTCGGGCGCGAGGCGACGATCAGCTGGCCCAAACCAGACCTGAAGATCTTCAACCCCACCGAGTACTCGATTCTGGTGTGGCCCACCTACACCGACACGTCGATCACGGTTCAGATGTACTCGACCAAGGTGGTCGATGTGGAACAGACCGACCAGTCGGTGTCGTGGAACGGTGTGTGCCGCAACGTGGTCACCGAGCGCACCCGCAACTGGCTAGACGGCCGCACCGAGGTCGACACGGTAACCGCGCGCTACCGCCCAGAGGGCCAGAATTGCGACGGCTCGCCCAGCGACCCCAGCGTCACCACGACCACCGAAGCCGAGGAAACAACAACCACCACAGACGCCGGTTCGACGACCACCACGTCTGAGGGAACCGCCTCGACCACCACGACCACTGCGGCAACGTCGTCGACCACCACCACGACCACGGCTGCAGCCACTACTACAACTACCGCAGCAACCACGACCACGACCGCAGCCACAACAACTACCGCGGGCGGCTGACGCTTGCAGCGCCGCACGTTCTTGTCGCTGGCCGCGGTCGGTGCGGCTACTGCATGCACCGGCGGCGGCAACAGCGATTCTGCGGTCACCACCTCGGTCAGCCCGGCGCCAACCACCGGCGCCCCCACGACCGAACCGACCGGGCCGGCCGAAACGGCCGCAACCACCACGACGATCCCGTTTCAGGCCGGCATAGGTGCCGCCCCGTTCGGCCTGGGTGTGGCAAGCGGCGACCCCAGCACCGACGGCTTCGTCATCTGGACTCGCCTCGTCGACGGCTCGGCCGGCAACCCGGTGTTCTCGGGCCCTGTCGAGGTGTCGTGGTGGGTCGCAACCGAGCCCGGTGCCGCGGCCGTGGCCAGCGGCACCACCATCACAGACGAAACCCTGGGCCATAGCGTGCACGTGGTCGCCGAAGGACTATCGCCCGACACCGTCTACTTCTACGGCTTCGATGTGGGAGGTGTCGCCTCGCCCATGGGGCGCTCGCGTACCTCGCCCACTTCGGCCGCCTCGACGCGGGTTGCCTTCGCCAGCTGTCAGCACTACGAGGATGGCTACTTCACCGCCTGGGATCACATCGTCGAAGACCAGCCAGACATGGCCATCGTGCTCGGCGACATGATCTACACACGTTCCGGCACAGAACCCAAGGTTCGCGAGCACGGCACCTCCACCCCCGGTGACCTCACGGCGTTCAGGCGACGATGGGCGCTGTACACCGCCGAAGAGCCCCTGCAGAGGGCCCGCGCGTCGATGCCCGTGTGCGCTGTCTGGGACGACAACGAGGTGCTCAGTAACTATTCGGCAGACTCGCCCAGCGGCGCGCAGCCCACGGCCGAGTTCGCGGCACTCCGCCAGGCCGCCTATCGAGCTTGGTGGGAGCATCAGCCCGTTCGCACCGGGCCGCCGGACGAATCGGGCGCGCTGCAGATCTATCGGAAGCTCGACTGGGGTGATCTGGCAACCCTGTGGCTGCTCGACGAACGTCAGTATCGCAGCGCTCAGGTGTGCGAGCGTCTCGAGGCATTGCCGGCGATCGAGGCGTGCGAAGCCATCGACGATCCGTCCAGAACCATGCTGGGCCAGGCCCAGGAAGAGTGGCTCGACGAGGGCATCTCAGGGTCCAGGGCAGTGTGGCAGTTACTGGCGAGCCAGACCGTGGTGGCCGACTGGCTCATCGAGGTCGGCGACATCGCCGGGTTGAACAACGACCAGTGGGACGGCTACTCCCCCGCCCGCGACCGCCTGCTGGCGACCTTGTCGAAAGCCGACCGAGCCCTGATCGTTTCTGGCGACGTGCACCTGGGCGCTGTCAACATGGTGCGCGGCCCCAACGACACCGCCTTCACCGAACTGGTGACGCCCAGCATCTCGAGCGCCCTCGACGATCGTCTGGCCCTCGGCCTCGAGCTGACCGTCGCCGCCAGCGACGACGTCGCCTACTTCGAGACCCGCCACCACGGATACGTGCTGGTCGACATAACCCCAGGCCTTGCGACTGCGACCTTCCGTCACGTCGACCCGGCTTCGCCCAGCAGCCCCGCGGCCAACGGCCCCATCGTCGAGGCCAACGGCCGCGGTGCCTTGGCCGTCACCCGGTGAAGGCCCCCAACCCACGCCCAATCCGCGCTCACCACCCGTAGGATCGGCGGCCGTGACAAGTTCCCGCGACGAGGTTTCGATCGACCACGAGGTGGTCATCGTCGGCGCCGGGCCCGCCGGAGCCGCCGCCGCAATCGAGCTCGCCCGCAGCGGCGTCGACGCCCTGCTGGTCGACAAAGCACAGTTTCCCGCGACAAGTGCTGCGGCGACGGCTTGACCACGCTGGCACTGAGACTTCTGGACGACCTGGGTCTGGACCCGGCGATGGTCGAGTCTTGGACCGATGTCGACGACGTCTACATCCGCGCCCCCAATGGCCGGGTGCTCGAGCTACCGCTGCCCGCGACCGCGGTCGCTTCGCTGCCATCGCAAGCCGCGCCGACCTCGATGCGGCTCTGGTGCAACGAGCCCGAGCCGAAGGTGCCACCGTGACCGAGGGCTCGAAGGTGGTCGACGTCGTTCCGCAACCCGGCCACATCCGCGTCGCGTTCGATGACGGCCGCAGCATTGCAGCCTCCCATGTCATCGCCGCCGACGGCATGTGGTCGCCTGTGCGAAAGATGCTTCACCTCGACCAGCCCGGCTATCGCGGCGAGTGGCATGCGTTTCGCCAGTACAGGCGCGCCAGTGGCCCCGAAGCACGCAAGCTGTGGGTTGGTTCGAGCCCGACCTGCTGCCCGGGTACGCATGGTCGTTTCCCCTGACCGGGCAAACCGTCAACGTCGGGTTCGGCGTGGTGCGCGGCGACGAGTTGTCGGGCAAGAAGATGGCTTCGCTGTGGCGCGACCTGTTGAACCGGCCGCACATCGCAGAGGTTCTGGGCGACAACGAGCCCGAAGGGCCGCATAGGGCCTGGCCCATCCCGGCGAACATTCCCGACGTTTCGCTGGTGGGTCCGCGCACGATGTTCGTTGGTGATGCGGCCCGCGCCACCGATCCGATGAGTGGCGAGGGCATCGGTCAGGCGCTCGAGACGGGAATCCTGGCGGCCCGTGCCATCGTCGAGCACCGAGGCGAAGCCCCGCACAATGCGTCGGCCGCCTATGAAGCCGCGGCGCGCAAGGCGCTGGTGGCCGACCATCGAATGGCAGCGGGCCTGTCAAAGCTGCTGAGCTTTGGGCCCGTCGCCAACGCTTCGTTGGCAACCGTCGACCTGAACGACTGGACCCGCCGCAACTTCGTGCGATGGCTGTTCGAGGACTATCCCAGAGCAGCCGTGTTCACACCCCGCAGGTGGCACCGCCGCCTGTTCACCTCAGACGGCGCCTACGTCGAGTAGCCGCACAGCGGCGGGTGGCGTCGTTACAGGTCGGCGATCATCGTCTTGAGCTTGTCGACCAGAGCTGCCTTGTCGGCGGTGGTCGAAGCCAACGGAGAGATGTTCAGGTAGGTGACGCCGGCGTCCCGCAGGGCGCGCAGCCGCTCCTTGACGAAACTCTCGGGGCCGATCAGCGACGCCGACGCCAACAACTCGTCGGGGATCATCGCCTCGGCTTCCTTCTTCTGGCCCGACAGGTAGAGGTTCTGGATCTCCTCTGCCTCGGCCTCGAATCCATAACGCCTCAGCACGTTGTTGTAGAAGTTGCGGCCCTTGGCGCCCATGCCACCGAAGTACAGGGCGGCCATCGGACGGCTGAGATCGCGAAGATGCTCGACACCTTCGCCGATGGCCACGGCCGACCCGGCGATGATGTCCATCTGCCCCAACGAGGCATCGCGCTTGGCATAACCGGCCGCCAGCGCGTCACCCCAGACCTGGTCGGCTCGCTCGGGCCAGAACCAGATAGGAAGCCATCCGTTGGCCAGTTCGGCGGTCATCTCGACGTTCTTGTCGCCGAGGGCTGCCACGATGATCGGAATCGACTCGCGCACCGGGTGATTGATCAGCTTCAGGCTCTTGCCGAGCCCCGTGCCCTGACCTTCGGGCAGCGGCACGTCGTAGTACTTGCCGTGGAACTCGACCTTCTCGCGACGCCACACCTGGCGACAGATCTCGATGGTTTCGCGGGTGCGGCCCAACGGAGCGTCGTATTCGACCCCGTGGAAACCCTCGATCACCTGAGGGCCCGACGCCCCCAGGCCAAGCACGGCACGACCACCCGACAGGGCATCGAGACCGGCGGCGGTCATCGCCAGGAGAGTTGGCGTGCGCGTGTAGACGGGCAAGATCCCCGAGCCGATCTCGACGGTCTGGGTGCGGGCCGCCAAGAAACCCATCACGGTGACGGCGTCGAAGCTGTAGGCCTCGGGAACCCACACTGCGTCCAGGCCGGCCTGCTCGAGTTCGACGATCTCGTCGATGGCGGCGAGGTAGTCACCCGAGTAGTTGAGAAGCGTTCCGACCTTCATTGGACCTCCGTCAGCGAACCTGGGCCGAGCCTAATGGGCGCCCGGCATCTTCGATTCGATCCAGTCGTCCATCTCGGCCCACCGATCGAACAACCACAGTTCGCGCTCTGCCAGCGAATCGGGAATCTCCGATCGCTCGAATCGCCACACCTTCAGATCGACGTCGCGCTGCAGTGGGATCGATCGCCAACACGTCACCGGATCTGTCAGTTGGTCCATACCCGAGTGACCCACGATGACCACCGCCGCGTCTTCTGCACCGTCGAGAAGTGCCGACGTGCCGGCGATGCGCGGTGCCAGCAGGTGCCGCAGAGCACGCGCTCTTTCCGCCAGATCGGGCCGTTCGCTGTCGAGGCGCTTCAATATGCGCTCACGCCGCTTTTCTCGTACCAAGCCGCCCTCGGGGAAGATCACGAACGCGGTGTTCTCGTCTGAAGCCTCGGTCAGTCGCTTCAGCGCCACCACCTCAGAGCGCATGTCGCTGGCCTCACGGCGGACAAAGAACTGGGGAGACCAATGACCGAACAGGTCCAGCGAAGGCTCGCGGTTGAGGCCCGCAGCCAACACGACCCGCAGACGGTGGCCGCCCAGCGCTGCCAGCCATGTGGGCACGTACACGTCGGCCAGGCTCTCGTGCCTGGACGCCACGATGACACGACCCGCGAACACCGACGGGTCGATCTGGTCATAACGGATTCGCAGGCCGATGAGGCGAAGAATCCGCAGCATCACCCTGATCCACATCTCGATCGTGGGGTTGACCATGCGTTGGCCATGCTCGGTGAAGATCGTGCGGCCGAAGCCGGTCATGATCCACACCATCAGGCCCCAGACCTGAACCACCACACACACGATCAGGTAGGCCACGGCGACCAGGAGGATCCGCACCGTGGTCAGCTTCCACCGCCTGAACACCACATCGACGATCAGGGCGATGACCAGCAGCAATGGGAACAGGCCGACGACGGCGACAGCGGCCAACACGACGCCCGGTATCAACCAGGCGCGGCGCAACAGCTTCGAGGTCGTAGACCCTTGAGGCCGGGGCAAGCTCACCGGGAGATACTGACAGATCGCGCAGCCGGGTATGGTCGTCGGCCGTGAGCTTCTGCACGTTCTGCGCCATCGAGGCCCGCCAATCGCCGGCCCAGTACGTCTACGAGGACGAGCACGCGATCGCTTTCATGGATCTGCTGCCGATGACCGCAGGACACTGCCTGGTCATCCCCAGGCGCCATGTGGTCGATGTCTGGGACCTCGACGACGACGACGCCGCCCACGTCATGACGGCCGTCAAGAACACAGCGCACATCATCCGTGAGCGCCTGCAGCCGTTGGGCCTGAACGTGCTGAACAACAACGGGCGCCACGCCGACCAGTCGCAGTTCCACTTCCATTTCCACCTGATCCCGCGCTACGGCAACGACCGCCTGCTGCACCCCTGGGAGCGCACCTTCGGCAACCGCGATCAGATTCGTTACGTGGCCGAGATCTTGCGTGGCGAACGCGACCTGCCTGCCGATCAATAGTTGACGTCGCTGAAGGGCGCCCGGTCGGTGGCGAAGTGCAGCGCCGCTCGGTCGGCATCGCCTTCGACACGACCCGCAGCCGCCAACACCCGCGCGTCGACTGCTCCGAAATAGACCGAGGCCCAGTCGGCGGCGTCGGCGACGATCGACGGCTGGTCGTCGCAGCGCTCGCACCGCCCGCGGCCATCCGCAATCGTCAGCCGATAGGCGCCCGATTGGTCTTCGAACGTGCGATCGCGGAACCCGATGACCAGTTGGCCGTCGACCGGGTAGGTGCGAGCCTCGAACGCTGCGACGGGGTCCAGGATGCGTCCCCAGTTGTGGTCTTGAACCGACACCGTCTCTACGGCGCGCATGTCGGAGAACATCCACTCGAGGAAGTCGTCGCTGGGTCGAAAGCCTTCCACCTTGCGAACCAGATCGAGCGACGTGACGAACGCCCACAGCTCCATCTCGGCTCGGCGGTTGAGCCCGAACGCCATCGACACCTTGACCGTGTAACTGGGGCCCCGCTCGGTCCACGTCGACACAACCCGATACATGACGCACGCATCGATCTCGCCCGCGGTCTCGTGAACCGCGTAGAAGCGGTCGGACGCTCCGTCGCGGTCGGCTTCATAATCGGCGAAGATCCGCTCCCAGATGCTGTCGGGGACCGTGACCATCGCCGGAATGTCGCGGCCAGACCGTCGTCGCAGCCCCGGCATCACCCGGCGCGCCTCTTCCACATCGATGAACCGAACCGACCCCGAAGGCGTGAAGTCTTCGCGCAACTGGGCGCGGGTGGTGTCGATCTCGCGCTTGGCCGACACGGCGATGCGCCCGAACCCGAAGCGCCCATAGATCGGAGCCTCCGATGCCGTCAGCGTGGCCATGACCAGCCCGCCGCTGCGCATGTCGCTCAACTGGCGCTGCATCAGCGAGTTCAGTAGGCCGCGGCGACGATGAGTGGGCAGCACTCCAACGCCGGTGACGCCACCGGCCGGCAATGGGTCTGAGCCCGGGATGGACACCTCCATGTCGAAGGCCGCTGTGCCACCCACGACCTCGCCGTCGATCTCGGCGACATAACCCCAACTGCCCCCGTACGAATCGAGCCAAGGCTCGACCATGTCGTCGGGATCGGGTGCCACACCGAAGGCGCGGCTGTCGATGTACTTGATACGCGGGCGATCGTCGGACGTGAAGCGCCTGACCGTGCTGGAACACATGCCGTGATTGTTGCCCACCGGCCACACCATGTCGCTCGAATTCGGGCCGTCACAGGTGGACGACTAGCTTCGACGCCATGTCAGATCGCTACGCCGCATTCTCCGCCCTCGACATCGCCGAACCAGACGAAAACGGTGTGATGGTCATCACCATCGACACGCCGGGGCGCCTCAACGCCGTCGACGAACCCAAACACATGGCTCTGTGCGATGTCTGGCCCGTCATCGACCGCGACGATCGCGTCCGCGTTGTGGTGATCAAGGGAGCGGGCAAGGCGTTCTCTGCCGGCGGCGACATCGACATGGTCAAGCGCATCACCCAAGACTGGGATACCCGCCTGGCCACCCTGCGAGAGGCTCGCGACATCGTCTACAACATGGCCAAGTGCTCCAAGATCATCATCTCGGCCATCGAAGGGCCCGCAGTGGGCGCGGGCATCGCCGTTGCTCTGCTGGCCGACATTTCCATCGCCGCGCGCAACGCCAAGCTCATGGATGGCCACACCAAGCTCGGCGTGGCGGCCGGTGACCACTCGGCGATCATCTGGCCCCTGCTGTGCGGCATGGCCAAGGCCAAGTACTACCTGCTGACCTGCGAGATGATCAGTGGAGAAGAGGCCGAGAGAATAGGCCTGGTGTCGAAGGTGGTCGAAGAGGGTGAGACGTTCGACGAGGCCATGCGCGTAGCAACCAATCTCGCCCAGGGCTCGCAGTCGGCCATCCAGTTCACCAAGTATTCGCTGAACAACTGGCTGCGCATGGCCGGCCCCACATTCGACACGTCGGTGGCGCTCGAGATGCTCGGCTTCACCGGCCCCGACGTACAAGAGGGCATCGCCGCCATCGAAGAAAAGCGCAAGCCGAGGTTCAACTGAACATGGCCATTCTCACCGACACCCACGACAAGACCCTGGTCGTCACCATCGACCGGCCCGAGGTACGCAACGCTGTCGACCGGCCGCACGCTCAGGCACTGGCGGCAGCGTTTCGAGACTTCGACGCCGACGACTCGCTCGCTGTGGCCATCCTCACCGGTTCGCAGGGAACGTTCTGTGCCGGCGCCGACCTCAAGGCCGTGTCAGCCGGCACCGGCAATCGAGTTACGCCCACGGGCGACGGGCCCATGGGACCCACCCGCATGACCCTGTCGAAGCCCACCATCGCCGCTGTCGAGGGTCACGCCGTCGCCGGTGGGCTCGAACTGGCCGTTTGGTGCGACCTGCGCGTCGCTGCCGAAGACGCCGTGTTCGGGGTCTACTGCAGGCGGTGGGGAGTTCCGCTGATAGACGGCGGCACGGTGCGGTTGCCGCGCCTCATAGGCCAAAGCAACGCTGCCGACCTGATACTCACCGGGCGCGGCGTCAGCGGCGACGAAGCCCGTCAAATGGGCCTTGCCAATCGCATCGTCGAGCCGGGCAAGGCTCTCGACGCTGCGCTGGAAATGGCCACCCAGATGGCCGCGTTCCCACAGCGGTGCATGCGCTCTGACCTCGCATCCAGCAAGCGGCAGTGGGACCTCGACTTCGCTGCTGCGATGTTGCACGAGACGGCGCTGGGGCTCGAGGTCATCAACTCGGGCGAAACCCGCGAGGGCGCCACCCGCTTCGCGCAGGGCGCGGGACGCCACGGCGCGTTCGACTGATCCACCGGGCACCGATTCGGGCCCCGAACCTCCGCATAGCTACGATTCGAAACCTGATCGAAGCCGACCAACAGGGGGACCACGTGTCTGGCTGGAATTTCGCGGATATCTGGGAGACGAACGCGGCCACGGTGCCAGACCGTGAGGCGCTGATCCACGGCGACACACGCGTCACCTGGTCCGAGATGAACCGCCGCGCCAATGGTGTGGCGACCGCGCTGCTGGCGATCCCAGGCGTGAAGGCCCAGGACAAGGTCGCCCAGTACATGTACAACTGCGCCGAATTCATGGAGTCGCAGTTCGGCATTTTCAAGGCCGGGCTGGTGCCGGTCAACACGAACTACCGCTACACAGACCACGAACTGCGCTATCTGTGGGACAACTCCGACGCCGTGGCCGTGGTCTTCCAGGGCATGTTCGTCGAGAACATCGAACACATTCGCGGAGACCTCCCCGACCTGAAGCTCTACCTGTGGATCGACGACGGCACCGGTCCATGCCCCGATTGGGCAACGCCCTACGAGCAGGCGGCCCAAGCCGGCACCGCCGACAACGTGTCGAGCAGTTGGGGCCGCAGCGGCGACGACCTCTACATGCTCTACACCGGCGGCACCACCGGCATGCCCAAGGGTGTCATGTGGCCCCAGGACGAACTGCTGAAGGTGTTCAGGGCCAACAACCCAGAGCTGCCCGAGGAACAAGACCTCGACTGGATCGCCGCCAACACCTTGGCCCCGCCAACACCGATAGCCGTGCCGTGTTGCCCGCTGATGCACGGCACCGGTGCGTTCACGTCTCACGCCGTGCTGCACGGCGGCGGCACCGTCATCACCCTCACCAACCACCACTTCGACGCCGATGAACTGATCGACGTGATCGAGCGCGAGAGCGTCAACCGCCTCGCCATCGTCGGAGACGCTTTCGCCAAACCCATCGTGCGGGCGCTCGATGCGCGCGGCAACCCCGACATCTCGTCGCTGGTGGCGATCACCTCGTCTGGGGTCATGTGGAGCCAGGAGACCAAGGACGGCCTGCTGCGTCATCACCCCAACATGATGCTGGTCGACGCCTTCAGCTCGTCTGAGGCATTGGGCATGGGCCAGTCGGTTTCCACAGGTGCAGGCACCGTGAAGACCGCCAAGTTCGAGCTCGGCGAGCGAGCGATCGTCATCGACGACGACGGCAACCGTGTCGAACCCGGGTCGGGCCAGATGGGTCGCGTAGCGGTCAAGGGCGTGTTGCCCATCGGTTACTACAAAGACCCCGAGAAGACGGCCCGCACCTTCATCACCATCGATGGCGAGCGCTACTCGACACCAGGCGACTATGCGATCGTCGAAGCCGACGGCTCGCTGACACTGCTGGGACGCGGCTCAGTGTGCATCAACACCGGCGGCGAGAAGGTCTTCCCCGAAGAGGTCGAGGAGCGGCTCAAGACCCACCCATCGATCCACGACGCGGTCGTGGTGGGTGTTCCAGACGAACGTTTCGGTCAAGCGGTGACCGGTGTGGTCGAGATGGAAGCCGGACAACAGCTCGACCCCGACGCAGTCATAGCGTTCGTTCGCGAAGAGCTGGCCGGCTACAAGACGCCCAAGCGCATCCTCACCATCGACACGATCGGCCGGGCCGCCAACGGCAAGGTCGACTACAAGCGGCTTTCCGACTACGCAGCCGCGCAGCTCGGCGCCTGACCCCACCGGGCCCCTGCACTGCCCAGAACCTGCCGAACGGGCAGCTAGCATCGCCTGCCGGAGAAACCCCCGACAGGAGATACAAATGGCTGACCTCGGCTACGACAACAAGGTGGCGATCGTCACCGGTGCAGGTGGTGGCCTCGGCCGCGAACACGCCATGTTGCTGGCCTCGCGTGGCGCCCGCGTAGTCGTCAACGACCTCGGTGGTGCCGTCGACGGCAGCGGTGGCGACGCCAGCGCAGCCCAAAAGGTCGTCGACGAGATCGAGGCCGCGGGCGGCATCGCCGTCGCCGACCACAACTCGGTTGCAACCGAAGAGGGTGGCACCGCCATCGTGCAGACCGCCCTCGACGAGTTCGGTCAGATCGACATCGTCATCAACAACGCCGGCATCTTGCGCGACAAGACGTTCCACAACATGGACGACTCGATGGTCACGCCGGTCATCGACGTGCACCTGAAGGGTGCTTTCTACGTCACCCGCCCCGCGTGGGTGAAGATGCGCGAGCAGGGCTATGGCCGCGTGGTCAACACCTCGTCGAACTCTGGCATTCTCGGCAACTTCGGGCAGGCCAACTATGGCGCCGCCAAGATGGGCCTGGTCGGATTCACGCGAGTGCTGGCCGCGGAGGGCGCCAAGTACAACATCAAGGTCAACGCCCTGGCACCGGTCGCTCGCACCCGCATGACCGAAGAGCTACTGGGCCCGCTGGCCGACAACCTCGACCCTGCGATGGTCGCACCCACGGTGGCTTGGCTGGTGCACGAAGACTGCCCGGTCAGCGGCGAGATCTACTCGGTTGCCGGCGGACGTGTCGCCCGCTTCTTCATCGGCATGACCGAGGGCTGGTACAAGGCGGGCCACTCGGTCGAAGACGTTCGCGATGCCTTCGACCAGATCCGCGACGAGACCGGCTACACGGTTCCGGGCGGACCCGCCGACGAGTTCGCCGCTCTACTGAAGGCGTTCAAAGGCGAATAGCAGCCAGATCCACATCTGATGCTTGCGGAGGGGCGATGGCCAGGTCTATGGCTGTCGCCCCTTCAGGCATCTCGGCGGCTGTATCGAACTGGGCAGCGTCGCCGAACCCGATGACCTCACCGCTGGCGGTGAGGATCCAATAGCCCAAACCGGTGGGGGTTGGGCGCATGGCCACGGCGGGTGCCAGGTCACAGCGACCCAAGCCGGGCAGGCTGCCGAAGAACTCGACGCCGAAGCTGAACACACCACCGTCAGAGGCATACAGCCAATAGCCACCGCCGTCGGGTTCGACCGCCATGTCGATGACCGGAGCGTCCAGCGTCATGCCACCGGTCGACCCGTGATACTTGGCGCCGCCGAAGGTGAACACGCCGCCGTCAGAAGCGATCAGCCAGTAGCCGTCGCCAGCCGCTGTAGAGGACATCGAGATGACCGGCTGGCGCAACCTCATGGCCCCGGTCGACCCGTGGAACGGCGCCGAGCCGAAGGCGAATACACCGCCATCGTCGGCTACCAGCCAATAGCCACGGCCGTCGGGATCGGGCTCCATCCGCCTGACCGGTCCGTTCAGGTCGAAGCCGCTCATGTCGCCGAACGCCTGGGCATCTCCGAACGGGTGCACCACGCCGTCGGCATCGACGATCCAGTAGCCGAGGCCGGTGGGTGTGGGCGCCATCGAGCTCGGCGCCGCCGCACCCTCGATGTCGGTGAGGTCGCCGTAGTGCTCTACGCCGATTGCGCTGACAGAACCGTCGTCGGCGAGCACCCAGTAGCCGGCAGCGGTCGCCGCATCAGGTGACGCCTCGGGGGCCGTCCGCTCGCCCACAACACATTCGGCCGATCCCTCTCCGGGCGTCTGCTCTGTCTGGCTGGGCGCAGGCTCGTCCATGTCGTCGGGATCGCCGGCCAGCGCGTTGCGGGCCGCTTCGACCGAATAGAACGGGTTTATCCAGTTGCCGTCGGGGCGCCTTATCTCGAAGTGCAGGTGGGCGCCCGTTCCCTCGGCGTTGCCACTGTCGCCGACGAAGGAGATGTGGTCGCCTCGGCGAACACAGTCGCCTTCTTCGAGGCCACCGACGAAGGCCCACTCGTAGGGGTTTGCCCCATCGTCGGTGCCGGGCGTGTCGTTGTTCAGATGGATGTAGCGGTACTGCCACCCGTCGTCGTCTGTGAGGGTCAACATGTTGCCGCCCCCCGGGCCCCCATAGTCGAGATAGGTGACGCAACCGTCGTTGGCGGCCAGAACCGGCACCAGCTTCTCGGCCATCATGTCGACGCCGATGTGGCGGCGCGACCCGCGCGGGTAAAGCCACGTGTCTACGTAGAAGCCCTCACCGCCGCCCAGTGGATAGGCGATATCGCGAATCTCGTCGCCGCCTTCGACGACGTTCGACCAGCCATCGGACGCGCTGGCGGCGGGGCCAAAGAAGGGCAGCGCAAGCACAGACGCTAGGGCGAGCACCGTGAACCGCTTGAACGACGAACGCATGGGCATGACATCGGATCGTAACATTTGAAACTTGAGCGTCAAGATCGCAATCACACCTACTCATCGGCATCTGCCATGCGTGCTTGAGCGATCGGGCAGGCGGGGCGGTTCACACGTCCCGACAAGGGGCCGATTCTGGGGCCGCTCTGTAGAATCGTTTCCATGGCACGACGAAAGCGACGTCCCGCTGCGCGCAACGCGGTCAGCAACACCAGACCGGTGCGTCCCGGCATCGTTTCGCCGATGCGCCAGGTCCCAATCGACATCCCCCGACCCGAGTACGCCGAGCGCGGCTACCCCATCGTTCGCGAGCCCGAGTCGTTGTCACAGAGCCAGGACACCATCGAGCGCATGCGCCTGGCCGGTCGCGCCGCACGGCGCGTTCTCGCCAAGGTGGCCGCCGAGATCCGCCCTGGCGTCACCACCGAGCACCTCGACGAGGTGGCCCACGAGGCCTACATAGCCGAGGGCGGCTATCCCAGCCCGCTCAACTACAACGGCTACCCCAAGTCGCTGTGCACGTCGGTCAACGAGGTCATCTGCCACGGAATCCCCGACTCGCGCCAGCTCGAAGACGGCGACATCGTCAACTGCGACGTGACGATCTACCTCGACGGTGTTCACGGCGACACCAGCGAGACCTTCCTGGTCGGCGAGGTCAACGAGGTTTCGAAGCGACTGGTCACCGTCACCCGAGAATGCCTGTATCACGGCATCGGGGCGGTTCGAGCCGGCGGGCAGATCAACGAGATCGGCAAGGCGATACAGGCCCACGCCGAATCGAACGGCTTCCAGGTGGTGCGCGAGTTCGTGGGCCACGGCACCGGCCCCATCTTCCACATGAAGCCCAACGTTCCGCACTATTACGACCCCAAGCATCGGTTCGAAATCGTGCCGGGCATGACGTTCACGATCGAACCGATGATCAACGTGGGCAACTGGCGTGCCCAGATGTGGGACGACGACTGGACAGCGACCTCGGTCGACCTCAGCCACAGCGCCCAGTTCGAACACACCCTCGTGGTCCACGAAGACGGCGTCGAGATTCTCACCATCGGCGAGCACGAGCCCCAGCCCTTCATGGCCGGGCAAGACCGCTCGGTCTGGCCCTCGACGCTGCCCACGGCCGAGGGTGTTGCGGTCTGATATCCAACTCGCGCCCGGGCGTTCGAGCCTGGCGCCCGCATGGAAGCTAAGTTTGTCGCCCGTGAAGCGCCTGCTCCCGATTGTCTCGACTCTTCTGCTGACGCTTGCGGCCTGTGGTTCTTCAGACTCGTCGTCCGAACCGCCACCGACCAGCCAAAGCGTGCTGACCACAGCGCCCTCGGCGCTGACCACAACCACCACCACACAGCCGCCCGGGCCCAAGATCTACGCGATCCAACAGGGCGACACCCTGTCTGCGGTGGCGGCCTCGTTCGGCCTGACCCTGCAGCAATTGCTCGACGCCAATCCCACCATCGGCGACCCAGGGCGCATCGCGGTAGGCGATCAGATCATCATTCCCGAGATCGACGAAGCTGCGGCGACCACCACCACCGAGGCCCCGTTACAGCTCGACTCGACAACTGCGCCGACGCTGCCCGAGTTGCGCAACACGACCACCACAACAGAGCCCGATGCAACAACCACAACAGCAGGAGGCTGAGTTGGCTTCGAAGTTCCCCACCGTGCTGCTCGAGTCGACCGACGGCGTGCGGCCCGCGCTGCACGACATGGGCGGGTCGGGCGATCCGGTGTTGGTTTGCCACGCAACCGGCTTCCTGGGTGCCGTCTACGCGCCGATGATTCAGTCGCTGCTCGAGGACTTCCACGTGTGGACCATCGACATGCGAGGCCACGGCGACTCGGTCACCCCCGAGGGGATCTCGATGTCGTGGTGGGGACACACCCAAGATGTCTTGGCAGCGTTCGACTACATCGGTTCGCCGGTGCTGGGCTTCGGGCACTCGATGGGCGGAGCCGCCATCACTGCGGCATGCCTGAAGAATCCCGACGCGGTGCGCGGTGCGTACCTGTTCGAACCCATCATCTTCCCGGCCGTCGGCGACGCGGCGGCGACACGCCGCGACTCACCCATCGCCGAAGGGGCCAGACGCCGCAGAGCCACATTCGAGTCTCGCGAAGCAGCATTCGAGCGCTACTCCAGCAGGCCACCGCTCGACGGCCTCAACCGCCAGGTTCTTCGGCTGTATGTCGACGAGGGTTTCGAAGACACCGAAGACGGCTCGGTCACCCTCAAGTGCCCGCCCCACATCGAGGCCGAAGTCTTCATGAACTCCCAGATCGGCATCTTCGAGGACCTACCAACCGTCGAGATGCCGGCATTGGTGGCCTCGGGACGAGCCGAACCAGGCCCACCCATGTATGCACCAGGGGTGGCCCAAGAGCTGCCACACGCCCAGTTCCACAAAGACGACGCCTTGTCGCACTTCGGGCCATTCGAAGACCCCGCACTGGTGGGCGGGCGCGTCAGGGACTTCCTGTCGTCGCTGCGATGACAACACAAGACCCTGGCCCGTTCGGCCCTGCTGTCGATGCCTTCGACCAGGCCGTCGACCGAGCATTCGAGCCTCTGCGAAACAATGCGGTGGCCAATCGGGTGATGTACACGGCGTCGACCTTGGGCGACTGGAGCACCATCTGGCATCTGAGCGGTGCCCTCGAGGCAGCCCGCCGCGGCGACGCCGGGTTCGCTGTGCGGCTCAGCTCGGTAATGGGCGTCGAATCGCTGCTGGTCAACCAGGGGATCAAGCGCCTGTTCAAGCGCGTCAGACCCCGCCGCGACGATCTCGACACCAAACATCACGTCAGGCAGCCGCTGACCTCGTCGTTTCCCAGCGGCCACGCGTCCGCAGCCATGACAGCAGCAGCCGTCCTGAGCCGGGGAAGCAGGCTCGGGCCGTTGTGGTACGCCGCGGGAATAGTCGTGGCATGCAGCCGCATCCACGTGAAGATGCATCACGCCAGTGACGTAGTTGCGGGACTCGCCACTGGCGTGATTCTCGGCAGGTTGGCAAACCGACTACTGAGCCGGCGCTCCTGATATGTGCGACACGGCCGATCAGGCCGTGGCGACCTCGACCTGCTTGTCCGCCTGAACAAGGATCGCTCGAACGTCGAGCAAGAGGTCAGCGACCTCGTTGGTCGACACCAGCCCCGCTGGATCATGTCCTTGAGACCGCGATCGATGATGGCGAGGGCTTCGTCGAGGACTGTGGATTCTGGTGCTTCGGTCATCGACTTCTCCAACGTTTGGGAGCCGCTTCGAATTCCCCTCCGGCGGCGCTTCCGATCTGATCACACTACACACCACCGGCGCCAATGGCGGCGCGACTTGTAGGGTCGCGGTTCATGACGACCCCGCCCCTCTCGGACTGACCTTTGCGAGCCTCGGCGCGCTCGGCCCCCACTCGGCGCCCTCGATTGCGTCGATGGCCGAAGACCTAGGCTATTCGTCGTTCTGGACCGCAGAAGCGAACGCCACAGACGCCTTCACCCTGCTGGGAGCCGCCGCTGTGGCAGCACCCGGGCTGGACCTCGGCACGGGCGTGGTGCCCATGCAGATTCGGTCTCCTTCGGTCACAGCGATGTCGGCCGCGTCGCTGCAGGCGCTGGCACCCCACCGCGACATCTATCTCGGGGTTGGGGTCAGCACCCCCGTTGTTGCCGGGCAATGGCACGGCGCCGACTACCAGAACCGACCCATCGCCCAGATGCGCGAGTACCTGGTGTTGCTGAGGGAACTGTTGTCGGGCGAACCGGTGACCTTCGACGGCGACTTCTGGAGCGTCCGCAAGTTTCGGCTGGGCGTACGGCTGGGCGATCGCCGCCCCAAGCTGGTGCTGGCAGCGCTCAACCCCCAGATGTTGCGCCTGGGCGGCGAGCTAGCCGACGCGGTTCTGCTGAACTACCTGCCCGCCTCACACGTCCAGGAGTCGATAGACGAGATCCGCGAGGGTGGAGATGCCCAGATCTTCGCCTATGTACACGCGGGTGTGTGCGACTTCGACGAGGCGGCTCCGTACGCCAGGCGCGACCTGTTCGGCTACGCAATGGCGGAGGGTTATGCCCGCATGTTCCGTCACGCCGGATTCGAGGCAGAGATCGACCAGCTGCGCGAGCGCTACGCGGCCGGCGACCGCGACGGCGCAGTCGAGGCCATCTCCGACGAGATGGTGCAGGCCATCGACTTCATCGGGACGCCGGCCCAGGTCAACTCGTTCGTTGCGTCTTATGTCGACGCCGGGGTCGATCACCCGATCCTCATGCCGCTGCCGTGGGGGGCCGATCGCCGCGCCGTCGCCGAGGCCACCATCAGGGCCGCCGCCGGCAGGTTCTGAAGCCCGGCTGCCCTTACACACGCAACCATGGCGACGACGAGCCCGCGCTCCGAGGCCTCGGAGCTGGCCTTGACGCTGCACGACCTGCACACCGCGCTGCAGGTGGGCGGCGACGCGACAATCCGGGTCACCCCACAGGCCCTCGACGACCGTCAGATCGACCTGCTGTTCCATGGAGCGGGCCTGACCATCGAAGGCCGGTCCGAGACCGCTACGCCTGCGGGGCGCGAGCTCGAGTATCGAGTGTCGAGGCCTCAGAGCCTGGCCGACTGTGTGGACGGCGAGATGTCGGTGCTGATCGTCGGCCTGAACCCGAGCCTGGTCGCGTGCGATGCCGGCTTCGGGTTTGCGGGGCCATCCAATCGTTTCTGGAAGGCGGCCATCGCAGCGGGCCTGGTCTCCAGGCGAGGAGAGCCTCGACACGCCCTACAGCACCATCACGTCGGCTTCACCGACCTGGTGAAACGGCCGACGGCTCGGGCTTCGGAGCTGCGCCGGGCCGAGTATCACAGCGGAATGACGCGGCTCGAAGGCCTGGTCGATCTGCTGGCCCCACGAGTCGTATGTGTTCTCGGCGTGACCGGATGGCGTGCGGCCTCCGACAACCGTTCTGCGACGCTCGGCTTGCAGGAAACCCTGGTCGGTGGCCGACCCGCATATGTCATGCCCAACCCCTCGGGCCTCAACGCCCACACCAACCACGACGACCTGGTTTCTCACATGTTGGCCGTCATCGAACTCGGTAGACCGAACTGAGCCTCACTGGGCCCAGATGCGTTCGAGGACCAGGCTGGTGACGATGTCGGTAACCAGACCCCTGCGCGTGCCCATCTCCTGCAGCAGGTCATGGAGATCTTTCGTCGACTCGGCCGCAACCCTGACCAGATAGTCGGTGCGGCCCGTGATGTGCCACGCCTCGATGACCCTCTGGTCCGAGCGGAAGAACTCGACCACCTGGTCGGGGTGCACTCCAGAGACCAACCGCAACTCGACGATCGCCTCGATCGGACGTCCGAGGGCCGGCTGGTTCAGACGGGCATGGACCCCTACGACGTAGCCGTCTTCGAACAGGCGCTTCAGCCGCACGCCCGTGGCGTTGGCGCTGAGGCCCACCTTGTCGGCCAGCTCGCGATTGCTCTGGCGACCATCTCGCTGCAATTCACGGAGGATCATGCGGTCAATTGAGTCAATCACGACATGAAATCACAGCATCGGCCTTGCATGGCGTCAAATCGGTGCCACATTCCGCCAAAGCTCGTTCACACTCATCCGTAGGGACAGCAACGGAGAGATTCGAGATGAACGGCCACTTCTGCACCACCTGCCACCGATTCCAGAACGTCACCGCCGACATGGTCGAGCTCGTCGACCGCGGCGATGCCCGCAACATCGCCTGGTGGCGGTGCCAGCGGTGCGATCAATTGAGCTTCACGATCCTTCACACACATGCGTCGGATCTGGGCTTCTCGCACCCGCTGGCACTCACCGCCTAGCCGCTACTGCGGCAGCCGAGCCATCGGCTAGCCGAGATCGCTGAGCGACACTCCGCACTCGTCGAACAGGCCGAACATGGCCTGAATCAGGTCGGCGTCGGGCTCACCGCCCGACGAGGCCTGCAACAAACCGACCATCAGGTCACGGTCGTCGATGACACCGTCGGCGAAGCACCGAGCCTGCTCCTCGGACAGACCGCTGTCCTCCATCATGCCGTCGGCCATGACCCCGGCCAGGGTGTCGCCGGCGCAATCGACCATCATGCCGAATGCGTCGACCTGCTGTTCGACCGTCAGGTCCTCGAACTCGGTGTCGGCGAGGATCGAATCAAGCAGTTCGTCGTCGGCGACGATGCCCTTGGCAATACACGACACCTCTTCATCGCTCAGGTCGTCCATGGGGGCTGCGCTGGCGCTGTCGCCACCCTGCGACCTGAGCGCGGCGATTACTTCTTGTTCTTGTTCGGAAGCCCCGTCGTCGCCATCGTCTCCCCCACACGCCGAGAGCAACAGAACGAACGCCGAAACGCCGAGGATCATCTTCTTCATCATGACGCAGTGTCTAGCCGATGATCGTTAACCGGTGGTTAATGGCTCACGGTCAGTGACGAAGACTGGCGTTGTCAACGCGTTCAGAGAACCCCGACCGGGCAGGACACACCGGTGCCACCCAAACCGCAGTATCCGTTCGGAACCTTGCCGAGGTACTGCTGGTGGTAATCCTCTGCGTAGTAGAAGTCGCCCAGAGGCACTATCTCGGTGGTGATCTGCCCGAACCGGGCCTCGCTCAGCTGGGCCTGAAAGGCATCGCGAGTCTTGATGGCGGCCTCTTGCTGCTGGGGCGAGTTGTAGTAGATGCCCGAGCGGTACTGGGTGCCGATGTCGTTGCCCTGTCGCATGCCCTGCGTGGGGTCGTGGTTCTCCCAGAAGATCTTCAAGATGCCCTCGAAGTCGACGACGTCTGGATCGAACACGACCAGCACGACCTCGTTGTGACCCGTCTTCCCGGTGCACACCTCTTCATAGGTGGGGTTGGGCGTGAACCCGCCCGCGTAACCGACCGCCGTCGAATAGACGCCTTCGGCCTGCCAGAACTTGCGCTCGGCACCCCAGAAACAACCCATGCCGAACACGGCCGTCTCGAACCCGTCGGGCCAAGGGCCCTCTAGCGGGTTGCCGTTGATGAAGTGGCCGGCCGGGACGGGCATCGACATGGACCGGCCAGGCAGGGCCTCATCGGGTTCGATCATGCGGGTCTTGTCTCGACCGAAGAACGGCATGGTTCAGCTCCGGGCAGCAGGTGAAAGGTCTCGTGCGGCTTGGAGGGGATCTATCCCTCCGAATGGAAGGATAGCGATGGCCGACGTCGTCACCCCGTTGGCGTGATAACGGTCGATGTGTTCGCGGCACTCTTCGGGTGAGCCGTGCACGACCAGCTCATCGACCACCGAGTCGGGGATGGCATCCAGCGCGGCCTTGCGATCACCAGCGCTCCACGCATCCCACATGCCCTGCAGACGGTCGCCGCGACCCAACCACTGCTGGAAGGCGGCATAGACCGGAACGTTCATGTATGCGGCGATGGCCCGCTTGGCCTGAGCCCTTACCGTCTCGGTGTCGGGGTTGGGGCACACGAAGATTCGAGCGCATATCTCCTTGTCGGGCCCGCCCTCGTGGACGTACTGGGTCACGGTCGGAACATCCTCGGCGCCCAGCCAGTTGATGATGGCGCCGTCGCCCTCACGGCCCGCCATTCGAAGCATCCCAGAGCGCAGCCCCGCGATGAGGATCGGCGGCTGCTGCTCGGGCGGCGACGACAGCCGAAAGCCATTGACCTCGAACGTCTCGTACGACTCGACGACCTTCTCGCCGGTCAACGCAGCCTTCAAGAAGCGGGCCATGTCACGCGTCTTCTTGTATGGCTCCTCGAAGGCGATGCCGTTCCAGCGCTCGACGATCACGTTCGACGAAGATCCCAGGCCCATCGCAAACCGGCCGGGCGCCGCACTGCAGATGGCCGACACCGTCTGGGCCATCAGGGCAGGACCCCTGGTGTAGGCGGGGACGATGGCTATGCCGAGACGCATCGATGGCGCCCATTGGCTGGCCAGCGCCAACGGGGTGAACCCGTCGAACCCGTCGCTCTCGGCGGTCCACAGATCGGTGTAGCCCAAGTCGGCCAACTCGACGATCGAGTCGCGCTGGGCGTGGAGTGGCTGACCACCAAGGGGGACGGTGATTCCGAAGCGCTGTGGAACTGGCATGACTCTCCATCTGGGTATGGCGGCAACAACCGTTTTGGCCGAGGACAACTCGAACCGTAGCGTTGCCGATCGTGAGTGTCGTATTCGAATCGGCCACCGAACAGCACAGGCTGCTCATCAGCAAGCAGATCTCGGCTGTCGAGCTGCTGGAAGCCCACCTCGAGCAGATCGATCGGGTGAACCCCCACCTGAACGCCGTGGTCACCCTGGTGCCCGAACGGGCGCTGAGCCAGGCACAGACCGCAGATCAGGCGCTGGCCCGAAACCAGCAGCTCGGGGTGCTTCACGGGCTTCCGATGGCCCACAAAGACTTGGCGCGCACCGAGGGCATACGCACAACCCACGGCTCGCCACTGTTCGCCGACGACGTACCCGACAAAGACGACCTCATCATCGAACGCATGCGCAGCGCCGGTGGGGTGCAGATCGGAAAGACCAACACACCAGAGTTCGGTGCCGGCAGCCAGACCTTCAACAACGTCTTCGGCGCCACGCTGAACCCCTATGACCCCAGCCGAACCTGCGGCGGGTCGTCTGGCGGTGCGGCCGTGGCCTTGGCGACCGGCATGGTGCCTGTGGCCGACGGCTCCGACATGGGTGGTTCGCTGCGCAATCCGGCGTCGTTCTGCAACGTCGTCGGCTTGCGCCCGACACCGGGCCTGGTTCCGTCCTGGCCCTCGGGCAGTATCTGGGCCCCATGGGGTGTGGTGGGCCCGATGGGGCGAACCGTCGACGATGTAGCCCTGCTGTTGTCTGCCATCGCCGGACCCGACGCCAGGGTGATGGTGTCGCCCCACATCGAGTCGGCCGTGTTTGCCGCACCGCTCGACCCCGCAGACCTGCGCGGCGTCCGTGTCGGCTGGGCACCGAACCTCACCGGGTTGCCTGTCGACCCCGCGGTGACGGCAGCGCTCGCCCCAATTCGTGGAGTGTTCGACACGCTCGGCGCCCGCGTCGACGACGCCTGCCCCGATCTCGGCGCGGCCGGTGAGGTCTTCCAGGTGATGCGTGCGGTCGAGTTCGCTTCCAAGCTGGGCCAACTGCGCGACCTGCACCCCGACGCCATGAAATCGACCGTGGTCTGGAACATCGACGAAACCCGCAGGCGCCCGCTCAGCGACATGGCCGACGCGGTGCGTTCGCAGGCCGAGATACACGCCGGGGTGGTCGACTTCTTCGGCGAGTACGACGTGCTGGCATGCCCGGTCAGCCAGGTTCCGCCCTTCCCGGTCGACACCGAGTGGATCAGCTCGATCGACGGTGTCGAGATGGGCAACTACATCGAGTGGATGCGCAGTTGCAGCGACATAACCGTCACCGGCTGCCCTGCCCTGTCGCTGCCGGCAGGCTTCACACCCGAGGGGCTACCCGTTGGCATCCAGCTCGTGGCGGCGCACGGCAAAGACCGCTACCTGCTGCAGGTCGCCAAGGCGCTAGAGAGCGCCATCGAAATAGACCGCTGGCCGGCTATCGCCCGCCCGCAGGGCTGACCTCACACGCCGTCGATGTCGGCGGCGGCGACCTGGATTGCGTCCTCGAGGCGTTTCGGCACTTCGTCAGGGAAGGACGCCACCACTTGACGGTCGAGACGTGGCGACTCGCGCGAGCCCTGGCGATCTCGACTCGCTCGTTGTTTCGGTGCTGTGGAAGGTGCTGAGCCGGACGATCCGGTCAACCGGTAGGTGATCCGTCGTGCCGCCGGCTCAAGCGAGAAGCGCAGCTCGAAGAGACGTCAGCCACAGGACGCGACATCGCAAGAACGCGAATAGTCGGACGATTCACTCAGCTCAGATCTTGAGCGTTCCGTCGGCCCACCACTGCAGATACTGGTCAAGGCTGCCCGCTGCCCAAGTTCGGCTGTCGGTCTCATGATCCCAGACGAAGATGTCATCTCGTGGCGGCGTGAGAACGAATGCGAACTGGTCGCCGTTTCCGGTGTCGGCGAAGAAGAGCAGCGGGTCGAAAGGCATGTAGAGGTCCCGGAAGCCTCGCGAACCTCGGAACAGAATGTTGTCGCTGACGATCCGCTCGAATGGCCAGCGGAGTTCAATTCAGTACCGCAAGAATGCGATCATCGCGGGCCTGCGAGGTCTAGCGTGCGGCTCAGTCGATGACGCGGAAGTTGACAGGTCCGGCCGGCAAGCCGGAGAGTTCGTCGAGGAGGCTGGCGAGTTCCGTCCACGGCACTGCTCGACGCGACGTCACAGAGATCGGCCTGCTCTCCGCTGTGCAGAGCGGTGGCCACACGGAGAGGCCCTGATCAGGCGCAAGCCGATCGATCTCGTCGGCCCACCCTGGCCAGCGGAGGTCCGCGTAGAAGCTGTCGAGGTCGCCCGACAGGCACCACGTGATGAAGCCGGAGTACCCGCTCCCCAAGGGCAGCCAGGTGAGCGTGTCGGGAGCCCAGAAGTGAACTTCACCGGGCTCGCCCTCCAACGCTCCTCCATTGATCGCGAAACGCCCGCCCAGAACGTCATGACCGATGTTCAGTACGCCGCCTCCGCCCGCACCTGACAGCTCATCAGAGTTCGCGGTCGCGAGGTCGGTCAGTCGGTCGGCTCCGCCGCCGAGAATCCGCAACCAGCCGTGATCGATGAGCAGGCCTCTGGTGTGAAGTGCCAACGCGCCCATCGTCGAGCGAGCAGAGACCTGGAGGCGATGCAGGCACTCTCGTCCCGCGCTCTCATCGATAGGCATAACGACGACTCGGCTTTCGGCCTCGCGGAGTCGCTCGCTCAGCGCTGGCCACGCCGGGTCGTCAACTTCGACGAGCTCCTCGATCGGGATCATTGCGCCCCGACCGTGTCGATAACCGAGGTTCCACCGGACATCAGAGCCAACAACTCATTGCACTCGGACCCCACCGATCCCCGACGCCTTGCCATGCTGCGATCGTACGACACCCCTCGACCGGCCTTCACCGGTTGAATCTACTGAACGGCCCGACTCCCACTCTCCGAATGCCGGTAGCGGCCGCTGGACAGCTGGCTGGCGTTGCTGCCGAGGAACGTGCTCGGGCCGTCAGAGGCTGCTACTCCACGGTGCCGACACGGTAGGTACGTCTAGGCACGACGGCCCGCGGGACCCATCGGAGTTGAGCTCCCCCTGCCAGGAAATCACTCCTGACCTGGGGTTTCGCGTAGAACGGACGACGGGAATCGAACCCGCATCATCAGCTTGGAAGGCTGATCAGGAAGCAGACGGCAGCGACCGGGCAGCCGAGTACGGCAGCCACCTGCCGCTCTCGAAGTCGTGGAGCTTGCAGGTGCGCACCGACCGGAAATAGTCGCGGACCTTGATCTTCTTCCAGACGACCTCGTCTGGGAACGACCGCTTGATTGCCTGGGCGGCCTCGGTCAGGCGATAGCAGGGGATGCGAGCATCCACGTGGTGCGGGATGTGCACCATGATCCAGTGGAAGAAGAAATCCCAGCCCGGCGGGCCGATCAACACCGTCGTGCCCTCGACCTGGCCGCGGAACCGGTTCCACTCGCGGCGCGGCCACCAGCGGATCGCGGGGTCGATGTGCTGCACGTAGACAACCCAGCCGATGGCCTGGCAGAACAGCAAGAACGGCACCACTACGACCTTGACCCAGGCCCACAGACCGCCCCCGACACCATTGGTGACGACCAGCAGCGCAAGCGCGCCGAAGACGAAGGCCGCAACGATGGCTCGATCGCGCCACATGGCCTTGGCCCAGCGCTTGGGCGGCTTGAAGCGCACCATCTTGTTGAAGAAGACCTCGCGCAGGTAATAGGCGCCGGCACCGAAGGGACCCCACTCGAACCGGTGCCTGAAACGCTTCAGCCAACCCATCTGGGCGTATTCCTCCGGCGTAGCGGGATGCCAGACGAAGTCGAAGCCCTGCTTGAGGGTGTGGCCGTGGTGAACGCGGTTGTGGCCGAACACCCACAACTCGGTGGCGTGCCACGAGGGAAGCATCGTCAAGCGGCCGAAGAAAGCGTTGAGGCGCTTCGAGTCGAACAGCGCCTCGTGAGCTGCGTCGTGACCCATTACGAACAGGCTGGCCACCGATATACCGGCGAAGATCCACAGCGGCACCAGCAACAGCGGGTTGTTGGTGGACAACAGACCCCAGATAGCGAGGCCATAGAAGAGGAAGTCTCGGGCGATGATGCCCACACCCCGCGCCGTGGATCGCTTGTAACAACTTTCGGGGATCACATCTAGGACCGGCTTCAGCCCGGTCGGTCGCTTGGCGGCTACTGGAGTCGTCTCTGCAATTGACATGTCTCAGCCAGGTCGTCGTGGATCGGGTCAGGACACAAGTCCTGCCCCTACCGTAGCCGCCGAGGCGCCGCGTTTCTTCCGCGGCAGTACCGACAAAGGTCACAAATCTGCGCCTGGACGGGTCAGGGCCACACCCCGTCGCCTGGGGTGAGGTCGAGATCGCCGTCCTCAAAGCACTCGAGGGCCCGGTACGAGCCGGGCATCCTCGGAAATACCGAAGACCAGTAGTGGGCGGCCATTGCGTCGGCCGTCGCCGCGCTGGCTCCCAGCATCATCGCGGCATCTCTGGACCGCTGCATGGCGATGCACTCGGTCTCGGCTTCGCTGGTGACACCCGCCACGTGAATCGCTTCGTGGGTCAGCACATGTACGGCCACGATTTCGTCGTAGCTGGGGCGGCTGTAGCCACCCCCTATGAAGCTGCGCAGCTCGCTGCACACACCGCTGCGCAACTGGGCGACGCTGGAGGTGCCGCCCTTGCCGTCGAACGCAACCTCGCCGAGGTTTCTGTCGAGGCGGAACTCGCGCAGGAAACCCTGACAGTTGGCGGTGGCGCCCGGACGTTCGGCCACGTACTCGACGACCTCACTCAGCTTCGATTCGAGTGTGTATTCACGCCACGCGAAGAACCCGCTCGGCAGGAGAACGATCGCAGCCAACACCATCCAGCCGCCCCGACGCGTACCCGACCACTGCCAGTGCACCACCAGGGCGACCAGGGCCAGGGCCGCACCAATTGCTATCCATCTCATCGCATCGACTCCTGCGCGGCGTCGGGCGGGGGTGAATGTCCCACCCCCTATGCAGACTCATCGGCATGTCAGCGAATCGATTGATCCTCATCGACGGAAACGACGGAGCCGGCCGTGACTGGCGCCTGGCCCCCGACGTGCGCGAGCGGGGGCGGCGCGGGGTCGCTGCAGCCCGCCAGATCCTCGAAGCCACCAAGCCGGCGTTTCTCGACGACGCCGCGTGAACGCCGCGTTGGGTGCCCCCGTACCTCACAGCTATGTTGATTCCATGTCCGAAATCGTGATTGTCGACGCCGTCCGCTCCCCCGTTGGGAGGCGCAATGGCGAACTTGCCGGTGTCCACCCGTCCGATCTGTTGTCCGACATCCAGAAGGGGCTCATCGAGCGCAGCGGGGTCGACCCCCGCCAGATCGGCCAGATCGTCGGCGGTTGCGTTTCGCAGGTAGGCGAACAGACCTTCAACATCGCGCGCACCGCATGGCTCCAGAACGGTTACCCGCTCGAGGTCGCCGCCACCACCGTCGACGCCCAGTGCGGCTCGTCCCAGCAGGCGACAAACCTCGCGTACGGGCTGGTTGCCAGCGGCGTGGTCGATTCCGCCATCGGTTGTGGCGTCGAGACCATGACCCGCACCCCAATCGGATCCGCCTTCCAGAAGGGCAAGAAGACCGCAACCGAGCGCTACACCGAGCACTACGAGCACACCTCACAGTTCGAGGGCGCCGAACGCATGGCCGACAAGTGGGGCATCACCCGCGAAGAGTGCGATCAGTTCGGTCTCCGCAGCCAGCAGCTCGCCGCCCAGGCCTGGGCCGAAGATCGCTTTGCCACCCAGATCATCCCAGTCGAAGCCCCCGTGCTCGACGCCGAGGGGAACCCCACTGGCGAAACGCGCACCGTCACCCGCGACGGCGGGCTTCGCGACACCACGCTGGAAAGCCTGGCGCAGCTCAAGCCCGTCGCCCGCGAGAACGGCGTTCACACCGCCGGGTCGTCCTCACAGATCTCCGACGGTGCCGGCGCCGTCCTGCTGATGACAGCCGAAAAGGCCGCAGAGCTGGGCCTCAACCCGCTGGCGCGCATCGTCGACACCTGCCTGGTAGGCAGCGACCCCGAGCTGATGCTCACCGGCCCGATCGAGGCCACGCGGCACCTGTTTGCCCGCACCGGGCTCACCATGTCAGACATCGACGTCGTCGAGATCAACGAGGCCTTCGCCTCGGTGGTCTTGGCGTGGGCCCGCGAGATGCAGCCCGACATGGACACGGTCAACCCCAACGGCGGCGCAATCGCACTTGGCCACCCCCTGGGTGGCACCGGCTCGATCCTGCTCACCAAGGCGGTCCACGAACTGGTCCGGACCGACAAGCAGTTCGGCCTGGTCACCATGTGCTGTGGTGGCGGGCTGGGCACCGGCACCATCATCGAGCGAATCTGACGTGATCAAACGCCTGTTGGCCGCGGCCGTTCTTCTCAGCGGCTGCGGCCTGGGCACCGGCTCGACATCCACCGCCGACTCGGGCAGCTTCAGCACCACCACAACAACTGTCGCCGCCCCTGCCACCACCTCAACCGCGGCCGCGTCTGCGCCGATCGTGCCCAACGCCAGGGTGATGTGGGTGATAGACGGCGACACTATCGAGGTCGACCTAGATGGTGTCCAAGAGACTGTTCGCCTCATCGGCATCGACACGCCCGAAAAGACCGGAGGCCTGCGCGATGCCGAGTGCTACGGCGACGAGGCCACACAACGCATGCGCCAACTGCTCGACGAGGGCGAAGGGGTGTACCTCGAGCTCGACCAGGAACCACGCGACCAGTACGACCGCCTGCTGGCGTACGTGTACAGCTCCGACGGGTTCATCAACGAGCTGCTCGTCCGCGACGGATATGCCGCTGCGTTCCGGTACGAACCGAACACGGCTCGTGCCGCCCAACTCGAAGAGGCACAGCGGAGGGCCCGCGAGTTCGACCTGGGTCTGTGGGGCGCTTGCGGTGGCCCCGATGTCGTATTGACCGAGTCCGGGTAGCGTTCAACCGATGTCGAGCCTGCTCGAAGGGTTGGGGCTGGCCCCCGACACCCGCGCCGTGATCATCGTTGCCGCTGGTCTGGGAACCTGCCATGCCTGCAACCGAGGCGTGTATGAGGCCACCCGCGAGGGTGTTGCCACCGCGGCCAGGCTGCGGGTTCCGTGCCCGTGGGCCCGCGGTGCCGCCGCCGACTATCGAGGCGACGACATTGGGGTTTCGCTGACCCTCACGTCAGAGTTCGAGCACTATCAGTGGGGCCCGATAACCCACGCACCGTCTCTGCTGGGCGGCGACGGCGGGTTTCCCAGGACCACCGCCGACGTCTGGGATCACGCCGACCCCAGCGAGGTCTATCGCGAGTGCCGCGCCCAGATCGAACGCGCCGTTCTGTGGGGCATCGATGTCACCCACTTGGCCAGCCAAGGCGACGTCATGATCTCGCGCCCCGAACTGTTCGACGTGATAGCCGAGTTGGCCGAAGAGTTCGCACTTCCGGTCAGGTTGGCAGACGACACCACGCTCGACAGGGCCGGCTTTCCAGTCGCCGCCTTGGCTGCCGACCGCGGGTTGGTGCACGCGGATCGCGTCGTTGCCGGGCTATCGACCGGCAACATCGAACAGTTCCTGCAAGACCTGCGACCCGGCGTGACCGAGGTCAGCCTGACCCCCGCAGTGGCCACCTCGGAACTACAAGCCATCACCAACGGCTGGCAGACGATGATCGACGACCTCGGGCTGCTGACCGATCACACTGTGGCCGCCAGGCTGGCCGACGCCGACGTGAGGTTGATCGGCTACCGCGACCTCAGAGATCTCGTCCGCGCCGGTCACAGCCGCCAAGGCGTCTAGCGGTCGGTGGCGGCACCCAGCCGGGCCAAGCCAGACACGAAGCCATCCCGATCCATCGACGGCAGGATGGCCAGCAGCATTCTCATGTCCCCGGTCATCTTCAGCCGCCCCTGCATGAACATCACCGATGGGGTGCGATCGCCCGATACGTAGGTCAAGAAGTCTGACCACTTGGTGGTGAACGCGATGTCGGCCGCCTTGTCGGCCCCGAGCGCCACCGATGCGAGCTTGCCGCCCTTCCACCTCTCGGTCCACGACACCTTTCCGGCCGGAGTCTTCTCGACCGCATGGCTGATGGAGACGTCGACCTCGGCCAGACCGACACCGTCAAACGCCTGGCCGAAGGCTTGTATCCACTCGTCGGAACCGATTGCAGACAAGGCGCTCACCTCAGGCCGGCGAACAGGTCGGTCTCGGGCATGGTGGTGTCGATTCGCGACCTCATCAACATGTAGTCGTCGAATGGGTGGATCGCATCCTGGACGTGATCGGGGAGCCCGAACCAGAAGGGTGAGGTCGGATCGATCTGGGTCTCGTGCGCCAACAGAGCCAGCCTGCGGATCGAGTTGTCGACCTCGACCGAGGTGGTGATGTGGTGGTCTTGGTCGGGCCGATCGAACCACTTCTCGTCGTAGGGCGACTCGAGGCCAAGTTCAGCGAACTTCTCGTGCACCAACACCATGCGGCGACGGCTCCACATCGAGCAATAGAGCTTCAGAGGAACCCATGGTTCGCCCAATTCGGGGAAAGCGTCTGGGTCGCCCGCCAGATCCCAAGCGGGCAGGCTGATCTCGGTGACCTTCAGATGGTCGGGGTGCGGGTACCGCGATTGGTCTTCTGGATAGGTGACGATGACCTGGGGCCGGACCCGCCGGATGATCTCGACCAGCCGCGCGACCGCCACGTCGGTATCGATATTGGCGAAGGCCTCGGGGTGTTTGTTGTGCTCGCTGTCTGGCATGCCGCTGTCGCGATATCCCAGCGAGATGATCTCGCCGTATCCGATGATGTCGGCGGCACGCTGGAGTTCACGGCGACGCACCTCGCCGAGGTTGTCGACCACCTCGGGCCTGTCCATGGCCGGGTTCAAGATGTCGCCGGCTTCGCCTCCGGTGCAGCACACGAGGGTGGTCCTGACCCCTTCGTCGGCGAGGCGCCTGATGGTTCCGGGGCCCTTCGAGCTCTCGTCGTCGGGGTGAGCGTGGACGGTCAGGATCGACAGGGGCTCGCCGGCGGCCCGGCTTTCGGCTGACATTCTGCGCACGCTAGCAAGCGTGCGACCGGAACCAACCGGGCCCTGGCGCCGTTGTAGCCCTACATTGTTGGTACGGCCTGACGGCCTCACACCGACGCCGTCGAGGACGTGGAGGTTTGTGATGGATGCGGGCGACTGGGCACTGATCTGGCTGGTTCTGGCCGGCGTGTTCGTAGTCGGCGAGATGATCTCGCCCGGGTTCTACCTCCTGCCGTTCGCCGTGTCGGCGGCTGTGGCCCTAGTGCTTTCGGCCCTTGGCGTTCCGGTCCCAATTCAGTGGATCGTCTTCATTGCCGGCGGCGCGGCGTTGTTCTGGGTGGCGTTGAAGTACATCCGAAAACACGACGACGACGTACCCCTTCCGAAAGGGGTCGGCGTCACTCGCCTCCTCGACGAGATAGGCCCCGTCGTCGAAACCGTGCCGGCAGGCCCAACAGCGGCAGGCCGGGTCAAGCTTGGTGCTGAGATCTGGGTGGCGGAGAGCGCAAACGACACCGAGCTGCCACAAGGAACCATCGTCAGAGTCGCAGAAGTCAAGGGAACCCGCGTAATCGTTGTTCCCGCCGACGTAGAACAAGGGAGCAGCTGATCATGCCCGTCGTAATCGCACTGGCCGTAGTGGCCGTATTGGTGCTGGTCTTCCTGGCTTCTGCCATCAAGATCGTCCGGCCCTATCAACGGGGCATCGTCGAGCGCCTGGGCAAGTACAAGGTCACCACCGACCCTGGGCTCCAGTTCATCATTCCCTTCGTCGACACCATCCGTCTGGTCGACATGCGCGAACAGGTGGTCGACGTACCACCCCAGGAAGTCATCACCAAGGACAACGTGGTGGTCGCTGTCGACGCTGTCGTGTTCTACGAACCGACAGATCCTCAGCGCCTGGTGTACAACGTCGCCAACTTCGTCATGGCCGTCACCAAGCTGGCCCAGACAAACCTCAGGAACCTGGTCGGTGACCTCGACCTGGACGCCGCGCTGACCTCTCGCGACACCATCAACGCCGCCCTCCGCAACATCCTCGACGACGCCACCGACAAGTGGGGCGTGCGCGTGGTGAGGGTCGAGATCCAAAGGATCGACCCGCCCGTCGAGGTCGTCGCTGCCATGCACGAGCAGATGAAGGCCGAACGCACCAGGCGTGCCGTGGTCACCGAGGCCCAAGGCGTTCGCGAATCGCAGATCCTGCGAGCCGAGGGCGAGAAGCAGGCCGCCATTCTGAGCGCCGAGGGCAACAGGCAGTCGGCGATCCTGACCGCCGAGGGCGACGCACAGGCCGTTCGCACCGTTGCCGAGGCCGAGCAGTTCCGTCTTCAGACAGTGGCCACCGGTGAGGCCGACGCTGTGCGGGCCGTCTACCAAGCGATCCACGACGGCGAGCCCACCCAGGACCTGTTGGCCATCAAGTATCTCGAGGCACTCACCGCCCTGGCCGACGGTCAGGCCACCAAGCTGGTTGTGCCTGCCGACTTCGCCGGCGTGCTCGGCGCCGTGGCGGGCATCGCCGAAGCCATGCGCACCGACGATGTCGCCGTGCGTACCAGCAACGAGTAGCCGTTCGGCTTTGCCGGGGCGACCACATCGGTTGCCCCGGCAGCACCGCTGGGGCAGGATTGCCTGTCGATGACGACAACGCTCACCGACGATGATCTTCGGTCGATCCTGACCCACATGATCGGTGCCCGGGTGTGCTCGCAGCGGGCGTTCAACCTGCAACGGCAGGGCCGGGCCGGCACCAACGCACCGGTCGACGGCAGCGAGGCGGTCGTGGTCGGCGCAGCCTGGGCCCTCGACCCCGACACCGACTGGGTCCTTCCTCAGTACCGCGAGCCGGTGGCGCTGCAGCGTTTCGGCCCCGAGGTGCTCGAAAGCTACGTGCGCTACATCCTGGGCGACCCAGACGGTGGCCACCTGCCCGAACATGTCCATGTGTGGCCGCCCCAGATCAGCCTGGCCACCCAGGTTCCGCACGCGGTTGGCATGGCTTGGGGAATGCGACGCAACGGCCAAGACGGCTGCGTGCTGGTCTTCCTGGGCGACGGGTCGACCTCTGAGGGCGACTTCTACGAGGCGGCCAACTTCGCCGGGGTGCTCAAGGCCCCGGTCATCTTCGTCGTGGTCAACAACGGTTGGGCGATCTCGACCCCGGTGGCGCAACAAACCGCAGCGAAAGACTTTGCATCGAAGTCTCATGCCTTCGGCTTTCCGGGCACGTCGGTCGACGGAACCGACCTGTTGGCGGTGCACGAGGCAGTCAGTGAGGCCCGCAGCCGCGCAGTGTCGGGAGCTGGGCCCACGCTGGTAGAGGCAGTCACCTACCGGCTGGCACCACACACCACCGCAGACGACCCCACCCGCTATGTCCCACCCGACGAACTAGAGGCGGCGCGGGGACGAGACCCAATCGATCGCTTCCGCACCGAACTGGCCCGGCGTGGAATCTGGACCGACGCGGACACCGAAGCCGCCACAGCCGCGGCCGACGCCGAGATGGAGGCTGCGGTCGTTGCGGCCGAAGCCGACCGAGCCAACCCCATCGAGTTGTTCGACCACGTTTACGCGACCCGGACCCCACGGCTCGAGCGTCAACGCCAACGCTGGATCGAGCACTATGGCGAGGACCCGCGATGAGCACCGAGATGAACATGCTCGAGGCCATCAACCACACGCTGCACCAAGAGATGGAACGCAGCGACCGGGTGATGGTTCTGGGTGAGGACGTTGCCCGCAACGGCGGCGTCTTCCGAGCAACCGAAGGCCTCGCCGACCGTTTCGGCTCCGACCGGGTGGTCGACACACCGCTGGCCGAAGCGGTGATCATCGGCACATCGGTCGGACTGGCCGCTGCCGGACAGATACCGGTGGCGGAGATCCAGTTCCTGGGGTTCGCCTATCAAGCCATGCATCAGATCGCCGGCCAGGCGGCTCGCCTCCGATACCGCACCCGCGGACGATTCGAGGGGCAGATCACCATTAGGTCGCCTTTCGGTGGCGGCGTGCGCACCCCCGAGTTGCACAGCGATTCGATTCTCAGCCAGTTCGCCAACGTGCCCGGCCTGAAGATCGTGGCGCCGGCAAGCGCCGCCGACGCCAAGGGCCTGCTGGCCAGCGCAATCCGTGACCCAGATCCTGTGCTGTTCCTAGAACCGCTCCGTGGCTATCGGATGATCAAGGATCAGGTCCCAGAGGGCGAACACCTGGTCGAGATCGGCAAGGCGCGCACCGTCGTCGAAGGTTCCGACGTTGCCATAATCGCCTGGAGCTACATGGTCGATGTCGCCAGACGAGCGGCGGCGGAGTTGGCCACCGAAGGCATCTCGGCCAAGGTCGTGGACCTTCGCTCGATCGTTCCCTTCGACGTCGAGGCGATCGCTGAAGCAGTGGCACAGTGCGGCCGGGTGGTGGTGGTTCAAGAAGCCCCCGAGACCAACGGTTTCGCATCCGAGGTCATCGCCACCATCAACGACACGGCGTTCTACGACCTCGAAGCGCCCGTCGCGCGAGTGTCTGGCTGGGATACGCCATATCCGGTGGGCCAGCTCGAGGACTTCTACGTGCCCGATGTGAGCCGAGTGGTGGCCGCCACCAAACGGGTCGTCGAAGCGCCATGACCGAGTTCAGATTGCCCGACGTAGGCGAGGGGCTCGAACAGGCAGAAATCCTCGAATGGTTGGTGGCTGTGGGCGAAACCGTCGAGCGCGACCAGCCGTTGGTCGAGATCCTCACCGACAAGAGCCAGACCCAGCTGCCCTCACCGGTCAGGGGCACGGTCGTTGCTCTGGGAGCCCAGGTCGGCGACATCGTCGAGGTCGGCAGCGTGCTCGTCACCTACGAAGCCACCGACGCATCGAACTCTGCGGCTGCACAACCCTCTGAACCGTCGTCGCCAACGGACGCGCCCGAAAAGGCGCCACCGACCCAACCCACGACCAGCACAACCGGGCGGGCGAAGGCCTCTCCGGCCGTGCGCAAGCGGGCCCTGGCGGCAGGTGTCGACCTTGCGACGGTCGAAGCCACCGGGCCCGGCGGCCGGGTCACGGCAGACGACCTCGATGCCCACCTGGCCGCTCGCAGCAGGCCTATCGCTCAACGGCCCGCTCCCAGCGTGGTGGTCCGCGCCCCCGCAACGCCGGGCCAGCTGGGCCAGGCCGAACCCGGTGTTGTGCCGCTGCGCGGCATCAGGCGGGTCACCGCTCTGGCAATGGAACGCTCTTGGCAGATACCCCACATCCACGGCAACGACGAGTTCGACGCCACCGCCTTGCTCGATGCCCGTCGGGCCCTCCGGGACAGGCATGGTGATGCCGCCGCGGCTCTGACTCCCCTGGCCTTCTTCGTTGCCGCGGTGGCCGAAGCGCTCAGAGCATTTCCCGCCGTCAACTCATCGATCGACACCGAGGCCGAAACGATCACCGTGCACGCCGAGGTCAACATAGGTATCGCCGTCGCGGCTCCACAGGGATTGCTGGTTCCGGTGTTGGCTGGTGCAGACGCCCTGAGCTTGTTGCAGATCGCATCCGAGATAGTGCGCCTCACATCGGCCGCTCGCGACGGTTCGATATCGACCTCTGACCTGCACGGCGGCACCTGCACCATCACCAACTACGGCAGTCTGGGTGGTCGAAGCGCAACCCCGATCATCCGCGCGCCCGAGGCAGCCATCGTCGGGTTCGGTTCGATCCGCCCCCGGCCGATCGTGGTCGACGGCCAGGTCGTGGCCAGGCCAACACTGCCCATCGCTGTCGGCGCAGATCACCGCCTGATCGACGGAGATCTCATGACTGCGTTCCAAGAGCGCATCATCGCCAACCTCAGCAACCCGATCGTGATGGTAGCGATTTGATAGCGGGGCACTCATGGTCGTAGGAGAGGTGGCCGAACGGTTCGACGTCGCGGTCATCGGCGCAGGGCCGGGCGGCTACACAGCTGCCATCAGGTGCGCCCAGGCCGGCCGCTCGGTGGTGCTCATCGAACGAGGCAGCATCGGCGGAACGTGCCTCAACGTGGGCTGCATACCGTCGAAGGTGCTCATCCATGCCGCAGAGTTGGCCTATCGAGCCAACACTTCCGACGGCACCGGGGTCGCGATATCGGCCACCATCGACGCCGAGCAGATGAGGGCGCACCGCCACAGCGTCGTCGACGGCCTCACCAGCGGCGTCTCGCACCTTCTCGACAACGCCGGGGTGGTGCGGTGGCAAGGGACCGCACACTTCGCCCGCCGCAACCGAATCGTGGTCGAGGCCGGCGAGGGTTCGCCCCGCCATGTCGAGTTCACAGACGCCATCATCGCAACGGGTTCTCGGCCGGTCGAGCTGGACGGTCTGGCGTTCGACCATCCCCTGATCACCGACTCGACCGGCGCCCTCGAACTCGACCACATCCCTGCTGACCTTGCAATCGTCGGTGCTGGCTACATAGGTGTCGAGCTGGGCACCGCATACGCCAAGCTCGGATCTCGCGTCACCATCATCGAGGCCGCCGATCGTGTGCTGCCGCTGATGGACAAGCGCCAGTCGTCCCTGGTCGCCCGCCGCATGAAAGAGCTCGGGGTCACGGTCAAGACGTCGTCGTTGGCGTCTCGCCTCGAAGGCGAACAGCTGGTGATCACCTCGGGTGAGTCGTCTGAAAAGGTGGCCTTCGATCTGATCGTTGTGGCCGTCGGAAGACGACCGAACACCGAGGGGCTTGGCCTTGGTGTGGTGGGCGCCCAGCTGACCGAGTCCGGACACATCCGCGTCGACGCGGCCCGACGCGCCTCAGATCACATCTACGCAATAGGCGACGTCACCGCCGGCCCGGCGCTGGCGCACAAAGCCACGGCCGAAGCGGCCGTCGCAGCGGCGTCGATCGCAGGTCAGCCCGCAGCGTTCGACCCCGCTGCAATACCCGAGGTGGTGTTCTGCGACCCCGAGCTGGTGTCGGTGGGTCTCAGCGCAGCTTCGGCGGCAGCGGCCGGTATCGAGGTCAACACCTTCCGGTTCCCCTTCTCGGCCGGTTCACGCTCGGCGACCCTCGACGACCGCAACGGGTTCGTCACCCTGCTGGCCGACACCCAGGGCACCATCGTCGGCGCCCAGATGGCTGGAGCGGGCGTCAGCGAGCTGGCAGGCGAGGTTGCACACGCCATCGAGATGGCATCAACAATCGACGAGCTGGCAGACACCATTCACCCCCATCCGACCATGTCTGAGGCGATCATGGAGGCGGCGTTGGGTTTGGCCGGCCGCCCACTGCACGTCACAAGGGGATGAGTTCGTCGACCCCGGTCTCGTCGTCCTCGACCAGCATGTAGCCGAACCGTCCGGCCAGGCGCTCTTGACCCTCCTCGGGACCAGACGCCAGGACCTCGTCGCCGGCGTGCAGAACCACGTACTTGCGAGGGTTGTACAGATAGGTGGCTCCACGCCGGATGGCCAAGACGTGAAACCCCGGGTCGAGGTTGAGGCCCAGCGAACCCAGGGCAGAGCCATCGGCCTCGCTGCCTGGAGCCACCGGCATGGACACGACCACCTCGTCGGCGTCGCCCAGGGCCAGCGTGACGATTGGGTGCAGGTCGCGTTCGTCCAGAACCACGGCCACCATCTCGAGTGCCTGGTCGCCGATGTCTTCGGCCGCCTCTGCCAGGTGCAGCAGGCCCCGCAGCGGCGACGGATCGAGGTTTTCCTGGCCCGCTCGCAGCACCCATGTCTGCAACGACGCCTTCATCTCGTCGAGCCGATCCTCGAGCGACTTGACCTCGCGTGCCAGGGCCTTGTCGCGAAGCACCAGGCACGAGTACGCCAGGCCCACCGCCGTCTCGGACAGGTTCTTCATCTCGACCAGGGTGTCGACGGCACGGTCCAGGTCGGTCAGCGAGGTGGGGTCTTCCAGTGCAGGAGGCTCCCACCTGGGCGCGGCGGCCAACTCGCGAAGCCGAACTATGCCGGCCGGCTCACCGCGCATGAACAGCACGTCGTCGGGTTCGACGATGGTGTCGCCATCGACGTCGGTGTTCCAGCGGCGGCCGCGCTGAATGGCAACCACCCTCATCCCGACCACCACCGGCAACTCCATGTCGGACAGAGGACGGTTCGCCAGATGACTTCCGGCCCGAACCACCAGTCGGTGCGAGACCTCGGCGGCACGTGCCAGATCGGCTATCAGAACGGCGGGGATGCCCAGGTTGCGGGTGACGATGCGGCTGATGTCGACCGCGTCGTTGGCGATGCGTTCTATCGCGGCAACGATGTGAAGCACCGAAGTCATCGCTTCGGCCTCACGGCGGTTGCGCACGGCGACCAGGGCGATGGCCCTCATCTCGGCCACGATCTCGGACATGGTCTCCTCGAGATCGTCGACAGCGTCAGCCATGCCATCGTCGCCGAAGTAGACCGCCGCATAGGCCAGGTCGACCATCAGCTCTGAGGTGTCCTTGGCCTCGGCCAAGAGCGTCTTGACGTTTCTCGGTTTGTCATCCATTGGTTCGACGCATTTCTCGGTTTCTTGAGACTAGACGAGCGCTCATCCCGCGCCCCATGTCGCAATCGCGAACACCAGCGCCCACGCGCCCACGAGGTCGACGACGCTGGTGACTATGGGAATTCCGTAGGTGTCTGGATCGACCCCGAAACGAACCGCGGCAACGGCGCCGTAGTACGCGATTATCACCACGGCGCACGTGGCCAGCAGGCCGCCGGTCAACGAGATGGCCACCATGTCCACAAGGCCGGGGCCGGGCCGGTTGCCCAGAATCGACGCCACCTCGGCCAGCACCCCGTTGAGCACGAACACGGGCACCGCGATAGCGCCGGCCACCGCTATGTCGCGGCGTGCGGCGGGCTGCGGGAACCGTGCGGTGTCGATGACACCGAGGTGCAGCTTGCTCGAAAGCTGGCTGGCCAGGATGCCGCCTATGGCGCCTGCGCCGCTGAGGGCGGCCGGAACCAGTATCAACAGCGCGGGCTGCTCTTCGAAGGCCTCGAAGCGGTGCTCGATCGCCACCCCAGCGATGGTCACCAACACGCCTGCTAGCACCAGGACCGGCAACGATTCGCGGACGATCTCGGCCAGCAGCGCCAGCTGAGATCGAACGACCAGGACGAACGCGGCTGCACTGGCGACCAGAGCCACCACAGCGAACCCGGGCGTGAAGAGCTCGATTCCTACGAGTTGGGCGCCGACGAACAGGGCCGGCAACGTCACGACGTCGCCGACCGCCGACACCAGCGGCGCGTTGACGTTGTCGAGATCCCAGTTGCGCGAGACGGATGCGCTGGCAAGCGCCAGCGTGAACACCAAGACCACCAGCGAAGACAGCGACGCCCCCACGAACGACACGACCACCAGGTCGGCCACCGGTGCCGAGGCCAAACCGAACGCTGCCGCGGCAACCCTCGCCAGCCCGGCCAGCACTATGGCTATCGACCCGGACAGCAGCAGGGCGCCCACAACGTTCTGTCCGACCACCGTGTCGACACGGCGCGAAATGGCGAACGAGCCGGTGTGAATGGCTGTCGCCAGCCGACTTCCGAGGGCGCCGAAGATGTTGCCTCGCATGCCGATGGCCGCGGGCACCAGCACCAACAGGCCAGGTATCTCGGCGAGGGTGCCGGTCATTGCAGACAACGCCAGACCGGCCCCGACGGCGGTAACCGACGAGATGGTCAGGGCGCTCAGGCTCTGCGCGACCGCGGTCGTGTCGGCTCCCAGGACATGCCAAACGGCAGGGAGACGGCTGCGCATCGATCGGGGCCGCCTGGTCACGCGACAAGCATGGCCCATGGTGGCCATGCCACACTCACAACCGTGCTCAAAACGATCGCATTGGTCGGATTCTCGCTGGCTGTCCTGGTGGGGTGCTCCGACGGAAACCCATTGAGAGAGCCCGGAACCGGAGGCGCAACCGCACGGCCAATCGTTCTCGATACCGAGCCCCCCGCCGTGTTCGAACCCGACTCGGGATTCGCCCTGGCCAGCTATGCGTTCGAACCCGGCGGTCAGATACCGCCCGTCTACACCAGGAGAGACGGCGACGACCTGTCACCACCCCTGGCGTGGACGGGGGCTCCACCAGAAGCCGTCGAGCTGGCACTGGTGGTGACAGACCCCAACGCCAGCGGCTTCGTGCATTGGGCCATCTGGGGACTAGACCCCCTCGCCGCCGGCCTCGACACCGGCCAGGTGCCTGCCGATGCTAGGCAAGCGCTGAACGATTTCGGCGAGATCGGTTATGCGGGGCCCGCCCCGCCAGACGGCGACGACCCTCACCTCTACTTGTTCAAGCTTCTGGCGCTGGGCCGAGATTCGCTCGACATCGAGCCAGGCGGAGACGGCTACCAGACGTTGCAAGAGCTCGAAGCCAGGGCGATCGCGGTCACCGAGCTGTTCGCCTATTACCCCTGATGGGTGCATGATGGTCACATGACAGCCGATCTGGCCATCGTCACGCATCCACTCTCGATACAGCACGACACCGGCGACTGGCACCCCGAGTCGGTTCGCCGCATCCAGGCCCTGGCCGGCCTGGGAACGGCACCAGAGCATTCGGCTCACACGGTTCAGCTGACCGCCAACGAGGCCGGCACCGAGGATCTGGTCAGGGTCCACTCGCCGCGTCTGATCGAGCGGTTGAACGAGCTGAACCGAGAGGGCGGAGGCCCAATCGACGCAGACACGCTGATGTCTGCTCATTCACTCGAGGCCGCCCTCGGCGCCGCAGGTGCAGGTATCACGGCGGTGGAGGCCATCGACAGAGGTACCGCACGCAACGCATACATCGTGGTGCGCCCGCCCGGCCACCACGCAACAGCCGTTCAGGCCATGGGCTTTTGCCTCTTCAACAACATCGCCGTCACCGCCGCCTACCTACGCAAGCAAGGCCAGCGGGTCGCGATCATCGATTGGGACGTTCATCACGGCAACGGCACCCAGGACATCTTCTGGAACGATCCCGACGTGTTGTTCGTGTCGCTGCACGAGGCCGGCATCTATCCGGGCAGCGGTTGGCTGCACGAGCTGGGCGGACCGCAAGCTCCGGGAACCACGATCAACGTAGCCATGCCCGCCCACGCGACAGGCGATGTCTATCGCCACGCGTTCGACACCCTAGTCGCCGACGCCGTCGACTGGTTCGGACCCGACTGGATTCTCGTATCCGCCGGATATGACGCCCATCGATCCGACCCACTCGCCAACGTCGATCTCACCGCCGGCGACTTCGCCACGTTCACAGACCGTGTACTGCAGATGTCCGACGGCCGGCAGACCGTGATGTTCGTCGAGGGCGGATACGACCTGAGGGCGCTTGTCGACTCGGCGAACGCCACTGTCGACCGGCTGGTAGGGGTCGAGTCGCACCGAGAAGCCCCGTCAGAAGGCGGCCCGGGCGCCGACATCGTCGACCAGACGAGGCTGGTGTGGGAAGGTGCCGTCGCCAGCTGACAAGATTGCGGTGTGGACACACGCACCCTGACTTCTGCCAAAGGATTTCTCATCGTCGACCTCCCCGACGCCGAGAGTTCTGTCGGCCCCGCCCGACTCGGCGACAAGCTCATACCTTCCAACGCCATCGACTATGTGCGCGAGATCACCTACGGATTCGGCATCGTCGAATCGAAGTGGGGTGGAGCGACGCTCGGGCTGAAGGTGTCACCAGAAGAGCGAGAAGCGACGGTCGGCGCCGTGGCCGGCGAACTGGCCGACGAACTCGGCGCTCACAAGCTGATGTTCGACCAGGGCCTGCGCATGCCCAGGGCTACCCTCAACGAGCTTGCCGCCAACGACCCCCGACCTGTCGACCGGGCGAAGATCGGAGACGACCTAGAAGCGGCCGGAATAGTCCAGGTCGCTGCTGCCCTTCTGGGCGACCTGTCCGGCAAGGCCATAGCGATCGACGGCGTCGACTCGGTCACCGCCCTGGCTGCAGCGGGCCTGGCTACCGCAGGCGCGCGAATCGCTCGGGTCTCGGACGGCAAGACTGCTGTGTCGGGTGACATCCCTCCGTCTGCCCTGGCCGATCGTCTGGCCGGCGACGAGCAGGCCATCGCCTCGCACGGGGACGCAAAGCCTGCCTGGACGATCTGGAAGGGCGAAGGCGTCGACCTGGTCATCGCCGGATCGAAGGTAGGCGCCATGACCGACCAGGGCGCAGCCGTTCTTGGCGACACACCGGTGGTGTGTTACGGCGTGTCGCCGGTGGTAACCAAGGCGATCGCGACGTCGCGCCGGTCAGGGGGCCGAATCGTTCCTGCCTTCGTCACCTCGCTCGGCCGTCGCCTGCTGGACACGGCCACCTCCCAGGCCGACGCCGCACAACTGCACTCGGCCGCGCAACAGCGCCTGTCGAGCGTGCTGGAGGCCACCCTCGAGAGCCCGGCCGGCCCCTACGTCGCTGCGTGCGAACTGGCCGAAGCCTTCATCTCGTCGTGGACCGACAAACCCTTCGGCCGTCCAATGGCCTAGGCCTCACCGTCGCCTGAAGGCTGTGTCCGCTCGCGTTCTGACCGTTCGCGAGCCCGTTTGTTCGAGCGCGAGAACAGCCACCCGCCGATGCCTATGACCACCAGCGCGAAGATGCCCGAAATCAACACCACATCACCGTCGTAGGTTCCACCGCCCGCGACCGGATTGTCGGCTTCGCCCTCGCCTACGGCGATCTCGGACGTCGCGGTCGTGTCGGCAACCGGCGACTCGGGTTGGGATTGTTCGGGAGTTGCGTCTTCGATGCGGGCCACCACCTGGCCCAGCCCGTCATCGATCGAAACAACCACGGTCCACGGGGCGAATCCCGTAGCGATCAGTTCTGGGCAAGACACTCCGCGCACTCCCGTGTCGTCGACTCGGTCGATCGAACAGGCTACGACCTGTCCGGCCATACTCAGCTCGATCGAACCGGCCGCAGCGTCGACGAACCGGGCCAGCTCACCGCTGCAGCGCACAGCTGCACCCGGTTCGGCACGTGTCGCCGGGAAGCAGCGCAGGTTCAGATCTTCCATGCGGGCCAGATCGACTCGCGACTCGAACCTGTCGAGCAGGGCCTCGACCCGCGCTCGGTTCACTGCCCCGAACACCGGTATCTCGTTGTTCATCAGGCTGTCGGCTGTGGGACGGTACGCCGTGGCTCCCGATCCGTAGCAGCCTCCCTCGATCAGGCCCACGGTCACGTCGTCGATCAGGGTGTCTGGCAGCCAGAAATCGAACCGATCCAGCAGTTGTGCGTACTCGTGAACGAACGGGTCGACCTGACCCTCTAGCGGGCCCCACCACTCATCAGCCTGTTCGGCGCTTTCGGCGCAGTTGGGGTATCCGAACTGTGTCGATCGCCCGAACTCGGTGTATTCGTCGCGCAGATCGAACAACGAGTGACCCAGCTCGTGAGCCAGGGTGGTCGCAGACCAAAGCGGGTTGCGAGCATCGATGGACACATATGCCCCGCCGAATTCCATCTCGTCGCGCTGTGGTACATCGGTTCTGCCCCGGAAGCTGGTCCACCACGCTTCCGAACGCGAGAACGTTCCATGACTGTGGTGCAACGTGACAATCGACGTGTTGGGCAGATCGAAACCGGCGAGTTCGCCATCTCGGGCGAATTCCGGATCGGCGTTGTGGAACAGGGCGCGCTGGTCGACCAGATCGCCATCGAGGTACCAGAGGTTGAACCTGTCCACCTCCGACCGTAGGGGCTCTATGGCGAAGGGCCCGAATCCGATATGGGCCACTTCGTCGGCGCTGGTCGTGTCAGAAACCTCTGACACGTTGCCTTCGAAGTCGACCACAGCCGGGCCGCCGATGGTCAGCATCTGGCGGGCGATTGTTGGCAGCGCAACTCCGGCGGGAAGGTTCGACCCGACGAAGACAAGGTTGATCCTGGCCGCATCAGGCCGATTGTGCTGGTCGACGAGTTCATGCAAGGTCGGGTCGATCACCTGAAACGAGTACGTCCCCGGCACCATCGAGCACTCGGCCTGCGACGGGCCGACACACAACACCGCCGCATAGCGGCCCGGGTCGAGGTCGATGTCGATCTGGGTTTCGACGCCTTCGTACGACCCCGGCTCTGGTGTCTGCAGCGGCTCGATCATCACCGTCTCGAACGGATCGTCTCGGCTCACATTCAGCCGCCGCCTGACCATCACATACGAAGACTCTTGCGACTCGAGGTCGTTGCGCCACGACGAAACGATCAACGGTCGACCTTCGAAGGCGATGGGCTCCTCGCCGCCGACCAGGCTCATCGAATAGTCGAACGTCCATGGCTCGACCACTTCGTAGGAGGCGAGCGTTCGGGTCTGACCTTCGAGTTCCAGCGAAACCTCGACGGGGCCGAACTCGAAGTTCACGCCGACGTTTGGACACCACAACTCGTCATCGTCGAATCGGCAAGGCCGCGGCTCGGCTCCGTCCCAGTCGGTTGACTGCCTGACCGTCACGGCGCCCTGCCACAAGGCGGGCTCCTGGACCCGGCCGATCAAGGGAAAGCGGCAGTCGACGGTGGTTCCGGCCACGGCTTGCAGTGGCCAACAGTTGCCCGGGCCAACGCCTTCCAGGACGAACTGGTCTTCGAAAGCCGGCCCCTCGTATGTCTCGGGCCCCTCTTGTGCCGCTGCCGACGAAGCACCCACGACGGACGAAACCGTCAAAAGGCCCAGAACCATTGCGTTGAATGCCGCTGCCGCGGCCTTTGATCGCACGTGACGAAGGTAGTGCCGCGTTACCGGCGGCTCCAGCCGCGATTTCGGCGAGATCCGGGAACGTTTTCAGCGCACGAGTAGTTGAAGATTGGTAACCGGCCCCAACGGTGGGGCCAGAGGAGAAGCGAAAGAGATGACGGGGGAAACCAACAACCGCCAACTGATGATTCGACTCCGCAGGCGAGCCAGGCATCTACGCCGTGAGGCCAACAACAAGTTGCAGCCGCTGGCCGCCGCCCTCAGACGCAGGGCCGCAGAGCTGGAACTCGAAGCTGCGATCCTCGAGCAACAGCTTCGCCCCATCCCGGTTCGGGTTCGTTGACAGATCGACGTGGCGGGCGGGTCTCCCTCCTCCTGCCCGCCACGTAGGGTCGGCCGTCACCCGCCCGCTGACGGTCGAGGAGCTCCGGTGTGACCACCGGAGCTCCTCTCTGTTTTGACCGCACTGTTTTGGCTGCGGACTCCGACGCTCAGCGAAAATCGCGAGACGGTACTGCTGCTGCAACCAAGAGGGGCTCGATCTTCTCGGCGATCACGTTGTAAACACCCTCCGATGCTTCGAGGCGGCCTCGAATCAACAGGGCCGGTTCACTCCTGGCCACTTGACGGTGCCTGATCCAGCACCCTCTGCTGCAAACGACGTTGATCAGGCCGGTCTCGTCCTCGAGGTTTATGAACAGGGTTCCGCCCGCCGTCGCCGGCCTTTGCCTGTGGGTCACGACTCCACCGACCCACACCCTTGTGCCACTTTCGAGCTTCTTCAGCCCCGCCGCTGTGGTGGCGCCCATCTTCTCGAGATCGCTCCGCAAGAAGATGGTGGGGTGCCCGTCTGGGGCCACTCCGGTCGCCCAGAGATCTGCCACCGCCTCCTCGCGTTCGCTCATTCCAGGCAGCTGTGGTGCATGGGCTCCAGTGACGATTCCGGGCAGACGATCGGCCCGCGACTGGATCACCGACCCCGCCTGCCATAGGGCCGACCGTCGATCCAGCCCAAAGCAGCCGAACGCCCCAGCCGTGGCCAGCGCCTCGACTTGGGTCAGGTTCACGTCGGTTCGGCGTATGAGCTGCTCCATCGTTTCGTATGGCCCGTTGGATGCGATCTCCAGGGCAAGCTCGTCGCCGACACCGCGCACAGACGAAAGCCCCAACCTCACGGCTACACCTCCGGCCGCCTCGGGGCACGGTTCGAGGATTGCCACATCGGCCGAAGCGTTGAGGTCTGGGGTGTGCACCACCACACCGTGGCGCCGGGCATCCAGCACCAGCGACTGGGGCGAATAGAAGCCCATCGGCTGGGCATTCAGCAGGCCGGCACAAAACGCAGCCGGATAGTGGAGCTTGATCCAGCTGGAGGCATAGACCAAGTAGGCGAACGAAACCGAGTGGCTCTCGGGGAAGCCATAGTTCGAGAACGCAGCCATCTTGTCGAAGATCTCATCCGCGATGGCCCCGGTTACGCCCCGTTCGGCCATTCCGTCATAAAGCCGCTGCTTGAGTTTGGCCATCCGTTCCTGTGAGCGCTTCGAACCCATCGCCTGGCGAAGTTCGTCTGACTCGGCCGGGGTGAATCCGGCCACGTCGATGGCCATCTGCATCAGCTGCTCTTGGAACAAGGGGATGCCCAGGGTCTTTTGAAGCGCGTTCTCGAGCAGCGGATGCAGATAGGTGACGGGCTCTTTGCCGTTGCGCCGTCTGATGTATGGGTGAACAGACCCTCCCTGGATCGGGCCCGGGCGGATCAGGGCCACCTCGACCACCAGGTCGTAGAAATTGCGCGGCTTCAAACGGGGCAGGGTGGCCATCTGGGCCCGAGACTCGACCTGGAACACCCCGACCGAATCGGCCTCACACAACATGTCGTAGACCTCTGGTTCTTGTGGGAGAGCCGCGATGTCGACGTTCACGTCATGGTGTGCGGCGATCAGGTCGACCGACAGATGAAGCGCGGTCAGCATGCCCAGACCCAGCAGGTCGAACTTGACCAGCCCTGCGGCTGCACAGTCGTCTTTGTCCCACTGCAGAACGCTTCGGTTGGCCATGCGGCCCCATTCGACGGGGCAGACCTCCACTACTGGACGGTCGCACATGACCATGCCCCCCGAGTGGATTCCGAGGTGGCGCGGAAAGTTCTCGACCTGGGCCGCTAGCTCTAGCACCTCACGGGGAATGTCCAGATCGGTGGCGATGTTCTGCTCGGCCTCACCCTCGAGCAGCTTCGAGAGCCCACCCCACCGGTCGAGTTGTTTTGCGAAGGCGTCTTGTTGACCGGTTGCATAACCGAGAGCCTTGGCCATGTCGCGCACCGAAGACTTGGCTCTGTAGGTGATGACGTTGGCCACCTGGGCCGCGTGGGCCCGGCCGTGCTTTTGATAGACGTACTGGATCACCTCCTCGCGCCGGCCGCTCTCGATATCGATGTCGATGTCGGGTGGGCCGTCGCGCTCGGGCGACAAGAAGCGTTCGAACAGCAGGCCCAGGCTGACGGCGTCGGCCTTGGTTACGCCGAGCACATAACAAACAGCCGAATTGGCCGCCGACCCCCTCCCCTGGCAGTAGATGTCGTTCAGCCGGCAGAACTCGACGATGTCCCAGACCACCAGGAAATAGCCGGGGAATCCGAGATGTTCGATGAGATCCAGCTCTCGTTCGACCTGAGCCCAGGCACCAGGCACCCATTCGCGCTCGGGTGGCCCGTAGCGCTGCAGAGCACCCCGGCGCACGATCTCTCGCAACCAGCTCATCTCGTCATGACCGGGCGGACACGGGAATGGTGGCAGGTTGGGTGCCACCAACTTCAGGTCGAAGGCACATTCGGCCGCCAGCTCTGCCGCAGCTTCGACCACACCCGGATAGCGAACGAACCGCCTGGCCTGCTCGTCGCCGGAGCGCAAGTGTGCGGTGGCGGCCGGGGGCAACCAACCGTCGAGGTCTTCGAGGCTGCGCCTGGCCCTGACCGCAGCCAGGGCGGTGGCCAACCGACGGCGCGACGGGGTTGCGTAGTGAACGTTGTTGGTGGCCAGCAGGCCCGTGCCATATCTGGCCGCCAGACGGGCCAAGGCGTCGTTGCGCGCCCCATCCAGTGGATCACCGTGGTCCCACAACTCGACATAGACGTTGTGCCTGCCGACCAGATCGACCAGGCGTTGAAGCTCGACACCGGCAGCCGACGGCCCACGTTCGACCAGGGCTCGGGGCACGCGCCCCTTACGCCCACCGGTCAACAACACCCAGTGATCGGCTGCGCCCGAAGACGCGGCCTGGGCGATATCTGCCATAGAGCAGCGAGGTGCACCCTTCTCGCCCGCCATCTGGGCCTTGGAGATCAATGTGCCAAGCGCCGCGTAGCCCTTGGGATCTCTGGCCAGGATGATCTGATGGTCACCGTAGGGGTCGGGTACCCCGTTGTGGGGTTTGGTAGCGCCGAGGGTGAGTTCACAGCCAAATACGGTGGGCATTGCGACCTCTCGGGCCGCTTCGGCGAAGCGAACCACCCCATAGAAGCCGTCGTGATCGGTGATCGCCAAGGCCTTCAGATCGAGCCTGGCCGCTTCGGTGACCAGCTCTTCTGGATGTGATGCCCCGTCGAGGAAGCTGAAGTTGGAATGGCAGTGCAACTCTGCATAGGGCGTCTTCGACACCCGCCTGGCAACGGCGGGAGCTTCAAAGGCCGAGCGTTTGCGAGACCATGCCGGGCTGTCGCCGCCGTCGGCACCTTCCCACGCGCGCGCCGCGTCTGGAATACCGTCAAATCTGCCAGAGAGCCTGGCCTCTAGTTCGGTCCACGAAACGCCCGGGTTGTTGAATCCCACAGGCGCGATGATCGAACATCTGTTCGATACATGTCAAGAGGTCGGGCCGAGATCTCGATGTCGACCCCGAGGCGTCAAACAGCGGTTGTGAAACCCTCGAAGGGCGAACCGATCGTCTTCAGGTCCTCGATCAGGTCAGGAGGCAGGGTGCTTGCCGGAGAGGGCGGGGTGGTCGGGTTGACCGCATCCACCAGTCCGCCGAATCTGGCGTCGATCGCAGCCTTGATCTCGTCGTGGCGACCCACCGCTGCGAACAGCCTCACGACGTCGTCGCTGACCTCGGCCGCGATCTGGTCCCAGTGGCCCGCCTTGGTCATGTCGAGAAGTTTGTGCCCCAGATCCTCGAGGCCATGCTGGGCCAGGACCGGCCAATAGGCCCGCGTCGACCCATAGAACGCCACCCGGTAGCGCACCCACTCGACGGCTTTGGCCACGTCCTCATCGGTGGCCCCGGTAGCCACGAAGCCACCGCCAGAAACTTCGAAGCTCTCGCGGTTGCGGTTGGTGCGCATCATTCCACGCTCGAGATTCGGCATGATCTGTTCGGCGATGTAGTCGCGGGTGCAGAATCCGTGCAGCGATACCCCATCGCAGGCCTCGCCAGCCAGCGCCAACATGTTGGGGCCAACTGCGGAGATCTTGATGGCCGGCGGGGCGCACTCGAGCGGCGCTGGCGAGAAGTTGGGTGTCATCAGGGTGAACGTGTAGTGCTCGCCCTGAAAGTCGAGCTTCTCGCCGGTCTGCCAGGTTCGCCAAATGGCCCTGATCGAGTTGATGTACTCGCGCATTCGTGGAGCTGGTGCTGTCCAGGGCGTCGAATAGCGCCGCTCGTTGTGGGCCTTTATCTGCGAGCCGATCCCCAGAACGAAACGACCATTCGAGGCCGCCTGAAGGTCCCAGGCAGCCTGGGCGCTCATCATCGGGCTACGGGGAAACGCTATGGCGACGCCGGTCTCGAGGGTCACCCTCGTGCTGTTCACCGCAGCGATGGCCAAGGACAGGAACGGGTCGTGGGCGTTCTCGGCTGCCGACACACCGTCGAAGCCGCTGTCTTCTATGGCCTTTATGCGCCGCGGGACGGCTGCGAGGTCGCTGTTGTCGAGGCCTGCCTTGATTCGCATGTGGCCGATTAGAGCAGGGCGCGGGCCAACAGAACAATTGCCGACGCTGCCGACAGCGACAAGATGGCAGGACGCGTGTAGCCGCGATCGACGATGGGAATCAGGTAGCGGCTCAGCACGAAGCCGACCACCGCAGCGGGAACCAGAAGGGCTCCCCACTTCAGCTCGTAGAGGCCGAACTCGCCCGCGATGGCCAGGCCCACCAGCGTCATCGCCGTTCCGACCACGAAGAACCCACCCATCGAGCCACGTATCTGCTTGCCTTCGGCGCTTTGAAACATCAGGGCCACGGGCGGCCCGCCGATACCTGCCGTGACGGCCCCAAAGCCCGAAACCGTTCCGGCAACGATCATGTTGGGCCTGGTGCGCCTGGGTGCCGTCGTGACCGACGAGATCACCACCATGGCCAAGACGGCCAGGGCTATGACGATGCGAAGCCCGCGGTCCGACAGGGCACCGATGACCAACGCACCAGCGATCGTTCCGCCCACCCGTCCGATCAGTGCGTTGGAGACGGGCCCGAATTCGATGCCCTTTCGATCTCGGACCAGCATCATGACGTTCATGGCGCTGATGGCGAACAGTGATGCGCCGGGCACCAGCTCGGGGGCGAACAGGGCGATCATCGGCATTGCGATGAGGTTCGCGCCGAACCCGACCGAACTCTGCACCGATGTGCCCAGAGCAACGATGGCGAATGCGAGTAGGTAGGTGAACAGCTCGGCTCCAGCCTGTTGGTGGCCTGCCGATGCTAGACCCCGCCGACAAGCAAGCCGTGCAGCGATGACTTCACCCGCCTTTGTGATGCTTGCGGTGGCATGGTGCGCAGAGGGTTTGGAGTTGGTCGGTTCAAGCGGATGGGCCTACGCCTATCCAGTCACGAACCGTGGACGGACAGACGGCGAGTTCTTGTGTTGTGTAGATCGCTGGTTCCACCGTTACGTTCCCCTCTTTGTTTCCCCTACTCGGTGTCGAACAGGCTTTCGATCTGTGATCGAAAGCCTACTGAAGGGGTGGGACAGTCAACATTTGCACGGAGACACCACCTTGTGTGCCAGCGCTGACACGACCAGTAGCCACCACGCGTCCGCGGCGGCGTCGATCGGCTGCGCCCACCTCGGCCAGAGCGTGCCAGCCGCGCCGATAGCGTTCACCGCATGACGTCGCCCAGGATGCCCGCAGTGTTCGTAGGTCACGGCAGCCCGATGAATACCCTCGAGAACAACCGCTATACCGAGGCTTGGCGCGCGTTGGGCCAGTCGGTTCCGCGCCCCGAAGGCATCGTGATGGTCTCGGCGCACTGGTACATCGCCCACAGTGCGGTCACGGCGATGGATCAGCCACGGACGATCCACGACTTCTATGGCTTCCCGCCAGAGCTCTTCGCTTTCCAGTACCCGGCGCCAGGGGCGCCCGAGCTGGCTTCGCGTGTGGCCCAGCTGGCCGAACCGAACTGGGTGGGCCTCGATGCGGATCAGTGGGGTCTGGATCACGGGACCTGGTCGGTGCTGGCGCACGTCTTCCCCGAAGCAGACATCCCGGTGGTGCAGTTGTCGGTGGATGCATCCAAGACCATCGAGCAACACATGGCTCTTGGAGCGTCGCTGTCTCCGCTGCTCGACGAGGGCGTCATGGTCATGGCGAGCGGCAACGTCGTTCACAATCTGGGTGCACTCAACCCGGCGCTGCGAGACGAGGCGTCCGAGTGGGCTCGCGCCTTCGACGCTGCGACGACACATGTAATGACCACCAACCCGGGAGATCTCGGCTCGGTGGTCACACATCCGGCCTTCGATCTGGCTGTGCCCACTCCAGATCACTTCCTGCCCCTCGCCTACATCGCGGGCATCGCCGATTCTGTCGGCGAAACAGCCCAGGTTCTGATCGAAGGCGGAGCGATGGGTTCGTTGACGATGACCAGCTATACGGTCGGCACCTTCAACTGACACCAGGCGAGCGCCCTCGCATAGCCTGCAGAACATGCAAAGACTCAAGTTCGGAGCCTTCCTCGCGCCCCACCACCTTCCGGGCGAGAGCCCGACCCTGCAACTGCAGCGCGACCTGGACCTGGTGACCCAGCTGGACCGATTGGGATACCACGAGTTCTGGTGCGGCGAGCACCACTCGACCGGTTGGGAGGTGATCGCTTCCCCGGAGATGTTCCTGGCGGGTGCGGCCATGCGCACCGGTCGCATCAAGCTCGGCACCGGTGTGGTCTCGCTGCCCTACCACCACCCGTTCAACGTGGCCCAGCGGATCGTTCAACTCGACCACATGAGCCAGGGACGCGCCCTGCTCGGCACCGGCCCAGGAGCCTTGCCCTCCGATGCACACACGTTTGGCATCGACCCGGTGGTCCTGCGAGATCGCCAGGATGAAGCCATCGGAGTCATCAAGCGACTGCTGGCAGGCGAGGAGCGCTTCAGCTACGAGTGCGAGTGGTTCACCCTGAACGACGCCAAGCTGCAGATTCTGCCCTTGCAAGAAGTGCTGCCCATGGCGACGGCCTCGATGATCAGCCCCTCGGGCATGACGCTCGCGGGCAAGTACGGCGACGGCGTTCTGTCGATCGGTTCCATGTCGGACGAGGGTCTGGCGTCGCTGCCGTTGCAGTGGAGCTTCGCAGAGGAAGCAGCCGCCGAACACGGCCAGATCGTCGACCGCTCGAACTGGCGCATCATGTTCAACTGGCACATCGCCGAGACGCGCGAGAAGGCGTTCGAGGAGGTCGAGTGGGGCCTCTTGCGCTGGCACAACGACTACACGGTCGGCACGCTCCAGCGTCCGGGCGTGCCCAAGTTCGACACCACCCGCGACGCCATCGAGGCCCTGGCCTTGGCCGAGGGCGCAGCGGCAGTCATCGGCACCCCCGACGATCTCATCGAACGAATCCTCCAGATGGCCGAGGTCACTGGTGGTTTCGGTGTGGCGATCGGTTTCGTAAACGACTGGGCTTCGCCTGCGAACACCGCAAAGAGCTGGGACATGGTGGCCAGGTATGTGATTCCCGAGGTCAACGGCCAGCTCGAATCGATGCGCGAGTCGAACCAGTTCGTGATCGACCACCGCGAGTACTTCCAGCGAGCCCAGAAGGCCGTGCTGAACAAGATCAACGAGAACGCCAGGGCCGCCGAGGCCTTCCGGGCGGCGGGTGCCGGCGGTTCGGCCCCCATAGCGGCGCACTCGGGGCCGTCACGACAAGACGCGTCAGACGACGCTGCGAGCCAGGACTGAACGGCGCAGTGCCCCGCACCGAGGTCCGCGGCGTCGAATTCGAGTGGAGCCGCTCGGGACAAGGCCCCACGACGATCTGGGGCCACGGGCTGCACGGGTCGCGCGATGTCGAGAACAGGTACGGCGTGATCGATCACGCCACGCTCGCCGACCACTTGGACCTTGTCAGGTACGACGCCAGAGGCCACGGTGAGTCGACGACCACGACCGAGCCTTCTACCTACTCGTGGGATCAAATGGCCCAGGACCAGCTGGCGCTGGCCGACGCGCTGGGTATCGGCACCTATGTCGCCGCAGGAGCGTCGCTGGGCACGGCCACGGCCATCCATGCTGCGGTGCTGGCCCCAGATCGGATAGCCAAGCTGGTCCTGGTGATACCGCCGACGGCATGGGAGACGCGGGCCCAGCAGGTCGATCTGTACGAACGTATGGCTCGAATCGCCGAAACCAAGGGAACCGAGCCTCTGATCCGTGCGCTCGACCAGGGCCCGGTGCCCGACCCGGTTGCTGACGATGCCGACTGGTTCGACAACAAGGTGAACAACCTGCGCACGGTCGATCCTCAGCGTCTGGCAATTCGCCTGCGCGGCGCCGGCACCGCCGACCTGCCACCCAGAGAGCTGGTTGGCCGCATCGAAGCCCCAACCCTGATACTGGCCTGGTCGGGCGACAGCGGCCATCCCGTGGACACGGCAGAACAACTGCACGACCTGATCGCCCATTCGCAGATGGTCGTCAGCTCGACGGCGGCCGACTATCGCACGTGGACCGCTCGCATGATCGAGTTCATCAACAGCTGAGCTAGGTTCGGCCCATGACACCGAGCGAAGTGGTGAATGCGTTCATCAGCGCCATCGAGCGCAAAGACATTGCGGGCGCCGCGGCCCTGCTGGCCGAAGACGTCTCGTACGAGAACATGCCGACCAACCCGATCACAGGCAAGGCAGCAACCGTTGCCACGCTGGAGGCCTTTCTGGGCCCTGCCACCGAGGTCGACTGGCCGATCAAGCGCCAGCTCGCAGCTGGAAACACGGTCGTGAACGAACGGCTCGACCGCTTCAAGATCGGTGATGGCTGGCTCGAGTTGCCGGTGGCGGGAGTGTTCGAGGTAAACGAGGCGGGCCTGATAGTTCTTTGGCGCGACTACTTCGACATGCCCACCTACATGAGCCAAATCGAGGCCCTCAGCTCCAAGCACTGATGAACCAGCACCTCGAGATCGGCTGGCTGACGGCGTTCATCGACCGGCCGGCGGCCACCTTCGATGCCTCGGTCGCGTTCTGGGCCGAGATCACGGCGTCCAGGCTGTCGGCCCCGCGAGGTGACAATCACGAGTTCGCGACCCTGCTGCCACCGCAGGGCGACGCCTACCTGCGCGTTCAGCGGCTGGCCGAAGCCCCGCGTGTGCACCTCGACCTACACGTCCAAGACGTCAACGCGGCGAGGGACTTGGCCCAGCAGCATGGCGCAAAGACGATCGACTCTCGCGCTACGACCATCATGACCTCACCAGGCGGCTTCGTGTTCTGCCTTGTGACGCACCACGGCGAGAGCTCGGTTCCGCCACCCGTCGCCGGTGTCCATCCGAGCCGCGTCAATCAACTGTCGATCGATATTCCGGCGAGCCTCTACGAGCGCGAGTCTGCCTTCTGGAGCGCTCTCACCGGCTGGAACCGCATCTCGTCAGACCACTACGACGAGTTCACCTTCCTGGATGGGGGGCCGCACCTGCCGCTCAGGGTTCTCCTGCAACGCCTCGGTGCGGACCATGTCGGCGACCGCGCCGAGGCGCACCTCGACATTGGCTGCGGACCTCACAAAGATGCCATGACCGAGGCCCACGCCGCGTTGGGCGCCACCGCTATGACGGTGGGCCAGCACTGGAACGTCATGAAAGACCCGTCGGGCAGCCTGTACTGCCTGACCAGTCGCGATCCCTGAGCCCGTTCAGCGATCCAGCACGCCCTCACCCTCGATCCACCACCTCAACCTCGCTGGCTGCTCGCCGGCCGCCAGCGATGCGGTGGCGGTCTGTCCGTCGTAGGTCACGCGCTGGCGACCCATGGTGGCGTATCTGGAAGGGTCTCCGATCAGAGCCCGGCGACGCCCTCCCCGTTCCTCTATCGGGCAACAAACGAACAGCGCCCAGTCGCGCCGGCCCAACTCGACGTCGACGACCGTGTCTGGCGAAGCCTCTCCGTTTCGCCAGTCGTAGACCAGCATCTTGTGGTCGAGGACGAAGCGGTCGACGATGGCCGCATCAGTGTCTGCGGTGTGCAGAGCCAGCACGTAGAGCCAGTCGCCCGATCGTGCAGTCGCCCAACACAACCCATCAGGGTCAGACCACGCCCTGAACATGCTCTGGTCGGCCAACGACATGGGGGCGTCTGGGCCCACGATCACCCCATCGGGGCGACAGATCCGCTCGACAATCGCCACATCGGTGCGCCCGATGCGATCGCCGATGCCGACCACCCCGGCCGACATCGCTGCCAGCAACGCCTCGACCTCACGATGGGGGTCGCCATCGATGGAGTCGGGCCCAGGCTCTGAGGTGAAGAAGCAGTCCTTGAAGGTGCGATGGCCCAAACCGGCGACCAGCTTGTTGACCGCCAGATACCAATGCCACAGGCGGGCCGGGTCTTGCGCATAGCGATAGTCGTCGCTGGTCCGCACCGCACCCACCCGAGGCAGAGCCGCAGCCGCGATCAGGTCGGCTGGAGTGGCCATGCACCAGATGAGAGCCATGTCGTGTTCGTCTGCCAACAGGTCCAGGGTCGACTGCCAGGCCCACGCCCGACCGGGGACACGACGCATCTCGCGCACCCCGAACCAAACGGGCATCATCCAGTCGAGTTCGATGCACGTGGCCCCCCAACCCTTCGCATCGACAAACCACCGATCGAAGAAGCGTTGGTCGTGGGGATGAGCCAACCCCGTCTGCTCGTCGACCCACCAATCGCCCTGGTTCAGGTACGGCGACTTCGCACATATGTGCCGCGCGTGCAGAACCATGGGCAACCGGCCCATCCGTTCACCCAGACCCTCTATGCCCAAGGGCAAGACATCGGGCCGCGGCACCCATTCGAGCATTCCGGTGGGCGGGACCTCGGCAAGGTAGCCAACCTCGGAGACGGGTCTGGCGATCTCGTGGGGGTAGAACCACGAGTCGAGTTCGACCGAGCCGATCGCCACCCCCAGTTGCCCGAGCTCGTCGAGCTTGCGCCCGATCGTCTCGGTGATGTCGAGGTCGGGTTCGGTGCGATACCAATAGGCCGCCCCGTTGTCGGTCCAGTAGGACAGCTGCTCGAACACCGGATCGATGACTCTGGCGCCTTCGTGAATCTGGCCCTCGTTCGCCAACTCTCCGAACCACTGCTCGAGCACCTCCGAGGCCGACGAGCCTCGGTAGATACCCAATGTGGTCGCAAACTCCTCGTCGACCTCGTCGAGATCGCCATGCCATCCCCACACCAGGCTGTGCACGCCCTCGTCGTCTTGATCCACGGTGATGATCTGCTCATGGAACGAGTCGATCGGCGCTAGCAAACAGACCGCGCCGTCGCGACGCTGCAACAACACGGGCAGCATCGCCTTGGGCGACATGAGGTTTGGCGCAGGACGAAAGTCGATCGGCTGGCGTCTGGACCCCAGTACCGGCATTGCGAATTGGGTGAAGGCAAACCCCAATATCGAAACACCTTCGGCGAGGTCATCCAGATCGATGACGACGCGAACAGACGGCGTTGCGAAGCGGCCGCTGGCGATGCCGGAGATGGGCTCCTTGGCCGCCAACCTCAGACGGTCGCCCAGGTCGTCGAAGTGAACCGAGTCCGGCACCTCGGCGCGCACATCGAGCACGAAATGTGGATCCACATCAGAAGTGTCTCACCACAGCCCCTCGACGGGGTAGACGGCCGCCCGATCGGATCGAACTAGCGCAGGCAGCCACACCAGTGGTCGGCGCCTGCCTCGGCAAAGGACAGCGCAGACCATTGCGAGCTGCCGACCCACCAGGTGGTTTCCTTCGGTTCGTCGAACCAGACGACCATCGAGATGTCGCGATTGTCGGAATCGAGCCACGAGAACATGTCGCGAATCCAGCCGCCCTTGTCGCCACCAGACTCGGTGCTGGCAGTCTCGCCGATGATCACGGGAAGGCCCGGCGCAGCCGCCCGAAGGTCGGCCAACGCCCAGCCCAGGACCGACTCGGCGCTGCGCCAGCCGCCCCACGGAAGGGCCGTGCCCGCGTTGTAACCGTCGATTGCGACCATGTCGACGACATCGTGACCGGGGAACAGGCCGGCCAAAGGGAGCGACCAAGGCGTCTCGACATTGGGATTCCAGACCCAGGTCACATTGTCGGCCCCCGCCCTGTCGAAGATCTCGTGGACGTGTCGCCATGCGGCTACGAACTCGCCTGGACGGTTGCCGTTGACGGCCTCAGACCACGGATACCAGTCGCCGTTCATCTCGTGGGCGAACCTGATCATCAGGGGCTTGTCGTAAGAGGCTGCCTGGGTTGCCCAGCGCCAAATCAGCCCGTCGTGGCTTCCGTCGACGATGTCACGCAGTTGGAAGTCGGGCTGGATGCGCGGTTCCTGGTTGGGATCCCAGGGTTCCCAGGTGATGAACGGGATGGCCCCGTCTGAGTGAATGCGATCGAGGGCCCCGATGGGAAGGTCGCGATCGTCGACGAAGTTCGTATAGAACGACACCACCCCAACCTGGGCGCTGCTGGCGTCGGCGAACTGACCTACGGCGTTGAGCCCGCGAAACCCGACACTGGGGCCGAGCCGACGCACGCGCTCGCCGGTGGTGGCGACGATGGGCCCGTCGATACCGAAGTCGACGTCGACCGCGTCGTAAAGGGTGACCAGCGCTGTCCTGTCGACCGCCCTGCTCCGCACCCTGTCGACGACCCCCGAATCCCAGCCGATGACAATTCCGCCGCGCCCGCGGCTGGCGCCGACCACCGTTCCCCTGGGATTGGGGGCTGCCAATTGCCAAGCACCCGCGAACGCATACGACCGGCCGTCGACTCCCACTACCCAGTACCCGTCGCCGCCCTTGGTCACAACGAGGTCTGCGGCCGCAGTCGGCAGCCACCCCGAAGCCGAGCCGAAGAACCCGGCCGAGCCAAAGGCGAAGATTCCGCCATCGGACCCCAACATCCAGTAGCCGCGTCCGTCGGGGGCCGCGACGATAGACACGATGGGTGCCGCCAGTTGAAGGTTGCTGAGCGAACCCGCGTAGCTGGCCGACCCAAAGGCCAGCACAGCTCCGTTGGCAGTGGCCAGCCAATAGCCCAGACCATCGGGGGCTGCGGCGATACCCACCACGTCGGACTCGAGCACAAGGCCGCCGGCAGAACCGAAGAACGCGGCACCGCCGAATGCGAAAACCCCGCCATCGCCGGCCGACAGCCAGTACCCGCCCGTTCGTGGGTCGGCGGCGACCGAAGTGACCGGATGAGCGAAATCGGGCAGAGAATCTTGACCGACGATTCGAGACCGACCAGACCACACCTCGGTATCGGCGCGCGCCGGTTTGACGGCCGCCATCGAGGCGACCAGAACGAACGCAACCAACACCGCTAGGGCCCTGAGAGCCAGTGTGCGTGTCGCGTCATGCATGGGGTACTTACGCGCAAACACAGAACACACAGTCAACCACGCTCGGTGGCTGCTAGTCCATTCAGGTTGACCGGGAGTGGCCTTCAGCGGCTGACGGTGACCCCGAGCTTGGCGAGATACACGGCGCGCACGGCAAACGCCTCACGCATGTCATGCACCAACTCGGCCAGGAACTCTTCGCGGTATGCATCGTCGGTAGCCGCCGAGATTGCGAACTGAAGGGCCGAGAACGCGCCGATGAACGCGGCCACGGTCACCAACTCCCAGGTGACCACCAACCCCGTGCCCGGCAAAGACCACCCCGACACACCCTGGTTCTCGGTCCACTGGAGAATGGTGGCCTCCCGGACGGTGAAGAGCCCGAACACCGTATAGAACCCTGTGATCACAACACCGACCAACAAGACCTGCATGAGCTGGCTGAACCACCACACGACCCCCACGTTGAACCAGTCGGCCCGGGTCAAGGGCGGCGGATCGGGCCGCCCATCCAGGCCTTCACAGTCCGAAGGTTCGAGCGGGGCGTCCGACAGCATCTCGGCGACCTGCTCCCAGGATTGAAATCTTCGCAACGAGTCGACCTCACGCGGCAGCCGAAACAACACAAAAACCGTGGCGATGCCCAGCAACACTCCGATCGTCACGAAGAAATAGGCGGGCTCGAAGTCGGCAGCCACCTGCCACACCTCGGCATTGAGGAAGATGAACATCGAGAACACCGACACCAAGGGCAACGACCTGGCCATCAGCCTTCCGATGCCGCTGAACTGGCGAATCATGTGGCCAAGCGCCCAGCGCGCCGTGGGCACCAGGCCATACAGCAACACCACGTACAGCACCACCAGCAAAACCACATTGACCGCGACTGTGATCAGCGCACCCCGCCACCTGCCCCCGATGATCAACGGCAACAGAGCCGGGATGATCACAAATGCCACCAGTTCGGCCGGCCCGACGTCGTCGGGCTGTTGCAACAGCGAGCGGCCTCGCCACCGGTTGAACAGCGCGTAGAGCCCCAGGAGCAGGCAGAACCCACCCGAGAGCGCAAGGAGGTTGTGGTACCAGTCCCACTCGGTGTCGGCCGCCGCAACGAACTCGGCCATGAACGCCAGGGTCAACACCGGCAGAGCACGGGTGAAGATGTCTTCGGCGGCGTTGTACATGTCGATGAAGTGCGGAACACCACGTCGCAAGAACCAGCGCTCGGTCTCGTCCTGAAGCCGCGGGTCGAGCCCACAGTCGCTCATGGAGACTGGCCACCCGACATGGCCTCGACCAGGAGGTCCAACTCTTCGATGGCCAAGTCGATGTCGGCGCTCACAGTCAAGCCCGCGATACCCAAGTCGACCGCTGCCTCCACGTTGCTCGGATGATCGTCGAGGAAGATCGATCGGTGGGCAGGCGTGCCCAGGCGCTCTAGCGCCAGATGCCAAATGGCCGGATCTGGCTTGCGCAACCCGACCTCGGAAGAATCTATGACCACATCGAACCAGTCGACCGGAATCACCTCGCGCCAAGAGCCCCACTCGCGGACGTTGTTGGTGAGAATCGCGGTCTTGTGACCGGCGGCGGCCAAATCGCGCACCTTGTGGATCATGCGCCAGTGAGCCCCGGCGTCCCTGAAGACGTTGAAGTCCGCACCGGTGATGGTGTGGATGGGGTGATCGTCATCGACAAGGCCGTCGAGGCGGGGGCGGACATGATCCAGGAACTGCTGCACATCGACCTGACCCATCTCGACCCGGTGCCACATCGGGGGCTCTGCGCCGGGCTCTGGAAGCCTGGCGTACTCCTCGAAGAACACGGCCAGCGTTTCATCGGGCAACCCCATCTCGGCCCGCCATCGAAGTGCGGCAACAAAGGGCGACTCGACCAGCACTCCGCCGACGTCGAAGATCACGGCAAGCTGGGTCATCTGCCGATAGTTATCACACACCTTCAGTCGTATGTGCCGTCGTGGACCCAACTTCGCTGGGACAAAGAAACGATGTGGGCGCTGCCATCGGACAAGACGAACTGAAACCGGGCCGCACGACGATGCGACCGAGGCTCCCACCAGCGCTCGTCGATGGGCCAAGGACCGGCCCACGAATCGACCGCCGAACGCGAGCCGTCCGACCACACGACAACGGTTGGCGGACCGCTGAGATCGCCGCGCCCACTCACCTCGACCGGGTGGCCGAGATCGTCGAGCACCTCGGCGATGGGCTTACCTCCGAGCAGCGTGGGGTTGGGGGCCGGCAGGCGGCCGGGCCAAGGCGCCGACGCTGCAGGGGCCTCGAGCGAGCGGTCTGGGTCTGTGATGTCGACAAAGGGCAGCGCTACCTGGCCGATGGCTTCGGCCAGCCCTCTGCCCCCGCGCTTTTCGGGCACAGCCACCGAGTCGGGGCCCAAAATTCCCTGAACCCGCGCCAGAGCACGAGCCGCCCGCTGAGACTCGAGGGTCTGGCCACCCCAGAACCCCAACTGACGCCCGACATCGGCCACTACCTCATCTGGAATCAGCCGCAACAAGATGATGCCCGAGGTAGGGCGATGCCGCGACGAGAGCCACCCATCGAGTTGCCATCGCATCCGGTCGGCGACATCGGAAGCCGACAGCGCACCCTCGTGACGCCACACCCTGCTGTGGCACTCGCCCTTAGCGGTTGTGGCCTCGACGATTATCCGCGTGCACGCCAGGCCGTCGCGCCCCAGTCGTTGATGCAGATCGTCGGCCATGGCCTTGGCGACGAAGCTGGCCGTGTCGACCCGATCGGCAGGTGGGTCGAGCCGAACCTCGACGATCGATTCGGGAGGCACGGGTCTGGTGTCGGGAGGACGCTCGTCCAGCCCGGATGCCAGTTGATGAGCCCTCAAGCCATCAGAGCCGAAACGAGCGAGAAGATCGGAAGGCGGCAAGCGGGCGACATCACCCAGCGTCTTCAGCCCCAGTCGCCAGAAGAGTCCGACCAGGTTTTCGCCATCATCGAGCGGGGCCGACCAACGCTGGAGTTCAGAGACCGCCATTGGAGCGATGAAGGACCGGCTGGCCCCAGGCTCGATGACCAGCGCGCAAGTATCGGCTCGGGCCGAGACCACCTCGGCGGCCAAGGCCGCCGAGAACAAGCCGTCGGCGACACCGACCTTGGGTTCGTATCCGGCTGGACAGCCCCCAGCGGTGAACAAGGCTGCGATCTCGGCTCGAAGGGTCTGGACAATCTGGTCCGCCAGAGACCGATCGCCTCCGAAATAGCGCGAGGGGCCACGAGTCGGGAACGAACATCGCCCCGGGCCGAGGATCTCTACACGCGGCGTGAACCTCTCGAGTGCTGCGACGACCGGCTCGAAGTATCTCGCGTCTCGATCGGGATCGTGCTCGATCACCTCGAGCTGGGGGCAGCGCCCTTGCGACTCTCGACGCCTCATGCCAACAGCGACACGCTGAGCCAGTGCTGCAGGTGTTGCCTCGACGACCCGATTGGCCTTGACCACCGCTGCAGGCACATCGGGCGGCACCTTGGCCGCGACCAGGGGCCAATGGGGCGACACCACGACCATGGTGCGTGTGGTCGACATGGCTAGGTGGCGCTGTGGTGGCCGACCGAGCGACTGGCCAAACGGGCGGTCAGGTCAGCCACATCGGCGATGGTGTCGTAGGTACGCATCGGCTGCGACCGCTGGGCAAACGACACGGCCTCAGGGCGACCTGACTCGCCCGGCAACAAGACGTCGACCGAACGTGGGCGAGAAGCAGCACCACGACCACCGACCTCGACCGTGACCAGGCGGCTGGACAAGAGCCCGTATCCGAACCCCAAACCGCTCCAAGACTGGCGGGCCGCCGACAATCGGACGTCTGCCTGCATGACCTGACGCCCACCACCACCGATCTCGATGATGACCCCTCCGCGCTCGCGCAAACGAGCCGACAAACGGCGACCGTCCGAAGCCCTGAAACTGTTCGGGCTCTTGGTCACGACGATGTCGACGGCACCTGCAAGGGCTGAAACGACGTTGGCCCACTTGTCGCCAGGATCGTCGACGAGGGCAACGCGACCGAGCTCGAGGCCGAACTCTTCTGCTGCAGACAGGCACAACCCTTCGACCCCGACGAAGACCACCCACGAACCCTGGGCCGTGGCCTCGGCGGCCAGACCAAGCGCCAGGGAGACCGAGGCCGACCCATCGACGACAACCGAAGTGCCCCGTCTCAAGACACCGCCGGGCATCACCGTTGCCATGGCATCACAAAGCGGCAGGACCTGATCGCGCGCCAAGGTCAGGGGCGAGATCGCTTCTATGGATGAAGCCAGGTCGGCCTTTATCGAGGCGCCAGAAGACACACCATGAATCTAACCGAACATGTGTTCGACTGACAACGGCGGCTCAGGTGTAGTGGATGAAGAGCTTCTCGACCAGCTCGGTGACACCTTCGGTGTCGACGCCACGCTCGAAGCTGACCGTGATGACGCTGCCATTGACATGCACGTGTTCGATGCCGCCACGCTCGAACAGGCGCTTGGCGAGTACATCGGCGGGGTCGAGATCGTTTATGGCCTTCTCGGCGCTGCTGTAGGACTTGTGACCAGTGCCGCTGAGGGGGCGGTTCGTTTCATACCGAACCGTGCCCGGAAAGGCCTCTGACTTCTTTTCGACCACTCGAACCGGCTGACCCATGCGGGCGAGCGTACTCGATTCAGACCGCGGCACGCACCAGCCACACAGCGCTGTCGAGCTCGACATGGCCGTCGTTCCATCGCTCGGCGATCGCTTCGGACAGCGCCTCCCTGGCCCGCTGGGCCAATCGGTCGTCGCCGGCCACAGCCCGGCCGATTGGCCCGAAGTCCATGGCGAATTCGACCAACTCGTCGACGCTGCCGCCTCCACCGAAGTCGACGGCGACCTCGTGCTCTGTGATCTCGAGATCGGACATGCCGGCACCGATGACCGCCTGGGCGATGGCGACGTGGTCGGCCAGCGCGAATGGTCCGGGGCCCCCTCGTCCACCGCGGGGAAGCTCGACGAACTCGGCGACTGCCCGCCCCGCAAACGCGAACCACGGGTTGCGTTTGGGCTCTTGCCAACAGACAAAGCTGAGAGTGGCGCCGCGGCTGCCGGCACTGGCGATGTTGGCAAAGGCGGCCGTGGTATTGGCGAAGAACATCACGCCAAATCGCGAAATGATGCGGTCGGCCCTCAGCGAAGCGAAGTCGGTCGTTTGGGCATCGGCCTCGACGAAGGTGACCGATTGGTCGCTGCGAACCCGGCCGCGAGCCACTTCGAGCATGGGCGAGCTGACATCGACGCCGACTACACGACCCGATTTCCCAACCTTTTCAGCCGCGACGAGCGACGTCGTACCGCAGCCGCAGCCGATATCGAGCACGGAGTGGCCTGCCGACAGGTCGGCCGCCTCGAACAACAGCCGGTCGAAGGGCTCGAGCATCTTGTCCAGCCGCTCGCGGGTGACCGACCAATCTGCGCCGCCCGGCCCGTTCCAGTAGCCCACCTGGGCACCGTTCGGACCGGCATCGAACGCCGCCGACCCGGGGGTCACTCGATCACCAACCCATCGAGCCCGTCGGCAGGTGGCGGATACTGCGGATCGATGTCGCGCAGGGCATCGCGGACGATCTCGGCGACCGCCAACTTGCGATACCACCGGCGATTGGCAGGGATGATGTACCAGGGGGCGTCGTCGGTGGTCGTGCGCTCGATGGCGTCTTCGTAGGCCGACATGTACTGGTTCCAGCGGGCACGAACGGGAAGGTCGCCGTGATCGAACTTCCAGTTCTTCTCCGGCTCGTCCACGCGCTCCTGAAGGCGCTGACGTTGCTCGTCCTTGCTGATGTGGAGGAAGAACTTGAGGATCGTCGTCCCCTCGTCGGCCAGCATCTGCTCGAAGTTTCGGATGTGGTCGTAGCGACGCTTCCAGACCTTCTCGGGGACCAACTCGTTGACCCTCACCACCAGGACGTCTTCGTAATGGCTGCGGTTGAAGATGTGGATCTGGCCCTTTGCCGGCGCGTGCTGGTGAACACGCCACAGATAGTCGTGGGCCAACTCCTCGACACTGGGCCGGCCGAACGAGAACGTGTGCACCCCGTTGGGGCTGGTCTCTTTGAACACGTCGCGAATCGTGCTGTCCTTGCCGGCCGTATCCATTGCCTGCAGCACGACGAGGAGCTTGTTCTCGTTCTGGGCGAACAGCTTCTCCTGAAGCTCGGCGATGTCGTCGCGAATCTCGTCGAGGCGGGCGTAGGCCTCGTCCTTGTCACCGTCGAAAGCCGCGTCGTCTTCGGGGTCGAGGTTGTCGAGGTCGACCTTCGAACCTGCTTCGATGCGATAGCGCGAGAACTTCGTACCCATGACCCTCCTGAGAAGTAGATCAAAACAGCGAGGGCTGACGCATGGCTTCGCGGTCGAAGCGACGAATCGCAGACCATGGGAGCGAATCCATGAAAGCCCAGCTGCGCCTGTGGATGCTGGTTGGACCGTAGCCGCTGAGAGCCGCCACGTGATCGGGCGCCGGGTAGCCCTTGTTGCTGTCGAAGCCATAGGCCGGGAAGTTCTCGGCCTCGGCGATCATCATCCGGTCACGGGTGACCTTGGCGACGATGGAGGCCGCTGCTATCGACAACGAGACCCGGTCGCCTTTGACGATGCAGGTGGTGCTGTGCGACCCGACAAAGTCCCAAGGCCCGTCTACCAACACATGATCGACGGGAACACCCAGCCCAGCGAGGGCCCTCGAAGCGGCCAATCGTTGAGCCTGCGACATGCCTAGCTGATCGCATTCTGTGGGCGATGCGTGGCCGACCGACCACGCCGTCGCCCAGTCGACGATGCGTTCGAACAACTGCTCGCGCCGTGCAGCGGACAGCAGCTTGGAATCGCGGATGTTGTTGACGCGCTTGTCCGGGGGAACGATGACCGCACCGATGGTGAGCGGACCGGCCCACGCACCTCTGCCAACCTCGTCGATACCTACAACTGCCTCGCCGCTGCTCCACCGGGAACGCTCGTAGTTGAGGGTGGGAGCCTTCCCAGCGACCATCGCCCCAACCTAGCCGCCCTCACCGCTCGGCCGTCGCCGGTGGTCCGGCTGGTCGGGTGTTCAGAACACTGTGCTGGTCGGGTGTTCAGAACACTGTGCTGATTCAGAACACCATGGCGCTATCGGACACGCACAGGCCAAACGAGTCGTTCGATGTGGCCCCGGGGCACAAGATGGTGTCGAGCACCAGGCCCTCGGCCATCACTCCGTCGAAGAGTGCGTTGGAGAAGTCGTCGTAGGCAAGGCTCGCGTTGGCCATGATGGTCTGGACGAAGCTGGCTCCGACGTAGGAGTTGCGCTCGCTGACGGCATTCGACATGTCGGCGCCATCGAAGACCGCCCCGCTCAGATCGGAGCCGGCCAACAGCATGTTCGTGAGATCGGCCGAGGACAGATCGGCGCCCACGAACGAAGCGTCGTAGATCGCCGTGCTGGTGAAGCTGACGCCCACCATCACCGCACCCGAGAAATCTGCACCATCAGGCAAGATGCCATAGCCACCGAAGTATGCGCCGGCCAGATTCGACCGGCGGAAGTCGGCCGAGCGCAACGAGACGACCGAGAAGTCGAATCCCCGCACATCGGCGCCATAGAACACGCCGTCGATCTCGAGGCTGCCGTAGGCGTCGGCTTGGCAGGTATCGGTTATCTGGACATCGGCCAGGATCACCATCGGTGCTCCGTAGAGGCTGCCGCAGCCCATGGTCGAGCCGGTGAAATCGGCCATTGCCAGAGCTGTCGGATTGTCAGGCATCGTCGTGCCCGTGATGGTCGATCCGGCAAAGCGGGCGCCGTACAGCACGGAGTCCTGGAAGTCGGTGTGGTCGATGATGGCGTTGGTGAAGTCAGCACCCACGGCCACGACGTCGAGTTTGGCTCCGGTGAGATCGGCCCCGGCAAGGCTCGCACCCGACAGGTCTACTCCGTCGAGGGTCGCATTGCGCAGGTTGGCGCCCGACAGGTCGACGCAGCGAAGGTCGGGTCCGGTGAATACCCGGTTAGACAGGTCGGCGTTCTGACGGGGCTGGGCCTCGGACGCGGCGCACTCGGCTCCGAGTTCGTCGATCGTCACCTGCAGCTCCTGAAGGAACAACTCGAGTTCCTCGTCGACGCCTGCCAACTCGCGATCGATCACCTCGATGTCGAGGTCGGCCTCGATCGCTGTATCTGGCGTCTGGGTGGTCAACTCTAGATCTGCGGCCGAAGACGACGACGTCCCGCCGCCGCCTCCGCAGGCCGCGGCAAGTAGGCCCAGGGCTGCTGCGATGGTGCTAATGCGTCGCATGGTCACGTGACGTCTCCGTCCTATCTCGACACGAACACCACTCCGATCGGACGCACCACCCTGTTCTGTGAGGGATTCGATCAACCTGCACAGCACAGAGCTGAAGCTCTAGGGTTGTGGTCATGCTTCCGAAACCGGTTCGAAGCAACTTGTTCGGCCTACCCGGATTCGCGGGTCTGTCGGCGCGCGACAAGCGAGCCATCTCGCGGGCGGCGCACGCAATGGCCTTCGTCGAACACACGACGATGGTGGTCCAGGGCACCGTCGATCGACGCGTCCTGGTTGTCCTGGACGGAGTCGTCGAATTGGTAGTCGACGACATATCGGTTGGCCACGGCGGGCGCGGCACCCTTCTGGGCGATATCGACCCCCAGTCGAACCGCGTACCGGCGACCGCCATCGCTGTCACCCAGGTCCGAACGGTGCAGGTTCCCTCGCTGGTCATGCGGTCTCTCGCCGAGCGGAGTTCGACCGTCTCCTACTGGCTCCAGCGCGACACCGAAGTCAAGCGCGACCACCACATTTCCTGAACCAAACGTCGAATGAAACCCACGCCGGAACGGTCGATCTATGGCCAGGCGCTGTCCATATCGCTGGCCGTTGTGCCATTTGGCGTCGCCTTCGGGGTTCTTTGCCGTCAAGCAGGTTTCCATGTGCTCGAGGCGGCTGGCTTCTCGGCGTTGGTGTTCAGCGGCAGCGCCCAGTTCGCGGCGGCAGGTGTTCTGGGTATGAGCCCCGCGGAGTGGTGGGGTTCGCGTGACGCGATCCCTGGTGGCCGTCAGGTGCCGGGCTGGAGCTCGGCGGTGACGGCGGGTCAGTATCGCGCGTGGCGTAGAGCTTGGCCATCGAGGCTTCGGAGAAGTAGCGGCGGGCGATGGCCCATTCGTCGTGTTGGTCGGACAGCACGGCGCCGACGAGACGGATCACGGCCGGGTCGTTGGGGAAGATCCCCACGACGTTGGTGCGCCGTCGGATCTCTTTGTTGAGCCGCTCGAGTGGGTTGTTCGACCAGATCTGTCGCCAGTGCTCGCGTGGGAGCGCGGTGCGAACGCCAACACGTCGGTCTTGGCGGTGTCCATCAGCGCAGCGGCCTTGGGGAACCGCTCCCGATGGTGTTTCGGCGACTTCGTCCCAGCGGGCGGCCACGTCGTCGGGGTGGTCAGCGCGAAGATCGACCGGAGCGCGGCGGCGACCATCTCCTGGTGCGCTTTGGGCACCGGTGCCAACAGGTTGCGGACGTAGTGAACGCGGCACCGCTGCCAGCTCGAGCCCTGCAACGTCTTGCGGATCGCGGCCCGCAGGCCCTCGTGGGCGTCGGAGATGACGAGGCGCACACCGGACAGCCCGCGGGCCTTGAGCGAGCGCAGGAACGCCGTCCAGAACGTCTCGGCCTCGGAGTCGCCGACATCGACGCCGAGCACCTCACGGCCACCCTCGGCGGTGACACCGGTCGCCACCACGACCGCTCGGGACACGACCTGGCCCAAGGAGTCGTCGCGGACGTGGACGTAGATCGCGTCGAGGTAGACGTATGGGAACTCGGTGTGGCCGAGCGTGCGGTTCCGGAACGCGCCGGCGCGTTCGTCCAGCCCGGCACAGATCCGTGACACCTCGGACTTCTTGATCCCGCTGGAGGCACCCATCGACTCGACCAGGGCGTCGACCGATCGGGTCGACACACCGGACACGTAGGCCTCCATCACGACCGCGTGGAGAGCCTGGTCGATCCGGCGTCGCGGTTCGAGAATCGACGGGAAGAAGCTGCCCTTGCGCAGCTTCGGGATCGCCAACTCGAGGTCGCCGGCCTTCGTGGTCAACGTGCGTGGGCGGTGGCCGTTGCGTTCGGTCGCGCTCATCGGAACGCTCGTAACGGCCGGCGCCGATCGCCTGGGTGGCTTGGACTTCGATCAGTTCTTGGGCGACCCACTGGGCCAGCTCGCGGACCAGGTCCACGCCGCGATCACGGTCAGCGAGCGCGTCAAGAAGTTCGGACAGGGCAGACTCATCGAGAGCCATCGGTGTGTTCTCCTCGGTAGTTCTTGCAGGAACACACAAGGATCACGCCGATGGCTCACCGGCTGGCGGACCTACGAAACCCCACCACCCAACGGGGCTCTATCTGTTCTGAACGACGGAGGCTCGGTGGCGGCGGCTGTAACGGCAGGCGCGTTGTTGAATCTGCGCTCGCTTGCATTCGGCGTCATCATGGCACCTGCACTTGCTGGGCCCAGGTGGTGGCGAGCCCTCGCATCGCAACTGATGATCGACGAATCGACCGCGGTCGGGTCGGCCCAACCCACGCGTCGCCTTCAGCGACTGGGGTACCTGGCGGGCGGCCTCGCGGTGTTCGCACTGTGGAATGCCGCAACACTGTTGGGGTACGCGGCCCTGGGAGATGCCGACGGCCTGATCGAGTCGGCCGGCATCGACGCGACCATTCCGGCCGCCTTCTTGGCCCTGCTGTGGCCACGTCTGCAGAGCCCCCAACAGCGCCTGGTCGCCGTGTTGGGCGCGGCCATCGCTTTGACGACCTCGCCGGCTCTGCCTCCCGGATTGCCCATCATCTGCGCCGCCGGCGCTGTGTTGGTGTTGCGGCCATGGAGCGCACCTCGATGAGCGCTGCAACAGTGACCATCATCGTCCTGGGCCTGACCACCTATGCCCTCAAGGCCTTTGCCCCGCTGGTGATGAGTGAACGCAGCCTGCCCGGTTGGATCGACCGGCTCGCCACTGTGCTGCCGGCTCCGCTGCTGGCAGCCCTGGTGGTCACCTCGACAGCGGTGTCGGACAAGGCTCTGGTGCTGGATGCGCGGATGGCAGGCGTGATCGCTGCCGCCGTGGCGTTGAGGTTGAAGCTGCCGTTCGTGGTCGTGGTGGTGGTCGCCGCTGCCGCAACGGCCGCCGTGCGGGCTCTCAGCTGAAGCCCCCCTGTTCGGGCGGCGGGAAGGTCGGCGCCGCCGCAGAATCGGGCGCCGCAACCTCTGCCAAGAGGGCATCACCCTTGAGCTGGGTGGTCGACCAGCTCGGGTCCAGACCAGGCACCCGGATCGTGACGGGTTTGTCGCCGTGGGGCACCAGTTCCCACAACAGCGCCGGACGATTTGCATGCCACCGGATCGCGTACGACAAGATCCCGTGCTCGGTCGGGGCGTCGTGAACCTCGATCGGCTGGCCGAGCCATTCGGGCGGGTAGACGGCCAGCAACGAGAGCGCCGTCTCCTCGCCCGGGGGCGAGTGAACCAGCAGCGAGCGCACGAGACTCACGAAGTGTGCGCTGACAGCACCGTGATGACCATCGCCCGAGGTTCCTGTGCCCAGTTTGGGGTGGATCGTGCGGGGCCACGTGAAGGTCGAACTCGCCGAGTTGACCATCCACCGCAGCCGGTCGAGACACCGCGGATCACCCGCCAGCAGCTCGTACATCGCCAGCCGCACGGTGCGATGGGTGGCCAGACCCCGTGGACCTATCGAGTTGTGGTGGGCGGCGCCGTGCATGAAACGTCGCCTCACCTCGTCGGCCGTTGCGGCCATCATCGGATGTTGGGGTTTGAGGACGCGGGTGGGCCAAACGGCAACCAGCGAGTCGATTCCGCGCTCGTCCATCGATCGATGGGGCGTGGCGGGCAACACGTCGGAACCGAACCGATCGACAACGGCCTCGAACGAACTCAACAGGTCGACACGCAGATCGGCGGCAATGGCCGCAACATCGGACGCCGCCTGGGTCTCGCCCGCCAGGGTCAACATCTCGACCGCATCTAGCAGCGCGCGCAACGCCCAGAAGTTGTCGGCATAGCGGAACTCGAGCCTGCCCGCGACCTCGCGCGCCGGCAACAACCCGACGCTCAGCTCGTCGCGTTCGCCGCGACGCCTGCGCTTCTCGATGAACCTTGCGGCCCCCACCACGTGATCGACCAGTTCGACCGCCATGGCCTCTACCCGGCTCAGCCTGATGTGGTGGCCGATGGCGGCCAGCGCAGCCGCGGTGCCTTCGGAGTGTCCTTCGCTGCCCTCGATCGAACCGTTGCGCCGCGTCATATCGTCGATGCACAACAGTGCCTCGGCGGCGTCGGCATGCCATCCCATCTGGTCGCAGGCCATCAGCAACGACACGACATCGTTCCAATCGACGCCTGCGTTGCCGACCGGCTCGGCTTGAAACGCATCGCCGACCTTGAACAACAACAGGTGGCGCCGTGCCGCTGCGAAGGCCGAGGCGATGGGCCCATCTGGAATCTCGAAGCGGGCGCCGCGTTCGGTTTGGGCCTGCCACCCTCGCACGACCTGCTCGGACGCAGGCGGGTCGGTCGGACGCTGGGTCGCCGGGGAGCCGTCGACCAAGAATGGGGCGGTGAACCTGATGGACGTCGAGTGCACCAGCGGGAAGACCACCAACGAATGAGCCAGACCCGAAGCACAGTCGACAGGCAGGGTCGCCCCCTCGACGTCACCCTCGCCGTCGAGGGCTTCACCCCCGACGAGTTCGGCCAGGTCGCCCCTGGCCATGTTCGAGCCCAGAATTGAGCCGGGCTCGCGAGGCAAGAACAGCGCAGGGGTTCCGTCGACGGTCAACGCCTTGTGGTCAAAGACGTAGCCGATCGAGTCGATGCGACCCGGGCCTGTGAGGTCATAAGGACGCAGAGCGATGCCGACCGCTACGGGTTCCGACGATGCGTTCTCGATCTCGATGACGGCGTGACCGTCGCCACCCGATATCGCGTAGCTGCGGTGGATGACGTCGCCGCCGCCGACCCTCATTCGGGTCTCCACGACCGGGGTGTGCTCGAGGCTCGATTGACGAACGGCCACCGTGCGCGACGGGAACTGCCAACCCTGTGGCCCCTTGACCCACCAGTCGATGGCGAAACGGCCGCCTGTTACCACGAGCCCCTTGGGGTCGACCGCGCCGCGTCCTCTGGTCGACAGTGCGCCGAGCACAGTCCAGTTGCGTCCGGTCGTATTGCTGGGGTCGACGCCGCCCACCGTATAGGCCGGCGATTCGGGGTCGGCCTGGCGCTCGAGCCAATGGGGTTGCAGCCAGCCGCGCCCCACCAAAGGGCCTGGAGCATCGGTCTGGCGTCTGAATCGGCGGCTCACGGGGGATGGAGGCTACTGGAAGGCGCCGTAGACTTCGCCGCCAATGAGTTCAGATTCGGCTCTGCTGATTCCCGTGAGGTCCTTTCGAGGCGCCAAGACCAGGCTGGACCAGCTCCTGGACGAAGACCAGCGCGCCCAGCTCGCGGAGACCATGCTGGGCCGCACCGTCGCCGCCGCCGGTCGGCTGGAGGCGTTCGTGGTCACGGGTGATCCCGACGTCGCCCGGGTCGCCAAGAACCTCGGAGCCCAGGCGATCGAGTGCACCGAGCCAGGCCTGAACATAGCCGTCGAGTCGGGCGTCGACGAGCTGCAAAGAAGTGGGTTCGGACGTGTCGTTGTGGCCCACGGCGACATTCCCCTGGTCGCCGACCTCGACCACGTCGGACAACCCGGCTTCGAGGGAGTGGTGATAGTGCCCGACAGGCGCCTAGACGGCACGAACGTGATGGCGATACCTACCGGCTTCGACTTTCGCTGGTGTTACGGGCCTGGCTCGTTCCACCGCCACCGCAGCGAGGCCCTGCGCCTGGGACTGCCGCTGGAGGTGGTTTGCAGCACCGCACTCGGCTGGGATCTCGACGAACCAGAAGACCTATCGGGCGCTCTCGAGCGGTTACCGATGGAGCTGCGCCGCATCGTCGAAACTGCGCCGGCGATTCATCAGCACACAGGGGACAACAATTGACCGTTCTGAAGACTGACTTCGCCACGCCGTCGTCGGCGCTGGCCATCGTCGCCCATCCCGACGACGCCGAGTTCCAGTGCGGCGCCACCCTGGCCAAGTGGGCTTCGGAGGGATGCGTGGTGCATCACCTGATCTGCACCGACGGCTCAAAGGGAACATGGGACGTCAACGCCGACCAGGCGCAGTTGGTGGCCACCCGCCAAGCCGAGCAACGTGCCGCGGCCCGCGAGCTGGGCGCGACCGGCCAGGTCGTGTTCCTCGGCTGGCCTGACGGCGAGCTCGACAGCGGCCTGCGCCAGAGGTCGCAGGTGGCCTATTGGATCCGCAAGCTCAGGCCCGACGTGGTGTTGGGCCACGACCCGTGGAAGCGCTGGCGCCTGCACCCGGACCATCGCAACGCCGGGTGGCTCGCATGCGACGGTGTCGTCGCCGCACGCGATCCGTTCTTCTTCCCAGAGCACGACATCGCTCACCACAGACCCCAGGCGCTGCTGCTGTTCGAGAGCGAAGAACCAGACCTGGCCATCGACGTGACCGGATTCGCCGACCACAAGACGAACGCCCTGCTGGCACACGAGTCGCAGTTCGAGACCACACACGACATCGCGGACGCCGACGACGACGCACAACGCAGCCGATTCGGCGAGTGGGTGACCTACACCCTGGCCGGTGGCGGAGAGGCCGCCGGCGTCGTCCACGCCGAGCTGTTCAAGCTGATCGACGACCTCTAGAGGCCGCCAACGAAGAAGGGAGCGCCCCGCGCTGCGCTCCCTCCGACCTCGGTGAATCTAGTTCGGGTGCGCTAGCGGCACCCGCCCGATCAGTTGAGTGAATCCTTGACGGCCTTGGCGGCGGTGAACTTCAGGCCTGTGCTTGCTGCGATCTCGACCGGCTCGCCGGTGCGGGGGTTGCGACCGGTGCGAGCTGCACGGTGCGAGGCCTGGAATGAACCGAACCCGGGCCAGCTGACCTTGTCGCCGTTCTTCGCAGCCGACACGCACGATTCGCAGAAAGCGTCAATGACCGCCTCGGCCTGAGCCTTGGTCACGCCGGCAGCTTCGGCTACTGCATTGAGCGTGTCGGACTTCGAAAGGTTTGCCATGGGTGTTCTCCTGGAGAGTTCGGGTGGCTGCATTCGCAAACCACATCGGCGTCATTCGACCCCGTGAGAGTGCCTGGGTCAAGCATTTAGCCGTCGATTGATCTACATGTATTGCATTTGTATTTACTAGTTTGCACTTGTATTGTTTGGGCCATGGGGGTTTGGGAAGCACTGACAATCGCCGTCGCTGCACTGGCGACATCGGCCCTTTCGGCGGTCGCAGGCATGGGAGGCGGCCTCATCTTGTTGACGGTGATGGTCGCCCTGGTCGAGCCGGCGGTGGCCATTCCGCTGCACGGAGCCATCCAGATAGCTTCCAACTCGACCCGGGCGTTGACGCTGCGCCAGCACGTCGTATGGCCCGTGGTTGTACGCCACAGCCTGCTCCTGGTGCCCGCCGGAGTGCTGGGCCTTCTGGCTGCCGACGCCCTGCCCGCCGATCTGGGGCGCGCCCTGATCGGGGCGTTCGCCCTCGTAGCGGTGTGGTTCCCGCGTCTGATCACGCCAAACCCCGCCAAACCGATTGCACCCAATGGCTTCGTGGCCGTCGGTGCGTTGCAGGGCTTCTTGAACATACCCATCGGCGCGACGGGCCCGATGATCGCCCCGTTCTTCAGGAGCGCTCTCGAACAACGCCACAGTTTCATCGCCACGTTTGCGGCGGCTCAGACCATTGGCCATGTCGTGAAGGTGGGAGTCTTCACTGCAGACGGACTCGACCTGTCGGCCCATCTGTGGGTCGTGGCGCTGTCGGCTGCTGCGGTGATCGTGGGCACAAAGCTGGGCGCCAGGGTGTTGGATTCGATCAGCGAAGAGACGTTCGGACGCATCTTCAAGCTTGCGCTGACCGTCGTGGCTGCACGACTTGTGATCGTCTATGTGTTTTGACCCCGCGGCCACGACGCCCAAGTCGTCACAGCTGCGCCTGACAGTCGCCCATTAGCCAGTTGAGGTTCTGGTCGAACTGCGCCCAGCCTTGTGCTGTCAGCGACTCCATCGTCGAGTGATAGCCGAAGAACGTCGACCGACACGCCGGAGCCATCCGTCCCCCGGCCAGTTGGTTCCCCTTGTTCCAGCGGACCAGCACCGGGGCGTCGGAAATCGTGAGAATGACATGACCTCCCGGTGCGGGCCTCACGTAGGGCACACGCCCCTTTGAGACGAGATCGATGTCTCGTCCCTCGATCGCGTGACGTCCCGGTGCGGCGAGGATCGAACCGAAAGTCACATCGGGCATGGCGTCGGTCAGCCAGAGGTCGTCGAACAGCCATGGCTTCCAGACCATGATCGGCGTCGGACGCCAGCTGAGCTTGCCGCCGATGGCGTCGGAAGACACCGTTGCGCTGATGAGAATCACGTCGGCGTCCGGCTCGCTGTGGGGGCCGAGCTGCTCGTCGGACACAACCCTGACATCGAGGCCCAGTGCCTTCAGACGGTCCGCTACGAGCACGTCGGCGACTGCCATTTCGATGGAGTCGCCGACCACCAGAAGCGCTATCGAGCCCGGGGCTGCGATCGGTCCGTCGAACCACATCGGACTCCGCAGGTCCAGGCCGGCATCGGGTTGTGGTGGCGGATCGATCGGATCGTCACCGCGCGGCAATCCGTCGGGCACTGTCGTCACAGTCGTGGGAACGACCGTCGTCACAGTCGTGGGAACGACCGTCGTCACAGTCGTGGGAACGACCGTCGTCACAGTCGTGGGAACGACCGTCGTGACACTGGTCTCGGGTATCAGGAGTGTGGTGGTGGGTGTGGATGGCACGAACGGGGCATCGTTGACGAGGGCTCTGTATGCCTGCAGCGCTGCGGCGCTGGTGTCTATCCGGAAGTTGCAGCCACGACCTCCCGGATCGATCGAGTCGAACGCCACCAGAGCCACGATGTTGGGGTAGCCGGCCAGCACCTCTGGAACCGACTGGATGAACGGAACCTTGGCCGGGCTCTCGTCGGCTCCCCATTCGGCGGCGATGACCGGCTTGTTCTTGCCGGCCGCCCACGTCAGGAAGTCTCGGTAGACCGCCCCGAAGCTGTCGAGCCCGTCGCCGGTGCACGACCACTGGTATCCGTCTGCCCCGATCCAGTCGACCACATCGTCGCCTGGATAGAACTCGGCGGCCTTGCCGGTCGTGAAGTGCCAGGTGGTCGGCGTCCAGACCCAGACGGCATTGTCGACGCCTTCCTGGTCGAAGATCGTCCGGACGTGCTTCCAGACGCGGTGGTAAAGCGTTGGATCGTCGTGGTAGCCCCAGTTGCGTCCTTTGGCAGCGTCCATCTCCCAGAAGAAGCGAAGCAGGAAGGTGACTTCGAGCTGCTTGGCGTCTCGGGCTCGTTCCCTGATCAGTTCGTCGTGTCGCCCGGCGAGGATGTCGTCGGCATGTGTGCCGTTCCAGGACACCATCGGCGTGCGTCCCTGCTCGATGTGCCAGGCGAGCCGATCCATCGCCCACGGTTTCGAGAACGAGAAGAACTCGTTGACGATGTCCAGGGGTCGCCCTATCGAGGCTTCGTGTGCCTCGACCGAGGCCCGACGATCTGCGTCGGTGAAGTCCCCTCTGGCCTCGACGTAGGCACCGACCAGCACACGATCGCCCGGGGGTACGAGCGGCCCAAAAACGGTGCGACCCTGAACGGCCGCCGATGCTTGCGCCGATCTGGAATCGACGGCCAGCAGGAGCGCTGCTGTCAGCGTCACGACGAGCGCGACCAACAACAGTCTGGGGTTGGAGCAGTGGTTGCGGGGGCGGCCGACGGCCATGATCGTGTTCCTCTCGACGTGCCCGCGCCTTGGGGAACTGCGGCTCGCCACCCGCCGAGGTGATGCCGCTGTCGAGAGATGTCGTCACGACCCGTGGGTCGCTGAAGTGGTTGTGTTGGACAAGTTGCGCCGCGCTGGGCGCGGGTCTAGTCGAGGCCCAGCAGAAGCTTGAGATCCAGCAGCGACTCGAGGACGGGAACTCCGGGAGGAACCGGGGCGGCGTCGAGGGCCCACTGGTGCTGCGAAGGCACCCATGCGGCTCTGGCTCCGGCCTCCAGCACCGGAGCCACGTCGCTGGGAATCGAGTTTCCGACCATCGCAATGGTCGACGGCTCGACTCCCCAGGATTCGAATAGGCCGCAGTAAGTGCGGTGATCCTTCTCGCTGACGATCGCGACGTGTTCGAACCGATCGGCCAGCCCAGAAGCTGCCAGCTTCGCCTCTTGATGGAACAGATCGCCCTTGGTGACAACCGCCAGCGGCATGGTTCCGTGAAGCAGGTCCAGAACCTCCACCACACCGGGCAGCAGGTCGATCGGGTGTGTCATCAGCTCGCGGACCAGGCCGAGCATGGCGCTTATGTCGGCTGACGAAACGGCTCCGTCGGTCACCTCGATGGCCGTCTCGATAAGCGACAGACCAAAACCCTTGACCCCATAGCCGAAGACTTCGAGGTTGCGGCGCTCGGTCGCCAGCAGCCGCTCATCCAGCACACGAGGAGCCACATAGGACGACAGGAGATCTCTGACGCGTTGTTGAACGCCGGCGAAGTAGCGCTCGTGGTGCCAGAGCGTGTCGTCGGCGTCGAACGCGAGAATGCTCACATCGGCCCATCGGCCGACGTGATCTACGAGGTGGTCAGGAGACTCCACGGTCGGCCTCCCGGACTCGCAGGTTCAGTGTCCGGATATGTAGCTCTCGAGATGCTCTTTCTCGTTCTCGAGTTCCCCGACCCTGGCGTTGACGACATCGCCGATCGACACGACGCCGATCAACCGACCCTGATCCACGACAGGCACGTGCCTGAAGCGGCTTCTGGTCATCAGCGACATCAGCTCTTCGCTGGTCGCCTCGATGTCGCACGTGATGACCGTCGAGGTCATGATCTGCGAAACCGGGGTGGCCAGCAGATCGGGCCCGTGACTCGCCAGCGAGCGCACGATGTCGCGCTCGGAGACGATGCCCGAGATGGTCGAGCCGTCGCCCGAAACCACCAGAGCGCCCACCCCACGGGCCGCGAGCTCGGCGATCACCTCCGCGACCGTGCTGTCCGGCCGGGCCGTGAAGACCTCGCCACCTTTGCGTCGGAGTATCTGACTGATGAGCATGCTCATCCCCCCTTTGCGGTGAAGGCCAGCTTCTCACACCCGCGGAACGATTGCTGGGGCACACGGTCACGCAAGGTCCCAGAACTCGTCCACCACGCCCAGCCACAGGCCGGTCGTCAGAGCCAGCGACTCGATGTCGACCCGCTCGTTTCGGCCGTGGAACCTCGACGCGAAGTCCTCGTAGCGGCATCGGAGGCTGAACAGCCCGGCGCCATAACACTGCGCTCCCTTTGCTCGATAAAAGCGCGAATCGGTTCCGCCGGTGGTCATGGTCGGCACCAACGCTGCTTGTGGGTAGCGACGACGGGCCACTCGCGAAAGTGCCTCCCACATCGGGGTGTCGGTGGACGACGCCGTCGACGGGTCGTCGTGGATCGAACGGATCTCGACCTCGTCGAACAACTCGCCCAGGGCAGCTCGCAGGTGGGCATCGACCTCGGCCCTGTTCTCGCCTGGAACCGTTCGGATGTCGACATCTATGACGACCTCGTCGGGGATCGTGTTCGTCTTCGAACCGCCGTGGATGACATTGGGCGAAAACGTCGTGTGTGTGCAGGCGTGAAGCCGCTTGGCTGTCGCAGGGTTGTCGATGGCAGCGATGGCGTCCCAAACGGTAAGCGGGTCCAGCAGAGCCGCCCTCTGTTGGCCTTCGAATCCCATCGCCTCGACCTGGCCGGCCCAAACGTCTGACAGAACCGAGCCCGGGCGGTAGGCAGCGAGGCGCCTGACGACCTCGGCCGCCTTCACCAGGGCGTTGTCGGCTCCGAAGGGCATCGAACCGTGGCCTGGTGTGCCCCTGACTGTCAGGCGCCGCCATGCGATGCCCTTCTCGGCGACGGTCACCGTGATACGTCCGACATGATCTCCCGATGTCCCGATGGGCGTGCCTCCAGACTCGGTCAACACATAGTCGGCGGCGATGGGTTCGTACTGGTTGTCGGTGAACCAGGCAGCCCCGTGTCGGCCACCTGCCTCCTCGTCGGCTACTGCGAAATAGATGAGGTCGCCCTTGGGGCGCCGGCCCGAGCGAGCGATGTGCCTGAAGGCCACCGCCATCGAAGAGGTCAGGTTCAACATGTCGACGGCGCCGCGCCCCCAGACCTCACCGTCGTGGATCTCGCCACCGAACGGGTCGTGCTGCCAGCCCTCGTCGGAGGCGGGGACAACGTCTGTGTGTCCCATCAGGCACACCGAGGGGGCGTCCGGATCGGTGCCTTCGATACGCGCGACCAGAGAGGACCTGCCCGGCGTCGGTTCCCATGTCTGGAACTCGACTCCCGGCCCGGCCAGGAACGACTGCAGCAGGTCGACATTGCGGATCTCGTGGCCCGATTCGGCGCTGCCGTCATTGACGCAGCGGTTACGAATCATCGCCTGCAGCAACTCGACCGTCTGACCGGTCAGCTCGTCGTGAATACTCGGTTCGTTCATCAGCTCAACCTGATCCTCAGTCGCTTGTTGCCCTTGCCTTTCGATTCGGTCTTGACCACTTCGAATCGCCCGACTTCGCCCGTCGATGCCACATGGGTTCCGCCGTCTGCCTGCTTGTCGAGCCCGACGATGTCGACCACCCGAATCGTGGTGACCGCCTCTGGAATCAGGTTCACCTTCGTGCGGATCAGGTCTGCGTCGGACAAGGCGTCGGACCGGTCGAGGAAAGACACCTCGATGGGTCTGTCGGCTGCGATCTCGTCGTTGACCAGTTGCTCGACCTCGCGGGCAAATCCTTCTGGCAAAGGGTCGAACTCGAAGTCCATGCGGGCCGACAGCGGCTCCATGTTGCCCCCGGTCACCGCGGTGCCCCAGCGATTCCAGATGACTCCGCACAAGATGTGCAAGGCGGTGTGCGTGCGCATCAGCTGATGCCTGCGTTGCCAGTCGATCTTGCCTGTCACCTGCTGACCGACTTCGGGAGCATCTCCATCGAGGGTGTGCCACACGGTCGGTCCAGCCTTGCGCACATCGACCACAGACGAAGCGCCCCCGTCCCACACCAGCCGGCCCAGATCGCAGGGTTGGCCACCGCCGGTCGCGTAGAACACCGTTCGGTCCAAGGCCACCTTGTCGCCGTCGACACCGATCACCTCGGCGACCATGTCGGTCTGATACGCGTCGGAAAGGAACAACAGCTCGGTTTGCATCGGTCTCCTCTCGGGTGACCCGAACCCTAGTTTCCAGCAACGGGCCTGCGAGCGCTAGATGACGTCGGGGCTCCAGCCGAAAGCTCGCTCGAAGCGCAGCGACGAGATCAACACCTGTTTGGCCCTGTCGGCTCCGGGTGGGGTCGTTCCCCCTACCAACGGGGCTTCGACACCAAGCCGAGCCGCCACCCGCTTGGCGATCTGCAGACGGCTGAGCGCCTGGGGGCCCGCCACATGCCACACACCGGCCACGCCGCTGGACGCGACGTCCACCAGGGCGCGTGCCAGGTCTGTGGCCGTTACAGGAGCGCGCAACTCGTCGCGATAGAACACCACGTCCCCAGGGTTGGCTACGGCGTGCCGAACCAATGCCTCCTGCTCGCCGGGGCGTTGCGATGATCCGATGACCAGCGATGTACGAACCACGGCGGCGCCGCCATCGGCCTCCAAGACTGCGTGTTCTGCCCGCAGTTTGAGCTCGCCGTAGGCGCCGACCGGATCGGTCGGGTCGCTCTCGTGTCTCCAGTTGGGTGAACTCGAGAACACGACATCGGTGGAGACGTGGACGAACCTGACGCCGGCGTCAGCACAGCGCCGAGCGACTAGGCCCGGAGCCACCGCCGTGACCATGTCAGCCTGCGGACCGGTCTTGACGTAGGCCGCGTTGACGACGATGTCAGCATCGATCGTGCTCAGGGCGGCATCGATCGAGGACAGATCGGCCAGGTCGATGAAGTGGTCTGAGGTCCGCGAAGCGCAAACCACATCGAATCCGCGGCGCGCTGCCTCTGCTACCACCGCCGAGCCGACCAGCCCCGAACCACCGAGGACCAAGATTCGGGGGCGGCCGGTCATGTGGCCTTTGCCGACCAGCCCGAATCCGGATCGTGACGCCTTACGACTCGAGCCGGAACACCGGCAACGACGCAACGATCGGGTACCACTCCTCGCACGACCGAGTTGGCTGCGACCACCACGTGCTCGCCGATCTGAGAACCGGGCAGCACCACCACCCCAGAGCCCAGCCACGACCCCCTACCGATGCTGACCGCAGCCTCGACGGGCAGCTGTCGGCCGATTGGCTCTTCGAGATCCTCGTACGTGTGGTTCTGGTCGGTTATGTAGACGTTGGTGCCGGTGAAGACGTCGTCGCCGATGTCGATCGAGAAATGGCCGACGATGCTGTTGTAGCGGCCGATCAGGCATCTGTTTCCGATGCGCACAACCGGATCGGTCACCATCTGCTGGCCTGGCAGCATTCCTGCGCTGATCGTCACATGGTCGGCGATCAGTGAGTCACTGCCGATGTGGATCCACCGTTCGCCATAGACGGTTCCGCCGGGGAATCCGATGTAGCTGCCATGGCCGAAGGCGCCGAACTGTCGCGCCTTGCGGTGGTTGGCTCCGATACCGCCGTGACGGCGGGCGAAATCCCACACGGCATTGATTGCCTCCGACACGATCCGGCCGCCCAAGCCGCTGCGATCGCCGATCACCGATGGCGGCCGTACAGATCGAGAACTCGAGACGCTGCGTCGGAGCCGACGTTGCGCAGGTCTTCTGGAGCTATGACCACAGCCGTCGGCCCGATCCTCAGCAACAGCCGTTCGAGGAAGACGTTGCCGGCAATGGGCATGGTCACCTGCAGAACGCCGTCGCCCAGGTCTTCGACGCTGGAGGTCTCGTACGACTCGACCACCCAGCGCGCTGTCGACGGAATCCGCAGCGTCACCTCGACCCCATCACCACCCGGGCCCAGGCGTGGAGGATCCAACGGTTCGGTCGGCGCCTCGAAGACCTGCCCCGTGTTGGACATACCGTCTATCCGGTCGACCCGAAAGGTACGTAGCGCGCCGGCGCTGTGACACCAGGCGTGGACATACCAGTCGCCGTCGTGGTTCAACACACTGAGCGGATCGATCTGCCTGGTGGTGACCTCGTCGCGGTATGCCGTGTAGTAGTCGATCTCGACTCGATGTCGGCTGGTGACTGCGTTCTGGAGATCGTCGATCAGCGGGGGCCGCTCGACGTCGACGGCGAGAGGACTCTGGTCGCCGAGAGTCGCCTCGAGCTTGTCCATAGCCGTCGCGAGCGAACCGGTCGAATCGCCCAGCACCGCCAGGGCAGCACGACCCGCGGCCAGCAGGCCGAATCCCTCCTGAGGCCCCAGGCGCAGCGGACGTCCCAACATGGCACCAGGTTCGACGATCACCCGGTCGTCGTCGACGATGATGCCGAGTGTGTTGTCGGGCCCATAGGGCGGAATCTCACAGCACTGAACCAACGACAGGTCGGCCAGGACATCTCCCTCGGGAATTCCGAAGTGATCGGCGATCTCGCCGATTGTCGCACCATCTCGTTCGACCACCCACGGGACCACCACCAAGAGGCGGGCCAACCGGACCTCGGCAGGAGGACGCGCCATCAGCCGACCCCCGCAATCGCCTCTAGCCAGGACACGATGTCATCACGAAGCTCGCTGGGTTCCAGAACCTCGGCGTGGTGTCTAAGGCCCAGCACCCACGACCTGAACGCGTTTCGATTGCGAACCAACACCTCGACCACTACCGAGCCATCGTCGCGGCGCTCGAGCACACTCTCGACACCGCGCAGTCGCACGATTCGTGCCGCCGTCGCCTGGTCGATCCAGACCGAAGCACTGACGACCTCTCCCTCGCCGATGAGCATTGGGTCGCGGGGCATCGCAGTGCCCGGGTCGAATTCGCCGGCGATCTCGTAGCTTCCCGCGCGGCCGACACGAACCGTGCCCGCGATGCGGTCGATGCGAAACGTCTTGACGACATCGGCGTCTCGTCCGCTGAGGTACCAGTTCCCCTCCCGGTAGAACAGGCCCAGGCCCTCGACTGTTCGGCTCTTGCCCGAGTAGTCGAATACCAGAGGGGCCCGATCGCGAATGGCGGAATGAACAACGGGCAACTGGTCCAGTGAGGGCAGTTCTGCAACCACCATGGGCGGAGCCGAGATCGTGCCGCCGATCTTGGCGATCGCCTGATCGTCCCAACTCTCGTCCAGACGCACCACAGACGCCGCCAGCTGCAACGCGAGCTGTTCAGCTTCGTCGAGCCCAAGGTCGGCGAGGAAGTAATCGTCGGGCTCGATGGTGTAGCGGGTGGTGCCCGTCGCAGGATCCATGGGCGTTCGGATCGTCACCCCCAAAGACCTGAGTACCGCCTTGTCGCGTTCGAACGACTTGCGCGATGCCTCTTCCCGGTCTGGGTACAGGCCGCCGTGTTCGACGATCTGTTCGAACGTCACCGGCTGCTCGGTATCGAGCAGAAGCATCAGTAGTTCTGTGATCCGCTCGACCCGATCCGCCACAGGTCGACATGGTAGAGGTCCACCGGCGCTCCCGGGCCAGAGAAGGACCGACTGAAAATCTCATCAAACTTCTTGGTTTCGTCACGAGCGTTGCTCTATTGTTACGGTTTCGTAACTGTGCGGGCGCAAGCGGGCGTTCCGACACGAGGTACCACATGAACGACATCCTCATGCGAACGCGCCAAAGCCGGGTCCGGCGAATAGCTGCGTTCCTTGTGATCTCCGCTTTGTTGCTGGGTTTGCTGCCGCTTTCTGCAACCAGCGCCGACGCCGCCAGTTCGCCTGTCGTAGACATCGCTTCCACCCCAGGGGGCTACCTGGTCCTCCACGCCAACGGGGCCGTCGACGCCGCCTCCACCCCTCACCTCGGTAACGCGAACGTCAACAAAGCCGCGACTTTGTCTGTTACCCCCTCGGGTTCCGGGTACTGGATCGCGGATGCAGCCGGCGCCGTGTATGCCTTCGGCGACGCCGTGTTCAGCGGTGACCTTCGCAGCGTTCGGCTCGCCCAACCCATCATCGCCATGGCCACAACCCCTTCAGGCCGTGGCTACTGGCTGGTCGGCGCCGACGGCGGCGTGTTCGCGTTCGGAGACGCCTCGTTCCACGGCTCGATGGGCGGTGTTGCCCTCGCCAGCCCAGTGGTCGACATCACCGCAACCGCCAGCGGTCGCGGATATTGGTTGGTTGGTGCCGACGGCGGCGTGTTCGCGTTCGGAGACGCCGCCTTCTACGGCTCGCTCGGCGGCCTGGTGCTGGACCGGCCCGTTATCGGCATCACCCGCAGCACCACGGGCAGGGGCTATTTCATGGTCGGCGCCGACGGCGGCGTCTTCGCCTTCGGCGACGCACCATTCCTCGGCTCCATCGGAGGCACAGGCCGAAACGACGTCACGGCGCTGAGCCCGACGCGTTCGGGCGGCGGTTACTACGTCGCTTCGACCGGGGGCGACGTGGTCGGGTTCGGCGACGCGATCTCAGGACCTGCTGCGGCCGAAGCCAACCTCCTGCAACGCGTCAATGCCGAGCGCGCCCAGCGCGGACGCAGTGCCCTGGCGTGGGATCCGAACCTCGCCGCCGCGGCCGAGTCGTGGGCACGCGACATGAGCCGAAACGGCCTGAGGCACAGCAATCTCAATGCGGTGCAGGTTTCGATGCCATCTCCTTACGCCGCTATGGGCGAGAACATCTACTGGGGTTCGGCTCATCTGGCGAACACGTCCAGCGCCCACCAGTGGCTCATGAACAGCACCTCACACCGCTCTTCGATCGTCGACACGGCGTATACGTCCGTCGGCATCGGAATAGCGTGCGTCGACGGCGAGATGTGGGTGGCGCAGCTGTTCGGACGCTCGGCGGCCAACGGCAACCCGCAATGGGCGGGCACGGCTCCGAGCAACCCGCGCGCCAACCTGGCCGGGTTGGCCGACGTCGGCTGCTGAGTGCAGAATCTGTGGCGTGCCGACGCTGCAGGTAGGACCCGACATTTCGCTCGTCTACGAGCTGACCGGCCCCGCCAACGCCGAGCCGCTGTTGTTCATCAGCGGCACCGGGGGTGATCTCCGGGCACCCAACCTGTTGCGCAGCCGCTTCGCAAAGTCGTTTCGGGTCATCGCCTACGACCAGCGAGGACTGGGTCGTTCGTCCAAGCCCGACAGGCCGTTCACGATGGCCGACTACGCAGCCGATGCGGCCAGGCTCCTCGACCATCTGGACCTGGCGTCGGCGAAGGTGTTCGGCATCTCGTTCGGTGGGATGGTGGCTCAAGAGTTCGCTGTCACCTGGCCGCAGCGGGTCGAGCGCCTGTTGCTGGCGTGCACGTCCACCGGTGGCATCGGCGGGGCGAGCTATCCGCTGCACACCCTTGCTCCCTCCGGTGACCCTCGAGCAGATGCCGCCAGACGACTCGAGTTGGCCGACACCAGGCGCACGGCACAGTGGCGAGCCGAACATCGCGATGAGGTCGACAAGATGGTCGATCTCGCGTTGGAGACCGCCGCCATCGGAGCCGGCGAACCGGGTCGCGAGGTGGGAGCGCGCCGCCAACTCGAGGCCAGAGCCGGCCACGACACCTACGACAGGCTTGGCGTCGTCGGATGCCCCTGCCTGATCCAGGGTGGCCTATACGACGGCATCGCAGCGCCCGACAATCTCGAGACCCTGGCAGGTCGCATTCAGGGCTCGACGCTGAAGATGTACCAGGGAGGACACCTGTTCCACCTCCAGGACCGGGCAGCCTTGGACGACGCGGTGGCCTTCCTGGCCTCCTGAGCCCGGCCTAGCGGCCCTCGAACCGGGGATCGCGGCGTTCCATGAACGCCTGAACCGATTCCTTGAAGTCGTGGGTGCGGAACAGGGTCATCGTCTGCAACAGCACGTGGTGGCTGTGCGACTCGAAGTCTTCGGTGAGCCCGTGCCTGAACAGCCTCTTCATCGACTGGATTGCCAAGGGTGCATTGGCTGCGATCTCGGCCGCCCACTCCTTGGCCACCGTCAACACGTCCTCGTCGGCGACGACATCGTTGAGCAGACCGATTTCCTTGGCCTCTGCGGCGCTGAGGTTGTTGCCCCGAAATCCGATCTCGGTGGCCTTGGCCCAGCCAATGAGCCTGGGCAGGTACCAGGTACCGCCCGACTCGGGAACGATGCCTCGCTTGGCAAACCCGGGCACCAACTTGGTCGACGTTCCGCCGATGCGCATGTCACAACCCAGAGCCATGTCCAGGCCGTAGCCGGCCGCTGCGCCGTTGACAGCGGCTATGACGGGCGTGTCCATGTTGAACAAGATGTTGGTCGGCAGATCACGGGTATGTGGCATGGCGAACGAGGTGTTGGCGCTTGACCCGATGCCCTCGCCCTGGGCGGCCATCTTCATGTCGAGACCGCTGCAAAAGCCTCGCCCCGCGCCGGTGACGACCACGGCGCGGACATTGATGTCGCCATCGGCCTTCAACAGGCTGTCACCGAACTGTTGAAGCATCGAGCCGGTGATGGCATTGAGCCGATCGGGGCGATTGAGCGTGATGGTGGCGACGTGGCCGTCTACTTCGTAGAGAACTTCGGCGGCCGGATCGTTGGGTTCGGTCATGAACGCCATTGTTGCCCAGCAGCAGGCAGAGCCGCCAAACGCGGGCGACACAGCGAGCTTCGCGACGGAGGGTGTCTCGGCCGGGAATGGCACCGGGCCAAAACAGCAGCTGCCGCCGCGAGAGCGGCGGCAGAAGTGGCACCCCCAACGGGATTTGAACCCGTGCCGCCACCTTGAGAGGGTGGTGTCCTAGGCCGCTAGACGATGGGGGCTAGCTCTAGCCGGGCGGCTCAGACCGCCTGACAAGTTCGACACTATAGCGGCCGTTGCCGCAACAGCGTCAGAGTTCGGGGAGGAGGACTCGAACCCCCAATGACTGGACCAGAACCAGTTGTGTTGCCAATTACACCATCCCCGAAGGATGTTGTGCCCCGGCCTATGTGCGATCGAAGCGACTGGAGATGGTAGCCGACGATTCGGTCAGGTCAAACGAGATCTTGCTGCTTCGATGCGTCGAATCGTCTCGTCTCGACCCATCAGCTCGAGGCTCTCGAACAGCGGCGGCCCCACGGTGCGACCGGTGACAGCGACGCGCACCGGAGCCTGGGCCTTGCCCAGCTTCAGCCCCAGCCCCTCGCCTGCCGCCTGCGTGGCCGCATGCAACGCCTCTGCCGACCACTCGACGCCGCCATAAGCATCGACGACAGCATCGAGCATGGGCAGTGCAGTGTCGGTGCCCATGACCTTGTTCCACGATTCGTCGTCGGTCTCGGGGTCGTCCAGGAACAAGAAGTCGACGATGCCGGGCGCCTCTTCGAGAACCTTGGCGCGCTCGCGCAACAGGGGCACCACATCGGCCACCGAGGGCTCGCCGACCCGGTCGGCCCAGGGTTGAGCGGCGAAATACGGCTCGATGGCCGCAGCGAGATCATCGACGTCCATGGCCCTGATGTACTCGCCGTTGATGGCGGTGAGCTTCTTTATGTCGAACATCGCGGCCGAGGCGTTGATGTCGGTCAACTCGAACAGCTCGACGATCTCGCTCATCGGCCGAACCTCGACATCGTCTGGTGGCCCCCACCCCAGCAGTGCGAGGTAGTTGGTCATCGCCTGGGGCAGAAAGCCGCGCTCGCGATAACTGGTGAGCGAAACATCGTCGCGGCGCTTCGACAGCTTCTTGCGCTGATCATTCACGATCAACGGCAGATGGGCGAACACCGGCAGATAGTCAGACCCCAGGGCCCGCCTCAGCAAGATGACCTTGGGCGTGACGTTCACCAGGTCTTCGCCACGCACGACATGGGTGATTCCCAGGTCGAGATCGTCGACTGCGTTGGCCATGAAGAAGGTCGCCGAGCCGTCCGAGCGACGGATCACGAAGTCTTCGACGTGCTCGTTCTCGAACGTCACGGTTCCACGAACCACGTCGTCCCACGACGTTGATCCCTCTTCTGGCACACGGAACCGAACCGCACCGTCGTCTACGTAGGCGTGGCCATCGGCCAGCAGCCGGTCGACCGCCTCCTGGTACAGGTGATCTCGCTGGCTCTGGCGCACCGGCTCGCCATCCCAGTCGATGCCCAACCACTCGAGCGACTCGTAGATGTTGTCGATCAGTTCGGGCCTGGCGAGTTCGGCATTGGTGTCTTCGACCCGCAAAACCAGCTCTCCCCCGGCGTGGCGGGCGTAGAGCCAGTTGAAAAGCGCCGTGCGGGCCGAGCCCAGATGTAGATATCCGGTGGGCGCCGGGGCGAAACGAAGACGTGGGCGAACCGATTCAGTCACGACCCGTCAGGCTAGTTGCACTCACCTGCCATCCGGCCCTTGTCGGTAACCCCGGACGACTAGATCATCGAATCGGACCCCACAGCGAAGTGGAGGTGGGAATATGACCGTCCGAGTGCCCGTCGCCACGCTTGTCGTTGGGCTCTGGTTGACGACTGTGCTCTCCGCCACCAATGCCTCGTCGCAGGCCGATGAGCGGTTTGATCTCTCGCAACTCCCAGCCGGCACCATCGTTCTCGAAGGCGAGTTCACCGGCGGCGGGCTCGTGGCGCCGCCGCTTCGACCGGCCGACACCCACGTCATCCAAGAGTGGCGTGTCGAGGCCAACGAAGCATTGCTGATGTTCGCACCGTCACAAACCGCTTCCGGCTTCGAGGTCTTGGGCGAAGCTGAGGTCAGATTCTGCTATGAGAGCCGGCAGGAGGATCCCACCGCGTTCGCCACGACCACCTGGGTCTTCCATTTCATCTCGTGCTACACCACCACCATCGAATTCGACGGGTCGTGGACCGGCGCGCAGAGCGATCAGATCAGCATCCGCGCCATCGTCACCTATCCCGAACACGAGGTCATCGAGGTCGAGGGATACTTCGAGGACGGATTTGGCGAGACCACGCTGCCCGAGGTGGAGGCCTCGCTCGACGCGCGGTGGGTCTCGCCCGACACAATCAGCGGGCAACTGACCTTCCCAGCCGAAAGTGCGGGAATCTGGGCAGACGACCCCACGACGATGGATGCCCACGTCGTCGCCGTAGTCGAGACGCGATCCGAGGTCGACCGCTCAGCTCTGGGCGTTCTGGGTCTCGAGAACCTTGGAATCGACCTGGACAAGATCGGTGCCATCTGCGACACCTTCGACAACAGCACCTCTCTGTTCCGCACCGCGTGCGGAGTCGCCCAAGAGTACGGTTGGGCCAGGTTCGATGCGCCCCCAGCGGGCGGATTCGACCCGGTCGAGGCAGCAGAGGGCCTGATCGCGCTCGCCGACATCCTCGCTGAAACGGCCGCCGACAGCTCGTTGCGCGAAGGCGAATCCGACACACCGCACCTGGTGCCTTCACTCGCCAACCCTGGCATCAGGCGGACGCTGGCAGCGTTGGCAGACGTTGTCGACGAGGCTGCTGGGGACCCAGACCGGGCGGCCGAAGCACGCCGTGCGGTCAATGCGATGTCCACCTTCATCAACTTCAATCTCACGCTGGCGCAAGACGCCTCGGACAGGGGGTGACACCGATGAGACGACCTCGTTTTTGGACATGGACGTGGGCGATGATCGTCGGCGTCTCCCTCACCGCCGTCGTCGGATGCGGGGGCTCCACCTCCGAACCGACAGCCGAGACCTCTCCAGGCGTCACCGCGGTAGGAGATCGCTCAGCCGAGGGCACAGAACAGACCGGTTCCGCCCCGGAACGGCCGAGTCTCAGAATCGTTGGTCCCGACGGCTGGGCTACCAGTGCCGACGGGCTCGTCATCGCCGAGCTTGCCGACGATCTCGACGGAGCCACACCCACTGGGCTTCGGGTGGTCGATATCACCTCGAGGCCACCCGACCAGTTCCTCGACGACGGTCCGGCGAGTCTTGCGCTTGCGAGCGATCCGCTCCAGGTGACCATTTCGGGTCGCCAGGCCATGGCGATCATCTTGCTCGAGACGTCGTCAGCGGGCAGCACTCGGATGGTCGCCACAGTGCTTGTCGACACCGACGGTGTGGCCGAACAGGTGCTGCTGATTCAGGGCCCCTCAGGAGCAGTCGACAACTTGGGAGAACTGTTGGCGACGGTGTTGGCGCCGTAGTCGTAGTTAGTTCTGGGACAGTTCGTGCAGGTCGGCGCTTATCTCGCCAATCTGCTCGCGCACGTAGTCGATGGTGCGGTTCTCGCCAATGCGAGCCTTCCACTGCCTTCGCTTCATTCCCTGGAACTGCTCTACCAACAGCTCGCACATACGCTCGACGCGCGACGCGTCGAGCGAGATCGCGTCCGCCGATCCCATGTCGATGGCCAGCTGCTTGATGCGGTTGCGGGCCGACGACAACAGGGCGCGCTTGTCGTCGACCACGGCGTGCGGAACACGCCGAGCCAGGGTTCGAAAGAAGACGTCGATGTCTACTGGGTTCAACTTCGAGAGGTTGAGCCCCTCGATGTGCTCTTGTCGCGGATCCATCAGTCGGTCTCCCTGCCGAGGACGTTCAGTACCTTCTCGAGCAGGTCGGCGCCGGGTGTCGACGGCACCGAGGGCTCGAATAGGAGCGACCCGGCCTGGAAGTGGTGGGCTCTGGGTAGGACATAGGACGCCACGCCCTCGACCAGGTCGGCGTCGAGCGCCTCGTCGACTGCTATGGCGCGCGCCAGATCCCAGGCGTGCACGGCCAGATCGACCGTGCGTTGGCGGACATACTCGAACGCGGTCGTGACCCCGCTCTCGAGGTGCACCTCGGTGTCACCCCCAGAGTCGTCGACCGCGTCGAGCGCGTCGAGGCGAGCGCCCTCCCAGACATCGACCGGATCGCCCTCTATGAGATCACCTTCGAGACCACCGATGGTCTTGGGGTGATGACCCGCAAGCAGCAGCGGCACCCACATGCTCTCGGCCACACAGTGGTTCACCAGGTCGTAGACGTCCCACTCTTCGCACGGGGTCGATGCACCCCACCACTCGGGCAAGATCTGGCGAACGCGAAAGTCGAACTCGGCGTTGGCGATGCGGTGCAGCCGCACCCAGCTCGAGTAGTCGAACTCCATGACCGTGACGCTAGCCGAGGCGTGGGTCGAAGCGGCGGGGAGCCGGGCTCAGGTCAGCCCCAGCAGCGAGCGCCAGTTCGAGCGGTGCTCGGATTCGATCTGGGCGGGGGTGCGGCGCAGCACCTCGTCGCTGATCATGGCCGACAGCGCTCGCATGTGTACCCAGTGGTGAGGGTTGGCAACGCCGTCGAAGTGTTGTTTGCGCAGCTCGACCAACTCGGCCGGCGCGTCACCGAGGAACCCCCACAGGTTCAAGGCGATCTTGAGGTCGTGGATCACCGGGCCGCGGGTGAACAACGACGCGCGCTTGAGCCCGATCTGCACGGCGCCGGCCAAGACGTCGTCGGCCGACTCGCCCTCGGTCAGCACCAGCTTGGGGCGCAGCGCCTCGGCGAGCTTCAGCGCGTAGCCCTGGTCTGGTCCCTGGCTGCCGTACATCCCTCCCCGTGGCTGGGGCCCATCCACGGCTGCGCTGCGATCGGCCGACCAGCTGTCGGGGACGACACCAGGACCGCTGTAGCTGCGCACCTTCGCTGTTGGCGATGTCGGTACATATGAGGGGGCTGCCATGGGATCCTCCGTGGATCAATCCTGGTCGTGGCCGCTTCGCAGCAGGCCGTAGTAGAGGCCGTCTCGCAAGGCGAGCCAGCTGGCTTCGATGATGTTCTCGGAAACCCCGATGGTCGTCCAGACCTCTTCACCGTCGCTCTGGTCGATCAGCACACGGGTGACCGCCGCGGTGGCGGCAGCCGAGTCGAGGACACGCACCTTGTAGTCGGTCAGATGGATACGGGTCAGCTCGGGGTAGAACTCGCCTATGGCCTGACGAAGAGCCGAGTCGAGCGAATTGACCGGACCGTTGCCCTCGCCGACAGCAACGCGACGTTGGTCGCCGACGAGCACCTTTACCGTGGCCTCGGTGTCGAAGCTGCGATCGACGCGGCGGTCGGTGACCACCCTGAACGATTCGACATCGAACCAGTCTGGGTTCCAGCCGGAGGCCTCGCGCATCAAGATCTCGAGCGAGGCGTCTGCCGCCTCGTAGTGATAACCCTCGTGCTCGAGACGCTTGAGCCGGTCGACCAGGTCGGACACAGCTGCACCATCGAGTTCGATTCCGAACTCGGCAGCCTTGAGCTCGATCGTGGCCCGGCCGCTGAGGTCGGACACCAAGAACCTGGTGTGGTTGCCCACCGCCGCCGGGTCGACGTGTTCGTAGCTGTCGGCTCGTCTGGAGATGGCGCTGGTGTGCAAGCCCGCCTTGTGAGCAAAGGCCGACTTGCCCACATAGGGCTGCTGGTGCATGGGTGGCATATTCAGCAGTTCTGCGACGTGGTGGCTGATGGAGCTGAGCTTGTCCATGCGACCCGCAGGCAGGGTTTCGATGCCCATCTTCAGGGTGAGGTTGGGTATCAGTTGGGTGTTGTCGCAGTTTCCGGTGCGCTCGCCGTAGCCGTTCATGGTGCCCTGCACCTGGGTGGCCCCGGCTCGTACGGCGGCAACAGCGTTGGCGACGGCACACCCGGTGTCGTTCTGTGTGTGGATGCCTATAGCCACATCGGAGCCGAAGTGGTCGACGATGGCGGCTACGGCCGGCTCGACCTGGTGCGGCAGCGAGCCGCCGTTGGTGTCGCACAGCACCAGAGCGCTGGCACCGTTGACCGCGGCCGCCTCGAGCACCCGCAGAGTGAACTCGGGGTTGCGCATGTAGCCGTCGAAGAAGTGCTCGGCATCGAAGAAGACATTGAGGCCCTCGCCGGCCAGGAACCTGACCGAGTCACCGACCATGGCCACGCCCTCGTCCAGGGTGGTGCGAAGTGCCTCGGTGACGTGGTAGTCCCAAGACTTGCCCACGATGCACACGGTGCCCACACCCGCCTCGACCAACACCCTGAGCGTGGGGTCGTCGTCGACCTTGCCGGCGGGCCGTCGGGTCGAACCGAAAGCCACCAGCTGAGCCGTTTCGAGCTTCAGCTCGGTGCGGGCACGGTCGAAGAAGTCGCGGTCTTTGGGGTTGGCACCGGGGTAGCCACCCTCGATCCAGTGAACCCCCAGGCGGTCGAGCTGGCGGGCGACCCTGAGCTTGTCGTCGGAGCTGACCGATATGCCCTCGAACTGCACACCGTCGCGCAGCGTCGTATCGAATATCTCGACACGACGCGGCCAACGCGCGTCGTATCGCGGCGAACGATCGACCGGCGGGGCTTGCTGGCCGTCGGCGGATGAATCAGCCATCGACCAACTCGTTCCAGCGTTCGTATTGAGGCAGCTCGCCCCGAACCGCCTTGAAGAATGTTTCCTGGATCTGGGTGGTGACCGGGCCGCGATCGCCTATGACGCGGTTGTCGACCGAGCGGATGGGCACGACCTCGGCGGCAGTTCCTGACAAGAACGCCTCATCGGCGGTGTAGAGGTCCGAGCGCAGCAGGTGGGCCTGGCGATACTCGATTCCCAGGTCGGCGGCGATGGTGCGCACGGCGTCTTGTGTGATGCCTTCAAGCGCTCCGGCCGAGGTGGGCGGCGTGATGATGGCGCCATGCTTGACGATGAACAGGTTCTCGCCCGTGCACTCGCTGACGTAGCCCTGAGGCGACAACAAGATGGCTTCGTCGTAGCCGGCCTTGACCGCGGCCACTTTGGCCATCTGTGAGTTGATGTAGTGGCCGACACCCTTCGCGGCTGGAGGCATGGCGTTGGGGTCGTGACGCTGCCACGACGAGATCATCATGTTCACGCCCTTGGAGAGGCTCTCCTCGCCCAGGTAGGCCCCCCAAGGCCACACCGCGATGGCGACGTTCACCGGGCATGGCAGCGGGTTGAGGCCCATCTCGCCATAACCCAGGTACACCAGCGGGCGGATGTAACAAGACGGAAGCCCGTTGACCCGAACGGTTTCCTTCGTGGCGTCCATCAGTTCGTCGAAGGTGAACGGGATGTCGATGGCCAGGATCTTGCAGCTGTCGAACAGGCGCTGAATGTGCTCGGTGAGCCGGAAGATGGCCGTGCCCTTGGGTGTCTCGTACGCACGGATGCCCTCGAACGCGCCGTTGCCGTAGTGCAGCGTGTGCGTGAGCACATGGACCTTGGCGTCGCTCCAGTCGACGAGGTCGCCGTCCATCCAAATCTTGTGAGATGGGGTGATGGGCATCGATTACTCCTGGTGGTGGACCTGGGTGAAGGGCTGATCAGAGTTCACTGCAACGGGGCGAGCACTGCAAGGTCTTGTAGCGCCGCAGGGTGTCATAGGAGCCCGGCCAAACGTGAGGCCACGGTTGCGGTGTCGCCGTTGTCGTCTACCGCATCACATGCCGCGACCAGCCGGGCGCCGGCCTCGGTCTCGCCGAGGAAGTCCAGCATCATGGCTCCGGACAACACCGCAGCAACCGGGTTGGCCAGCCCCTTGCCGGCGATGTCGGGCGCCGAGCCGTGAACCGGTTCGAACAGTGATGGTCCGGTTCGTGCCGGGTTGAGGTTGGCAGATGCGGCGCGTCCGATGCCGCCAGAAACTGCTCCACCGAGATCGGTGAGGATGTCGCCGAACAGGTTGTCGGTCACGATGACGTCATAGCGGGCCGGGTCCTCGACGAAGTAGATGCAGGCCGCGTCGACGTGGTTGTAGGCGGTGGACACCTCTGGGTACTCGTCGGCCACCTCTTCGAACACGCGATGCCACAGATCACCAGCGAAGGTCAGGACGTTGGTCTTGTGCACCAGGGTCAGGTGCTTGCGCGGCCGGCTCTGGGCCAGCGAGAACGCGTAGCGCACGCATCGCTCGACACCCATGCGGGTGTTGACCGATCCCTGGGTGGCGATCTCGTGGGGGGTTCCGTGCCGAAGGAAGCCTCCCTCGCCGGCATAGGTACCCTCGGTGTTCTCCCTGATGACCATGAAGTCGTGGCCTGGTGCCACGAACGGGCGCAGGTTGACGTAGAGGTCGAGCGCAAAGCGAGCCTTCAACAACAAGCCACGCTCGATCACCCCGGGCGGTACACCGGGCGTACCGACGGCACCCAGCAAGATCGCGTCGAAGCCGCGCAGCTCGGCAAGGGTGTCGTCGGGCAGTACGGTGCCGTCCTTCAAATAGCGCTCTCCGCCGAGATCGAAGTCGGTGGTCTCGATGTCGACCCCGAGCTGACGGATCAAGTCGACGGTCACCCCGATCACCTCGGGGCCGATGCCGTCGCCTCCGATTACGGCGATGCGATGGGTCACTTTGTCTCCTGTCGATGGTCGAACCGATCCGCCACCCGATTTGGTGCCGGCCAAGTCTCGCGCGATCCGACCTCCCATCCTGCCACGTCGCACGCTCGCGGATCGCTGCGACAGGAACCACCGTGCCGATCGGTTGGGCCGCTCTTATCATTGGTCGGATGGCCGAACTCCACCGAATCTCCCAGGCTGCCTACGATCGCCTGGTCGCAGAACACAAAGACCTCACAACCAGGGGCCGCATCGAGATCGCCGACAAGATCGAGCAGGCACGGCTGATGGGCGACCTTCGCGAGAATGGCGACTATCACGCGGCCAAAGAAGAGCAGGGCAAGATGGAGGGGCGCATCGCCCAACTGGCTTCCATCATCGAGAACTCCGAGATCATCGAGGCCGCGTCGGCCGGTCTTGTGTCGCCCGGTGCCATCGTCGAGCTGCGCTACGAGGGCGACTCGTTCACCGAAAAGATGCTCTTCGGCAGCATCGAAGAAAAGCGCGAAGGCCTCGATGTGGTGTCTCCCGGATCACCCCTGGGCAAGGCTCTCGAGGGTTCGTCGGCGGGCGACAAGGTCAGCTTCGAGGCCCCCAGCGGGGCGATGATCCAGGTCGAGGTCGTCTCCGTCGAGCACTGACGGCCGAACGGGTCTGGTCGCAAGTTCGAACATCAGGGAACCGATCGCCTCGCCCATACGTCCAAAGACGTAGGCGCGGGATCAAAGCTCGAGACCCCATGGAGACCAACCCGATGACAGCAGCCCAGCTAGCCGAAGGCGCGGGCGCGCACGAACCGAGGCACCGCGTCGCCGCCCTTCCGCCCGGAAGATCTCTGACCATCGCCGAGCGCGGCACTGCGTTTGTCCGCGACTTCGGTGTCGACGCCCCGGGCACGACCCCGGTGATACTGCTGCACGGCTGGGCGGCCACGTCGGATCTCAACTGGTTCACCAGCTACGACACTCTCGGCGCCGCCAGGCGGGTGGTGGCCATGGATCACCGGGGGCACGGCAGGGGCATCACCTCGAACCAGCGATTTCGCCTGGCCGACTGCGCCGACGACACCGCCGCCTTGTTGAGAACGCTCGGCATCGATCGCGCCATTGTCGTGGGCTATTCGATGGGTGGCGCCGTGGCCCAACTGTTGTGGCGCCGCCACCCGTCGCTGGTTGCCGGCCTGGTGTTGTGCTCGACGGCTCCGACCTTCAAGGACTCGACGCGCGAGCGCATGATGTTCGCCGCCATGAGTCCCACCGCAGCGCTGGCCCGGGCGATGCCTGGGCCCGTCAGGCGCAACGCGGCTCTGCGCATCATGACCGGCCGCCCCGATCGCGACATCAGGCAGTGGGCTCTGGCCGAGGTCGCCAACCATCGATGGGTGCGCGTACTCGAGGCCGGCCAGGAGATCGGCACCTTCGACAGCCGCGGGTGGATCGGGTCCCTGGATGTGCCAACAGCCGTCGTGATGACCCTCGATGACGATGTGGTCTCGCCACGACGCCAGCAAATGATCGCCAAGGCGGTGCCGCATGCCTCGCTGCACCTGGTTCCGGGAGGCCACGCCGTGGTCATCGACGACCCTGGACGCTTCGTTCCGGCGCTGGACCGCGCCGTGACCAGCGTCGAGGCCTCAATCGGCAAGCTTCGCTGACACCTCCAGAGCGGCTTGCAGAACCATCTCTCCGTAGCGCAAACCAGGCGAGACGCCCAGACGCTCGACCGGCCCCGACACTCCCAACGCAGCGATGATGGAGCCATCGGGCAGGTGAACCGGAGCCGACACCGCGGCCACGCCGGGTGCGCGTTCGGCAACACTCTGGACCCACCCGCCGGCACCAACGTCACCGCGAAGTGCTGCCGCAGCCGAACCGCGGTCCATAGGGAGCCTCGCCCCCACGGCCACCACCGTTCGCAGTTCGTCCGGCGAGTCGAGCGCCAGCACACATACGCGCTGGCCACCCTCTACGACGTAGAGCTGGGTGCTCTCGCCGGAGCGGTCACGCAACGCTTCCAGGCTGCCTCGGGCCGCACGCGCCAGAGGCAGGCGCTCGGCTGCCGTTCGCCCCAGCGGTATCAGGGCCCACCCGAGCTCGTATCGGCCGTCGCCGTCGCGGCGCAACAACCGGTGGTCTACCAACGCGGTGGCCAGGCGGTGGGTGGTGGCGCGGCTGAAGCCGGTCTTCGCGGCGAGTTCTGACAGCGTCGAGGCCCTCGCGTCGACCACCGACAGCAGGGCCAGAGCCTTGTCCAGAACACCGACGCCGCTTATGATCTCGTCCACAAGGCGAGATTACTGTCTCACTATTTGGGATTCCACAACATGGGCAAGACACTCAGCGAGAAGATCTGGGACCAACACGTGGTCCACAGCGACGGCGAGCAGGACCTTCTCTATATCGACCTACACCTGATACACGAGGTCACCTCACCGCAGGCGTTCGACGGGCTGCGGATGGCCGGCCGCAAGGTGCGGCGGCCAGACCTCACAGTCGCCACCGAAGACCACAACGTGCCCACCGCAGACATCGACCAGCCGATCGCGGACCCGATCAGCGCCAAGCAGGTCGACACCCTCAGGGCCAACACGGCCGAGTTCGGCATCACCAACTTCCCGATGGGCGACCCGGGCCAGGGCATCGTGCACGTGATCGGCCCAGAACAGGGCCGCACCCAACCCGGCATGACCATCGTGTGCGGCGACAGCCACACCGCCACACACGGCGCCTTCGGTTCCATCGCCTTTGGCATCGGCACCAGCGAGGTCGAGCACGTCCTGGCCACCCAGACCCTGCCGCAGCGGCGCCCCAAGACGATGGCCATAACGGTCAACGGCGAGTTGCCTCCCGAATCGACAGCCAAGGACGTCGTATTGGCCATCATCGGCCGCATCGGCACCGGTGGCGGCATCGGGTCGATCCTCGAGTATCGGGGCCCTGTCATCGAAGCCCTGTCGATGGAGGGGCGGATGACGGTTTGCAACATGTCGATCGAGGCCGGCGCCAAGGCCGGCCTGATCGCCCCCGACGAAACCACCTTCGAATACCTCAAGGGGCGCGCTCACGCTCCTTCTGGCGAATCTTGGGACGCGGCCGTGGCGGCATGGCAGCAGTTGCGCACCGATGATGACGCTGTATTCGACGCCGAGGTCGTACTCGACGGGTCACAGATCACGCCACACATTTCGTGGGGCACAAACCCGTCACAGGTGGTGCCGCTGCAGGGCAACATCCCCAACCCTGACGACTTCGCCGATGCAGCCGCACGCAACGCGGCGGCGCGCGCTCTCGACTACATGGGGCTTCAGGCCGGCCAGCGGGTCAGGGACATCGCGGTCGACACCGTCTTCATCGGCTCGTGCACGAACTCGCGCATCGAAGACCTGCGGGCCGCAGCGGCGGTAGCTGAAGGCAGGCAGGTCGCCCAAGGCATCCGAACCCTGGTGGTGCCGGGGTCGCACGCGGTGAAGGCCCAGGCCGAGGCCGAGGGCTTGCACGAGGTGTTCAGAGCCGCCGGCTTCGACTGGCGCGAACCGGGTTGCAGCATGTGCCTGGCAATGAACCCGGACAAGCTCGCCCCCGGCGAGAGGTGTGCAAGCACGTCCAACCGCAACTTCGAGGGACGCCAAGGCCGCGGCGGCCGCACCCACCTGGTGTCGCCCGCTGTGGCAGCTGCGACCGCTATCGCAGGCCGTTTCGCCCTTCCCTCCGACCTCGACTGAACGCACAGGAGCCGACCATGAAGGCAGTCAGAATCGTCACCGGAACGGCAGTGCCGCTCGATCGCTCCGATGTCGACACCGATCAGATAATTCCCAGCGACTGGCTCAAGCGAGTCGAGCGCACCGGCTTCGAACAGGGCTTGTTCTCCGAGTGGCGAGATGATCGCGACTTCATCTTGAACGACGAACGCTTCGCGGGGGCGAAGATCCTCATCGCCGGCATCAACTTCGGCACCGGCTCGTCACGCGAACACGCGGTTTGGGCCATTCAGCAGTACGGGTTCGATGCTGTCGTCTCCCCGCGATTCGCCGACATCTTCCGCAACAACTGCACCAAGAACGGCCTGGTGCCGGTGACGGTGGATGCCGAGTTGGGCGAGCGGCTGTTGGCCGAGGTCGCCGCCAACCCCGATCTCGAGATCACTGTTGATGTCGAACGGTTGAAGATCGAGGTGCCCGAACTCGGAATCGAAGCCGACTTCCCGCTCGACTCGCAGACCCAGGAGCGCTTCTTGCAAGGCCTCGACGACATCGGCCTGACACTGCGACATGGCGACGCCATCGATTCGTTCGAGACGACCAGGCCCGCCTGGCTTCCCACCGCCTGAGCCACCGCACCGCTCAGGCGAGCGCTTGAAGTCATACCACATCGCTCAGATGTGAAGTCATAAGGTGACCGTTTGCTCGGTCGACGTGCCATTCGGCAGCCCCGCCCCGAAGGCACAGAGACACCATGAGCAATGACGCAGTCGAATTGAGCTTCTTCAGCAGCGCAGTCTTGCGTCGCTGGTACCTGCCGGTCGGCCTGGCCCTGTTGGGGCTGGTCGCCGGGTTCGTATTGCGCCCGGCCCCCAGCGAGCTCAACGAGGCTCGAACCAAGGTGCTGATCAGGCCGGTGACCGACTCGGTCCTCGACTCGAGCTTGCGCGTCGATCAGCTGATCAACGAAGACACCGAGACCGAAATCGCGGGCTCCGACCTGGTAGCCAGGTCGGCACTGGAGAGGCTTGGGGACGATGTACCCGCCGACCTCGACATCGACGAGATCGACGACAACCTCACGGTCACCGTGAGAACCGATTCGCAGATCGTGGTCGTCAAGTACGGCGACGAAGACCCCGATGTTGCGGCTGCTGTGGCCGACGCAATCGCCGCGGCGTATCTCGACGCGCGATCGAACGCCGCTGTCGCCGAACGAGATCGCCAGGCCACGTTGCTGGCCCAAGCCATCGCCGAGAACACGCGAGACCTGACCCAGGCGAACCTGACCATCGAAACGGCCGAGCGTGAGGCTGCCGACCGTTCCGAGCTCGAGAGTCGCATCGCCCGCCTCGAGGAGCAGGTCGCCCTCAGCCAGCTGAGCGGAGACGAGAACGATCCGACGGGCGACCCGATAACGCCCCTGCGCAATCAGCTATCAGCACTTCCAGACACCGTCTCGCCCGCCGAGTTGGCATCCGCGCGGACCAGCCGCGATCTCACAATCGGCCAGATCGCCGATCTTCGCGACTCGCTCGTGTCGCTGTCGACCCTGGAGATCGACGGTGGCGTGATACTCGAACAGGCCAGACCGGGCGAGCCAGTAACGTCCACGACCGGCCCCCTGATCATGGCGATCCTAGGATTCGCCGGCCTGTTGCTGGGGTTCGTGCTGGCAGTCGGGTTCGAACGTTCGGCCGCAATTCGCAGGGCCGGGGCCTCAGCCGACGGCTCGGGCGGCGCGACCTCCCCCCCACCTGGTCAAGCTCCCGATGCCCCCGGGTCCGGAACCATCTACCTGGGCCAAACGGCCCCGCAGTTCACGTTCGAGTCGCCCGCCCCTGCTGGCGGACAACCCGAGGTTGCACACAGCGAACACGCGACCCACGCCGGGGTCCCCGCAGCGGCGGGCACCGCGGTGATGACCGCTCCTGCCCCAGCCGCAGCCGACTCGCACACCGAGCCGTCACCCGAGTTCGTGGCAGTGGCACCCCAGCCGATCGTAGAGCCCGAGCCGCCGGTGCAGCCCGAGTACGAGTACGAACCAGAGCCCGAGTACGAGTACGAACCAGCACCAGAGCCCGAGTACGAACCAGAACCAGAGCCCGAGTACGAACCCGAACGCGAGCCCGAGCCCGAGCCCGAGCCCGAAGCGATCGAGGTCACGTCGCAGGCGCCGGCGGTCGATGGATTGGTCTTCGAAGATGCCGGTTCTGCTGCTCCCGCCCATCCGACGGGGCTGCCGGTTCTGGCCGACATCCCCAAGATCTCGCGCTCGGCACTGGACCCAATCGTCGCCACCGACCCCAGCAGCGAGCCTGCCACGGCACTGCGACGACTGGCCGGAATAGTCATCGCAGATACCGCCGGCCTGGTGACTCCTTCGGTGATGATCACCTCGGCTCGGCCCGAGGAAGGACGCAGCACAGTCGCCTCCAACATCGCGACGGCTCTGCGCCTCGACGGACACGACGTGATTCTGGTGACAGATTCCTACGAGAGCGTCATCGCACCGGGAGTGCACGTCTTGCCTCCAGGAATGCGGGTTGGGCCCGACGACAGGTTCCCCGACGAGGAGCGCTTCACCGCACTGCTGGAAGAGGCCCGCCAACTCGTCGACGTGGTGATCATCGACGGACCGCCCATGCTGACCGACGCCGAAGCGGTTCGTGTCGCGGCCCTGTGCGACCGCGCTCTTCTGGTCGGGCTGAGTGGTCGCACGACGACCAACGACGTCACAGACGCAGCGCGCCTGATCCAAGAGGCCGGCACCAAGGTCATCGGGCTTGCGACCACCGTGAGGCCCTCATGGATCGCTCGACGCTTCGGCGACCGCAGCGTCGGCTGACGAACCAACACGCCTGCGACCGCGCGTATCGCTGACACCTCAGCGATGGCTACGCTCGATGCACAGATGGGGCGGGCGAGCAGTCATCTGTCGCTGCCACGACCTCACATCGGAGCCCAAGTGAGCCGATGGGAGGCAATCGCCTAACCCGACGAGGTCGTTCGTGACATGAAACTGCTGTTGGTTTCCTCAAATGGAGGTCATCTTCACCAGCTGCTGGCTCTCCGGTCGTGGTGGGAAGAGCACGACCGCGTTTGGGTAACGGCCGAAAAACCCGACGCCGAGTCGCTGCTCGAGGGTGAACGTGTGGTGTGGTCCAACCACCCGACCACACGAAACATACCGAACATGGCCAAGAACTTCATTCTGGCCCATCGTGTGATCTCGACCTTCAAGCCAGATGTAGTTGTCTCCACCGGGGCCGGAGTAGCTCCACCCTTCTTTCTCGCGGCGAAGCTGCGCAAGGTCAACACCGTGTACCTAGAGGTCTACGACAGGCTCGATTCGCGGACCATGGCCGGGCGCATGTGTTATCCGCTCAGCGACCGGTTCCTGCTGCAGTGGGAAGAGCAGCGAGGGCTATACCCACGAGGCATCGTCGTAGGGAGGGTTCTGTGATGACACCGCGTCCGGCCCAAACCCAGGTGCAGGTCAAGCACACCGCTGCTTCGAGCAAGCCCAAGGTCATCACCCGGCACGTACTGATGTCGCTGGGAACCGACGTGCACCCGTTCGACCGGGCGGTCGAATGGTTCGATTCGTGGCTTGCCATCGAACGGCCCCAGCAGATCCAGGCGTTCGTCCAGCGCGGATACTCGAAGCCCGGATGTGCTCCTTCGGTCGAATACTTTGCGTTCCACGACCTCGTGCGCGAACTGCAGGCCGCCGACGTCGTCATCACCCACGGCGGACCGGGCTCGATAGTCGAGTGCCGCCGCGCCGGGAAGCTGCCCATCGTGGTTCCGCGCGACCCAGCACTGGGCGAACACGTCGACAATCACCAACAGCTGTTCTGCGAGCGCATGGCCGCCGCCGGCCAGATCCTCATCGCCCGCACCGAGGAAGACTTCCGCGCCCTTCTCGACGACATGATCGCCAACCCTCAGACACTGCCCCCTCAAGACCAGCGCCACGTCGACATGACGGTGAGGCGGGTTGGTCAGATCGTCGAACGCCTGGTCGCCGGGCGAAGGCGGTGACCTCGATGCAGCCCGCTACCAGCGCGGCCCAAACGACCCCGTCTGCCGGCGAAGACGCGAACGATGTAAAGGTCCTGTTCCTAGCCGGTCTTGGTCGATCGGGGTCGACGATCGTCGCCAACGTGCTCGGTCAACACTCCAACGCCGTCTCCATAGGCGAGTTGGTCCACCTTTGGCACAGGGGTCTTGCCGACAACGAGTTGTGTGGTTGCGCCAAACCACTCCGCGACTGCGAGTTCTGGACGCGTGTCGGCGAGGTGGCCTTCGGAGGCTGGGATCACCTGGACCTCGACGAGGTCATCGACCTCCAGAGGCGAGTCGACCGCAACCGCTTTGTGCCCTTGATGGTGGTTCCGCAGCTGCATCCGTCTCGGGCCCGTGCTCAGGCCCGCTACACCTCGATCCTGCTCGACATCTATCGCGCCATCCGCGAGGTGAGCGGCGCAGAGGTGATAGTCGACTCGACCAAACACGTTTCCTACGCCTACCTGCTGTCGCAGATAGAAGGCATCGACGTGAGGGTTGCCCACCTGGTGAGAGAGAGCCAGGGTGTTGCGTACAGCTGGGCGAAGACGGTCGCCAGGCCCGAGGTCACAGCCGGCCACGACGAGATGCCGCGCTACTCACCGGCTCGCACCAGCTCCAAGTGGCTCAGCTACAACCTGATGCTGCACGGCTTGCGCACAGTGCGCACCCCACGCCAGTTGGTGCGGTATGAAGACGTCATGAGCGACCCGCGCGGCCAGGTCGCTTCGCTGATGGAGTTCGCGGGGCTCACGCCTCTCGAACTCGACCACATCGGCGACGGCTGGGTGGAGCTGGGCCCCACTCACACCGTGGCCGGCAACCCCAGTCGGTTCAAGCACGGGCGCGTCGATCTGCGCCTGGACCGCGCCTGGGTCGATGAGATGGAACCACGTGACAAGCGGATTGTCGGAGCCCTCACCTGGCCCCTCAGCACTGCCTATGGCTACCGCAGACAGGAGCAGAGATGACGAACGAAAGCCGTGACGGTCAGGTCGATGTGACCGTGATCGTGCCCACGCGCGATCGGCCGGAGTTGCTCCGCAAGACCCTCGCCGCCATAGCCGCACAGAGCTACGAGGGAGTCGTCGAAGCCATCGTTGTGTTCGACCGGACCGAGGTCGACGGCTCGCTCGACAGCAACGACGCGCGCCGTCCTGTGCGCACGGTGTCCAACCAACGCAAGCCCGGCCTCGCCGGTGGACGCAACACCGGGCTCGAACTGGCCTCAGGCACCTACATCGCCTTTTGCGACGACGACGACACATGGTCCTGCGACAAGCTCGCCCTTCAGCTTGCCGTGCTCGAGAGTTCGGACATGCGCATGGCCGTCGGCGCCATCGACGTGCACTTCGAGGACACGACCACACGGCGGGTTCCTGACATGGGCCGCATCACTTTCGATGACCTTCTCAGGTCGCGCATCGTCGAGGCGCACCCGTCGTCTTTTGTGTTCGAGCGTTCGCTCGTCGATGAGGTCGGCATGGTCGACGAGGCCCTGCCGGGGAGCTACGCCGAGGACTACGAATACCTTTTGAGGATCGCCAGGGTCACCGACATAGCGGTGGTGCCAGACGCCATCGTCAACGTGCTTTGGCACACCGCGAGCTTTTTCGTCGAGAACTGGCAGACGCGAATAGACGCACTCACATATCTGCTGGGGTGCTACCCCGAGTTCGATCGTGATGGCGTCGGTAAGGCCCGCATCGAAGGCCAGATCGCGTTCGCCCACGCAGCCATCGGCAACCGCTCGGAGGCCCGCCGATGGTCCAGGCGGACCTTGCGCTCGTCGTGGCGAGAGCGCCGCGCCTACCTTGCCCTTCTGGTCAGCACCGGCCTGGTATCCGCCGACACGGTCGTGGCCAAGATTCAGCGCTTCGGCCGGGGCATCTGACGATGGCGGGCCGCCCGACCCGCTCGAGATCGTGGCCGCTGACGGCGGTCATCGTGGGCATGCCGTTGTGGTGGGCGCTTGGTCTCGGCGGCCTCATCTGGCAGATCGCGGCGATCCCCATGGCCGCGATCCTGCTGCGAAAGACACCGGTTCGGGCCCCCAAGGGCTTCGGCACCTACATGCTGTTCATTGCGTGGGTGTTCGTCTCGATGACCCAAGCAGACGGCCTTCGCTTCATCAGCGTCGGCTACCGGCTGGTGTTGTACATCGCCACTGCCGTCGTGTTCTTGTACGTGTTCAATCTCTCGCACAAGGAACTCCCCCGCGAGCGGATATTGAAGCTGGCTGTCATCTACACGGGCTTCGCTGTCTTGGGCGGTTATCTGGCGGTGACCTTCGGGGACTTCGAGTTCACCTCGGTAACCGAGAGCCTCCTGCCCGCCGCAATAAGACAGAACGACTATGCGGTGAGCCTCGTCCACCCGACGCTCGCCCAGAACCAGAGTTTCCTGGGGTTCCCCCTGTATCGCCCAACAGCACCCTTCACCTTCACCAACGAATGGGGCTCGGCGCTGGCCCTATTGGCTCCGCTGATGATGGCTGCCTTCGCCGGCCTCGACCGCAAGTGGCGCACCTGGATAGTGCTGATCGGGTTCTTGGCGCTTGTGCCCATCGTCGTATCGGTCAACCGGGGCCTTTGGATCGGCCTGCTCGTAGGCGTCACCTACGGCGTGTTCGTACTGGCCTCCAAGGGCGACATGCGGTACCTGGTTGGAATGCTGGTGGCCGGTGCGGTCATCGGTCTGGCACTGGTCGCCTCGCCGCTTGGCACCCTGATCTCGGAACGTATTGCCAACGGCCACTCTGACGACGGCAGGCTGACGCTTTACAGCCAGGTCATCGACCAGGTGCAGGATTCGCCGCTGGTCGGCTACGGGGCACCCAGGGTCAACGAGGAGCGGCCCGGCCTGCCGGCGGTGGGAACACACGGCCAATTCTGGACTGTCCTCTACAGTCACGGCATCCCGGGCGCCGTCATCTATGTGATGTTCTCGATAGGCCTGGCGTGGCGAACCCTCAAGAATCAAGACCGCGTAGGGGTTTGGATACACGTCACCACGGCTTTGGTGCCCATGTTGATGTGGTACTACGAGCTGATCAACCAGCCGATCTTCCTCGTCTTCATCGCCGGAGCCATAGCTCTGAGAGGTGTGCCGGACGAAGACGGGCAAGCCCCACCCGCCAGATCCTCAACTGCGACGCAGGTTGTTCCGACTGGAACCCAGCAGCTCGCAAGGACCTGAACATTGACGTCTACCGTGGTCGAACAGCCGATCGTTAACCCCAGCCTCGAGTGGATTATCGACATCCTCAGAGGCCATGACGCCAACGTGGTGACCACCCGCGGCAAGTGCCCGGACGACCACGTCGAGCTGGACCGCTTCACGGTCTACCCGTCGGTCAACCAGCCACGGATGCTGATCAGCGGGGCATCGCGAGTCGTTCGCGGAGCGGTGCTGAGGCGGGCCGCCACCAGATCGGGTGGTCACAGCTTGGGCTCGATCGCCAGATACCTGGGTGCCAGTGCCGCCCATCTGGGCATCGATCACCTCGCTTTGGGCCCCGACATAGTGTTCAGCGCCCCGATGGACGAGGCGGCCGAGCGGTCGAGCTATCGCGAGCCCCGCACACTGACCGAGTATCTCGAGTCTGCGATCGACGACCACGAACTCTGTCTCGCCGTCAACCTGGGCCCGCTGCGCCCCAACCGCAAGCCGGTTCTACAGCTGATGGACCGCAGCGGTTCGCTGGTCGCCTATGCCAAGATCGGTTGGGATGAGTCGACCCGCCGCATGGTCGAATCAGAAGCCGGGCAGCTCGAGAAGTTCGATGGAAGACTCTTCCGAAACCTCCTCGTTCCCAAGCTGCTTCACTTCGGCCGGTGGCGGGAGATGTCGATCCTGATCACGGCACCCCTGGTCGACGACGGCCCAATCGATATGCCACCACGCATGGTTCTCGAGGCTCTTGCCGAGGTGGCCAGCCTGACCGAGCAGTCGCGGGTGCCCCTGGCCGAAGCCGATTGGACACTGCGCCAACTGGCACGGGTCGAAGCGCTTGGCCCCGCGGGCGCGGAGCTGGGCGAAGCACTGACACGGTGCCTCAGCTCGCACGGAGATCGCCCTGTCACCTTCGGCTCGTCCCACGGCGACTGGTCGCCGTGGAACATGCGCCGCATGGGCCGGCGCGTCGGTGTGTGGGATTGGGAGCGCGCCGCCGACGACGTGCCAATCGGTCTCGACCTCGTGCACTATCACTTCCAGCGTTCGTTCCACTCGTCTGGCAAGTCGGTGGCCAGTGGCCTCGACAACGTCCAGCAGACGGTTCCCTCGGAACTCGCGCGGCTGGGTGTTGATGGTGACGAGCACGACCTGATCACTGTTCTGTACCTCATCGAGCTGGCTCTACGATTCGCGGAATCTTCTCTGCGAGACGACGCCGAGCTGGTCCGCACCTATAAGGAACTGATCGTGGAATTGCGCCACCACATCCCGCGTATCGGCGAGAAGACCGAGGATCGGCGAAGCGAACGCCACGACCCGCCGGTCGCTGACAAGCCTCGCCTGTTTACCCGTCGAATGCTCGGAGGTTCGGGCGTTCCGACGCCGGCCCGCGACGCCATAAAGAAGGCCGCCAAGGGATACGGACGGGCGACCTCGAGCTATCGCGTGCTGCCCAACACCTACATCGTCGGCGCACAACGTTGTGGCACCACCTCGCTGTTTCGGTACCTCACCCAACACCGCTCGGTCGTGGGCCCGATGCTCGAGAAGGGTGTGCACTTCTACGACACCAACTACACAGGCGACCTCGACTGGTACCGGTCGCACTTCCCTACTCAGGCGCGTTTGAAGCTCTCGCGGCAGCTGAACGGCTGCGACATGCGCACCGTCGAGGCGTCGCCCTATTACCTGTTCCACCCCTTTGTGCCCGAGCGCATCCATGCGGCGACCCCCGACGCGAAGATCCTCGTGCTCGTCCGCGACCCCGTCGAGCGGGCCCTGTCGCACCACAATCACGAGGTCAAGCGCGGGTTCGAGACCGAAGACTTCGCCTCGGCACTGGACCTCGAAGCCCGACGTCTGGCAGGAGAGGTCGACCTCATGGCGGCCGATCCGCTGTATGTCAGCTACGCACACCAGCACTACTCGTACGCCGCCCGCGGGCGCTACATGGAACAGATCTCGCGCTACGACGAACTGTTCGGCAAGTCGAACGTGATGGTGATCCGAACGATCGACCTCGAGGCCAACCCGGCCCAGGTCGTCGACGAGGTGCTTCGTTTCCTCGGGGTCGCTTTGATGGGATCGATCTCGTTTCCTCGCTACAACGCTCGGCGATATCCGTCGATGGACGAATCGCTGCGGTTGAGGCTGCGTGAGGAGTTCGCGGCTTCTGACGCGGCTCTTGCCCAGCGCATCGGCAGGGACGCCGACAGCCTGTGGGACTGATGTGGCAGAACCCGCGTCCCAAGCCCTAGAAGGTCGTACAGAAACCACCTCGTTGGCCCGGTCGGGCCTGATCGCCTTTGCCGGATCGGTGGTGAACGGGATCGCCGCCTTCTTGGTGATCGTCGCCATCACCGGTGCTCTCGACAAGCAGCGAAGCGGCCAGGTTTTCACCGCTATCGCGATGTTCAACATCGTGTTCGCCGTCTCTGCCCTGGGGGCCGATGTCGGCCTCGTACGCTTCACCGCCCAGAACCGCGGCTCTGCGAAGGCTCTCTTGAGGACTGCAGCGGCGCCCGCCTTGGTGACAAGTTGCGCCATAGCTGCGGCGATCGCTCTGGCAAGGGGCCAGATTGCCGCCTGGCTCACCGAGGACAACCCGGAAGAGTTGGCCCGAATCCTGCTGGCGATGATGCCATTCATCCCGCTGGCCGCTTTGGCCTCGGTGTTGCTGGCGTCTACGCGAGGCATGGGCACCATGGCCCCAACCGCCCTGGCCGACCGCATCGCAAAGCCGCTCAGCCAGTTGGGCATGGTGGTCATCGTCTCGGCGTTCGGTGCCGGCGCAGCTGTTGTTGGGCTGGCCTGGTCGCTGTCGTTCGCGGTGGCTTTCGCAGTCGCTCTGGCATGGTTCTGGCGACTGGCGGGCCGCACTCAAAGCGACTCGCCCAGCTCTCCCGACGGTGGTTCGGAGGTGACGGCCTCGCAATACTGGGAGTTCACCGTTCCCCAGGCTGCAACCAACGTGCTGTACGTGCTGTTGAGGTGGGCAGACATCCTGATCGTCGCAACCCTGGCCGGGCCGGGGCCGGTGGCGGTCTACACCGCCGTGTCGCGCCTGCTCATAGCGGGCAACTTCGTCAACGGTGCGATAGTGCAGGCGGTATCACCCCTCGTCAGCGAGGCCTTGGGAAGAAGCGACCGCGACGAGGCCGCACACCTGCTGAAGACCGGAACAGCCTGGCTGGTCGCCGTGGTGTGGCCCGGATACATCGTCTTGGCACTCATCGGCGAACCGTTCCTGGCCCAGCTGTTCGGCCCCGAGTACACCACAGGAGCGGCTGCGTTGACGATCCTGAGCCTGGCGATGATGGTCGCTTCGGGATCTGGCCCGATCGAGGCAGTACTGCTGATGGACGGTGGCTCGCGCCAGTCGCTCATCGACAATCTGGCAGCGGTCACCACGATGCTCACCCTCGACGCCTTGTTGGTCCCCACCATGGGCGTAAAGGGCGCCGCCATCGGATGGGCGGCCGGATTGGCGATCACGAACCTGGTGCCCATGGCCCAGGTCCAGCGCCGCATAGGTATCAACCCGTTGGGTCGAGCTCACTCGACGGCCGCCGCTATCGGCCTGGTGTGTGTGGGCATTCCCGCGTTGGTGTTGCGGGTCAGCGGCGTCACCAGCTTCGCCCTCGTGCTGCTGGTCGCCGCAACCTCCTACGCGATACACCTGCTGGTCCTGTCGCGGTTCTCTGGCTTGCTGCGACTCGACGAGCTTGTTTCGGCGCTGAAACCCAGGGGCAAACGCCGCGGCTAACGCAAGGCCGATGCCAACCTCAGTTGAACCACGGATCGGCGCTGATGGCCAGCCAGGCCTCTAGCGACGAGGCCGATGTGTCGACCCGCCAGTCTCGATGGCCTTGGAACGTGAAGTCCTTGTCGAAATAGACCACGGCATCGATCTCGGGGAACTGGGTCCTCAACATATCCGGAAGTGCCCGCAGCCACTGGGCTTTGGCTTCGGGCTCGGCCTCGCCGACGCCGGTTTCGCCGATGATGATGGGCAGACCCCTAGGCGCTGCCCACCGGTAGAAGTCGCCGAAGATCTGGTCGAAGCTCAGCCAGTCTGCGGCTGTCGAACTGGTGCCCCAGTTGTATCCGTCTGCGCACAGCCAGTCGACCTGGTCGTCACCCGGGTACCACGGCATCGGGTCACCACCGTTCCAGAACAGGGCCTCGTTGGGGCACCAGACGAACTCGGCGTTGTCTGCACCAACGGTGGCGAACAGATCGCGGACGTGGTTCCATGCAGCTACGTAATCGGCACCAGAGTGAACCCAGTCTCGTCGCCGTTGTCCGTCCATCTCCCACAGCCACCGCAGCATCACCGGCTCGCCCAGGTCGCGCACCGCCTGCGCCTGGGAACGAATCCAGTCGTCGTGAGCGCCAGCCGCGATCTCTCTGGTGTCGGTGCCGTTCCACGAGATCATCAGGACGCGCCCGTCGGCCAGGTGCATGAGGTCGTCTTCGGTCGGAATCGGCGTGTCCCAGGAATGAAAGACATGCCCGATGTCGTAGGTGCGCCCCGCCAGCTCCTCGAGTTCGGCCCATCGTGGCTGTCGCTCGGCGCGAGTGAGCCCAGTGGACATGCCGAGAAGAGCTCCGGTTCTCAGTCGCTCGGCGATGGGTGGGGTCGCGATCGCTGACCCGGCATCGCTGCTGGGTGTCGTGGCAGCCACCGACGAGGTCGATGACGTTGACTCGGGCAGCGTTGACCGTGTTTCGCTGGTCGAGGTCGGGTCGCCGAGGGCCTCATCATCGCTACCCGAACACGCTGCCAGCAGTACTGCCAGAGCCAGCAGCGCATACGCGTGCCACCTTCGCGACTCAAGCACCGCAACACTCCACCTGCCGAATAGCGCTATCGGCAACTACGGTCATGGGAATGGACAAGATCATCAAGATGATCATCCTCGTCATCATCGGCGCGGTGGTGGCGGGCGTTTTGCGGCGACGCGACACCGGCGTCAGCGTACCTGCGACCGATTCGACCTCTGCGTCGCCCACACCAGAGCCGGTCGCTCCGCCATGGATCGCCGCCGTCGACGGGAATTGTCCCCAGTCGCACCCGGTGAAGCTCAAGCAGTCGAGCGGCATCTATCACGTCGAAGGTCAGCGCAACTATGAGCGCACCATCGCCGATCGGTGCTACTGCGACACTTCGGCAGCCGAAGCCGACGGCTTCAGGGCGTCGAAGGTCTGAGGGCCGCCGGTCAGCCTTGGAGGAACTGGGCGATGCGCCCGATTCCTTCGGTGATGTTGTCGTCGCTGGTGGCAAACGAGAAGCGGGCATAGCCGGGCGCCCCGAAGGCCTCCCCGGGCACGAACGCCACCTTGGCCTGGTCCAGTACGACGTCGGCCAAATCCAGCGTGGTGTCGATTCGACGTCCGGCCAGCTCTGTGCCGAGCACGCCCTCGAACGACGGGAACGCATAGAACGCACCCTCTGGCTCGGGGCAGTCGACACCGTCGATCGAGTTGAGCAGCCCGTGGATGATCTTGCGACGCCGGTCGAAGGCCTGGCGCATCTCGGACACGGCGTCGAGCGACCCCGACACGGCGGCCAGGGCTGCGATCTGGCTGACGTTGGCGACGTTGCTGGTGGCGTGAGACTGGAGGTTGGTGGCGGCCTTGATTACGTCGGCCGGGCCGATCATCCACCCGACCCGCCAGCCGGTCATGGCGTAGGTCTTGGCAACACCGTTCAGCACCACACAGCGATCGGCGATGTCGGGGCAAAGAACCGGCATCGATGCGTGTACGGCATCGCCGTACACGAGATGCTCGTAGATCTCGTCGGTGATGACCCAGATCCCGTGCTCGCTGGCCCAAGCACCGATGGCAGCAATCTCTTCGGCCGGATACACAGCACCGGTGGGATTTGAGGGCGAGACGAACACCAGAGCCTTGGTGCGGTCGGTTCTGGCCGCTTCCAGCTGGTCGACGGATACTCGAAAGCCCGACGCGGCCGTGGTGGGAATCACAACCGGGATGCCACCGGCCAACCTGATCGGCTCGGGGTAGGTGGTCCAGTAAGGAGCCGGGAGGATGACCTCATCACCAGGGTCGACCAACGCCAACATCGTGTTGAACACGGCCTGCTTGCCACCGTTGGTGACCAAGACATCGGCGGCTGCGACCTCGAGACCCGAATCGCGCTTGGTCTTTGCGGCGATGGCCTCCTTCAGCTCGGGCAGTCCGCCGGCCGGGCTATAGCGGTGATTCTTGGGATCGTGGCAGGCGGCCGCTGCGACCTCGACGATGTGGTCGGGTGTGGCGAAGTCGGGTTCGCCGGCGCCGAATCCGATCACCGCTTCGCCTGCGGCCTTCAGCGCCTTGGCCTTTGCATCGACGGCAAGGGTGGCCGACGGTGTGATAGCGGATAGAGCAGCGGAGACTCGAGACACGTTCGATCCTTCGATTCGGGTGGTCGTCGACAGAGACGATACTGGTCTCGGCCCGGGCCCAGAACCGCTATTTCAGTTGGTTCTGGGATCCTCTGGCATGTTGGCGAGCAACCGGCGCCGGTCGGGCTGACGGGCTACCACCCGGTGCCAGAGCTCTTCGGGCTCGGGCCCGAATACGTCGGCCGGGCGACCCTCGATGACCCACCAGGCATGCTCCGACAGCTCGTCTTCGAGCTGTCCGGGCGACCAGCCCGCGTAGCCCATGAAGATTCGCAATGGTCTGCCGATGTCGATCTCGTCGAGGTCGGCCGGCACCAGCTCGCCGCTCTGCAGCGTGACACCGAGGACCCCGTTGGGCTCGACCGGCCCCCCGAAGCTGATCGTGGCCGAGGCATCTACGGAGCCTTCGAGACTGGGTATCAGGGCTACGACGCGCTCGTCGACTGGCCGGTTGAGCACGACGCCCGCCGATCCATGGTCGCCGTGGTCCAGCAGCAGGATGACGGTCCGAAAGAAATTCGGATCGCCCAGTATCGGTGTCGCTACGAGGAGCCGACCGGCCATAGGTCGCACCTCAGCATCGTTTCACATCCGCAGACCCCTGTCGGACGCGTGCGACACACGCAAGGCGATGACCACCATCGCGCCGCCCTCGGTCCGGTTGTCTGCCGAGATGGTGCCACCGTGAGAATCGACGATCTTCTTGGCGATCGCCATGCCGAGTCCGGTCGAGCCAGAACGATCGCCGCGGTGGAACCGATCGAATACGTGGGCCAGATGGCCCGGATCGAAACCAGGCCCGTCGTCGGCGACCTCGATGCGTCCGAGATTCTTGTCGGCGACAACCCTCACGTTCACGTTGCTCGAGCGAGCCACAGCGTTCTCGACGATCGTCGCCACGGCCTGCCGCAACAATGCGTAGTCCGCATCCACCACGACCGAGTCAGACGTTTCAGCGACGATGGCGCAGTCGTCGGAGCGAACCGAGGCAGCCACCTCTTCTGCCAGCAGATCCAAGCGCAGGGGGGCCAGCCGGGGCAGCGCCTGACCAGCTTCGAGTCTGGCGAACTCGAGCAGTTCGTTTACCCCGCTCGACGCACGTTCGGCGGCGTCGGCGATCTCGCCCAGGCTCTGACGGTACGCATCGGCCTCGCGCGGTCTCGACAATGCCTGTGTGGCCGAGGCCTGGATCACGGCCAGTGGGGTGCGCAGCTCGTGGGCGGCGTCGGCGATGAAATCTCGCTGCTGGGCCAACACGAAACGGGTCGGCCTCAGCGAACGACCGGCGACGAGCCAACCCAAAGCCGCCACCGCTGCGACAGCCCCGAATCCTGCCAGCAAGACCCGCAGGGTCAACGACCGAGCGTCGGCCTCATAGCTCGAGATCTCGACGAACGACACGAAGGCCTGGAACTCGTCCAGCGGATAGACGGCGCCGATGTATCGACCGCTCTGGTCCTCAAACCGCGGGAACCTGTCGTCGTACCACAGCCCGTTCTGGGTGATCGTCTGCAGTGGTGGCTCGATCCAGGCATCGGCCTGCGGCTCTTCATAGCCGGGGTCGTTCTCGATCGAGACGTACCACGAGTTGGCCAGATCTTCGCCGGCGGCGACCTCACCCGCGGCTGCCAGAGCCTCTCGTTCGGCCGAGTCGAAGATCCGGCTGCGGCCGGTGTCGATCGCCACCCACGCCAAAGCGAATATGGCCAGAGCTGAGAGAAGCCCATAGACGAGCGTCAGCCTTATGCGCAGCATCCTCAGGTTCAATTCTCACCTCAGCCGTTGAGTCGATAACCGACGCCGCGAACCGTTTGGATGACGCCGTCAGCACCGGGCAAGTCGAGCTTGCGCCGAAGATTGGCCACGTGCACGTCGACCACATTCGACAGCCCGTCGTAGTTTGCATCCCACACGTGGTCGATCAACGACGTGCGCGTCACCACCTGACCACGATGTCGCATCAGGTGGTGAAGCAGGGCGAACTCCTTGTTGGTCAACGGCACGGCGATGTTGCCGCGCCAAACCGTTCGCGCAGCGGGGTCCAGGCGTACGTCACCGATCTCGAGGATTGGGGTCTCCGACACCTCCGGACGACGCAGCAGCGCCCTGACCCTGGCCGACAACTCAGGGAACTGGAAGGGCTTGGTCAGGTAGTCGTCGGCCCCCGAGTCGAGTCCGCCGACCTTGTCGCTGAGGGCGTCTCGGGCGGTCAGCATCAAGATCTTGGTGTTGAGCTTGGCCGAGCGCATCGACCGGCACAGATCGACGCCGTCGCCATCGGGCAGGCCGAGGTCCAGCACGACCAGGTCGTATGGCTCTACGAACACGGCCTCCGCGGCGTCGACGAACGTGGCCGCCAGATCGACGGCGTGGCCGTCCTCGGCCAGGCCGCGCCTGACCACTTCGCCCAGAGCGCGATCGTCCTCGACCACGAGAACCCTCATCCACACCTGCTTTCGAGCACTGTCGTCAACACCTGCGGCGTCGCCCGACTACCTGTCGGTCGACCATGGTCTCACGGATCCATGAAGACCCGATGAAGACGCCAACCAAAGGCCCTCAGATGTAGCCAGAAGGGGCCGATAGGTCCTCCGTGGGCATGAGAAAGAACGATGGGTGGATTCACTATCTGACGCTCGTCGCATGCGCGGCGGTCGTCGGATTGTTCGCGTTCGCTTCGATGACAGGCCGGGGCTCGGCATCCGAAATTCCGGCAGCATCTGGCCCGTCGACCTTGGCTACGCCCGCATCGACCACGACGATCGACACACCCCCGCTTCCGACGAGCCCACAAGCCAGACCAGGTCCGGTGGCTGTACCGTCGGCCGGAGAACCGGTCCAGACAGATCTGATCTCGGCTTCAGATGAGGGCTCGGAGGTCTCGACAGATGGCCCGGGCGACGGCTCTCAGCCCGACGCCCCACAACCCGAGACCCAGGAAACAGCGCCATCGACCAGCCAGGCACCGACGACCACGAGCAGCCCCGTGGAGGTTTCGGACGAGCCGTCGATTCCCACTCCGCCCGCCGAGCGCTTCACCCCAACCGTCGAGGTGGTAGCGCTGCTGGAAGGTGCGGGTGGCGACGACGCCACCGCCACGGCGCTCGAGATCCTGTCGCTGAGCGGGCCACTTGGCGCCTACCTGGCCATCGAGCCGCTGATGGCGTCGCGGCTGCACGCAACCCTCGACGGGGCACGAATCGTGTCGTCGCGCGACTATGCCGACCGCATCGCGGGTGCTGTCAACTCGACGCTGGACTCGCTTGCAGCCGACCACGCACAAGCTGGTACCGGCCTGTGTCTGGTGGTTGGTCCGGGACCGGCGTGCGAGCAGGTGGCAGACCTCAACCACACGTTCTCGGCAATGCCCCACCGGCCCGCGCTAGACGAGCTGTTCAGCCAGTTCGGCTCGCAGGCGACGGTCACCGCCTTGACCCCACTGGCAGACCTGCACTTCACCGGTAACTTCTGGAACCTGCTGCGCGAAGCGCACAACACCGCCATAACGGCCGAGCTGAAGAACGCCTGGGCGCTGGCCGGGGCCGACGTCTACCCCGACACCGAATACATCACCGCCAACATGGCATTTCTGAGCACGTACCTGATGGCGGCCAGAGACGAGCGGCCAGACACCTGGGACCGGCTGGCGGCCGACGGAGTCGGCGTCCAGGTGGGCAACACCTGGAGCCGACTCGCGGATGCCTTCGTGCTGACCGACTCGGCGCTGTGGAACATCGCGTACTTGCACGACGACTCGGCCGTGCGCCAACTGTGCGGATGCCAGTAGCTACGAGACTGCGCCGCCCGACGTCTCGGTGATATCGGCCTTGCCAGCCGAGATCCACGGCATCATCGCACGGAGTTCCTTGCCGACAGCCTCGATCGGGTGCTGCATGCCCTCTTCGCGAAGTCGCAGGTAGTTGGGTCGGCCGTTGCGGTTCTCGTCGATCCACTCGTTGGCGAACGTACCGTCCTGGATCTCGGTGAGGATCTTCTTCATCTCCTTGCGGGTCTCGTCGGTGATGATGCGAGGCCCTCGGGTCAAGTCGCCGTACTCGGCGGTGTCAGAGATCGAGAAGCGCATGCCGGCGATGCCTGCCTCATAGATGAAGTCCACGATCAACTTCACCTCGTGCAGGGTTTCGAAATAGGCCGACTCGGGCTGGTAGCCGGCCTCGACCAGGGTGTCGTAGCCAGCACGGATCAGCTCGGTGAGGCCGCCGCACAACACGACCTGCTCGCCGAACAGATCGGTCTCGGTTTCCTCGGCGAATGTGGTCTCGAGCACGCCACCGCGGGTGCCGCCAATGCCCTTGGCATAGGCCAGGCCGATCTGCTTGGCGTCGCCGGTCGCATCCTGGTGGACGGCGATCAGCGAAGGCACGCCACCGCCCTCGACATAGGTGCGCCGCACGTTGTGGCCAGGACCCTTGGGGGCAACCATGATGACGTTGACGTCTTCTGGCGGGGTGATCTGGCCGAAGTGGATGTTGAAGCCGTGCGAGAAGGCGAGGGTCATGCCCGGCGTGAGGTTTGGCGCAATCGACTCTTCGTAGATGCGGGCCTGCTCGGTGTCGGGCAGGGCCATCATGATGAGGTCCGATGCCTTGGTGGCGTCGGCCACCGACATCACGGTGAGGCCCTCGGACTCGGCCTTGGCTTTGGACGACGAACCCTCGCGCAGGCCCACGACGACGTTGACGCCGCTGTCGCGCAGGTTCAAGGCATGAGCGTGACCCTGAGAGCCATAGCCCAGGATGCCGATGGTCTTGCCGGCCAGCAGGCCGAGATCGGCATCGTCGTCGTAGTAAATGGTTGCCATGAGGTATGACTCCTCGTGTGTAGTCGGTCTGGGGTTAGTTCGGTGGAGCGTGTCCGCCCCGTGGTCAGTCGGTGCCGTACAGACGCGGCAGGGCGACACGGCCGGTGCGCTGAATTCGGGTGATACCGAACTGCTGCATCAGCTCCTCACACTCGTCGAGTCGCTCTGGCGACGCCGAGAAGCTGAAGGTGATGTGACCCGCATCGAAGTCGAGAGCGTAGCCACCAAAGCGCAGCGCCGCCTGCAACACGTCGTGGGGCCGTTCGCCCTTGACCACGGTCAACAGCATCAACTCTCGTTCGACTGCGTCCGAGGGCTTCAGCTCCTCGATGCGCACCACGTTGATCAGCTTGTCGAGCTGCTTGACGATCTGCTCGAGCGGCGCCGATGCCAAGTCGACCACCACGGTGATGCGGCTCTGCGCCGGATCGTTGGTGGGGGCAACCGCCAGCGAGTGGATGTTGAAGCCACGGCGGGCGAACAAGCTGGCCACCCGGGCCAGGACGCCGGCCTTGTTCTCGACCAGTGCGGTGACGATGTGGAGTTGTTCGAGCTTGCGCGAATTCATGATGGTGCCTGCCCTGACTTGCCGAGTTCTGCGTCACCTTCGGGCCCCAGGATCACAACATCGTTGCTTCCGCCTGCGGGCACCATCGGATAGACCTTCTCGAACTCGTCGACGCGGAAGTCGACGACCACCGGGCGGTCGTTTATGGCGTTGGCCTGCTCGATGACCGCGTCGACCTCGTCGACCTTGTCGGCCCGCAAGCCGACACAACCCATGGCCTCGGCGAGCTTGGCGTAATCGGGCAGGTCCTGCGACAGATAGACCTCGCTGTAGCGCTCCTCGTAGAACAGCTCTTGCCACTGCCTGACCATGCCGAGGTACGCGTTGTTCAATATCGCGATCTTGACCGGGATGCGCTCGGCAGCGGCGGTGATGAGCTCTTGGAAGGTCATCTGGAAGCAACCGTCACCGTCGACCGCCCACACGGTCTTGTCGGGTCTGGCGACCTTTGCGCCAACGGCTGCAGGCACGGCATAACCCATGGTGCCGAGCCCGCCGGAGTTGACCCAGCTGTACGGGTGGTTGAACTTCCAGAACTGGCTGGCCCACATCTGATGCTGGCCAACGCCTGCCACCACGATGGTGTCTTCGGGCGACATGTCGCGCAGCCGCTCGAGGCAGTACTGCGGCTTGAGCGGGAATCCGCTCTCGGACTGCTCGTAGCGCAGTGGGTGGCCCTCCTGCCAGCCGCTCACCGTGGACCGCCAAGGATCGAGATCGACCGAACCGACCCCACCCGAGCGCAGCTCGGAGTTGATCGCTTCGATGACCAGACGGGCATCTCCGACTATCGAAACGTCGGGCCTGCGAACCTTGCCGTGTTCGGCCGGGTCGATATCGATGTGCACGACCTTGGCGCCCGGGGCGAAGGCGTCGACCTTGCCGGTGACGCGGTCGTCGAACCTCGAACCGAAGGCCAGCAACAGGTCGGCCCGTTGCATGGCGGTGATGGCCGTGTAGTTGCCGTGCATGCCGGGCATGCCCAGGCACTGAGGATGGTCGTCTGGGAGCGCGCCGCGGGCCATCAACGTGGTGACCGTCGGGATCTTGGTCATGTCGACGAACTCGCGAAGGGCCTCGACCGCGCGGGCCTTCATGATGCCGCCACCGGCGTAGACGACGGGCCGCTCGGCCGAGCGGATCAACTCGACCGCCTGGGCGATCTCGGCCGGGTCGACGTCGAGGCGAGGCTGGTACCCGGGAAGATCGATTCCCTGGCCCCAGGTGGTCTCCCACTCGGGATCCCACTCGAGCTCCATGTTGGCGATGTCTTTGGGCAGGTCCAGCAACACGGGCCCGGGTCGCCCGGTAGTCGCGATGTGGAAGGCCTCCTGGACGAGGCGAGGGATGTCGGCCGGATCGGCGATCAGCTCGTTGTGTTTGGTCACCGAGCGCGTGATGCCAACCGTGTCGCACTCTTGGAACGCATCTGTTCCGATGCTGGCGTATGCCACCTGGCCGGTGATGGCCACCATGGGCACAGAGTCCATGTAGGCGTCCATCAATGGTGTGACGATGTTGGTGGCCGCCGGGCCGCTGGTGACCAGCACCACGCCCGGCTTGCCCGTGACGGTCGCGTAGCCCGAGGCCATGTGACCGGCACCCTGCTCGTGCCTGACGAGCACGTGGCGGATCGGGGACTCGATGATCGGGTCGTAGACCGGCAGGATGGCACCCCCGGGCAGGCCGAATACGACCTCAACACCGCTGAGTTCCAGGCTCTTGATCAGGGCTTGGGCACCGGTGATTCGCATCGGTTTCGCTTTCTGTGATTTGGGCGGGAGACTGCGTCCGGACAACAAAAGACCTCCCCGGAGGGAGGTCGAAACAGCACACGGGGGATCCCGTGTGCTCAGTTGAGTACTACGTAGCGGGCAATAAACGCAGCGCGATCGGCGGAACGAGCCGAGTCGGGAGCTGCCGTGTCAACAGTCATCGCCCCCATTCTGCCCAATCAGCCACTGTGGAAGCAACCCCCATGACTATGGTTCGGTCGATGCCAAGCCGTCCACGAGCGTCGACCGTCATCGTCGCGAGCCTGGTCGCGCTCTGGCTCGGGGCTGCCGCGCTGCTGGCGCCGGTGTCAGACGAGCAGCTCCGGCCGCCTGATTTCGTTCCCGAGCCTGTGGCCCTGGCCCTGGCCAAACCGTGCCCTACCACCGCCGATGTCGGGCTCGCCGAGACGCCAGGCGTGTTGAACATCAGCACCGTCCGAGACTTCAAGGACCCAACCGCGGTGCTCGTGTCCGACGACGGCAGCATGATCGCGGCTTCCAGGCGCGGCCTGGTCGTCGAGTGGTCGGCAACAAGCGGTTTGTCGACGGTGCTCGACCTCTCCGAACGCACCTCCACCACGGGCGATCAGGGCCTGCTGGAGCTGGCCTGGCTTCAGGATGCGCTGCTGGTGTTGCGCACCGACGAGACAGGGGCCACCGTCTTGACCTCACACCGACGCATCGGCGAAGGCTCCTTCGATGCCGGCACCGAGCTGCTCGAGGTCGCCCAACCCGACCCCAGACACAACGGGGGCGGGCTGGCTGTGTCGGCTGCCGGCGAGGTCTTCGTCGGCGTAGGCGACGGCGGCCTGCAAGGCGACCCGCACGGAAACGCCGCCGACCCCTCTTCGCTGCTCGGAAAGGTCCTGCGCGGCAAGGTCGACTGGGGGCGGGCATCGTTGGTTCCCACCGACGGAGCCGGCTCGCTGGTGTGGGCGGTGGGGGTCCGCAACCCGCACCGAATCTGGCTCAGCGCCGACGACGCCCAGGTCTGGGTAGCCGACGTGGGAGAAAACTGCCGCGAGGAGATCAACCGCCTGGCCATCGACCAGGCCCACTACGACCTGGGCTGGAACGCACGCGAGGGCGACGTCGGCTTCGCCGAAGACCCTTCCAGGATCGCCTTGACCGACCCCCTGGCCTCCTATGACCACGAGCGGGGCCGCTGCGCAGTGATTGGGGGTGCTCCGGCCCCAGCGGCCCTGCACCCCAGCACCAACGGCAGCGCTTCGATAGTGGCAGACCTCTGCACAGGCGAGTTGTTCATCGTCGACGACGACGGGCTCCGCCTGCTGCCGGCACAGGCCGACTCGCCGGTCGACATCTCACCCGACGAACGCGGCGACATCTTGATCTCGCAGGCCGACGGCCAGATCCGGCGGCTCCACATCTGATGCCCACCCTGAAGTCACCCTACGACCGGGACATCCTGCGCCTGGCAGTGCCGGCGTTCGGTTCGCTGATAGCGGCGCCCCTGTACGTGCTCACCGACACGGCGATCGTGGGACGAATCGGCACTCAGGAGTTGGCCGGCCTCGCACTCGCCTCGGCCGTCTTGCTGACGTTGGTCAACATGTTGGTGTTCCTGGCCTACGGAACCACTGGCTCGGTGGGCCGGGCGTTGGGCGCCGGCGACGAGGCCGCCGCGGCAAGGCTCGGACTGCAATCCATGTGGCTCGGGCTGGCACTGGGAGCAGTGCTAGGCGCCGTTCTGTACGCGGCCGCAGATCCGCTTCTGCGCAGCTTCGACGCCAGCGACGAGGTCGTCGGACACGCGTCGACGTACCTCAAGATCAGCTGCGCAGGCGTGCCCGCCTTGCTGGCGTCGCTGGCCGGCACCGGCTATCTCAGGGGCCTACAGGACACCAAGACCCCGCTTGTTGTGGCCGTATCGACCGCGGCCGCCAATGCCGTCATCGAGATCTGGCTCGTGTTCGGGCTCGACATGGGAATAGCCGGTTCGGCCTGGTCGACAGTCATCGCAGAGACCATCGCGGCCGCCGTCTACACGGTCATGGTCCTGCGCTCGGTTCGCCACTTCAACATCGGTTGGCGGCCGTCACCCAGCGCCATGCGCGTCGCCGGTCGCGGCGGGCTCAGCCTGGTGGCACGAACCGCGGCCCTGAGGGGGGCCTTCCTGTTCGCCGTGGTGGTAGCAGCGTCGAAGGGCACCACAGCACTGGCCGCTCACGAGATAGCTGTTCAGGTCTGGATGACCTTGGCCTTGGCACTCGACGCCATAGCCATAGCCGGTCAGGCACTGGTGGCAAGGCTGCTTGGGGCCGGCGACGCGCGAGCCGCGCGGGCCGCGTCGGCACGGATGATCGAGCTGGCGGTGGTCTTCGGGCTGTTTGCCGGAGCCGCCATCGCCCTGTCTTCGGGCCCGTTGGCTCGGGTATTCACCGATGACACCGCCGTAATCGAGTTGACGTCTTTCCTGTTGCTGCACGTCGCGGTCATGCAGCCCATCGGAGGACACGTTTTTGCTCTCGACGGCATTCTCATAGGAGCCTCTGACCTGGCCTTCCTGGCCAAAGCGATGTGGGCCTCTACTGCGGTGTTCGCGGTCGCGGCCGGAATCGTATGGAGCGCCGGCCTTGGCATCGGTTGGCTTTGGGCGTCGCTGACCCTGTTCATGGTGGTCAGGGCCGCGACACTTCACCTGCGCTATCGCACAGACCTGTGGTTGGTCACCGGCGCAACCAAATAGCCACCTCGAAGTCCTACATCCGCTCTATCTATTGGGGCGGAAGTCCTACATCCGCCCGTCTATTTGGTCGACCCCCTACTCTGACCGTTGCGCACGCTAGACGGGGAGGACCCGTAAATGACCGCAATCACCTGCATCGAGGGCATTGGCCCGAAGTATCAGAAGAAGCTCGCCGAGAACGGCATCCGCTCTTGCGAGAAGCTGCTCGAGGCAGGGGCGACCCGCAAAGGACGCAAGGAACTCGCCGAAGCTTGTGGCATCGACGAAAAGCGCGTCCTCGGCTGGGTCAACCGAGCCGACCTGTTCCGTGTACGTGGTGTCTCGACCCAATACAGCGACCTGTTGGAGGCCGCCGGCGTCGACACGGTGAAAGAACTTCGCCGTCGCCGCGCCGACAACCTCTCAGAGGCCATGACCGCCGCCAACGCTCGCCGCAAGAACAAGCTGGTTCGCCAGGTTCCCGTCGAGTCACAGGTGCAGCGCTGGATCGATCACGCCAAGGAACTCGACCCAGTCGTCAAGTACTGAGCGATCCGCAACTCAAACGTTCAGCAACGGCGGGTCGACCATCGGCCCGCCGTTGGCATTGAGGCGGTACCACCCGGCCACGCTGTATCTGGTGCGGTTGGTGGGCAGCACCTCGTGAGGCATCTCCGCGCTGAGGAACCCCGCAAGAGTTCCCATGCGGGGCTCGACGACGGCCAGAACGGTGTCGGAGACAAAGGGCTCATCTGCGGGCCTCGCCTTGTACACAACCAGTTCACCGCCATCGCCGGGCGCCCAGTCCTGATTCAGGTACAGAACCGTCGACACCACGCGGTTTCCACCACCTCTGAACGCGTCGAGGTGGACCTTGTAGAAAGCCCCTTGCGGGTACCAGGCATAGTGGCACTCGTAGTCGAACAGGCCGAGGAAGAGCTGCCGGTTCAACTCCAGCCGCAGCTGCTCGACCCATGCGAACAGCCACCGGGTCGCCGGTCGATCGGCATCGAGCCACACGATCCTGTCGCTTCGAATGTCGGGCCGGGTTTGGTGGGTCACCTCTCGTCCCACACCAGCCCGGCTGAACTCGTCAGCCCCATGAGCCTCGAGGTCGTCGCGCAGCGCCACCAGCACCGGCAGGGGCAAGGCCTCCGGTTCCACCGCCAGACCCTCGGTTCGAAGGCCGGCGACAGCGCGTTCCAGCATCATCGGATCGACGCAAACCTCGGGCCACCCGCTCTCGGGGCCTTCGATCTCGTTACCGAGAAAATGGTCAGCCACGTTTGGCGCGCAACAGCGCCGAAACCGCCTTGCCGTCGGCCTGGCCCCGCGTCGCCTTCATGATGTAGCCAACGAAGGCGCCCTGAACACGGTCTTCGCCGGCGCAGAACTTCTGCCACGCCTCGGGATCTGCGGCAATCGCCTCGTCGACCAGGGTCTCGAGTTCGTCGACCGCCATGGCCTCGAAACCGTGGGCCGCGGCCACCTGGGCCGGGTCTCCCCCACCCTGAACCAGGTCGGCCAGGACGGTCTTGGCCTGGGTGGCCGTGAGCTGGCCGTCGACCTCCATCGACACCAGAGAGGCAAACGACTCGGCCGTGAGCATGCCAGCCCCCTCGGAGAGGTTGTTGACCGCATGGTTGACCAGCCGCACCCGGTCGACTCCGAGGCCCGCGCTCTGAACCACCAGGTCGTCGAGGTCACGCCCCACGATCACGGCGGCCTGTTCGCCCGTGGCGGCAGTCGCGTCGATGACTGCATGACGCCGCTGTGCCGGGAGCGTAGGAAGGGTCGCTCGGATCCGCTCGACCAGCTCGGAGTCTGGAACCAACGGCACCAGGTCGGGTTCGTCGAAGTAGCGATAATCGTGTGAGTCTTCCTTGGTGCGCAGGGTGTGGGTGCGCCCGTCGTCCTCGTTCCAGTGGCGGGTCTCTTGCACCGGAGCCTCGCCGCGCTCGTACAGCGCGATGTGACGCCTGGCCTCGTACTCGATGGCTCTGCCGAGCGACCGAAACGAGTTGACGTTCTTGATCTCGCAGCGTGTGCGCAGCTCGGTAGAGCCCGCGGGCCGGACGCTGACGTTGGCGTCGACACGCATCGACCCTTCTTCGAGCCTGGCATCGGAGGTTCCGGTCGCTACCAGAATTGCCCTCAACTCTTCGGCGTAGGCCCGCGCCTGTTCGGCAGATCGCATGTCTGGGTGGCTGACGATCTCCAGCAGCGGCACCCCGGCCCGGTTGTAGTCGATCTTGGAATAATCGGCGCCTGTGACCCTGCCGGCATCGCCACCAACGTGGGTCGACTTGCCCGCGTCTTCCTCCAGATGGGCGCGCTCGATGCGCACCATGGTTCCGTCGGGCAGTTCGAGTCGACCGTCTACACAGATTGGCCGGTCGTATTGGCTCGTCTGGAAGTTCTTGGTCATGTCGGGATAGAAGTAGTTCTTGCGGGCAAACACCGATGGCTGAACAGTGCACTCGAGGGCCAAGCCCAGCTTGATCGCCAACTCGACCGCCTTGCGGTTCAGAACCGGCAGCACTCCGGGAAGGCCAAGGCAGACCGGTGAAACGTTGGTGTTGGGTTCGTCGCCGAAGCGGTTGGGGGCAGGCGAGAACAGCTTGGTCTTGGTTGCGAGCTCGACGTGAACCTCGAGCCCCACAACGGTTTCCCAGGTCGTGTCGGTCATCGGTCGTCCCCTCCCTGGCGGTTGGTGTTGGCCCTTTCGATGGCGGCCGCAACCCTGAACATCATCTGCTCGCCCGCGGGGGGCGCCAGTACCTGCACCCCAACGGGCAGGCCGTGGTCACCGGTGCCAAACGGCACCGACATGGCCGGATCGCCGCCCAGGTTGCTGGGGATGGTGCACACGTCGCACTTGTACATGGCCAGCGGGTCGGACTTGGCGCCGAACTCGAACGCCACGCTGGGCGAAGTGGCCGAAATCAACACGTCGACGTTGGTGTAGGCGGCGTCGAAGTCGCGCCGCACCAGCGTGCGCAGCCGCTGGGCCTTGCCGTAGAACGCGTCGTAATAGCCGGCTGACAGCGCATAGGTGCCCAACATGATGCGTGCCTTCACCTCGTCGCCGAAACCGGCGGTGCGGGTGTTGACCATCATCTCGTGCACGTCGGCTCCGTCGACCCTGAGGCCGTACCTGACACCGTCGAAACGCGCCAGGTTCGACGACGCTTCGGCCGGGGCGATCAGGTAGTACGCCGTCAACCCATAGGTGATGGCGGGTACCGAGACCTCGACGATGTCGGCGCCTTGTGCGGCCAGCGCCTGAAGCGCCGCGTCGACGCGCGCCTGAACATCTGGGTCAGCGGCCGATGCCAACTCGGCGACAACACCGATGCGAAGGCCGTCAACTCCGGCGTCGAGTTGGGAGACCAGGTCCAGCGCCGGCTGGTCGATAGAGGTCGAGTCGAGCCGGTCGTGCCCGCTGATGGCCTCCAGGGTCACAGCCGCGCCGGTCACATCGCCTGCAAACGGGCCTATCTGATCGAGCGACGAAGCGAACGCGACCAGGCCATACCGTGACACGGTGCCGTACGTGGGCTTGACGCCAACAACTCCGCACAGCGCCGCAGGCTGGCGAATGGAACCGCCAGTGTCGGACCCCAGGGCCACGGGTGCGAACCCGGCGGCCACGGCCGCTGCACTGCCACCAGAGCTGCCGCCGGGCACGCGCGAAAGGTCGTGGGGGTTGCGGGTGGGCCCGAATGCCGAATTCTCGGTGGACGAGCCCATGGCGAACTCGTCGAGGTTGGTCTTGCCAACCACTACCGCCCCTTGGGCGACCAGTCGCTCGACGACTGTGGCGTCATAGGGCGGCCGCCAATCGGCGAGGATCTTCGACGAACAGGTGGTGGGTACGCCCCTGGTGCACATGTTGTCTTTGAGAGCCACGGGCACGCCTGCCAACCGGCCAGGGTCGCGCCCGGACGCGATGTCGGCATCGATGGCCTCGGCCCTGGCGCGGGCCTCGTCGCGCAACACCAGGTTGAAGGCGTTGATGTCGCCGTCGCGAGCGTCGATGCGCGAGAGGTGTTCATCCACCACGTCGACAGCCGATCGCTGGCCCGATCGCACCAACTCGGCTATCTGGGATGCGGTCTCAAAGCTCATCGGTCGTCGCCCAGGATCGGTGGCACCACGAAGAAGCCGTCGGACGAGTCGGGCGCCTGCGACAACACCTCGGCCCTGTTCACCTCGAGATCGACGACGTCATCTCGCATGACGTTGACCAGTGGCATCGGGTGAACCATCGGAGGCACATCGCTGAGGTCGAGGGCCTCGATCTCGGCTGCGTGACCCAGCACGCTGGCCAGGTGTGAGGTGAAATGGTCCAGTCCGGCGTCGTCGAGTCGGAGCCTGGCGAGGTGGGCGACGTGGGCCACCTCGTCTCTGGAGATCCTCTGCGTCACCGGCGGTTCCCTTCGTGAGCGGGCGATAATTGGAGGGCACGGAAACACCGACCACTGCCAGTCGATTACCGGTTTGGAACGGGGTTACCGTGGTCGACCGACTCAGAGATGTTATCGGTGTGGCACAACCAGCCAGGCCGACCCGCCCCAGGCCGCCGCCGAACTCGCCACCATAGAGGAAACCATGACCCACACCTTTCTCACCGACGAATGGATCGACGCCGTGCTGGCCCTGCAGGACGAGTACAAGGATCGCATCGACCCACCGTCGGACTCGATCGTGATGAACCAGACCGTCAACGATGTGCCATTTGGTGACGGCGTACTCGAGTTGTGTGTCGACACCAGGTCGGGTCTGGCCGAAGTGCTGCGCGGGCACAGCGACGAGGCCGACGTGACCATCACCACCGACTACGCAACCGCCAAGACCCTGTTCCTGGCTCAGGATCCACAGGAGATCATGCAGGCGTTCATGTCCGGCCGCATCGCGATCCAGGGCGACATGGCCAAGCTGATGATCGCCCAGGCCAACGCTGCTGCACCTGACGAGATCCACCTCGAGGTTGCTCGCCGCCTCCGGTCACTGACCGCCGAATAGCGCAATGGTCGCTCACGCGGCAGCGTGGTCGGCTCGCTCGGTCGACACGACCCTGGCCGCGGCGAATATCGCCAACCCCGACACCAGCCCACCGACCAGGTAGGCGCGGGCAAACGAATCTGCGACGCCTGCGGTTGCTTCTCCCCCGATCTGCACCGCCTGCATCAACTCGATGCCGATCACCACCCCGACCTGCGATGCCATCTGTTGAGCCGCGCCGGCAATGCCGAAGTCCGACTCGTCGACGGCGTTGGCCATCACGGCGGTGAGCGACGGGCCCGCTGTGCCGAGCCCGAAACCCGAGATGGCCAGACCCAGAAGGATCAGGGTGTCGTCGAGCCTCGACGCCCCAAGCGCCAGTATCAGCATCGACCCGAACAAGGCGCTAGATCCGACGACGGCATTGGTGCGCTCGCCCACCTTCAGCGCCAGCCATCCCATCAGCGGCCCGACAACGGCAAACGTGAGCGGCCTTGCAATCGTGTACAAGCCGGCCTTGGTGGCGGTGAAGCCGAAGGTCGAGTCATCCTGCAGCAGCAGTGGAGTCAAGATGAAGCCACCCATGTAGGCGAAGTTCATCGTCAGCTGGGCGATGATGGGTGCGCTGACGTTGCGCATCCGGGCGTAGTGAGGAGGAAACAGCGGCGCCTGCCCGCGCCGCTCGATCGACCAGAACCACCAGCCGGCCAGGGGTATGCCCACCAGGCCCAACACCACTGCCGGCGACGTGAGGCCCCACGCCGCCCCGCGATTGACCACCAACAACACGAAACCTACGACGGTTCCGAGGGCCACGGCGCCGCGCCAGTCGAACGAGAGGCCGTCTTCTCGGGAGGTCTCTGGCAATACAAGTGCTGCCAACAACACCGCCAGCAACGAAAGCGGCGCCTGAAACACAAAGATCCAGCGCCAGTTGTAGTTGTCGACGATCGGCCCGCCGAACACAACCCCCAGGACCGGAGCGCCAGCCCCCACCATCGACCAATAGCCCATGGCCTGGACCCGCCGTTCGGGCTCGAAGGCCCGGTTGATCATCGCCATGGCAGACGGCCCGGTCGCCGCTCCGCCGATGGCTCCCAGAACCCGGAACGTGATCAGCGACCATTCGTTCCAGCTCAGCGCGATCATCAGGGCGAACACCGCCGACAGCCCCATCGACAGCAGGTACATCCGCCGGTGGCCGAACATGTCGCCCGCACGGCCCAGGGCCGGGCCGACCAGCGCCACCGCGAGAATCGGCCCCGTGATGACCCACGAGACAACCGACTCCGACGCATCGAACTCGGCGGCGATGTCGCGGATGGCAACGCCCAGGATCGTCACCGTGAACGCAACCGAGAACATTCCGGCCAGCGCCACGCCGAGGACATAACCGCCATAGCGCGGGCTTCGTTCGAGCCGCCGCGCCACCCGGCGCCGGAAGAGGATCGGCCACGGTATCGACGTGACTGGCGTGGCTCCGGCCGCGCCGACGCGGAGCCGGTGAAACTGATCGCGTGAACCCACGAACTGCTACCGGGGAGCCCAGAGCTCGACCGACTCCCCCGGCTTCAGCAGAGTTCCGGCACCGGGACTGGACGATTCGACGATGTTGCCGCCCCCGGCAACACCCGACCGCACCAAACCCACCGCTTCCAGTGCAGCCGTGGCCTCTTCGATGGTCATGCCTTCGACATCTGGAACCGCGCGTCGATCTGGGCCTTTCGAGACACGAATCGCCACGGTCGACCCACGGGGCAGTTCCACCGACGCAGACACGCTCTGCGAAATGACAACTCCGGCCGGCACCGTCTCGGAGAACTGCTCTTCTTCCTCGACCAGATTCAGCTGCACCTGGGCAACGGCGGCAGCAGCTTCGTCACGGGTGAGCCCCACCAGATTAGGAACACTTCGCGGGACCGGGCCGCTCGACACCACCAGCTCGAACGACACGCCGGGTTCCAGCAGGCGTCCGGGCTCGACCGAGTCGCCGTCGATGGTTGCGCTCATCACGTCGCCGGCCGGAACCTGCTCGTCGAAACGTGGCTCGCGGCTGATGACGCCAAAGCCCCGAGACTCGAGGCGCTCGATGGCCGCCTGTTCTTCCAGGCCCACCACCCAAGGCACCATCGTCAGCCGCGGACCCACGACCACATCGACGGTCACGCCGAAATCGGCGGGCAGCTTCGAGCCGGCCTCTGGCGATTGACGAACGACGGTGCCCTTCTCGAATCCATCGCTTCGAACCTGCTTCTCGTCCAACACCCAACCGTTGGCGTCTGCCAGCGAGCGCACCTCGGTGATATCGCTGTTGCGCAGGTCTCCGAGATCGAACAAGGGAACGGCCTCGGTTTCGGGGCTCGAAACCAGGTACATGGCTGCCGCGACCATGGCCACCAGAACAGCAGCCGAACCCAACAGCCAGAGGCCTCGACGCGCGCTGACCCCCGGCGAGCGCTTCGTTGTGTCGGCAGCGGCATCAACCGCTGCAGATCCGGCCGCCGGATCATCGAACAGTGCCCCACCCACCTGGGTTTGTTCGCCGACCGGCTGGGTGGCGTCGGGATCCGCGCCGGCGGCCCTTGGAAGCGTGATGCCCGCCCATCGGCTCGACTGTGGGTCGACAGTGTCGAGCGCGTCCACGTTCAGCAGCGAACCGGCCAGGGGCAGGGCCCCTGGCGCCTCGAAGCCCTCGGTAGAACGCACCAGTTCGCGCATCAGCTCCAGCGCGGTGGGCCTGTCGCCTACCTCGACCGAACCCGCCCGCCTCAGGGGTTCTGCAGCGGGGCCAAAGATGTCTGGCACCTCGAGATCGTTGGTGCTGCGGAATGCAAGCAGTTCGAGCGGATCCTCGACCGGGCCGGGAACTGCCCCGGTCACCGCCTCGACCAGGCTGACGGCCAGGCTGTACACGTCGGTCCGTCCATCCGCCCTGCCCGGCCTGCTCCGCTCGGGGGCCGCGTATCGAAGCGTTCCCAGCACCGCCGAGTCGGGCTCGGTGAGGCCGGTGTCTCCGAGCACCTGCACGAGCCCAAAGTCGGCCACACGCAGCCGCCCGCCGCGATCGAACAGCAGATTCGCCGGTTTGACGTCGCGGTGGACCATTCCTCGCTGGTGGGCGGCCGCCAGACCGCTGGTGGCTTCGAGGCCGACCTTGACCGCCTGAGCGGGGGTCAGGGTGTGGCCCGCGGCGATGATTCCGTGAAGGCTGCCACCGCCCAGATACTCGGTGACCAGATAGGGCCCGAACTCACACTCGCCCCAGTCGTGAACCGCTACGACGTGTGGATGACTGAACGACGCTGCGCTCTGGGCCTCGTGGGCGAACCGCTCGGCAAACCCGGGCTTGCCCACCAGCGCCGGATGCAGAACCTTCACCGCAACGCGCCGACGCAACCGCAAGTCGTCGGCCAGGTAGACGTGTGCCGAGCCTCCGAAGCCCAGTTGGGCGACGAGGCGATAGCGATTCTCGAGGACCGGTGCCGATTCGTCCTTCGCAGTCGTGGTCGCCATCGATGTCCGACAGTACCGAAACATGCGGCGAATTCGTCACCACGGGCGTTCACTGCCCCACTTGACCGTGGTGGAGGGTGGATCGACCACCGAACCGGCCAGACTGTGTGGGTGGCCAGATCCAACCGCGACGACCGCAAGAAGTACCCGAAGTTCGAGCCCGGTGACGGGTTCCGGGAGAAGTGGCTTCCCCGCATAGTCATCACCACCGGGCTGTGCCTTGCCGCGGCAGCGTTCTATTTCGCCGGCGCACTGGGTGGCGACCCCGAGACCAAACCACAGCTCGACCTGGCGGTCGACTCGGTGTTTCCGACCGACGGGTCGATCCAGCCCAGACAGACCACCGTGACCATCGACCTGGCCACCGGCTGGGAGTTGACACAACTCAGCATCAACGGTGTGGCAATACCTCCATCCGAGGTCAGCACGGCAGGTGACGCCCTGGGTATCTACACGTTCGACCCCGGGCCCGGACGGGTCATCGAGGTGTTCGAGGTCGGCGAGGTCAGGGTCACTGCCGTGATCGTCAACCAGGTGGTGGACGACGAGGTCAGAACCATCGGCTGGCGGTTCACCACCACCTGAAGACTCAAACGGGCAGCTCGCCGGTTTCGAGCAGGTGGGCAAAGCCTTCGGCATCGAGCATCGGAATTCCGAGCGACTCGGCCTTGGTCAGCTTGCTGGCGCCGGCGCCTTCGCCCACCACCAAGGCAAACGTGTTCTTCGACACCGAGCCAGGCGCCTTGCCGCCGCGGTCTTTGATGGCCGCCGTGGCCTCGTCGCGGGTATAACCCTCGACGGTGCCCGTGACCACCACCGACTTGCCGTCGAGCACCTGCTGAACCTCGGCTACGTCGACGCGATCGAGCCTGACACCGTTGTCGGCGAGCTTGCCGACCACCGCCCGGTTGGCATCGTCGGAGAAGAAGCCGGCAACGCTGGCCGCGATGGTGGGGCCGATGCCATCGATGGATGCGATGTCTTCCGCGGTGGCGTCGACGATGGCATCCATCGATCGGAAACGACGGGCGATGGCCTCTGAAGCGGTGGGACCCATGTGCTCTATACCCAAACCGATCAGCACGTTGCGCAGGGGTCGGTCGCGGCTGGCGTCGATGGAAGCCAACAGGTTGCCGGCGCTGACCTCGCCAAATCCCTCGAGGCCCAACACGTCGTCGAGGGTCAGCGCGTATAGGTCGGCCACGTCCGACGCAAGCCCCGACTCGACCAGGGCGATGACTGTGCGCTCTCCCAACCCCTCGATGTCCATGGCACCTCGCCCCGAGAAGTGGGCCAGGCCTTGCTCGACCCGCGCCGGACACCGACGGTTCGGACAGAACGTGTTGGCGTCGCCCTCGCCGCGCACCAGCGGGGTGGCGCAGCGGGGGCAGTTGGTAGGAAACTGCCAAGGCGTCGACTCAGCGGGCCGTTTCGCCAGCACCGGCCCGACCACCTCGGGGATGACATCACCCGCCTTGCGCACGATGACCGAGTCGCCAGGCCGGACATCTTTCAGACGCACCTGGTCTTCGTTGTGAAGGGTGGCAACACCTACCGTCGAGCCCCCGACGAACACCGGCTCGAGCATGGCGAACGGTGTGGCCCTGCCTGTGCGCCCGATCGACACCATGATGTCGCGCAACAAGGTGGTCTTCTCCTCGGGCGGGAACTTGAACGCTATGGCCCACCGAGGAGCCCGGCTGGTATAGCCCAACAGGTTGCGGTGTGCGATCGATTCGAGCTTCACCACCACGCCGTCGATCTCGTAGTCGGGGTCGTGGCGGTGCTGTTCCCAGTGGCGGCAAAAGGCGTGGACGTCGGCGATGGAACCAACCGTTCGGATCTCGGGGTTGACCGGCAGGCCAAACGCGGCGAGCGCGTCGAACATCTGGCTCGACGTAGCCGGTTCGTCGATACCGACCAGTTGCCCCAAGCCGTAGCTCCAGAACCTGAGAGCCCGCTGGGCGGTGATTTGGGGGTTCTTCTGGCGCAGCGAACCGGCGGCCGTGTTGCGAGGGTTCGCATAGATCTGCTTGCCCTCGTCGAGCATGCGCTCGTTCAGGGCATCGAAGGCCGAGACCGGCATGTAGACCTCGCCCCTGACCTCGAGCACCTCGGGGGCATCGCCCGCCAGCGACTGGGGAACGTCTGCGATGGTAGCGACGTTGGCTGTGACGTCTTCGCCGACACGCCCGTCGCCCCGCGTCGCCGCCTGTGTGTATCGGCCGTGCTCGTAGCGAATCGAAATGGCCAGCCCGTCGAACTTGAGCTCGCACACGAAGCGGGGCGAATCGACCCCGGCATCGGCGAGCGAGCGCGCAACCCGTTCGTGCCACGCGTCGAGCTCGTCGTGGTCCATCGCATTGTCGAGCGAGGTCATGGCGACCGCGTGGGCCACGGGAGAGAAGGCCGCCGGCGCACCGACGGTGGCGGTCGGAGATTCGACATCGGCCAGTTCGGGATAGGTCGCCTCGAGTTGTTTCAACTCGCGCACCAGCGCGTCGTAGTCGGCGTCGGGCACCGTGGGCGCGCCTGCGTAATAGGCGCGGTTGTGCTGGGTGATGGCGCGGCGCAGCTGATCGACCCGGTCGGCAGGGTCGGGGCTGGCAGAATCGGGGTTCGACGGTGACTCCACGGCCAGGACTCTACCGATGCCCCGGGACAGCTAACGTTTCACGCCGTGTCGCGCCTGACCATTCGCCGTACCCACCAGATCGTGCTCGCCGTCACCCTGGCCGCCGCCATCGCCGGCAGCGGTGACGCCATCGAGGCGTCGGTGGCCGATCTCTCCACGGCCGGGCGCTGGATCATCGGTGTGGGTGCGTGGGCCCTGTGGGGTGTTGCGCTGACCAGCGTCGCCGTGCGCCTACCCGCCACCCTGGTAACCCTGCGGCTGGCCACCGTCACCGGCCTGGTAGCGGTGGTTGTCGCACTGATCGTGGCCGACCTGTCTGCTTCGGAAGTGGCATGGGCCATCACGCCTCCGTTGGTGGTGCTTGCCACCAGCCTCAGCCCCTTCGTCGGCGAGGCATGGATAGACGGCGCCTCCTACGGCGACGAGCTGCGCTTCAGCCTCAGGGTGCCGATGGCGTTGGCCCTGGTTGGCCTTCCTCTGGGGGTCATGTTGTTCGTAGGCGGGGTCCTCACCGGCCCGATCATGTTGGCCAACGAGCGCTGGATCATCGGGTCCGTCACCTTCGTCGTCGGCCTGTACTTGGCGATGATCGCTGCCCGCGCCCTCAACGGACTGGCGCGCAGATGGTTGGTGCTGGTGCCCGCCGGGTTGGTTCTGCACGACCACCTGGCAACCCGCGAGGCGTTCTTGATGATCAAGTCGACGGTCGCATCGGTGGGTCCCGCGCCACCAGAGGCCGAACTCGAGGACGACTCAGTTCTGGACGCCACGGGTGATTCGCCCGGCGCCGTCATAGAGATCGCCCTCACAAACGTCGTCGAATGCGTGCCCCGAACTGGCAAGGGCCAGGCGGCCGCCGTGGCCAAGGTGGGCAAGGTCTACGTGGTGCCGACCCGGCCGCTGGCGTTCGTCACCGCGGCCAGGTCCAGGGGGCTGGGCCGGGCGTGAGCCCGGCGCTTGGCGTCACGGCGCGGCCTGAGCACCGCCCAGCACCACGTCGTCGCGATAGAACACCACCGACTGCCCCGGCGCGACCTTGCGTTGCGGTTCGTCCCACACCAGATCACCTTGGGGCGTCAGCGTGGCCGCAGCAGGCCGGCCGTGGGCCGAGACCTGGGCCAGCACCCCACCGGCGACCGGGCCGCTAACCCATCGATGGTCGGTCAACGCAACGTTGGACGTGTCGAGCTCGTCGGCTGTTCCGACCACTACCCGGCGACCGGCGACGTCGACGTCGACTGCGTAGCGCCTGACGGTCGAGCCACCAAGGTCGAGACCGCGCCTTTGACCGATGGTTATCAGCTCGACGGCCTGGGTGCGCCCGACCGTGTTGCCATCGGTGTCGACGAGCTCGGCCTCGTGCAGGGGAATACGGCTGCCCAGGAACCGGGCCCTGCCCTCGACCGAGGTGATGAAACACACGTCTTGGCTCTCGGGTTTGTCTGCGGTTCGCAGCCCCAGCTCCGCGGCGCGGGCTCGCACGTCGGCCTTTGTCATCTCGCCCAGCGGGAACTCGCAGCGCGCCAGCACGTCCTCGTCGATCATGTGCAGCACGTACGACTGGTCTTTGGCTTGGTCGGCCGATCTGGCCAACCGCGGGCGGCCGTCGACCTCGACCTTGCGTACATGGTGTCCGGTCACCAAGACATCGAATCCGAGCAGGTCGGCCCGATCGACCAAGAGGTCGAACTTGATGTGCCGGTTGCACGCTATGCACGGGTTCGGCGTAAGACCCTGAGCGTGGGCGTCGACGTAGGGCTGCACAACGGCATCGGTGAACCGATCCGCGTAGTTGAACACGTGGTGCACTATCCCGAGTTGTTGGGCGACGCGTCTGGCGTCGTCGACGTCGGAAACCGAGCAGCACCCCGAGTCGGAGTCGCCGCCCCACAGGCGCAGCGTCACACCCTCGACATCGTGACCGCGCTCGACCATCAAGGCCGCGGCCACCGACGAATCGACTCCGCCCGACATCGCTACCAACACCCTCATCGCGACCGACCGCCCGACAACCGTGAAACCAGGCCGGGAAGCACCTGCAGCAGGCGATCGACCTCGGCGTCGACGGTGCTATGAGCCATGGATATGCGCAGGGCTCCGGCCGCCTGCCTTTCAGAGCGGCCCATGGCGACCAACACGTGGGACGGCTCGAGTGCACCGCTGGCACACGAAGAGGCCGCCGAAGCCATCACACCTTCGCGGTCCAGCAACAGCAAGAGGTCTTCACTGCTGACCTCGGTGGTCAGGTGGCAGATGCCCGGAACCCGAAGCGATGGCTCGACCGTGACCTGCACACTCTCGATGTTCGAGACCTCGTTGAGTATTCGATCGGACAGGGCGCCGATGCGAGCGCACTGCAGCGAGCGCTGGCGCGCCGTTACGTCCAGTGCAGCGGCGAATCCGACCGCGCCTGCCACGTTCTGGGTGCCAGAGCGCCGCTCGTGCTCTTGGCCGCCTCCGATCAGCATCGGCCGCGGACGCGCCCGCTCGGACAGCACAAGCGCGCCGGTCCCCTTGGGTCCGCCGAACTTGTGCCCGGCAAGACTCATGGCGTCGACGTGCCTGAACACATCTGCCAAGTCGAGCCAGTTGGCCGCCTGCACCGCATCGGTGTGCAGCACCGCATGGGGGGCAAGATCCCTGACCACCTCGGCCACGGCTGCCAGGTCGGCGACCACCCCCGTCTCGTTGTTGACCGCCATCACCGACACCACGCCCACATCGTGCCCCAGAGCCGACGCGAGCCGATCGAGGTCGACCCGACCCTGTCCGTCGACGCCGGCCACGCGGCCGTGACCTGCGACGACCGGATCGAGGATGGCGTGGTGTTCGGTCGCCCCGCACACCGCCACGGGCCTTTCGGCGTCGGTCAAGCCCTTGATGGCCAGGTTGTCAGATTCGGTTCCGCCGCTGGTGAACACCACATCGTGAGGGCTGGCCCCAACCACCGACGCGACCTGGTCGCGCGCCTCTTCCAACGCCTTGCGTGCAGAGCGCGCGACTGCGTGTTGACCCGACGGGTTGCCGAAGCCGTCGCGAAGGATCGGCGCCATGGCGTCCCAGGCCTCGCTGCGCAGAGGAGTGGACGCCGCACAGTCGAGGTAGGCGGTGAGCGGCTCGGTCACAAGGCCAGGTTATTGGTCTAGACGGGCGAGTCGTTCGGGGCTCATCAGCCCGGTGCCGTGAAGCCGCCGGCCACAAGGGGGGCAGCTCTTGCGGCATGGCGGCGCCGGTGGTCGGGCTGCGCCTCGCCTACCCCGGCGCCACCGTCGAGTCGGTAGGTGTCCAGACGGCGTCCACCCGAGCGCGCCCAAACGGCGACAACAGTTGTCAGGAACTGATCGACGGGCAATCCGGGGGTTCGGACCGAACCCAACTTGTGGTCTAGGTGGGCGGCGACCCGTTCGCCCAAGTCGGTCTGGGCGCCGAACCTCATCTTCGACCCGCGGCGCAACAGCTCGACGGCAAGCAGAACATCCGAGCGCGATACGCGGCCGATGTCGAGGCGCTCGGCGAGCTTCTCACAGCCGGCAGGAACCTGGGCGGTGCTGAAGTCGGCCGCCTCCTTGTTGGCGAGCTTCACGACCATTGTTCCTGCCGCCTGATCGCCCAACCGTTGACCGCGCGACGAAGCGATGATCGACACCACGCCACCGAAACCCAAGGTGACGGGTCCGTCGATCAGGAACATGATCGAGCGGATAGCCGAGTTGCGAAACCGCACCGGCCCGCCGTCGATACGGATCACCCTGGTGCCGGTGGCCCGGTGCCCCAGGGTGCGCCCACCTCCAAAAACCTCGAGTGCAACCGGATACCCGAACAGCATCAGAAACGACAGCGCCACGAATGTCGCGATTACCACCCAGTTTTCGACCGAACCCGCAATCAGCACGAGCACCAACGAAGTCAGCCAGAACCCGACGCCCATGATCAACAGGTCGATCAGGCGGCCCATGGCCCGCGTCGCTATGCCCGAGGGACGAAATTCGAGCAGAACACCCTCGGGGGTGACGACGCACATCGATCCCGCAGTCGAGCCGACGAACGGGCTGGCAATGGTGGCTGTATCGGTTCGCCCACTGGCTGTCGTGGCTCCGCGTGCGGGGCTCGGCATGGACACCAAGCTACAGAAGCTTCAGTCGGGTGTGCCGAAGGGGCCCGCTGATCAACAGCAGTGCCGTAACGTTGGTGGCGGTGGACATCGGGAAGTTCGTCGAACTGAGAAAGCCGCGCTGGGACCGCCTCGAGGTTCTGGCGTCGCGGGCTGCCTCGCGCAACTCGCGGCTGCAGCCCAACGAGATCGACGAACTGGTGCAGCTGTACCACCTGACGTCGGCAGACCTGTCCGAGCTGCGAACACACCTGCCCGACCCCCTGCTGATCGGGTCGCTCACCGAACTGGTGGGCATGGCAAACGGCGCCATCTACGGCTCGAGGTCGTCGGCGATTCGCGGCTTCAGACAGTTCTTCGCCGTGACCTTCCCATCGGCGATATGGGCTCACCGACACCGGATATTGCTGGCTCTGTTCATCACGTTTGGCCCTGCACTGGCGTTTGGGCTGTGGCTGGCCAACAGCGACGCCGCCCTGCAGGCTTCGGCCCCGGCATATGTTCGAGAGGCCTACGTCGAAGAAGAGTTCGAGGACTATTACTCGTCGGACCCCGCGGGCCAGTTCTCGACCGAAGTCTTCTTCAACAACGTCCAGGTGGCGTTCTTCGCATTCGCCTTGGGCTTGACGCTGGGCATCGGCACCCTGTGGATTCTGGCGTACAACGGGGCCAACCTGGGGCTGGCCGCCGGTTTGATGCACGCCTCGGGCAGCGGCACCCTGTTCTGGGGTCTCATCTTGCCCCACGGACTCCTGGAGCTGACCGCCATCGTCGTTGCGGGCGGTGCCGGGCTGGGCCTGGGCTGGAGCATCATCGCCCCCGGTGACCGGTCGAGGTCGCAGGCCCTCGCCACCGAGGGCCAACGTACGGCCGTGGTGGTGCTGGGTTTGATACCCGTGTTCGGCCTAGCGGCGCTGATCGAGGGTTTCGTCACTCCGTCGCCGTTGTCGACCCTGGTTCGCGTGCTGATAGGTGTCCTGGCATTCGTCGCGTTCTGGCTGTGGACGATCCCGGCCGGCAGGGCGGGCGCAGCACGCGGTGCCACCGGCCGGTTCAACGACGTGCTTGCCTCACCCACGGTTTGAATCGCTCCACCATCACGGCCGGCCAAGCGCCTTTCGGGTGAGGTACAGATCGACCAGTTCAGGCCCCAGCCTGCCGGCCTCGGCGTCGAGAACTCGGGCTCCGGCCGCACGCAGCGCTGTCTCAGCACGCTTGCGCTCTTGCATCGCGGCCGCGGCGGCCGCCACCAGGTGTGCCTCGCCGACCTCGGAAGGAACCGTGTCGACCCAGCGCATGACCTCCGATGCCACCACCGCGCCCACCACCACGTCGTGGCGCAGGGCCAACGCCTTCACCGCGCCTGCCAGCGAAGAGTCGACCACGGCCGGGGCCAGGTCGGTCAGCAAGACCACCGTCGTGCGACGCCGAAACCGAGCCAGCACCTGGGCCGCCAGCGCCGCATAGTCCGACTCGCCCAGCACGGGCTGGAGGTCGAACATGTGCTCTGTCAGACGATTGAGGTGACGGGTGCCCCGGGCCGGTGCCACCACGTCGCGAACTTCCGAGTCGAATGTCACCAGCCCCGAAAGGTCACCGATGCGACTGGTGACGGACGCCAGCGCCATCACGGCGTCCATGGCGTGTTCCAGACGCGTGACACCACCTGCACGCGCTGCCATCAGGCGCCCGTTGTCGAGAACCAGCAGCACGGTCTCGTGCTGCTCGGCGCGGTACTGCCTGACGATCGTTCGGCCGCTCCGAGCGGTCGCGGCCCAGTCGATGTTGCGGAACTGGTCGTCGGGTGTGTAGTCGCGGAGCTGATCGAACTCGGTTCCGCCGCCGAACGCCCTGACCGATCGCGACCCGATGTCGAGCAGACGGGCGCGTTGCATCCTGAGCTCGACCTCGCGTTTGCTGTGAAACGCGGGCACCACACGAATCAGCTCGGGCATCTGTCGGGTCTGTTGCCTGGCACCCACGCCCAGTGGTCCGACGCTTCGCACGACCAGCTGTTCGAGCTCGAAGCGGCCCCGCCTGGTCGGCTTCATCTGGGTCGTCACCAGCGCCTGCCCACCGGCGTCGACCTCTACCGCGAAACGACGTTCGGCACCCAGCGACGGATACAACGAATCGCTGACAGCAAGCTGGGCCTTTCTGACACCCCGGTTACGTATCGCCCAGCCCACCTCGCCGGTGGAACCAACCACTATCGAGTGGGGTAGGCCCCGTTCGATCTCGATCGTTTGTGGCGCTGCACAGAGCGATGCATCGAAAACCACCGTCGCCAGCGTGGCCACGACGGCCGAGGCGGTGCCGAGCACCCAGCTTCCCGAAGCCCACGCAACCAGAAGCGCCACAGGGGTAGAGGCCGCGGCAGCCATCCAGGCGCGGGGCCCCAATGCGATCATCGGGGAACCGGCACCGTCGCGAGGATGTCGGCAATGACCTCGTCGGGGCGGGTGCCGTCCAGAACCACATCGGCGCGCAGCCTGATGCGGTGACGAAGCGCCGGCCTGGCCATCGCCTGCACCTCGTCTGGGGTCACGAACGAGCGGCCGCTCATCCACGACCAGGCCTTGGCCGCGTGCAACAACATGGTGGCACCGCGAGGCGAAACGCCCAGCTCGACGGCGCCGTCACTGCGGGTGGCCCGCGACAACGCCACGATGTACTCCAGAACCTTGTCGTCCACGCCTATACGGTCGATCTCTTGTCGTGCCGCCGCCAGGTCGGCAGGACCCGCCACGCGAGTCACACCGGCCGCCGACGGGTCGCGCGGGTCGAGACCGTTGTGGTGACGACGCATGATGTCGACCTCGTCTTCGGCGCTGGGGTATTCGACCAGCAGCAGGAACAAGAAGCGGTCGAGTTGGGCCTCGGGCAGCGGGTAGGTGCCCTCGTACTCGATGGGGTTCTGGGTTGCGATGACCACGAAGGGATTCGGCAGCGGACGCGTCGCTCCGCCCACCGACACCTGTCGTTCCTGCATCGATTCCAGCAGCGCCGCCTGAGTCTTGGGCGGGGTGCGATTGAGTTCGTCTGCCAGAAGCAGGTTGGTGAACACCGGCCCGTGTCTGAACACGAACTCGGCACGACCCGGGTCCAGAACCAACTGACCCGTTAGATCGCTTGGCATCAGGTCGGGCGTGAACTGAACCCTGCGGGTCTCGAGATCGAGCGCCCGCGCCAGAGTGGAGACCATGAGGGTCTTGGCGACACCAGGCACACCCTCGAGCAGTACGTGGCCGTCGACCAGGATTGCCGTGAGTATGCCTGTGACCACGCCCTGCTGACCGACGATCACCTTCGAAATCTCGTCTCTGACCGCGGCGATGGCGTCGCGAGCCGAAGAACCACCTTGAGCCGACCCACCTGCGGTGGCGCCGAGTTCGTTGTCGCCGTCGGCGAAGGTCATGTGGGACTCCGTTCCTCTTGAATTTCTTTGCGCTTGGATCCGGTCACGATCCTGCGAGCCTGCACCAAGGCGCCGATGCGCCTCACATAGCCCGCATCGTCTTCGGGTGCGCGCGGGTCCAGCGCCTCTTTCAGAAGCGGCCGCTCGCCTGGCAAGGCCCTGACCTTGGTCGCGACGGCTTCGGCTCCGGCTTCTCTGGGGTCTATCCGCCAACGCCGACCGAGGTCGTCATCTAGCAACGAGTACATGCGGGTGGTGCCCACGCTTCGAGCTTTGCTGCGCTCGTACAAGCGTGCCGTGGCCTTGGTCAGCTCGGTTGCGTCGATCTCGACCAGGTCTGTCTCGTCGACCGGGTTACCCAGTCGACGCGAGCGGGTGAGCGCATAGAAGGCCAGCACCACCAAGACCATCGCAACGACGCTCCAGGCAACCGGCGATATCAGCTCCATCAAGGTCAGATCGCCGGCCCCTATCGCCGCGAACCTCTCTGTGGCCACAACTGTGATGGGCCCTTCGGTGAGGCCCACGACACCGACCACGAAAGCAGCGTTGTCGTCGGCGGCGAGCCACTGGTTCATGAACGGGCGGGACGACCCCACGGCCACAAGACGTCCGGTGCCCATCGGCGCCGACACGACCAGCCACCCATCAGCGACCTCGAAGCAACTCTGGGCACCGGCAGGCGATGCGATTGCGCGAGCAACCCCAGTGGTGAGCGAGTCGACATCGGTGAAGCCCTCGACATCGCACGCCAGATCGTCGTCGAGCGTTCCGGCGCCGGCAAGCTCGACCAGACGCTCGTCGGGGTCGAGCAACACCACCTGCCCGCCCGACTCGACATAGGTCTGTACCCGGTCGATACCCGGTTGGTCCAATGCGACCGGGTCGACCAACACGTTGGTGGCCGACCCAGGGTCGAATTCACCGATTTCGATGCTGCGTCCCGTCTGCTCGACCAGTATCCACGCAGCGGCCGAACCATCGTCGATGGTGCTCTGCGGATCCAGAGGGGGGCCGCCGCGGCGCTCGTCCGCGTCTCCGAAGAAGGTCGCCGCGGCGACGATCAGCACCAACACCGCGGCGACGATCACGAACACGGAACGATTCACGGGCGGTCCTCGGCCGACGCCACGACGGCACCGCCATAGCTGCGCGCCCGCTCGACATCGGAGGCCTGCGCCTGCGCGGATCCGTACCAAACACCGTCGAACACGTCGGTGAGGTCGTGCAGAGCCTCGGGATCGACCCTGTTGGTGGAAGCCTCCTGTTGCCACACACCAGATGTCGCACCGGGCACATCTGTGATCTTCCTGGCTGCAGCCAGATCGGCCATGGTCGCTCGGTAGTGACACCGAACGGCTTGGTCCCATCGCCCGGCGCTCTCGTGTTCGGCTGCTGCCTGACGCCACCGCGCGGCCGACCACCCCCGGCTGGCCTCGACGGTGAACCCGGCCGACGCGTCATCGACCGAACCGGCCCGCCAGTTCACCACTGCCTTTGCCAGCACGTACAAGACGACTGCGGCGATGACGACCAGGAGCAGCCAGGCCATGCCACCACCCACCCCGCCCAGGCCCAGAGCGTCAAAGACCGGGCTGAGGATGCGGTCGAGCTGCTCGCCAAGCCAGCCGAAGAACCGATCGAGCAGCGACGGCTCTGGCTCGCGGAACTGGGGCCGCGACAAGATCTCCTCCGCGCGGTTGCGAAGATCGTCTGCGTCGTCGGCTCTCACGCCATCGACCTCAGCTTGACGTCGATGTCGAGCCCTTCGCTGCGAACCCTGAGGTCGATGTGCGCGTGTGCCGCCGCGCCGGCGGTGATTGAGGCGGCGACCATGCCGGCCAGGCTCTGGAACACAACCGAGGCGATTACCAGAGGACGGCCGTCCAGGAAGATGCCGGTGAGCTCGGTCGGTGTGAACGAAAGCGCCAGACCGATCAAGACGCTCAACACGGCCGACACCAGCGCCACGCCAAAAACCCTGCCGCGCTGGCCCTTGGTCAGCTCGAGGCAACGTCGGGGCACCCCAAATACCGCAACTGGCTCAGCGGCCAGAACCGGTATCGCCACCACGAACACCACCATGGCGATTATCGCCCCGATGCCCGCTGCGACAAGGCCCAACAACTCGAGGAAGTGCACGATCAGCCACACCACCAAGATGCGGGGCGCGGCCTTCAGAGTGCCCACCAGCAGGGCCCCACGGGTGATCGAGGCGCCCAGCAGTTCGGCCACGACGAGTTGAGTGGTGCCGTAGGCCAACAGGGCCAGGCCATAGGAGTCCAGGAACAGCTGCAGAACGACCAGTCCGTTGTCGATCGTCTGGTCATCGGAGAAGAACACCACTCGGGGATCGAACGATCCTGCATCCTCGACTCTGCTGCGCAATCCGTTGCTGAGCCACACCAACACGCCTGGCAACACGGCCAGGGCAGCCAGGATCGACAGCTCGTTGAAGTGCCGTCGCAGCAGCACGGCGGCGTCGTCGACTATCTCCAACGCGCCTCTGGGGCGCAGAGATTCCACCAGACCGGCCACCAGCCCGACTGTATACGTGAGACGCTTGTCGCATGGTCGAGTACCGCGCTGACCAATACGGCGAGTCGTTCGCCGACGTCTACGACGACTGGTACGCCCACGTCTCAGACGTCGATGCGACGGTGCGGACGGTTACTGCTATGGCTCGCGGCCCGCGCGTCCTCGAGTTGGGTGTGGGCACGGGTCGTATCGCCCTGGCGCTTGCCCGTGTTGGATGTGAGGTCGTCGGCATCGACGCGTCCGCATCGATGCTCCAGCGCCTGAGCCGCAACGACCCCGCAGGCCTGATCACCGCGGTCGAAGCCGACATGGCCGACTTCTCGCTGGGCCGCAGCTTCGACGCGGCGTTGATCGCCTTCAACACGCTGTTCAACCTGGTTTCCCTCGACGCCCAACGGTCGTGCCTGGCCTGTGTCGGCAGCCATCTGGTTCCCGGAGGCTTGCTGTTCGTCGAGGCGGTGGTGCCAGGCGCCGCACCGTCGCGCAGGGGCCTCGAAGCGGGCCACCTCGAAGACGGCGGGCTGGTGCTGACGGCGACCATCACCGATGCAGTCACCAGAATCACCCGCGGAAACCACGTGCACATCGGCGCCGATGGCTCGGTGCGGCTGCGGCCGTGGGCGATCCTGCCGACCTCGCCCAATGAAATGGACGACATGGCCGAAGCCGCCGGGCTCGAGCTGGTTCACCGCTATGGCGACTGGGCCGGGCATCCATTCGACGAAGACTCGACTACACAAGTCAGCGTCTACCGACGCAGCCACTAGGTTTGGCACAGGAGGTTTGGCGGTGAGAGCCCATGCTTCGGTCGAAATCGACGCCACCAGCGAAGAGGTGTGGGCACAGCTGAGCGATGTCGAAGGCCACCGCGACTGGATCGAGTCGGTCGAGTCACTTTCGTTCATAACCGACGAGCACGCCGGCCCTGGAACCGTGTTCGACGTTGTCGTTGGCATCGGGCCGCTGCGCCTGCCAGGGCGCATGACCATCGAACGATGGGACGAGGGTCAAGCCATCGGCATTCGCCGCGAGGGTTCCATCTCGGGCACCGGCATCATCGCGTTGACCCAGCGCGGCAATCGCACAAACCTCTCGTGGGAGGAAGAGTTTGCCCTCCCCTGGTGGCTCGGCGGCAGGGCCGCAGACCTCATCACGAGAACACTGCGGATGCGGGCCATGAAGTCAGACCTCCAGCGGCTTCGCGACCGCATCAACGAACAGACCCGACCCGACATCTACGAACCCGACGCTGTCGAAGGGTCTCTGGTGGGTACTGGCAGACATGGCGACGTCCACGAATACGGCCGCAACAGGGTCATTCGCCGCAACCGCAATCGGGCTTCTTTGGCCGCCGAGCGCGACCTGATGATGTGGCTGCATCAAAACGGGTACCCGGTTCCGCAGGTCTTCGCCCATCCCGATGACGCAGCCATCGTCATGGAACGCGTCGACGGTCCAAGCATGCTCGACGACTTGACCGCTCACCCTTGGCGCTACAAGCGTCATGCCAGAACCCTCGTCGATCTTCACAACCGACTCGATTCCGTGCCGGTGCCGCCGGATCGCCTGGCCTTCCATGGCGAGGGGCTGGTGCACCTCGACCTGCACCCGGGCAACGTCTTGTTGGGGCCAGACGGCCCCAGGGTCATCAACTGGGCCAATGCGGGCGTTGGCCAACGCGGCCTCGACCGGGCAATGACCTGGGTACTGATGAAGACCGACACCGTCGACGGTGGGCTCGCTTACCGAGCCGCCATCCAGGCGATACGCGAGCGAATCGCGGCCGAGTACCGATCGGCGGTGGGCGACGATCTGGTGTCGGCGCACGCCACCAACGCCGCCGAGCTACGGATGCTCGACACCAACCTGCGCCGCGACGAGGCCGATGCCGTGTTCCGGCTGGCACGCTCGCTTCAGAACCGGCCCACCCACAGCCGAACAGACGACGTCTGACCCGGCCACCGAGCCCAGGTCAACGCCCGGTGAAGGCCGCCTTGCCCGGACCGTTCTCGAGGAACGACTTGACCCCGATCTGGCTGTCTTCGGTGGTGAAGACCTCCTCGAACAGCGCCAACTCGATGTCGAGGCCGGCTGCCAGGGTCTGATCGAGGCCGTCGTCGATGGCTCTCTTGGCCAGCGCCTGACCCAACACAGCTCCCTTGGCGAGCTCCGCGGCATAGGCAACCGCCTGGCCGAACACCTCTCCGGGCTCGACCACCCGATCCGCCAGGCCGATACGCAACGCTTCTTCGGCGTCGACCATGCGACCGCTGAGGATGATGTCCTTTGCACGCGACGCACCGACGAGCCTGGTGAGGCGCTGGGTGCCACCCCCACCCGGGATGATGCCCAGGAGTATCTCGGGCTGGCCGAATCGGGCATCGGTGGCGGCAAAGCGCATGTCGCACGCCAGTGCCAACTCACACCCACCACCCAGGGCGACACCGTTGACCGCGGCGATCGTCATTCGAGGAATGGCCGCCACGGCGTCGAGCGCAGCTCTGAACGCACCTCCGACCTCACGAGCCCGTTCGGGTCCGCCAAATTCGGAGATGTCGGCTCCCGCGGCGAATACCCGTGGACCACCGGTGACCACGACTGCACCGGGAGGATTGTCGGTGAGGTCATTGGCGGCCTCGAGCAACTGGCCCAACAATTGGGCGTTCAGCGCGTTGACCTTGGGGCGCTCGAGGGTGACAACGGCCACGCCGTCGTCGCGTCTGTCGACCTTTACGAACTGCTCTGACATCTCGCTTCTCCCAGCTCGGCTGGAACGAGACTAGATGCTCAGGCCCCGAAGCTCGAAGGTCTGCTCGGCTGCTGCGGGTAGAACCGATTTGTTGACCACCGATGTGACGCCCGGAACGCGCTGCATCAGAACCCGTTCGACACCCAGCTTGAGATCTTGCTCGGACATCGGGCAATCACCACATGCACCCAGCAACTCGACGGTGACCACACCGCTGTCGGTATCGACATCGACAAGCTCGATATCGCCACCGTCGGCCTGCATTGCGGGCCGGATGACGGTCATGACTTTCTCGACCTGAGCTCTCATGTCATCGGTTTGCGACATTGGTGACCCTCATCTCTGCGGCACTGAGCATGTACAACGCTGCGCGTCGGATCCAAATTCCCTGCGGCCTCAAGAGCAACGCCGGATGTTTGCACCCACGGCCGCCAGATCGCCTACCAGGTCTGTATACCCACGATCGATGTGGTCGACACCCGAAATCTCGGTCGAGCCTGTTGCTCCCAGCCCGGCGACCACCAGGGCGGCCCCGGCCCGTATGTCGTGGGCCTTCACCGGTGCACCCGACAGTCGTTCGCATCCCCTCACGACGGCGTGGTGACCCTCGGTGCGTATGTCTGCTCCCATTCGGCGAAGCTCGTCCACATAGCGGAAACGCCCACCGAAGATGTTCTCGGTGACGATTCCGACGCCGCTGGCAACCGTGAGCATCGCGACGATGAACGGCTTGTAGTCGGTGGCGACGCCCGGGTAAGGCAATGTTGCGATGTCGACCGAGTCGAGGCGTCCGTGCACCGCAGCCCACAGGCCGCCTTCGGTAGCGCAGATCTGCATACCCATATCGCTCAGCTTGCGCAGCAACATGTCCATGTGTTCGGGCCTGGCCCCCGACAGCGTCAGCTCGCCCCCGGCAACGCCAAGAGCGGACAGAAAGGTCGCTGCCTCGATCCGGTCGGCCACGACCCGATGGTCGGTCGAGTGCAGCTCGTCGACACCTTCGACCGTGATGGTCGACGTTCCGGCCCCTTCGATGCTGGCGCCCATAGCGACCAGGAAGTTCGCCAGGTCTGAGATCTCTGGCTCACGGGCAGCGTTCTCGATGACGGTCTCGCCCTTCGCCAGCACCGATGCCATCAAGATGTTCTCGGTGGCGCCCACACTCGGATACTCGAGCAGCACTTCGGTTCCGAGCAACCGATCGGCACGGCCCTCGATGTTGCCGTGAGCCGTGTCGAAGTGGGCGCCCAGCTGCCTGAGCGCGTCGAGGTGCATGTCGATGGGCCGGGGGCCGAAGTCGTCACCGCCCGGAAGCGCCACACGCGCCCGGCCATAGCGGGCGAGCAGCGGCCCTAGAACCACTATCGAAGCCCGCATCCGCTCCACCAGTTCGTATGGAGCCTCTGGGCGCACGAGCGCCGGCACCGAGATCCGACACCTGGGCGGGGCCAGGTCGACCTCGACGTTCATGGCTTCGAGCAGGTCGGCCATCAGCCTGACATCGACGATGTCGGGTACGTTTGTCAGCTCGTAGTCACCGGCCGCCAGCAATGTGGCGGCCATCAGCTTCAGCACCGAGTTCTTGGCGCCGTGGATTGGGACCTCCCCTTCGAGGGGTCCACTCTCGCTCACGACGATGCGATCCATGTGCACCAGTATGTTGCCTCCTGACTCCTGCGCAACCGGCAGGCGTCTGACGACCCATGCCGAACATCCACAAGTACCACCCGCCGGGATCATCCGGAACAGCGCTCCTGGACGAGCCCCGCGACGACGTCGTGCTGGAGGTCCGCGTCGCCCGGGGCCGATTCGAGGCGGCCGACGGCCCGTTCAACTCTTACAGCCGCAACGTCGACTACGACGAAAGCGGCGGCGCAATCGAGCAGATCCAGTACCAACTGGCCATCCCGTGGTTTCGATGGGCATTTGCACTGCTGGTGCGACGGGCCCTGAAGACGCCTCACCACGACGGGCGCCAGCCGTGGTGGGCACCGTCTGACAGGCTCGACGCCAGGTCGTCAACCGTGCTGGGCACCCTCGCCGCTGCGGCGGTGCTGACCGGCTACATGGGGAGCCTGCTGGGGCAAACGCTCACCTTCGTCGCCGACGAGTTCGACCTCAGCCGCACCGCCCAGGGCGTCGTCAGTGCAACGGGCAGGCTGGGCACACTATTGGCCATCGCCGTTGTTGCGCTGGCCGATCGGCGGGGGCGCCGCCGGGTGGCCGTGATATCAACGGGGGCCGGCGGCTTCAGCGCGCTGATCACCGCAGCAGCTCCGGACGTGTTCACCTTTGCCGCGGCTCAGGTGCTGATGCGAACCTTCAACGCAGCCCTGGTGACCGTCATCCTGGTGTATGCGGTCGAGGAGATGCCGGCCCGTTCGCGGGCCTATGCGCTGAGCCTCGTGGGCATGGCCTCGGCGCTCGGCGCAGGAATGGTGTTGTGGATCCTGCCCTTCGCCGATTCAGCTGTGTGGGGTTGGCGGGTTGTCTTCGTGCCGCCGGCCATGGCGTTCCTGCTCGCATTGAGCTTTCATCGCAACCTTCCCGAGAGCAGATGGTTCGACCGTGGTTCGTCAACAGCCCGGTTGTCGGACCGGATCGGTCCGCTGCTCGTCCTGTGCGCCGTGACCTTCGCCATTGCGATGTATCTGGCACCCGCCGACCAGTTCAGAAACGAGTTCTTGCGCGACGAACGGGGCTTCAGCGCCGGCCAGATAACGCTCTTCGTCTTGTCGACGGCTACGCCTGGCGGCATCGGGCTTGCGGTAGCCGGCCGTATCGCCGACACCGTCGGCCGCAAGATCGTGCTGGCGACTTCGACGGTGCTGGGGTTGGGCACCCTCAGCGCGGTCTTCAACACATCGGGGGTGTTGATGTGGGTTCTGGCCCTGCTGGCAGCCATTGCCTCCAGTGGCCTTCTGCCTTCGCTGGGGGTGTATCGCGGCGAGCTGTTCCCCAGCAAGATCCGCAATCGTGCGGTTGGCTGGATCAGCGTTTCGGGGGTTGCGGGCGCCATCACGGGCCTGGCCGTCACCGGATGGCTAAGCGACCGTTGGGATTCGATCGGCTCGGTCATAGCCCTGCTGTGGATAGGCCCATTGCTGGGCCTGCTGATAGCCCTGGTGACGCTGCCCGAGACAACTGGCAGGACCCTCACCGACCTGAATCCCGAGGATGCTCAGCCCGGCTGAGCCATACCTAGCCGAAGGTCGACGAGATCCAGTCGACGGTCTCGTCGACTATGCGGCCGCGATGATCCTTGCGCTTGGGGTCGTGTGCCCCGCCCTCTAGCCACACGGCAGCGGGCGCGTGGGCCAACGCCGGGAACTCGCGGTCGAACTCGTCGGGCCGGCCGAACGGGTCGTTGTCGCCAGACACGAACAGGCTAGGAACTGCGATCTGGGGCCAGTGCGCGACCCTGGTCGACTCGGGCTTGCCCGGAGGGTGCAGCGGATAGCTCAACATCAACAGCCCGGCAGCGGCCAACCCTTCGGCCACCGCCATCGAGCAGACCCGACCGCCCATGCTGCGGCCTCCGATGACGACAGAGCCGGTTTCGAGCCCGCGATCGGCCGCGTGCTGCGCCACGACCTCGGCCAGTTCGCCGACCAGGCGGTCGGCTCGGCCCGGCGACTTCTTGCCGGCTCTGCGATAGGCGAAGTCGTAGCGAACCACCTCGAGCCCCAAGCGGGTCTTCAGCTGTTGTTCGAGGTCGATCAGGGTCGGATGATCGGCCGACCCACCACTGCCCGGGGTCAGCAATACAAGCCCGACGCTGCTGGTCACAACCTCGCCTCGACCCGTTGCACGATGTTGGATGCGATCTCCAGGGAGGCCGTGGCGGCCGGAGAGGGGGCGTTCAGAACATGTACTGCGTGTCGGGTCTCGGCGATGGCGAAGTCGTCGACCAGCTCACCGGTGGGCCGCAGAGCTTGAGCTCTGACCCCCGCCTCCGACTTGGTCAGGTCGTCGGCTTCGATCTCTGGAACCAGCCGCTGCAGCGCCTTGACGAACGCCTTCTTGTTCAGCGATCGCCATACTTCACCCGCACCGGTCTTCCAGTACTTGCGTCCCAGACGCCACAAGCCGGCGTCGGTGGCGTGATCCTTCAGTTGCGCCGGCGAGATGTCTCGCCACGTGTAGCCCTCGCGGGCCAGGGCCAGTACAGCGTTGGGGCCGGCATGAATAGATCCATCGATCATGCGAGTCAGGTGTACGCCGAGGAAGGGGAAGCTCGGGTCTGGAACCGGGTAGATCAGGTTCTTGACCAACGAGCGGCGAGGGCCGTGTATCTCGTAGTACTCGCCCCGGAACGGCACGATATGGGTGCCGTCGTCGATGGCGTTGTCGTGTTTGGCCACCTGATCGCTGTGCAGGCCGGCGCAATTCACCACTAGATCGGTTTCGACCGTGCCGCGAGACGTGGCGACGCGCACTGCACGTGCTTTACCGTCGGCTAGGGACGACACCGAGGCATTGGTGGCTATGACGCCGCCGGCCTTCTCGACCAGACGACCTAGAGCCTCGCAAACCTGGCCGTAGTCGACGATGCCCGTGGAGGGGATGTGAATGGCCCTGATACCGGCCGCGTGAGGTTCGAACTCGGCGAGTTCGTCGGGGCCCAGCATCGTTGCCTCGATGCCGTTGTGGCCGGCCCGCTCGAAAAGATCCTCGAGGCGACCCAGTTCGTCGGACGAGGTGGCGACGATGACCTTGCCGCACACATCGTGGTCGATGCCGTTCTCTTCGCAGAACCGCACCATGGCCGAGCGCCCGGCCACGGCGGTCTTGGCCTTCAGCGACCCCGGCTTGTAGTAGACGCCCGAGTGCAACACGCCACTGTTGTGGCCCGTCTGATGGGCCGCCAGGCCACTCTCCTTCTCGATTACCACCACCGTGGCGCCCGGGCGCTGCTGCAGCAGCCGGTGGGCCGTAGCCAGCCCCACGATGCCGGCACCGACGATGACCACGTCGCTGCTGTCGGGTAGCGGCACCGCAGTGCGGTTGGCGGGGGCGCTGGATGTGTTCATTTCATGCTCCCTTGGCGAGCAGAATCCGTCGAGCTTCGTTCAAGCGCATGATCTGGGCCGCAGCGTGCTCGGACTCTCCCCCATGGTCGGGGTGAGCGTCGCGCAACAGCGCCCTGAACCTTCGCTGGACCTCTCGGTGGTTCGCCGGATCGGATTCGAATCCGAACACATCGCAGGCCCACCTCTTAGGGTCGACGATGATCTCACCGAGTTGATCACCTACCCGATCGCCGGTCAGCCATGGGATGAGGCCTGCGACGTTGCCGTGACGCCAGCGGGTCGCCGACGACACCAGCGTCATGATCGAGCGCCGCTGCGAAGGCTCGAACTGCCCGGTGCGGTACACGGCCGCCAGCACCTGTGGGGCAGGTGGACAGTCGGGTTCGAGGCTCAACACGAGCTCACCGTCGCGCACCAACAGGCGATGTTTCGAGCTGGAGAGCCCCACCCGGTCGACCTGGAACCGGTGCCGCAGCTGAGGCTGGGGAATTTTCGCCCCCGAGACCACCTTGGCCATCAACCCCACCAGATCGTCGTGTGTCTCTTCGTCGAGGTCCTTGCTGTAGGCCGCGACTATCCCTGCCAAGAGGAGCCCGCCGTAGCCGGGCGCAGGGTCGATTGGGAGCTTGCCGCCGGTGATCGCGACTCGCCGCGTGGGCGCAACCGGGCGCGAGTGCCAGACTTCGAACTCGGCGACAATCACGAGACCAAACGCTAGCGGCGCCCGGTGAGATCTGTTCGGTGGTTCTTCGCCCCTAATGCTCGGCTGGCGGTGCCGACAGGATCAGGGCATGATCTTCGAACGAGCGGATCCCCTAGCCCCCCGGAGAGCCGATATGAACCCTGCCACACGCGAAGCCCCCGACCGCAACCTGGCGATGGAGCTGGTGCGCACCACCGAAGCGGCCGCACTGGCTGCGGCCCGATGGATGGGCCGCGGAGACAAGATCGGCGCCGACGGTGCGGCCGTCGACGCCATGCGAATCGTGCTGCAGAGCGTGCCGATGGCGGGCCTGGTCGTGATCGGCGAGGGCGAAAAGGACGAGGCTCCGATGCTCTACAACGGTGAGGAGATCGGTGATGGCACCGGCGCCCTCACCGATATCGCCGTCGACCCGATCGACGGCACCACACTCACGGCTCTGGGACGCGGCGGTGCCATCTCGGTGATCGCCGTGGCCCCCCGAGGCACCATGTATTTCCCAGGCCCCTGTGTCTACATGGAAAAGGTGGCTGCTGGACCACAGGCCCGCGACGCCATCGACATCAACAAGACGGCCACCGAGAACGTCGAAGCCGTTGCCGAAGCACTGGGCAAAGACGTTCGCGACGTGGCCGTGGTGATACTCGACCGAGATCGTCACGCCGATCTGATTCGAGAGGTCCGCGAGACCGGCGCGCGCATTCGTCTGATTCCCGACGGCGACGTAGCCGGAGCCATCGCTACCGCCGAACCCAACACCGGAGCAGATCTGCTCATGGGCATTGGAGGCACTCCAGAAGGGGTGATTTCGGCAGCGGCATTGAAGTGCATGGGAGGGGCGATCCAGGGCCGCCTCTGGCCTCGCAACGAGAAGGAAAAGGCTGCGGCCATCGCTGCGGGGTACGACCTCGACGCAGTGCTCGACGACTCCACGCTGGTCGCATCAGACGACGTGTTCTTCGCGGCCACAGGAATAACCGACGGAGATCTGCTCCGTGGTGTCCGGTTCAGCAGCACCGGTGCCACCACCGACTCGCTGGTGATGAGGTCCAAGTCGGGCACGGTCAGGCGCGACATCGCCCAACACAACATCTCGAAGCTTCGCCGCTACGCGTCGGTCGACTTCTGAGGGCCTCGCCCCTACTAGATTCCCCTACATGAGTTCAGCACTAGAAGAGGGTCTCGACCTAGCACTCGACTGGGAGAAGGTTGCCAAGATCGGCAGGGACGGCCACCACGTGATCCCTGTGGTGCTTCAGGACGCCGACAGCCTCGAGGTGTTGTTCGTCGGATACGCCAACCAGGACGCCTTCGAGGCAACGCTCGAGCGCCGCAGCGCGGTGTTGTACTCGACCTCGCGCAACGAGATCTGGCACAAGGGCGCCACGTCGGGCGACACCCTGTCGCTGGTCGACGTGCGCGTCAACTGCGAGCAGAACTCGCTGTTGTACCTGGTTCGCCGCGACGGCGGTGGCGCGTGCCACACCCGCGACGCCAACGGTGACACGCGCCCGGGTTGCTACTACCGCTCTGTGGTCGACGCTGGCCACATGAGCTTCGTCTGATGCCCGACCCTTCGGTGGGCTCGGGCGTTCGGCGCAGCCCCCGGTTCGAGGAAGCCGTCGGCGATGTCGTGTCATCGGCAGTGCCGCACGCCGACCTCGACGCTCTGAAGGCCAGCCTCGACCTCGTGCGCCTGTCGACAAGGTGGGTGCACCACCTGGAACACGTTGTTCACCGGCCCGCAGGCTGGTCGTTCTCGGGTTTTCGCATCATGTTCTGCGTGTGGGCGATGGGCGAGCTCGAGCCCCGTGAGATAGCCCGCCTGTCGGGTCTCACACGCGCCACCATCTCCAGCGCCCTCAACAAGCTCGAGGACGATGGCCTGATCACCCGCAGCCGCGACCACGACGACGGTCGGCTGGTGACCGTGCGGCTGACCGATGATGGTCGCCGCCGACTAGCCGACGCCTACGCCCACCAGAACCAACTAGAGGCCGAGTTCTTCGGCGCACTACCCGACTCGGGCCAGGCATTCAGGGGCGCGGCGGCCAACCTGCTGGCGAGCCCTCTACCCGAGCCTCCCAGAGGCTGAGCAGGAGCACCATCGATGGATCCCCAGGCGTTGTTCTCAAACGATGCGGCGGCCGGCGCACTGAACATCGAGTTCGTCGACGGAGGTTACGGCGAGGTTCGCCTGGCGATGACGGTCACCGAGGCGATGTTGAACATAGTCTCGACTTGCCACGGTGGCGTCTTGTTCACCTTGGCCGATTCGGCAATGCAGATTGCTTCCAACGCCGGCGAGAGCATGGCTTTTGCGAGCACCGCCAATATGCAATACATCGCCCCTGCCCACGCCGGCGACCGGCTGATCGTAACGGTGACGCGCCGCTTGCGGCGGGGAAAGGTGACCCATCACACGGGCGAAGTGGTGGGCCCCAATGGGGTGGTTGCCTTGTTCGACGGCACCACGATAGACGTCGCCAAACGCGACTAGACCGACCCAGCCACGGGCCAGATGCCGTCGCCCGTCACTCGGTGACGGCGTCTACGGCTCCGGCGACCTCGTTGGCCATGCTGGTCGATACCTGGGCTATTTCGCTGCCGAGGTACGCCGAGATCACCGCCGGGTCGCGCTGAACCTCGATCGGCGTTCCCTCAGAGATCTTCTGGCCGAAGTCGAGAACCATGATGCGATCGGCCAGGTCCATGACCAGGCCCATGTCGTGCTCGACGAGAATCATCGCGATGCCGAGCTCGCGCTGGATGTCGAGAATGAACCGAGCCATGTCCTCGGTTTCCTCGAGATTCATGCCGGCCACCGGCTCGTCCAGCAGCAGCAGCTCGGGCTCCATCGCCAGTGCTCGACCGAGCTCGACGCGCTTCTGGAAACCATAGGGCAGCAGGGCTACGGGGTGCTTACGCCACTGCTCGATCTCGAGGAAGTCGATGATGTCCTCGACGCGACGCCGATTCTCCATCTCCTCCTTCTTTGCCTTGCCAAGCCATACAGAGCCGGCCAGCCACGAGCTGTGCATGCGGATGTGGCGACCGGTGAGGAGGTTGTCGATAACCGTCATCTGGGGGAACAGCTCGATGTTCTGGAACGTACGAGCGATGCCCATGTGGGCAACTGCATCTGGGCGCATGCCCATTATCGAGTTGCCGCGCCAGCGGATGTCGCCCTCCTGGGGGCGGTACACCTGCGACAACGTGTTGAAGATCGAAGTCTTGCCTGCACCGTTCGGGCCGATGATGGCGAACAGCTCGCGCTCGTTGACCTTGAACGACACGTCGTTGATGGCGGTAACACCGCCGAATCGCAGCGTGATGTTCTCGACCTCGAGCAGCGGCTGTTGGTTGTTGTCAGACATGGATTCTCCGGTGCTCACGAAGCCCAGCGCTTGCGGCGCTTGTAATGCTTGACGTCCCTGAAGGATTTCTTCTCGCCCTCATCACCGTGAAGGCCGAGGTAGAACTCCTGGACATCTTCGTCGGCCAGGAGCTTCTTGGCGTCGCCGTCCATGACGACCTTGCCGTTCTCCATGATGTAGCCGTAGTTGGCGATGGAGAGGGCCATGATTGCGTTTTGTTCGATCAGCAGGACGCTGGTGCCCTGCTTGTTGATTTCGACGATGACGTCGCGGACCTGTTCGACCAACAGCGGCGCAAGGCCCAGGGAGGGCTCGTCGAGGATCAGCAGCTTGGGTTCGGCCATGAGAGCACGACCGATGGCCAACATCTGCTGCTCGCCGCCCGACAGGTAACCGGCCACCTGAGTGTGACGCTCTTTGAGGCGGGGGAACAGTTCCATTACCCGCTCGTAGTTGGCCGACTCGTTGGCACGGTTGGTATAGGCCCCGGTTGCGAGGTTCTCGTCGACGGTCAGCTCGCCGAAGATGCGGCGGCCTTCCATGACCTGGGAGATACCGGCCTTGACGATGGCGGCGGGGTTCGAGTGGGTTATGTCGACCCCGTTCCAGGTGACATGGCCCTTCGTGGCCTTGCCCTCGTGGACGTCTAGAAGCCCGGTAATGGCCCGAGCGGTGGTGGTCTTGCCTGCACCGTTTGAACCGAGAAGCGCCACGACATGACCGTCGGGCACCTCGATCGACAGGCCGCGCAGAACGAGAATGACCTCGTTGTAGACGACCTCGAGGTTTGCCAGTTGGAGCATTTTGGTGAGAGTGCTTTCGGTGCTTGAACGGACAGGCGGTGCGATAGGGGCCGGGGCGAACGAACGCCCCGGCCCGACTATCGGCTAGTTGGTGCTACGAGGCCGGCTCGATGCAGGGGCCGTCGAAGACATAGCTGCCTGCAACGGATCCCATGTAGTCGATCTCGAGCGGAACGATGCCGGTGCCACCCGGATTATCGGCGGTGACCTGGTTCATCGGGATGACGTTGAACTGGGTCAGGTCGACGTCATAGATCCAGGTCGAGCGAACGACGGCTTCGTTGTAGTCCGGCGGCCACGACTGGTTGGCCGACAGACCCTGGAAGTCGACGGTGAGGCCCGAGTTGGCCAGCTCGACCAGCTTCTCCCTGGTGAGTTCACCTTCGTCGATCGCGGCACGGATGAGCGTTTCGGCCATCATGCCCTCGATCCAACCGGTGGTGTACACGTCGGAGATGTTCAGGTCGGGACGACGAGCGATCATCTCGGCCATCAGGGTCTCCATGCCCGGAACATCAGCGGCCCAAGGTGCCTGGTAGAACGACTGGTAGTAGTACTGGTCGAACTCTTCGGCGAAGTCGCTGGTGAGGTGCACGGGGTAGCTGAACGTCGGGCTGTTGCCGGACCAGTAGGCGTCGAAGCCCTGGCTGACGGCCTGGCCGAAGATGTCGAGCAGCTCGCCTGGGGTGATGGTCGTCCACACCATGGTGGCGCCCGAGCCCACAAGGCTGGCCACAACGCCGGTGCGGTCGTCGCCGGCTACCTGGCCGGTGCCGTCGTACACGATCTCGATGCCCAGTTCGGCAGCGGCGATGGCAGCGCCGGCAGCGCCGTCTTCGCCGTACTCACCCGGACGGCTGAGGATGGCCAGCTTGGCCTCCTTGCCTTCGCTCTCGACCTTGTCCTTCAGCCACTCGACGCCGTTGATCGACTCGATGCAGTAGGTGGCCTGCTTCTCGAGAACGGCAGCGCCGATCTCGGGATCTGGCCACAGCGACGCCCAGCTGAGCGGAATCAGCAGGAGGTTGTCCTCGATTGCCTGCTCGGCAACGGCAGCGGTGATCGGAGAACCGGTGTTCTCGGTGATCATCAAGACGCCGTCGGCGCCTTCCTGAGCCATCTCCTCGTAGTTCTGGATGCCCTTGTCGGTGGCGTAGCCCGAGTCGATCACAACGGTCTCGACGGTGAAGCCCTTGTAACCGCCGTTCTCGTTGAAGACCTCCCAGTAGACCTCCTGGCCTTCGACGATCTCGGAGACGAGAGCGGCGAAGGGGCCCGAGAGGTCGGCGTTGAGGCCGACGCGGATGACGTTGCCATCGACGCCATCGCCGGTGACTACCTCCATGGCGTCGCCGCCATCGTCGGACGAGCCGCCGTCGTCGCTGGAGCCGCCGTCGTCGCTGGAGCCGCCGTCGTCGGACGAGCCACCATCGGCTGTTGTATCGGTGCCGCCGTCATCGCTGCTGTCATCGCTGTCACCGCAAGCTGCGGCGATCATCGAGAACGCGAGCAACATGGCAAGCAGCCATCGCATTCTTCGCATTTGTACCCTCCTGAGGTGTGGTGGTCGTGGCGGCACCAGGATGGCGCCAGCACGCTTGTTGTCTCGGGCCTGGCTAGGCCCGAGTCGATCTGTACGCGACCTTACAGCCGGTGTCCGGTCTGCTGGTCGTCAGTAGCTGAATGGCCAGGTCTTCCAGTAGTTGCGAACCTTCAGCCAAATGCCATAGAGGCCTAGCGGTTCGAAGATCATGAACACGATTATCAAGACGCCGTAGATGACGAAGTTCCACCAGAACACGCTCATCGGCCAACCGGGTGCAGCGGCACCTGTGGCGATAGCACCGAAATCTCCGCTTCCCGAGGTCAACAGCAGGTTGGCGATCCAGCTTGCCGGCCCGCTTCCGTCGAGCTGGTCGATGAGCCACTCGGTGAAGGTCTCGACGATGTCGGGGATCAGCTCTACGAACACGGTTCCCAGCAGGGTGCCCGCCATCGTGCCGGCACCACCGATCAGCAGAATTGCGATGAAGTCGACCGACAAGAACAACGAGTAGTCGACTGGCGACGAGCGTCCGTTGTACGACGCCCACAGCGCTCCGCCGATGCCGGCGTATGCCGAGCTGATGGCGAAGGCGATTCGCTTGTACTTGAACTCGGGGACGCCCATGACCTCGGCAGCGATGTCACGGTCTCGGATGGCCTGCAGCGCCCGGCCCGTTCGCGAGCGGATCAGGTTCTTGGACAGCAGGGCGAAGAACACCAGCAACCCCATCAGCAAGAACAGCTGTTTTTGCTCTTCGCTGAGGTGTATCAGGCCAAACCACTTGCCGTCGTCGGTGAAGGCGATGAGCGGGTCTTCTTCCTTCCACAGCTTGAAGTCGAGGGTGGGCCACTTGCGGCCAGACTCGAAGTCGCCTGCGTACTCGGGGAACATGCGCCCCAGGTGCAGGCCGATGAACACCAGGCCGACAGTGGCGATGGCCAGGTATAGGCCTCGCACCTTGACCGCGGCGGGGGCAACGATGAGGCCGACCAAGGCCGCCCCGATACCTGCCGCCGGCAGCCAGATCCAGATGGGCAGGTTGAGGCCACACTGGCCTGCCTTTTCGAGCAGGCCGAGCTCGTCGTGCCAAGGCACGCATGCCTTGATGCCGTCGCCGTCGCCGCCCAAGGCCACCGCCGTGTAGGCGCCCGTGCCCATGAAGAAGGCGTGCCCAAGCGACACCTGGCCGGCGACACCCACGAGGATGTTGAAGCCCAGGGCGGCAATGGCCAGGGGCATCATGTTGCTGATGGGGTCGATCCAGCGGTTGCCCAGGAAGAAGGCGGGCACGTTGTCGAAGAATGCGAAGCCGAGCGTGGCCAGAACACAGCCGACAGCCAAAAAGCTGACAGCCCCCCGCTGGAACCAGGTTGGGAAGATCGCAGCGTCCTGCTCGTAGGTCGTACGAAGGAGTGGTCGTCTCAGCATTGGATCAGACCCTCCGAATCTCAGGCGTTCCGAACAGGCCGAATGGCCTGACGATCAGGACGATCATCATGACGATGTAGGGCACGATGGTCGAGTAACCGGGGCCAAGGGTGCTTCCGTAGTCGGCCAGGTACTGGCCGGCGAACACCTCGGCCGCAGCGATCATCAAGCCGCCATAGACGGCGCCGATGACCGAGTCGAGGCCGCCCAACACGATCACGGGCAACACTCGGAACGCCAGGATGGGGTGAACCTCCTGGCTGACGCTGCCACCTGGCGGGAACGGTGCCATGCCGTAGACGATGCCGCCCAAGGCGGCCAAGGCCACACCGAGCGCCCATGCGATGGCAAATACGCGCCCCACGTCGATGCCCTGGGCCATGGCGGCCTCTTGGTCGAACGCAACGGCCCTCATCGCCACGCCGAGACGCGACCGGTAGAACAGCACCACAGCCACGCCGGCAACCGCCGCGAAGATCATCGCTGCGACGTAGGACTTCGGCACGATTGCGCCCGCTACCTCCCACGATTCTGCACCCCACGGCACGTTCAACGAGCGGCCGGTCAGGGCGGTGGCGTCGAGGTTGAATGGCCTGATGGCCAGCTCGACGCCCAGGGTGATGACCGCCATGGCGAATAGGGGTTGTCCGACCATGGGCCTGATGGCGATGCGTTCGACCACCAGGCCGATCAGCGCAGCGATGAGCAGGGCCAAGCCGACGTTCAGCAGCCATTGCGGAATGCCGGGGGTGACACCCTCGTCAGGTGCCAGCGGATTCGACAGCGGCAAGAACGGCAGGCCGCCATCTGCGACCAGGATGGTGAGCACCATCGCACCGGTCATCGATAGGGCGCCGGCGGCGAAGTTGAGCACCTGCGTGCCCTTGAAGATGATGACGAAGCCAAGTCCCATGATCATGTAGACGCAGCCGAGGGCGACCGCCTTGACCAGCGTCTGTAGGAACGTGGCCCCGGTGCCCGCCTGGGCGAGCATGCCGAGGGTGCTCATTTATACATTTCCTCCACGAGGTCGCCGAACATCTCCATCATCGAGCTGCGCTTTATCTTCTGGGTCGCCGTCAGCTCGCCGTCTTCGTGATCGAGCTCCTTGGGCAGGAGCTTGAACTTGCGTACGTTCTCGACCCGGGCGAACTTCTCGTTCGTCTCGTCCACGACCTTTTGGATCAGCTCGATGACCTCGGGCTTCTCGGACAGGTCGCGGTAGGTCGTGTAGGGGATGCTCTGACGCAGGGCCCAGTTGCCCACGGTCTCGAGCTCTATTCCGATGAGTGCAGACAGGTACTTGCGCCCGTCGCCGATGACCATCGCCTCCTTGACGTAGGGCGAGGTCTTCAGGCTGTTCTCGATCTCGGATGGCGAGATGTTCTTGCCGCCCGACGTGATGATGATGTGCTTGATGCGGTCGATGATGCGCACGTGGGTACCGTCGACCCACTCGCCGACATCTCCGGTCATGAGCCAGCCGTCGTCGGTCATGGTCTCGGCCGTCTTGTCGGGCTTGTTCCAGTAACCGGCGAACACACCATCGTGTTTGCACTGGATCTCGCCGGTCTCGGGGTCGAGGCGCAGCTCGGTGCCGGGGTAGGGCTCACCGACGGTGCCCAGCTTGAGACGACCCGGGAAGTTGCAGGTGGCCACGGCCGAGTTCTCGGTCATGCCGTAGAGCTCGAAGACAGGCACGCCGATGCCCATGAAGAACTCGAGCACCTCTGGGGCGATTGGTGCCGCGCCGGTTCCGGCGTGACGCACATACCTGAGGCCGATTCGCTCGCGCATCGAGCGGAACACCAGTACGAAGCCGATGGCAGCCAGGATGCGGCTACCAAACGTGTGCTCGCCGCCGTTTTGCACCTTGGTGCGGCCCACCTTCTTGGCAAGGGCGTTGCCGAAGTTGAGCCACAGTCGCTTGAAGCGGCTGGCGTCTGCACCCTTGATGAGCGCCGTAGCGTGGAGGCGCTCCCAGATGCGGGGCACGGCGAAGAACAGCGTGGGCTGCACCTCGCGCAGGTTCAGCGCCACCGTGTCGATGGACTCTGCGAAGTTGAGGCAAGGGCCGTTGCCGACCATCGTCCAGGTCGAGAACACCCGCTCTGCCACGTGACACAGCGGCAGGTAGGTGACGATCAGATCCTTTTGATTGGGCGGGGTGCCATCGGGCATCCGGCCCTCGATGTTGATGATCTTCTCGATTGCGAACGCGGCGTTCTTGTTGGTGAGCATCGCACCCTTGGGAGGCCCGGTGGTGCCCGACGTGTAGACCAGCGTCATGATGTCGTCGTCGGTGGCCTCGGCCATGCGGGTGTCGACCGCGCCCGGGTTGGCCGCCCTGTGCTCGCGACCCATCTCGAGGAACGAGTCCCAGAACACGAGGCGCGGGTCGTCGTAGTCGCCGAAACCGCGCGGCTCGGTGAAGATGATCTTGCGGATGCACGAGGCGGTCTCGGCATCGACACTGAGCACCTTGTCGGCCTGCTCCTGGTCTTCGGCGAAGAACACGCAAGGCGTGCAGTCGCCGACCAGGTAGTCGACCTCTGCGGTGGGGTTCGTGGGATACAGACCGACGGTGACTCCGCGCACTGCCACCGTAGCCAGGTCGAGGATGACCCACTCGGGACGATCCTCGGAGTGGATCGCCACGCGATCGCCAGGCTCTACACCCAGGGCCAGCAGGCCGTGGGCAGCGGTCTCGATGAGGTCCCAGGTGCGCTCCCAGGTGTACTCCCGCCAGATGCCGAAGTCCTTTTCGCGCATGGCCACCGCTTCGGGTGTGCGAGTGGCCCAACCTTTCGCCATCGATGCGACCGTGCGGGCGCCAGTTCCGGTGCGTCCGGACTGCTCTTCGACGAGCGTCACATTTCCCCCTGTAGATGGTCGGTGGCTTCAGTTACCGACGTGGCGTCGGTCACACTGTTTGAGCGGGCCGTACCGTAGCCCACCTGACCGAGATCATCAATCCCCAAATGATCCCGGTGTAACGGTCAGTGAGCGTCGACGATCTCGCCCGCAGCAATCAGTCGTGTTTCGGCACGCTCGAGCGCAACCGCGGCCACCGAATCGTGTTCGTCGATGGCAAGGATGGCCTTGGCTCCGTCGCGCGCTGCACGGGCCCGCTCGACGTCGATGTCACCAGCGAGTTCGGCGATGTCGGACAGAACCGACACCGTGTTGTTGCTGACCTCGATGAAACCACCGTGCACGGCAGCCCTGATCGGCTCTGGGTTGTCGGTCGACCAGATCTGGACCACACCGATGGCCAAGGCACCGAGGAACGGAGCGTGGCCGTCCAGGAAGGCTATGTCCCCATCGAGGGTTCGGGTGAGCACCTGGGTTGCTTCACCAGACCACAACACCTGCTCTGGCGAGACGAGTTCTACGTTCATCGATTCTCTTCTCCGGACCCCCGAGGGGGACGTCAGGCGTTCTTCTGCAGTTCGGCGGCCTTGGCCATGGCAGACTCGGCGCCGCCGACCATGTAGAAGGCCTGCTCGGGCAGGTGGTCGAGCTCGCCGCTGACCAGAGCCTCGAACGACTCGATCGTCTCGTCGACCGGCGTGAAGATGCCGGCCTGGCCGGTGAACACCTCGGCCACGAACATCGGCTGCGACAAGAAGCGCTGCACCTTGCGGGCACGGTCGACGGTGATGCGGTCCTCTTCTGAGAGTTCGTCGAGGCCGAGAATGGCGATGATGTCCTGCAGCTCCTTGTAGCGCTGGAGAATCTCCTGCACACGGCGGGCTACGCGATAGTGACGGTCGCCGACGACGTCGGGCTGCAGGATCGTCGAGGTCGACGACAGCGGGTCGACGGCCGGATAGATACCAAGGGCCGCAATGTCACGGCTGAGCTCGGTAGTTCCGTCGAAGTGGGTGAACGAGGTGAACGGTGCCGGGTCGGTGTAGTCGTCAGCGGGGACGTACACGGCCTGCAGCGAGGTGATCGACTTGCCGCGGGTCGAGGTGATGCGCTCCTGCAGGTCGCCCATCTCGTCGGCCAGTGTGGGCTGATAACCCACGGCCGATGGCATACGGCCGAGCAGGGTCGACACCTCGGAACCCGCCTGTACGAACCGGAAGATGTTGTCGATGAACAGCAGCACGTCCTGGCCCTGAACATCGCGGAAGTACTCGGCCATGGTGACGCCGGCCAGTGCAACACGCAGGCGCACGCCAGGGGGCTCGTCCATCTGACCGAACACAAGGGCGGCCTTGGACAACACGGTCGCGGCGTCTTCGCCGGCACCCATCTTGGCCTCGCCCATCTCGATGAACAGGTCGGTGCCCTCACGGGTGCGTTCGCCCACGCCGGCGAACACCGACACACCACCGTGGTTGGTGGCCACGCGGGTGATCATCTCCTGGATCAGAACGGTCTTGCCCACGCCGGCACCACCGAACAGACCGATTTTGCCGCCCTCCTTGTAAGGGGTGAGCAGGTCGATGACCTTGATACCGGTCTCGAACATCTTGGCCGAGGGCTCGAGGGCGTCGAACAGAGGTGCCGGGCGGTGAATCGGCCACCGCTCCTTGACCTGCACCGACTCGACCGGAACGTCGAGAGGCTCGCCGATTACGTTCCACACGTGGCCCAGGGTTGCATCACCGACCGGAACCATGATGCCGGCGCCGGTGTTGGTGACCGGAGTGCCTCGGGTCAAACCGTCGGTCGGCTTGAGTGCGATCGCTCGGATGCGGCTGTGACCGATCTGCTGGGCCACCTCGGCCATGATCGTCGTCGACTCGCCGTCGACCACGACCTCGAACGAGCGCGGTGTTGATCTCGGGCAGCGCATGTTGTGGGAACTCGACGTCGATCACCGGACCGGCGATCGAGACGACCTTGCCCTGCTTGAGCGTGGGTGCTTCGTCGGTGACAGTCATGTCTGTGGTGTGCTCCTGGTTGGAGGGACGACCGGAGTCGTTTCCTGGCGTGGTCTGTTGGTTGTTGCGATCTGCAAGGCCCTGAGGCCTAGTTCTTGGGGTGCGACCCAGCGAGCTTGAAGCGCGCAGCCTCGGCCCGTTCGGGGGTGTCGAACCAAACCTCGGCAAGGGTCGCTCGGTAGCTGCGGCTATAGGGCCGGTGATACAGCATCGAGTCTGCGTTGCCCTTGATGGTGAAGCCATCGGGGGCCGAGTTGTCAGGAAGCGGTGCGTGCGAACCCGGACCGTATGGGCCGTCCTGCGACGCAGGCTCGGGGGCGGCGGCGAAATCGATGTCGATATCGGGCTTCGGTGCTGGCGGCGCGGGTTGTGGAGCCGGCTGAACAGGGCCAGAACCGCCGGCAGCAGACGCCATGAGCGAGTGGGCAGCCGAGGTCGGGGCGCCGCCGACGGCTGCTCCTACCAACAGCAGCTCCTTGACCTTGTCGGCGTCGGCACCGCCGCCTAGCGCTTCGGCACCGCCGACGATCTCCATGATCTCGGTGGTGATGGCGTCTTGGCGGGCCCGGCTGAGAGCACGCTGAAGCTTGATGAGCAACTCTTCCGCGTTGTCGGTGGCGGCCTTCATCGCTCGCTGCCGGTTGGCATGCTCGGACGCGCTGGCATCGAGCAGGGCCGAGAACAAGCGCGACTCGACATATCGAGGCAGCAGGGCTTCGAGCACGCCTTCTGGCGAAGGCTCGAAGCTGTAGCTGGCCCTGGCGGCCGCATCACCTTCAGAGGCAACCACGCTGAGGCCTTCGAGCGGAAGGAACTGTCGCAGCACGGCCCGCTGGGTACCGATCGAGACGAACTCCTGGTAGGCGAGGATCACCTGGTCGACGCCGCCCTCGTTGAAGGCCTCGGCAACACGGTCGGCGACCGCCTTGGCATCGTCGTAGGTCGGCGAGTCGGTCATTCCTTCGAAGAAGGCATCGATGCGATAGTTGCGGAACCGGAAGTAGTCGCGCGCCTTCTTGCCGATGAGAATGAGGCTGTAGTCCTTGCCCTCTGTCTGGGCAGCCATGACCTCACGCTCGGCCGCCCTGATGACCGACGAGTTGTACGGCCCGGCCAAACCCCGGTCTGAGGTGATGACGACGATGCCGACCTTGTTGATCTGCTCGGCCTGTCGCATCAGGGGATGATTGGCACCGGCACCACCGGCGGCCAGGTCCTCGATTGCAGAGGTCATGCGGGCGGCGTAGGGACGCGCCGCATTTGCACGCTGCATCGCCTTGACGACGCGCGTGGCTGCGATGAGCTCCATCGCCCTCGTGATCTTCTTCGTCGACTGGATCGAGCTGATCCGCCTACGAAGGATTCGTTCCTGTCCGCCAGCCATGGCTTAGAACTGCCCCTCAGTCTTCTTCGGGTCGGGTGATGTCACGCTCTGGGATCGTGATGTCGGAGTCGACGATGTTGCTCGAAGCATCGGGCTGCGCTTCGGGATCGACGGTGATGCCCGCCGAGGCCGCACTTCCCTGGAAGTTAGAAGCGAACTCCGAGACGATGTTCTCGAGGTCATCGAGGTCGACGTTGCCGGTTTCGCGAATGCTGGAGAGCAGGCCGTTATGGCGGCTCCGGAAGTGATCCAGCAACGCTGTCTCGAATGCACCAACGTCTGGCACGGCGATCTTGTCGAGGTGACCGCGAGTGCCCGCATAGATGCTGACGACCTGCTCTTCCATCGGCACCGGCGAGTTGATGCCCTGCTTGAGCAGCTCGGTGAGGCGGTAGCCACGGTCGAGCTGGGCCTGGGACACGGCGTCGAGGTCGGAACCGAAGGCGGCGAATGCCTCGAGCTCACGGAACTGCTGAAGGTCGGACTTGAGCGTGCCCACAGCCGACTTCATGGCCTTGGTCTGGGCGGCCGAACCAACTCGGGAAACCGAGATGCCGACGTCGATGGCGGGGCGAACACCCGACTTGAACAGGTCGTCCTGCAAGAAGATCTGACCGTCGGTGATCGAGATGACGTTCGTGGGAATGAACGCCGACACATCGCCGGCCTTGGTCTCGATTACAGGGAGGGCCGTGAGGCTGCCTGCACCCAGTTCGTCGCTGAGCTTGGCCGCACGTTCGAGCAGGCGGCTGTGGAGGTAGAAGACGTCGCCCGGGTATGCCTCGCGCCCTGGCGGACGGCGCAGCAGCAGCGACATCTGACGATAGGCCTCGGCCTGCTTGGAGAGGTCGTCGTAGACCACCAAGGCGTGGTCGCCGGTGTCCATCCAGTGCTGACCCATGGCGCACCCGGCGTACGGGGCCAGGTACTTGAACGGTGCAGCATCGGAGGCCGCGGCCACCACCACGACGGTATATTCCATGGCGCCGAGCTCTTCGAGGGTGGCGACCGTCTGGGCAACCGAGGAAGCCTTTTGACCGATGGCCACATAGATGCACTTCATGCCCGAACCCTTCTGGTTCAGGATGGCGTCGGTGGCGATGGCGGTCTTGCCGGTCTTGCGGTCGCCGATGATGAGCTCGCGCTGGCCTCGGCCGATGGGGATCAGCGAGTCGATGGCCTTGATGCCGGTCTGCATGGGCTCGTGCACCGGCTTGCGGCCCATGATGCCCGGCGCCTGGATCTCCATACGGCGCTCGACGACGTTCTGCAGCGGGCCCTTACCGTCGATGGGCTCGCCCAGGGCGTTGACAACGCGCCCGATGAGGCCGTCGCCGACGGGAACCGAGAGGATTCGACCGGTCGCCTTGACCGATTGGCCTTCCTCGATCTTTTCGATCGCTCCGAGCACCACGGCGCCGATCGAGTCCTCGTCGAGGTTCAGCGCCAAGCCGACGTCGCCACTCTGGAACTCGAGAAGCTCGTTGACCGCAGCGTTGGGGAGGCCAGAGACGCGTGCGATGCCGTCACCGACCTCGATGATGCGCCCGATGGTGCCCGACTCGATGTCGGCGTCGAAGCCCTCGAGGTTCGTACGGATGGCGTCGGTGATGGATGCGATATCGAAGTTGAGGTCAGTCATTGTCTCAGACCCGTTCCTTGAGCTTCTCGAGACGGGTCTTCACAGACCCGTCGATGACGGTGTCGCCGACCTGGGCGACGAGGCCACCCAGAACGGTCGGATCGATGATGACCTTGACATCGACCGGATTGCCCGTGGCCCGACCCAGAGCATCGGACAGGCGGTCGATTTGGTCTTGGGAAAGAGGAATGGCGCTGCGAACCTCGGCGACGCGTTGTCCGCGAGCCTCGGCTGCCATCGAGGTGACCCGATTGGCGATCTCGGCGATGTCGCCAACTCGCTCGGCGCTGACCAGCATCGCCACCAGGCTGGTGGTGACCGGATGCGCACTCTTCAGCAGGTCGTCGACGATACCCAGGCGCCGCCCCGACGGAAGGTTGCGGTCGCTAAGGGTTTCTCGCAGTTCGTCGCTGGACTCGACAGCGCGCGCGAACCGGTAGAACTCGTCGGCGATGCTGTCGAGGATGCCCTCTGACGATGCCACGGCGGTAACCGCTGCGGCGTAGCCGTCGATCTTGTCACTCATCGATACGTGTGTTCCTCGTTGATTGCGGCCCTCGGGCCGCTAGTGGTGAGCCGACCTCGGCCGGCGTGACCCTGTCAGTTCTGGGCGCCGACCCGGTCGATGAAGTTGTTGACCAGCTGAGCCTGGGCGTCGGCGTCGAGCGACTGCTCGACGATGCGTTCTGCAGCACCAACCGCAAGTGCGGTGACCTGCGAGCGCATCTCGCTCATGGCACGGGCCTTGGCAGCCTCGATGTCGGCATCGGCCTGGGCGCGCATGGCGGCGATTTCACCGTCGATGGCGCCGATGCGCTCGGAGCGGACAGCCTCGGCCTCGGCGCGGGCTTCTTCGAGGATCCTCGATGCCTCGGCCTTGGCCTCGGCGATCTTGGCGTCGTACTCGGCGCGCAGAGCCTCGGCCTCGGCCTTGGCGTTTTCTGCCGCGTCGAGATCGCCCTGGATCTTCGCAGAACGGTCGTCCATGGCCTTGCGCATGGCCGGATAGGCCAGCTTGGCCAACAGCACCAAGAGCAAGAAGAAGGAGATGCTGCCCCAGATGATCTCGTTTGTCACCGGGAGGATCGGGTTGTTAGGCCCCTCCGCGGCGATTAGTTGGATGTTCATCGGCTAAGTCTCCTGGATCAGGCGAACTTCAGAAGGATGAACACGACGAAACCGATGAGGGCGAGCGCCTCGGTGAAAGCGATACCGAGGAACATCGTGGTCCGCACCATGCCGGCGGCCTCGGGCTGGCGGGCCATGGCCTGGACCGACTGGCCGACGAGGTAGCCGATGCCGATGCCGGGGCCGATGGCAGCGAGGCCATAAGCGAAACCGGCCGACACAGCCTCGCCGAAAGCGATCTGGTCCTCACCAGCGATCTGCGCAAGCAGTTCCATTGGGTTTTCTTCCTTGTTGATTGCGACCCTCTCGGGCCGGCTTTGGAGTGACCCGAGGGGTCACTATTGGGTCGAACAGTTGTAAATCAGTGATCCGCGTGCAGCGACGAGCCGATGTAGACGGCCGCCAGGATCGTGAAGATGTATGCCTGAAGGAACGAGACCATGAGCTCGAACCCGGTGAGCAACACCAGCATGATGAACGGCAGCGGCAAGAACACCGCAAACCACTCGGTGGTCCAGAGCGATTCGCACAGAACCACGAAGGTGACGAGCAGGATGTGCCCGGCGAGCATGTTGGCGAAGAGTCGCACGGCCAACGAGAAGGGGCGGACCAGGAAGGTCGAGACGAACTCGATCAGAGCCACGAGCGGCAAGAGCGCACCCGGCACGCCGGGCGGTATGACCGCGTTCTTGAAGTAGGCCGGGCCCTGGTGCTTGATGCCGGTTCCGATGAAGGCAACCCACACCACGAGGGCAAGAAGTGCCGGGAAGGCCATGCGTGCGTTGCCGGGCATCTGCCAACCGGGGATGATCTCGAACAGGTTCGTGATCAGAACGAAGCTGAAGATCGACAACAGGAACGGGTTCCAGCCCCTGCCCTCTTCGCCCATCGTCTGATCGATGATGCCGTTGTCGATGAAGTCGATGCCCGCCTCGGCGATGGTCTGCACGCCGGATGGCACCATGCGGGTCTTGGCCTTGCTGGCCGCGATGAAGTAGATCGCCAGGGTGGTCGCCGTGGCGATGAGCGCCGACAGGCCGATCTTGTTAAGTGCATGCCAATCGCCCGAGCCGGTCGTGTCGCCCCAGAATCCGGGCCACTCGACTAGATGTTCGATTGTTGGGAACTCGAGACCGAAGATCACCTTCGTCTACCTCTGGTTCTTTGAGTTGTCGGTTGAAGGCTTGAGACCGGGAAAGGCAAGCGACGCAGAAACGTAGCGCGTTTCCCAGACCAAAAGCCCGAGATGGGTGACGATGACCGTCAGGCCGAGCGGAACCAGCTCGACCCACGATGCGTCTTTCACCAACCAGATGGCCAGCGAAATCAGTCCCAGGCGTATCAGGAAGCCGAACAGGGCGGCCCCCATCAACATGCCGAGGGAGATGCGGGCGCTCCAGGCCAACAGGCCCGCAGCGAGAAGAAAGTTGAGCAAGATGAGCGCGACGCCGTAGCCGGCGGACAAAGCGCCGTTGACGCCCCAGATGCCGAGGGTGAGCAGGAGCAGTACGGGCACCACGGGCAGCGCACGCTTGACCATGTCGAGCGCAATCTGCTGCTCGGGTGCGGGGCCCTCGAGCCGAGTCGTCATCAGATCGCTCATCGTGCCTCTTCTGGCTCGGTCGCCCCCGAGGGGTCGACGGTGGGAAGCGCGGTGTCGAGCGTTACGCCGGTTGGCAGCCGGGCGTCATCGAAGACCTTCGCCTTGACCGGAGCTTGCGAAGGGGCCTGAGCGTCAGAGCCGCTCGAACGCTTGGCGATGAGTTCTTGTTCGAGCTGCGACATCTTGTAGTCGTAGCGATACCACCAAAGGACGAGCTCGCCGAACACTGCCAGGACCATCAGTGCGATCGTGAACACCGGAACGATGCCCAACAGCCGATCGATGAGGTAGCCGAATCCGGCGAACACAGCGGGCGTCACCGCGAGCTCGAAGGCGCGCGAAAGCGAGTCGCCGAATCCGTTGTTGAGTTCGCGCTTGGCGGCCAGGTCCATCAGGTGATCAGAATCGTTTTGAGCGGTTCGATTGCTCGGTGTCTTGGCGCTCGGTGTCTTGGCATGAATCATGCCGCGAGGAACCCTAACCGACCGTTGGGGTCGTGGTCGAGAGGCCGCGCGGCATGTAATGACCGGTGACTGACCGGAGCTTGTGAATACATGCACAAGCTATTCGACGGCCGATGTTCGGCGCAACCTTCAGATGCGCGAAACCTGCAGTTTTCAGGTGGCGGTTCGCCGGATGCCACCGTGGAACATCGTGTACAGCAGCAGACCCAGCGCTCCGACTGCGAACGGAACGACCCCGTCACCATCGCCGGTGATCGTCGGATACAGGACGACCCCCGACAGCAGCGCTGTCCAACCCCACAAGATGAGCACCGAGCGGCGATGTCCATGACCCAACGCCATGAGCCGGTGGTGCAGGTGGTTCTTGTCTGCCTGGCTCATCGGAACGCGTTGGCGGGCCCGGCGGATCGCGGCCCAGGCCGTGTCGAACAACGGCACACCCAGCACGACGAAGGGGATGATCATCGGAGCAAAGAAGAAGTAGACCTGGCCCGAGAACTGATCGACGACTCGGCCTCCGGTGGTCATGGTGGACGCCGCCATCAACAGACCCAACAGCAGCGCACCGCTGTCGCCCATGAAGATGTGGGCGGGGTGGAAGTTGTGTGGCAGGAACCCAAGGCAACAGCCGAACGCAACCAGCGCGATGAGCGGGCCCACGTTGGCCGAATTGATCAGCCCTGCATCGAGCAACTCCTGGTTGTAGAGGTAGAACGCCCCGGCCGCGATGGCGACGATGCCGGCGGCGAGCCCATCGAGGCCGTCGATGACGTTGATGGCGTTGGCCATCAACACCACCCAAAAGACGGTGATCAACGGGACGATGTCAGGCGACAGACCCCACAAACCCCCGAAGGGAACACGCACGAAGAAGAGGGTGACGCCCAGCAGGTACAGCGTGCTTGCCGCCAGCACCTGCCCGGCGAGCTTGGCCGGTGCCGACACGGGCCGCAGGTCGTCCAGCGCACCTACGAAGAAGATCACGGCGGCGCCCGCAACCACACCGAGGGGCTCGGAGGTTCTGCTGAACACCTCCGAGAACGTGTCGAGGCGAGAGGCAACCGCAAACGCCATGAGGAACGAGGCGAACATCGCCGCGCCGCCCAGGGTGGCCGTAGGCACCTCGTGCACCCGGCGAGCGTCGGGCTGGACAACGGCACCGACCTTGAACGAGATGCGCCGAACGATGGGGGTCAGCACCGCAGTGCCACCAACGGCCGTGCCGAGCACGATCAACGTGTCGCTCAGTTCACTCAAGCCCGGTGCCTCCTGCCGTCGAACAAAGAGGCTAGGGCGTGTCGAGCGTGCAAGCTGAACAGCTCACATCGAGTGCACCCGGGCAGCCAACCCGAGATCGGACAGTTGATCGGCAATCTCTTGGGCATAGATCGGATTCATCGCTATCACGTGGCTCGGCGCCAGCTCGACCAGACTGTCGGGGCCGATCACCGGATGGCCGCCACCGGGTACGAAGCGCCCCCACTTGTGCGGGTTGAGGTCGACGGCCGCCACTACGGCGTCGGCTCCATCGACCGCGTTGAGGAACTGGACGCCCTTCGAACCGGCGCCCCAGATCACCGTGGGACCGTCGGAGACGAGTTCGCTCAGACGATCAGACCACTCTGAAATACGCGCTGCGGCGTCAGAGCCGAAGGACCGGGCTCGCTCCAGATCGGCTGTCGGGTCGACGACCTCTGTGGACACCGAGCCGGGCACCGCTTCGATCGAGAGAAACTGGCCTCCGAAGTCGGTGCGGGTTTCGAGAACCTCGAAGCCACACGAGCGGTGGAGTTGAGCCAGGCTGGTGGCCGAGAAGTAAGACACGTGTTCGTAGATCAGGTCCCAGATCGCCACCTGTTCGACCATGTGCGTGGCGTCTGGAACCTCGTGATACACGACGGCCTCGGGCAAGTCTTCGAGCGATCGGCGTACGGTCGAAACGAGCGTCCGCGGATCGGTGAGGTGTTCGAGGACATGCTGCGAACACACGAGCTTGGCCGCATGATCGAGAGTCTCGGGGTAAGGCTCGGCCACGACGGTCACCAACGGGTGGCTCTGGTAGCGCTGAGGGTCGTGGGACGGGTCGTAGCCGAATCCACGGTTGGCGCCCTTCTCGCAGAGCAGGTTCAAGAACAGGCCACCACCTGCGCCGATCTCGACGATGTCGGCGTCCCGAATCCCGTAGGTCGAGATGAGGCGGTCTGCCAGACCCTCGACAAAGTCCCGGAACACCGCCGAATGGTGAAGGCTGTTCTCGTAGGCGGGCGAGTAGTCGACGATCTGGTCGTCGAAGGCCGCGTTGTACAACAGCGAACAGTCAGGGCATACGACCAGGTCGATGTCGCCCAGCGCCGCAGCCTCGGCATCCTGGCGACTGGTGAACAAGACGTTGCAGAAGACCGGAACGCCGCGCATCTGGAATACGGATTCGCGCCTGGTTCCTTCGCAGGCTGGACAACGGTTGATCATCTGGCACGTCCTGAGTCGTCGGCTGCGATTCTCGTCGGCCGTCGCAGACCGTGTTCAAGTCTGCGACGGCCGACTCGCTAGGCCAGACCGACCACGAGCCCAATGGTCGGGTCGGCGCCGAAGAACTCGGCATCACCGAAGCTGAATACACCACCATCGGCAGCCACAAGCCAATAGCCGTTACCCGTCGGGGTGGCTACGACGCCAACGATCGGTTGATCGAGCTGGGTACCGGGTGGCAGCACGCCGGGGATCGAACCATAGAACTCGGCGTCACCGAAGGCGAAGATGCCACCGTCGGCAGCGACCAGCCAATAGCCGTTACCCGACGGGGTGACCGCCATCGCAACGACGTCTGCTGCGAGCTGAGAGTAAGGCACGACCTCGGGCACCGAGCCGAGGAACGGCGCGTCGGGACCGAAGGTGAACACACCGCCATCGAGCGCCACGAACCAGTAGCCCTTGCCGGTCGCGTGGTTGGCCATGCTGACGATCGGCTGGTCGAGGGCGATATTGCCCGTACTGCCGTAGAACTCCGCGTCGCCGAAGGCGAATACGCCGCCATCTTCACCGAGCAGGTAAACGCCCTGACCTGTCGATGTGGCAGCCATGTCGACGATGGGAAACGCGGGGGTGATGTTCAGCACGTCGAGTCCGCCCACATCAGGCGACGACCCGAACTCGGTGATGGCACCGTTTTGCTGGGCGAGCCAGTAGCCGGTTCGGGTGCGGTTGGCGGCAATTGCCGACACGGGTGAACCCAGCTGGACGCCGGACAGATCGCCGAGATTCTCGAGGTCGCCGAAAGCGACCACCCGACCCTGCCCATTGGCCAGCCAGTATCCGTCGCCCCCGACCTGCACGGTGACCTGGTCGAACCGTACCTCTTGGCCATCGTCGGCCGTGAGGACGAGGACATAGGTGCCGGGAACCGAGAAGGTGGCGGTGGTCGAGGCTGCGCCGGCGTTGGCGAAGTTCACGGTGCCTGGGCCAGAGGCCTTGCTCCAGGCGATGTCGAGGCTGCCAGTTGCACCATCATCGGTGACCGAGCCGCCAAGCGTGGCGGTCGCCCCCGGATCGATCGACGCGTCTGCACCGGCAGAGACGGTGGGTGCCGCATTGACAGTGAAGTTTGCCGTGAGCACGTTGCTGGGATCCTTGTCGGCCTGGTAGGCGATGAACTTCATCGTCGAGGCAACAGGGACCGAAGAGGTGTAAACCGGCGACAGCGGTGTGGGAGTCGATCCGTCGGTGGTGTAGTGAACCACCACTCCCGCAGGAAGGTCGACAGCGACAGTGGTGCTCTGGCCGACCACCCCACCAGACGGCGACACACTGGGGGTGGCCGCACGGCTGCTGCCCGATGGGTCGCGCGGGGTGATCACAACCGGACCGAACGTCGCATCGGTCTCGTGTGCAACCAACGCCAGAGAACCACTGTTGGGATCGTCGCCGTCGGCGGTGTAGGTCAACCAAGAGCCAGGCTCGCTGGTGCCACTGGTCCAGATCTTGAGGCTGTATGTGTTGCCCTCGACCTTGGCCCGCAGGTTGTACGTCGATCCTGGGGCGAAGTCGAGCGCAGATCCGGCGGGCTGGGCGATGGCTTGACCGGTGTCGGCCTCGAGGATCTGGATCTCATCGGGATCGGGTGCATCAGGGTCGGCGAGCCACATGAGGGCGCCGAAGGGCGTCGGGTCGGCGCTGGCGTCAGGATAGAAGCCGACCGCGGGACGGCTGCCGCTCAACAGCGAGTCGTTGTGTCCGTTCCAGCGCACGAACACCCCTACCCCAGCGCCGTTCGATGGCTGATCATCGCGGTCGGCCGTGACGGAGTTGACCGTGAAGGTCGTCGACACTTCGTAGCTGGTCCACGAGGTGTCCCCGATGGCGATGATGCGGTCGTAGCCGGGCGCCACCGACCGCAGACCCGAACCCTGGATCTCCCAATCTCCATCGACCGGCGAAACCGAAGAGCCAAGATCGTCCACCTTGGACCAATCGATACCGACCGCCGGAACGACCTCGCCGTCGACCTTGATGACGGTCGCGGTCCTCGACGTTTCGTTACCGAACTCGTCGCGTGCGGTCACCTCGATCGTGTTCTCTCCGAGCGTGAGGCTCGACAACAGAACGTCGACGTTGAAATCGCCGACGGCATCGAGTCGGCGGGGTGCGCCGGAAGGAGAAGGACCGATGTTCACGGCGGTGCTCGCTCCGCCGTTCAATTTGTAGGTGATGCTGGTTATCTGGTTGGCGTCGGCGACGTTTCCGATCAGGTTGAACCAGCGTTGTGCGTCACCTCGAGCTCCGACGGTTTGTTCGTCGCCGTAGAAGAACTCGATGCTGGGGCTGCCGTCGTCGCTTTGGGTAGATGCCTGGCTGCCGTCGGAGTCAGTGCGGCCGTTGAAGTCGGTCGAGGTGATCGTGAGGTTGTAGGTGGTCGCCGGGGCGAGGCCGGTGAGCATGACCTCGTGATTGAGGCCGTAGGTGCCGGTGTCGGTTTCGGCGGTCACAGCCGTGCCGCCGTTGACCCGCAGCTTCGAGATCGTTGGCTCGTTGGTGGTCCAGGTGACCTTCATCGAAGACGAGGTCGCTTCGATCGTGGGCGTCGAGTTGACGGGGTTCTGGGAATCGGCGCCAGACCCCAGTGCGGCACCAGGAATCGGCAAGGGGCCGAAGTAATCGACGAACGCGACGTGACCCGGAACGGGCTGGCCCGCAGAGGTGTAGGAGCTACCCGAGAACACGGCGGCACGCCCGAGGTCCATCGGACGGTTGAAGGTTCCGTGGTCGGCCCAGGCGCCCGGATTGGCGACGTCTGAGGTGAACAGGGTCCAGTTACCCGAGGTGTTGTCATACGCCACCCGAACGAACTTGGCGTGGTTCGCGTTCGGGACAACGGTGTCGATGAGGGGAGTCGTCGACGCCGACGGCTCGGCGGCGAACGCGTGCACGGCGGTACCGTCGAAGTACACGTCGAATCGAATGAACGTGCTGTTCGCGGCGTCAGAAACCAGGATGCCCTGGATCTGATAGGCCTCGTTCGGAACGGTTGCGAACGCGGCTACCACGTCGAGGTCGTCGTCGGTGATCTCCTGGTAGATCGTCGCCGTGCGATTACCCGAAACCCACGGGCTGTAGGGCGTGAAGCCGGCCGGAACCAGCAGCGCAGCCTGGGCACCCGTATGGGAAACGGAGGCCCCTGAGGCCACCGAGTTCTTCCAGAGGCTGGTGTTTATCGACGACCCGTTGAAGTCGTCGGCCGACACGGGCGCCGCGCTGGCCTGGGTGGCTGGTATCACTACCAGGCTGGTGGCCAGCACCACTACCGTGAGCAGGCGGGCGAGGATACGCTTGGGGGTTCTCAAGTCGGGTTCCAATTTCTTCGACGGCGTGCCCTCGATGCGGGCAAGACCCGTTTTCTATCAGGACTCGAGATGGTCGGGACAGGGCAAATCCTGTCCGGCACAATCGAGGTCGCTGATGCGAACAGACAAACGCCGCGCCAGCCGAACCCTTACAGTTTCGCCAACCGATCAGACGGCTGTCAGCCGCGCGTCGACCCCCAGGCGATCGAGATCGGCCTGGATCTCGCGCATATAGATGGGGTTCATCGCCACGACCAGCTGAGGCTGATACGCGGCAAGGAAGTCGGGCCCGACGATCTCCTGACCGGTCCCGGCCATGAAGAATCCGTGCTTGGTCGGGTTGATGTCGACCGCATACTCGATTGCGTCGGTTCCCAGATTGGTCAGGAACGACACGCCCTTTGAGCCCGCGCCCCAGATGACCGGCCGACCACCCTCGGCCGCCAGCCGAGCGAACTCGGTGCCCCATCGATCGAGCGTCTTGGCATAGCCGTCGCGGTAGGTCACCACACCAGATCGCAGGGCGTCCATGTCGTCTTCGAGGTCGAGGGGTTCACCCGCAGCGGGCACCGAAGAGGGCCGCGCCTCGATCAGCAGGTACTGATCGTCGTAGTCGAGCTCGAGGTGTAGCACCTCGAACCCGGTGCGTCGGAACAGCCGCGCCAACGACCCGAGAGAAAAATACGAGCAGTGCTCGTAGTAGACGTCCCAGAAGGCGACCTCGTCCAGTACGCGCTTCACATCGGGAAGCTCGAACAACACGATGGTGTCGGGGCGATCGCCGATGGACCGACGAACCATCTCCATGAACTGCTTCACCGGCGAGATGTGCTCGAGGGTATGACGGCACACCACGGCGTCGGCCTGAATGTGCGTATAGCTCTCGCTGTAGAAGTCGGCGATCCACTCGAACTTCTCGGGAAACTGGTGCTCGATGCGCTCGACGTTGAGGGCTGGGTCTATTCCGATTCCCTTGCCCGCTCCCGCGTCGACCATGAACTGGAGAAACTCACCCATCGAGCCACAGCCGATCTCGAGGACGTTCTTGCCTGCCAGGTCGTACTTGTCGACCCAGCGCTGGGCGAGGTCCTTGGCGAACTCGACGAACTTGGCCGAGTAGCCCTGGGTTTCCTCGTAGCGCGCCGAATACTCAGACAGCTGCGGGTCGAAGTCGGCGTTGAACAAGAAGCCACACGACTGGCAGAACGTCAGCGCCATGTCGCCGCGCGGATAGCGCTCGGCTTCATCGCGCGATTCGAGCAGCAGGCAGCTGTTCGTGGGGATCTGGTCTTCGGTCGCCACCAGCTCGAGGCTGGTCGACTCGCATGCAGGGCAGGAGGTGATTCGGCGATCTGTCATGTTCAGTCCACGATCTTGGGGGTCGGGACGGGGACGATGAACTTGCCGCCCCGTTCTATGTACTCGGCCTGCTGGGCCATGATCTCGTTCTTGAAGTTCCAGGCAAGCAGCAGCACGTAGTCGGGCATCTCGTCGAGAAGCGCCGAGACGTCCTTGATCGGCTGGTGGGTACCGGGCATGTGCAGGCCCTGCTTGTGGACGTTGCGGTCGACCACGAAGTCGACCAGGTCGGTGGTGATGCCGACATAGTTGACCAGCGTCGCGCCCTTGGCCGCCGCACCGTAGGCAGCGATCTTCTTGCCCTGTGACTTGAGGTCGGACAACAGAGCAAGCAGGTCTCGCTTGACCCCGGCGACCCGGTCGGCGAAGGCCGCGTAGTACTCGAAGGTGTCCATCCCGGCGGCCTTCTCGGCGGCGAGGTACTCCTTGACGGTTTCGCTGGGGTTCTCGTGCTTTCCGCAGTGCCACCGCAGCGTGCCGCCGTGCAGGTCGGGGAAGTACTCGACATGATTCAGGTACATGCCGTGGCGACGCATCTGGCGGTCTATCGACGTGCACGAGTGGTAGTAGAAGTGCTCGTGATAGATGGTGTCGAACTCGCAGTGCTCGATGAGATCGCGCACGTAGGGGTTCTCGATGTGAATCACACCGTCGTCCTTCAGCAGCGTGCGCATGCCGGCCGTGAAGTCGTTGATGTCGGGGATATGGGCGAACACATTGTTCGCGATGATCACGTCGGCCTGCTTGCCCTCCGCGACCAGGCGCTGAGCCAGATCCTCTCCGAAGAACTCGGCCAGCGTCGGTACGCCGATCTCGTTGGCCGCCTTGGCCTGATCTGGGGCCGGGTCGATGCCCAGCACCGGTATGCCCTTCTCGACGAAGTTCTTCAGTAGGTAGCCATCGTTAGAGGCAAGCTCGACGACGAGATTGTCGGGGCCCAGCTCGCGCTCTTCGATGACGGCCAGGGCATGCTCACGCGAGTGCCGCAGCAAGTGGTCGCTGAAGGACGAGAAGTAGAGGTAGTTCTCGACGAACAGGACGTCCTCGGGTACATCCTCGGTTATCTGAACCAGGGCAGACTCTGGACAAAAAGCCAGCTCCAATGGGAACTTTGCTTCGGGACCGTCCACATCCTGGGGCTTGACCAGCGCGTCGGCCAGCGGCGTGACGCCCAGATCGAGGAAGGGGCGCAGATCAGAGCTGCCCGATGCACGACACTTGGTGATTCGCATTTGAGTTGTTCTCCGGTGATCGAGGCTCAGCCCTGGGCTGCCCAGCGCAGGTCGGACTCGAGAAGGTGTTCGTCGAGCTTTCGCGAGATGGTCTTGACGCGCATGAAGCGATTGCCCTCTAGCTGTTCGAGTGTCAGCCCGATCCTCTGATAGTCGGCCAACAACTGCTCGATGCCGCGGCGCACGGTCCACTGGGGCTTGAACCCAGGCACCTCGCGAGCCAGCTTGTCGCAGCTGACGCGATAGTTACGGATGTCGTTGAAGGCCTCGTCCGACAGCGTCACGACGCTGTTGGGCACGATCTCCTCGACCATCAGCGCCACGTCGCGGATCTGGTAGTTCTCGGTTGTCATGCCCACGTTGAAAGGCTCGTTGTGCACCACGTCGCGCGGCGCCTCCGAGAGGGCGAGGAATGCCCGCGAGATGTCCTCGATGTGCACCAGCGGACGCCATGAAGTGCCATCGCTCTTCAAGAAGACCTTGCCCGTCGTGTAGGCGAACCCGGTCAGGTTGTTGACCACCAGGTCACCGCGCAGGCGGCTCGACGAGCCGTAGGCGGTTGCGTTTCTCAGGTAGGTCGGGCTGAACCCGTCGTCGGCCATCTCACGGAGTGCATCCTCGCTCATGACCTTCGACTCGCCGTAGGGCGTCACCGGATTGAACTCGCTGTCCTCGGTGAGCGGCGCGTCCGAGGATGCACCGTAGAGCGAGCACGACGACGAATAGAGGAAGCGCTGGACGCCGGCTTCCTTTGCCATCTCGGCCAGGCGCACGGTGGCCCGGTAGTTGATGTCGTAGGTGATGTCGGGGTTCAGGTCGCCGAGCGGATCGTTGCTGATGGCGGCCAGGTGAACCACAGCGTCGACGCCCTTCAGCATCTCGGGCTCGATGTCACGAACGTCGACCCGAAAGGCCGGAGCCTCCGAAGCGTCCTCACCGAACTTGCACTCCTCGAACAAGAAGCTGTCGACGCCCACCACATCGTGGCCCGCAGCCTGAAACATCGGAACGAGTACCTGCCCGATGTATCCGTCGTGTCCGGTTACAAGAACCTTCATCTGATTCCTCTTCAACTAAGCGTGTTCAAACATGCGTGAACGCTGGTCTCGTCGGCCGCTGACAGCTTCGATTGAGCGCCCAGCTCGGATCAGGCCCAGACCTTCCATGGGGCTTCGGTGGCCCACAGGTCTTCTAGCCTCTTCTTGTCGCGCACCGTGTCCATGCACTGCCAGAAGTCGTGGTGTTTGTAGGCCATCAGCTGACCGTCGGCGGCGAGCCCTTCGAGGGGCTCGCGCTCGAACATGATGTCGTCGCCCTCGATGTAGTCGAACACCCCCGGTTCGAACACGAAGAACGCACCGTTGATCCAGCCCTCGCCCGTCTGGGGCTTCTCGTTGAACTCGAGGATCTGGTCGCCGTTCATCTCCATGTGACCGAACCGCGCCGGCGGGCGCACGGCCGTGAGCGTTGCGAGCTTGCCGTGGGCTCGATGGAATTCGAGCAACTTGTGGAGGTCGACGTTGGACACGCCATCACCCCAGGTGACCATGCACGTGCCCTCGCCCAGGTATGGCTGAAGGCGCTTGATCCGGCCACCGGTGGCAGTAGGCAGACCCGTGTCGATGAGATCGACCTTCCAGTCGAGCCCCGACGGGTGATCACCATGAGGCTGCACCTCGCCCTTGGCAAAATCGACGGTGAGGTTGCCTGTGGTCGAAACCGCGTCGGAGAACCAGCGCTTGATGTAGTCGGCCTTGTATCCACAGGCGACAGCGAACTCCTTGAAGCCGTAGTGGGCGTAGTACCGCATGATGTGCCACAGGATCGGACGTCCGCCGATCTCGACCATTGGCTTTGGCTTGAGTTCGGTCTCTTCGGACAACCGCGTGCCCAGCCCACCTGCGAGTATTCCAACTCTCATTTTTCTTGCCTTCGTGTTTTGAGCCCGAGCTTGTCGGACGATCGGGAACAACAACCTCGAACAACTCGACCCGTTACCTGTCGGCCTGAAGTCACTTCAGTGCAGGACCCGCCGTCAGACTTCTGCGAGCCAACGGCTACATCGCTTGTCATGCCCCGTGCAGATCTTTGTATTCGGCGGGTTTGCGGCCGAGCATCCCGACTATCAGCCCAACGCTATAGGCGGCCTGGCGCGCGGCTTGGACGGCAGCGAGTCTGGGGTCTTGGCGACTCTGCCAAGCCCTCTTGGGCGCCACCGCAACCCCCAGCAAACCGGCCGCAAGTCGTTTCATGAACTTGAGCGGGTCTCGCGACCTAGAACGCAGGTAGTAGCTGCGACCCCAACCAACTCGGTAGTGGCGCTTCACAAGCCATCGAGCGCTGACCCGGCTGGCGGGGACTGTCTCATCGACCAGCGCCGAGCCCGCGGCCACGAACCGGCAGCCGGCCTCGGCTGCGACGCGAAAGAGATACGAGTCGGAGCCTCCGGTGAGACGAAGACGAGTGTCGAACGGAGGATCTGCGACCGAGAACACATTCATGTCGATCAAGACATTGCTGGTTCGGGCGTGGAATGCCTGGATCGGCTGGCCATCCGTCGGGAGGTTTCGCTCGAAGAAGGCCCCTGCCTCGACCCAAGCGGGCGGCGCCACATCGAAGCGCGGCACCGAGGACCCCTGCACCACCGAAGCGCCGGTCGTGCGCCAGGTCTCGACAAGGCGCACCAAGCAGTCCGGTCTGGGTACCTCGTCGTCGTCGAAGAACACGAGTGCGTCGGCTCCGAGCCTGGCCGCCACCGATACGGCTCGATTGCGGGCAAAGGGAATGCCCCGCTCGTGCTCGACCTCGATCACCGATGGCCAGTCACCTTCGAAGTTCGGCAACTCGACATCTCCGGCATTGTCGATGGTGATCAGCGCGAGCGACACGTCGCTGGGGAGGTCCATGGCGGCGAGACCCTCGTACAGGCGCCTCAGCCCTTCAGGTCTTCTGAAGGTGCAGGTGGCGACCGCGATCAGCGGTGCCCCGGATACGTCGGCCTCGCTGTTCAAATCCGGTCCTCCTTGACGATCTTCGAGCTGTACCACCTGCCGAGAGCGGGTGCCCCCATCGACAGCAGCTCGCCCAGGTGTCGGTCTCTGGAGACGACCAGTACCAACAGGTAGGACAGCACGCCCGCCCCGGTCGCCACGATCAGCTTCGTCCAGTGCGCCCCGTCTGCGATCTGGTCTGCCACGTACCAAGTCACCACGAACTGGCAGCCGATCGCCGCCAGCTGCCTCCAGAGGTTGACCCAGAACCCCACCATCGATTGCTCGATCTGGCGCAACGACAGTTCGAGGGTGGGCAACAGCAGGAATCCGACTGCGATCATGTAACCCCAGGCCACCCCTTCCACCCCGCGGGTCAAGCCAATGCCATAGCCGGTGCCGAGCACCGCGAACACGACGAACTCACGCTTCAGCAGCAGATCGGCGCGGCCCTTGGCCTGCAGCACTATCGAGGTCGAGTTGCTGACCAGTTGCATCAGGCCTACACCCGAGATGATCGGAACCAGAGGGATTGCATCTGTCCACTTCTCGTCGAGTAGCGCCAGCACCAAGGGTTCGGCCAGAACGATCATCGCCACATACACAGGAGCACCGGCCGTAACCACGGCTCCGACGGTTCGCAGGTAGCTCTTTCGCATCCGGGCGAGGTCGTCTTGCATCTTTGACAGAGACGGGAAGAGAACGCGCCTGTACATCACGGCGGTCACTTCCAGAGGAACCTGGTTGAGACGGTTGGGTTGGGTGTAAAGGCCTGCGGCCCGCTCGCCCAAGACACGCCCCACCAGGAAGCGATCGCCGAACATCGAAAAGAAGCTCACGAACCTGAACAACGACAGGTTGGCCGAGTACGAGCGGACGGTTCTGAGGTGCTCGACCCGGTACACCCTTCGGGGCCTGAAACCTGAGGTACCCCAGACCCCGGCGGTGTTGGCGATACCGCCGGCCAGGTTCGAGATCACCAGTGCCCACACTCCCCATCCGGCCGCAGCGCCCGCCAAGGCAACGGTGGTGGTCACGACCACGACCACCAGATCGACCTTGACCAACTGGTTGAAGCGCAGCCCCTTGCGCAACAAGGCCTGGGGCACCATGCCAAAGCCTGCGATCGTGAAGGCCAACACGGCGACCTGGAAGACCTCGGCAGACCTATCGCTGCCGAACACCGGGCCCATGAACGGAGCGGCGATCACTCCCAGCACCGTGAGGACCATGCCCACGGCTGCGTTGAACCAGAAGATCGTCGAGTATTCGTCCTCGCCCAGATCCTGGCGCTGGATGATGGCAGAGGCCGTTCCGAGGTCGCCGATGACCATGTCGACGAAGCGGGTCACGAACGTCGCCAGGACCAGAACTCCGAACTCGGCCGGGGCGATTAGACGAGCGAGGACGTAGAGGGTTGCGACCTGGCTGACCTGTTTGACGACCTGGCTCACGACCACCCAGCGGCTGCTGTCGCGGACGGATACGGTGGCAGGAGCGTGCTTGCCTGTCGCCTTGGTCATGGCTGTGGTTTCCTGGCCGTCTCACCGCACTGCGTACTCGGGCCCGAATGGGTATCGACTTGGAGGTTTGGATGTCGGATTCGCTGGTCTCGATCGGGTTGCCCGTCTACAACGGCGCCGATTACCTCGAAACAGCGATCGAGAACCTCTTGTCGCAAACTCACTCTGAGATCGAACTCATAATCGCGGACAACGCAAGCACCGACCGGTCGCTGGAAATCGCCCAGAGTGCCGCCGACCGCGACGCCAGAGTGCGAGTGCTCCCTGCGCAGGAGAATCTGGGGGCGGCATGGAACTACAACCGAGCGGTCGAGTCCGCCACCGGGCCCTATTTCAAATGGGCGGCTCACGACGACCTTTGCGAACCCACCTACGTCGAGCGCTGCGTCGAGGCCCTCGACGCCGACGACGGGAGGGTCCTGGCGTACCCGAAGACGGTCATCATCAACGAACACGGCGACCGAGTTCGCGACTACGAGGACAACCTCGACATCGGCCACGCGAGCGCCTCGGCCCGTGCAGCGGCACTGATGTGGCGAGTCGGGCTCTGCAACGCAGTCTTCGGAGTGATCCGAACCGAAGCGCTGCGCGACACGGCGATGATCGGGCTGTTCGACTCCTCTGACGTGTCCCTGTTGGCCGAGCTGGCCCTGCGAGGGCGGTTCCACGAGGTGCCTGAACGCCTGTTCCTTCGCCGACGACACATGGGCGCGTCGAGAAAGGCCAACACCGACGCTCGGTCGGTCGCAGCGTGGTTCGGCGACTCGGCCAAGGCCGGACGAAGCAGATCGTTGCTCGGCGGCTACGCCGCAGCTGTTCGTCGATGGGATGCGGGCCCAGTCGAGAAGGCAAAGGCGGCTGCGGTGTTTGCGACCGTAGGTCCGCTGACAGAGATTCGCTGGCATCTCAGGAACCGGCGCCGGACCCGTGCTCAGAGTTGAGCCGCAGGGTCCCAATCGCTAGCCGGCAGTCATCTGGTCGTAGATCCACCTGTAGGTGCGCTCCATACCGTCCCTGAGCGAGATCGACGGGGCCCACCCCAGGAGATCCTGGATCATCGTGTTGTCGCTGTTGCGACCGCGCACCCCGAGCGGGGCGTCCAGCTTGTAGTTGCGCTTCAGCGTGATGCCGGCGATGTCCTCGACGATCGAGACCAGCTGGTTGATCGAGACGAGTTCGTCCGACCCCAGATTGATGGGCTCGATGACGTCGCTCTCCATCAAGCGTCGCACGCCCTCGGTGCAATCATCGATGTACATGAAGCTGCGGGTCTGTTCCCCGTCGCCCCAGATCTCGATCTCGTGGTTGCCCGACAGCTTGGCCTCGATGACCTTGCGACACATCGCCGCCGGGGCCTTCTCGCGGCCGCCGTCGTAGGTACCGTTGGGGCCGTACACGTTGTGGAAACGGGCCACGCGCGTGTAAAGGCCGAAGTCCTCACGGAAGTGGCGCGCCATCCGCTCGCTGAACAGCTTCTCCCAGCCATAGCCGTCCTCGGGCATAGCGGGGTAGGCGTCGGCTTCCTTGAGCGCGGTGATGTCAGGTGACGTCTGCTTCTCGGCGTTGTAGACACACGCAGACGACGAGTAGAAGACCCGCTTGACGCCCTGCTCTTGTGCGGCCACGAGAACGTGGGTGCTGATCAGAACCGAAAGCATGCACAGGGCCTTGTGGGTTTCGATGAAACCCATACCGCCCATGTCAGCGGCGAGGTTGTAGACGTCGTCGGCGCCTTCGAGTGCCGTCATGCAGTTGTCGCGCAGGGTCAGGTCCAGCTCGAGGTTCTCGACATCGGGGTGGACCTGGTACCACTCGCTCTTTGGCTTGATGTCAACAGAGCGCACCCTGGTGTAGCCCTCGTCGAGGAGGCTCTTGACGAGGTGCCCACCGATGAAGCCGCCGCCGCCGGCAACGACAACGAGATCGTCCTTGTTGGTCATGATTATCCGTTTCTCGTCGCCCTGACTGCGACGGCTGAGTCCACTGTCTCGATGAATTGGTCGGCAATCGAATCGATATCGAAAGCATTCGCTGCGTAGGAGCGAGCAGCCTTGCCCTGGAGCATCCTCAGGTCGGCGTCTTCGAACAGCTCCCGCCCGAAGGCAATGAACTGATCATCGTCGGTGGGAGATGCAACAAGGCCGGCGTTGTTGGCCAGAATCGTCCGGGCGGCCAGATTCTCCATTGGCATGGAGGCAAGGATCGGGCGACCTGCGCAGAGATAAGAGAGCACCTTCGAGGGCACAGAGTAGACGCCCGCGTCCGGTTCCAGCACCGCGACGAGTACGTCTGCCGAGCCCAAGACCTCGGGCAACCTTTCGTAGGGTTGGAAGGGCACGACCCTCAGGTTCGAACGACGCTTCTGGTCGTTCTGCTTGCGGAGCCAATCTGCCCCGGGACCTTCCGAGACCACCAGAACCGTCGCATCCGGAAGCGCATCAGCCAAGGCCAGCAGAAGGTCCGGGCGGTGTTTGTGGCCTATCGTCCCGCTGTACACGAACACCGGCGACTCGCCGGCAAGACCGAACTCGGTCGCCCATGCATTGGCTCGAGAGGTCGGCGGCAGCTCTTCGAGCGGCGCCCAGTTCGGCACGGTCTTGACTCGGCTCGAGTCGACCTTCCAGCGCCTCAGGATCGGGCGGAAGTCATCGGTGATGACCACTGCTGCGTCCGAGAGTCTCAGCATCTTGGCCTCGAGACGGCCGAACAAGGCGCCCACCCAGTGACCCACCTTGCCGAACCGCTGGGCCAACGCCTCGGTGATCAGCAGGCTGTAGACGTCTTGGAGCCAAAAGACGAACGGGATACGCCGTGTCACGACGAGCGACATCAACACGGCTTGCGAAAGCAGAGGGGTGTTAGACGAAATGATCACGTCGGGGCCCCAGCGCTTCACACGCTTGCGAAGCTTCAAGCCGTAGCGGACCTCGTGGATCGTCCTGCGAAGCGGGCTGTACTTCGCAAACTGCAGCCCGATGCCTACCGGCTCGATCGCCAGTGAATCCGGATCTTCTTCTGTGACGGTCGTAGCACCTTGTCCGGTCGTGAAGTCACTGGAATACAGATGGAGGACCTCATGGCCCCGGTTTGCCAGGGCGCGGCTCAGCTGCAGCTGAAACGGGTGGCCGGAGTAGTCGTGCACGAGAACTCGCCGATGCGTCATCGCCTGCCTTTCGCCTCCATGTCAATCCATCGGCCGCAATCAATCGACACCAAGGGTTTCGAGTGCGGCCGAGAACTGATGTCCTCTGGCTGACCAGTCGAACCGACCCGCACAATCGACCGCTGCTGCACTTGCCAGTGTCTCGAGAGTTTCGGCATCGTCGATCGATTCAACGATCGCCTTCGACATGTCTTTCAGGGCGCTCACGCTTCGATAGTGCCTGCCGGGTTCGAGGCCCGTCCCAGACATCGAACCGTCGAGAACCAGCATGGGCAGTCCCCGGTTGATGTAGTCGAGACTCTTCAACTTGAAACCTCCGCCGATGGGTTCGGCGACCAGGCCTATCCGGTGGCGTGCCAGCTCCGCATCGAGATCGTCGACGCGACCGGTGAACTTCGTTGCCTTCCACCGGCCTTGCTGGGAAGCGACGAATTCGTCGTCGCCTCCCCCGACGACACTTAGCCCGATGCCCGCCTGTGCCAGCTGCTGGTCGAGACTCTCGACGACCTCGATCACGTTCTGGCGCTTGGCTTCCCAGTCGAGTGAGCCCAAGAGAACCACCGAGCGGGGCCGCTCGGCCAACGGAGGTGGGTCGCCTGCAGCCGGTGGGGCGTCGGCGCCCGGAGTCAACACGATGTAGCTCGGCCGCGGGTGACGCCGGCCCATGGTCTGGCTGTCGACATCGGTTATGGCCGAGACGAGCTCGACCGAGTCGAGCAGCCGTCGCTGGAGCCGCGAAGCCCGCCTGGCGTCGAATCTGAGGTAGATACCCTTTGGACTGGTAACCGGTATGCCTCGGGCCCAACGCGTGCGAACCAGGTGCTCGTCGTTGTGGGATACGTGAACCAGCTTGGTGTGGTCCGGGTGGATCCGCTCGGCTACGAGGTCGAGGGCCCAAGCCGACATGAGATGGTCAAAGACGACGAAGCGTGGCTTGCGATCCAGCACCTCGATGATCGCCCGTCGGTGAGCCTCGGTGTCGAGACGGGCGGCGATGTATGGATTCGGGGACCTGAGCGTCGAGAGCCGAGAGCACATCGGCGAGTCGACGCCGGTCCAGTCCACGTCACGAATTCGCCCGGAGCGACCCAGACCGATGGCCGCAATCGAATGGCCGCACGACGCCACCGCTCCGGCCAGTCCCGAAGAGTAGAGAGCAAGACCCGAGTCGACGCCGACCGGTGACACGCCTGACAACCAGAGGATCATGGTGCCCACCAGGCTATGACGGTTGAGGGCGTGTCGCGGGCCAGGCGATCATTCACCGCCCGGAAGAGCAGAGTCCGGCGAGTAGATGGCAACACCCAGGTCATCGAGGATTCGCATCGCCGCGGCGCGTTGTTTGGGGTCGACCCGCAGCAAAGGGCTCTCGACCAGCTCCCGTGCATCTCCGCGACGCATGGCGCTACGACGCTCGGCGGTGGACAGCCGCGACGATCGGGAAGGACGGTTGAGCGCACTGCGCAAGATCTCGACCCCTCCCAGATCGAGTCGACTGTCGAGGAGCTCGATCGTGGCGTCGGGAAAAAGCGCGGTGTGCTCATAGGAGATGTTCAACCAATGATCTCGCCGGTCTGAACGGATGGGCACCATGTTCTCGAGTCCCCAGTTCATCACGAAGCGTTCAAGCTCGGTTCCGTTCGACAAGATGTCGTGACAACGGGCCTCGACAGGACCCGGCAGCCAGGCATCGACGAATCTCGGGTTGTCCAGGAAGGCTCTTGCGGTGAGCGTCCAGCCGTTGCGGATGCACGACAACGACTGGGTGATCGGATGACGGCTGACGTAGACGACCTGGATGCCAAATCGGGTATCGAGCCACTCGATGATCGACTTGGCGCCGACGATCTTCAGAACCTGGCGGTTCGTCTTGCGCTCGAAACCGCGCTCCCAGAACCGGTATGGAGCATTCAGCGGTAACTCTCCCGCCAGCAAAGACGTGACATATGCCTCGAGGGCCTCGAACTCGTCTTCGGCGGGCGAAACGATCTCGCCATAGGGATATTTGGGGATGCGCCGGTAGTGCCCGGGTGTGAGGTTCGCGGTCATGACCGAGAAGGGCTGGTCGAGCGACCTGACACCCGGCGCAGAGCCGATTACCTGCATCAGCCAGGTGCTGCCACCTCGGCGCGATGCAAACAGTCCGATATCGGGCTTGCTGCCTGGCGTGTGACTGGTGGCGGCCCACACCGCCTCCTTCACGACCGACCGGAGCGCTCTTTTCAGGTCGTCCAGGCCGCGGTCTGACCCGCTCATCTGCTCGACATCACCGCCAGATCGATCGCTGCGCCAGACGGCGAGGCATGGCCGAGAGTAGGAGCGTCGCCGAATGGGAATACGCGCCCGTCATCGGCGAGCACCCAGTATCCCCCACCTGTGGGCGAGACTTCGAGATCGGTTGCGTTCGGGGGATCGCACAGGCCCATTCCGGGAATCGAACCGTGGAAAGGAACGCCGAAGGCGAAGACCCCGCCATCACCGGCGTAGAGCCAGTAGCCGCCACCGCGGGGGTGAGCTGCGAGGGAGATGACGGGTGCAGCGAGCTGCATGCCGCCCGTTGAGCCGTGGAACGGGACACCGAAGGAGAATACACCGCCATCGGATCCGACCAGCCAGTAGCCGCTGTGTGCTGCCTCACCCGACACCACGGGGGCCACCAGGGCTTGGTCGCCCATCGAGCCGTGGAAGGGCACACCGAAGGCAAACACTCCGCCGTCTGACCCGATCAGCCAGTAGCCGTGCCCGTTGGGGTGAACGACGATCGACTTGATCGGGCTCGCGAGCGAGTAACCCGACAGGTCACCCAGGTGCGGAGCCGCTCCGAACGCATAGACGACACCCCTGCCGTCGACGATCCAGTAACCGCCGCCGCCAGGCAATCCAGCGATTGCAACCGGGGTCACCCCGGTCGATCGCAGGTCGCCGTACCAACCAGCATCACCCAGGGCACTGACCACACCCGAGGTGTCGATGACCCAGTATCCAGCGCCCACAGCAGACCCCGGAGAGCGGGGCGGATTGCTGGGAGGTGCGCATGTTTGGCCGTCACCTCGGGGAACCGGAGCCGTCGTGGTTGGCGTGGTGCCCACGGGAGTCGTCGTCGCAGGAGGCGATGGCTTGACCGTAGTTGTCGGCCGGGGTGCGGGCGCCTGGGTGGTGGTAGTGGTGGTAGGCGCTGCGGTGGGCTTGGGGCGCGGGGCCGCGGTGGTTGTGGTTGTCGGCTGAGTGACCACGGGGCCGCCACCCGAGCCTGGCACTTCCCGGAGAACCTCGCGATAGCGCTTCAGGGCGTTCGGGTAGTTCGTCAGTTTGAATTCGTTCGAGTGGAAATAGTTGGCGTAGGCCACGTTATTCGTAGCGATCCAGCGCAGCATCTGTTCGATGAAGTACGGATCATCGTGCACGACGCCGGGCAGGTGGTTGTCAGACAGCGCCCATTCGCTATAGGCCATCGGCTTACCCCGAGACGCTGCGAAGTCGCGGTGCCATTCGAGCCCGGCGCCGCGCTTGAGGAAGGTGTTCCAACGATCGACCGGATCACGCTGGGTTTCGCCGTAGGACGAGTTGTAGATGTCCATCCCGATGACGTCGACGTAAGCGTCGCCGGGATAGCTCCGCAGATCTACATCGACGTAGCGGATGTTGACGTTCCACTCGAACCTGAAGTCGGGCGAAACGTCGCGGAAGATGTTCACGATGCGCCGGAAGTAGGCCGAGTAGGCATCAGGATCGCTGAGCGAAGACCACTCACTCCAGGAACCGTTGTGTTCCCAGCCGACACGCATGACCGAGCCGTCGAGGCCTCCGTCGACCAGGATCTGGGCGATCTCTCGGATCTTTTGATCGTTGGCCCCCGAGTTACCCTGCGCAAGCGACTCGCCCGCGACCGACATCGGGAACGAAACCACGGTCAGGACGTTGCGGTCGCCCCAAAGGCTGCCCAGGCCACGAGCTGACGATGACATCTCGGCCCAGCTGTCGCGATCGAGCATCAGCGTCAACGACTCGATCGGCCGTCCGACGGTCGAGCCGAAGGAGTCTGCGGTCGCCGTGCTCCACCCGACGTAGGCACCCATCTTGTGAGCGGTGAGTGGTGGGGCTGCAGCCTCGGCCTGCCTGGGCCAGACGAAGGCCAGGGACGAAAAGAGCATTACCGCCACAGTGATGCTGAGGGTGCGACGCATCGAGTGCATGGTGCTACCTATCGCCTTTCTCTACGCCCACTTGAGGTCATTTGTTACGAAATCATGACGAGCATAGGGGTGGCGGGCAATAGTTACAACACAAAACCCGAGAACTCGCGCGGGCCGCCTGCGAGGCGCTAGTCGATCGGCGGCAGCGACTCGAGGTCGACGACAAATGGTTCGTCCACCCGATGGTCGGTGTCGCCCAGGCGCCAGGCGATGGGCCAGTACCGCGCTGAGGGCTCAAGGCGAAGCTCCGTGACTTCCACCGGCAACTCGAAGCGCAAAACCACGGTCTGGCGCTCACCGGGCATCACGCTGGTAGACGTAGCCACGATTCGGGTAGGGCCGTCGCCACCTGCCACCTCCAGGTCGTCGACCCCGTCGAAGCGCGAATCGACAGCGGCGCCTGGGGTGTTCGCCGTAACCAGTACGACATACTCGCCAAGCTCGACCGGAGTCTCGTCCGTGGGCTGCGGCCCGGTGATATAGAGGGGTTCCTCAGACGGATCGACGACGTTGTCTATGGCGATCTCGACCTCGACACTGCGCACATCACCCTCGACGGAAGCCTTCATACCCGTGCGAACCTCGATGAAATAGTCCAGCTTGGAAGGCGACCGGTTGGAGAACGCGAGCGACAACGAGTTGGGCACGAGTTCGCCGTCGAGTTGGGCCTCGGCCCATGCCGCCTGCCGGTCGGCGTCGGGTGACCAAAGCAGCAGATGGCGTCCGGCGAGCGCCCGGGCGACCCTGGGAACGAACTCGTCCAGATCGTGGTCCCTTGTCAGCGCCGCCGACAAGATGGCTGGTGCCAGCGATCGTTCAGCCTGCCGCCGCTCGGTGTTGGTCTGCTCGACGTCGATGGTCAAATACTGGCCATGGAGCAGGTATTCGAGGATGTTGTCCTCGGTGTAGTCGAGGCCGTCGACGGTCACGGGCCCCATGCCGGCGAGCAGGGCTTCGAGCATGAACGGATCTACCAGGATCACACCGTCGAGAGCCTCCCCGGTTGCCGCCTGCCACATTCGCAGAGCCGACTCGGCCGTTTCGGGGAACCTCGGGGTGAGTCCGAGGTTGCGCCACTCGGTCTCGACCTCGGCGAAGCCGAAGTGGTCTTCGTAGGTCTTCGTGAGCTCGACAGCGCCGGGTTCTAGGTTTCGGTAGAACGAGCTGCCGAGATCGGTGACCACAACGGCACCGCCCTGGGTCCGCAGCACCCCGGTCGTGAGGATCATGCCGCTTCCCGCCCGCATCTCAGCGTTGTTGGCGATCAGCAACAGGTGATTCTCGGGTCCATCCAACAGCTCGGCGACCGCCGAAGTCGATGCCCTCACCCGCGAGGCCGTCGCCCGCAGGCGGTCGAAGCGATCGACGACTTCGGCCCGGGTCTCGGCCAACACCGATATCAGCGCATTGCCATCACCCAGATCGGCGGCCTGGATCGCATCCTCGACAAGCCCGACGTTCTCCGACACCAGACGCATTCGAGCCAGAACAGAGCTGTCCTCGTCGAACCCCGAGCGGATGTCGCGAACTGACGACGAGGCAACGCGCAAGACGCCCGAGATTCCAGACGACAGATCGTCTGCCGCCTTTATCTGGCGGCCCAGGACCGGAAGCCAGTGAGCAGGCCTCATCAAGGGCCGACTGAGCCGCTCGTGGGCCGACTCGAGAAGGGTCGCGGAGGCGTCCAGAGGTTCGATGGCGTCACCCGCGAGGAGGTCCTCGAGCCTGAAGGAGTCGACCTCTTCGATTATCGACTGCGCCTCGCGAGCCTCGTCAACAGCCTTCTTCGCGTTGTACGCGGCCCAGATGGCCCAGACGAAGACCGCTACAGCGAATAGAGCAAAGACGGAAAGCAGGTTGCGCTTGATGAAACCCATCAAGCGGCAGAGCCTAGATTGTGCTCGACGAGATCAGTCGTCATCGCGGCGGCGACTGACGGCCACCATGAGAGCTCCAGCTCCGAGCGCTGCGCCACCGATGAGGGTGAGGGACAGGGCGTCGCCACCTGTGAATGCCAGTTGACCATCGTCGACTTGACCCACAGTGCCGCTGCCGGTGGTGCCACCCGCAGAGGTATCGGTACCGGTGGTGGTGTCGCCACCACCGGTCGTGCCGTCGGCGCCGGTCCCGGTGCCGCCGGTATCGCCTGTCGAACCGCCGCCGGTATCGGTCGTCTGCCCGGTGCTGCCGGACCCACCATCGGAGTATGCGTCCGCCGCACCGGCCGGAGCAGAACCCAGAGCAAGGCATGCCGCCACGGCCAGCGCAGCAACTCCCGAACGCCTCAGAGCTTCACGATTCTTTCGCATTTGATTCACCTTGCAGTCCCGCCATCTCTCGGCATCTGCAGCAGAGAGTGAGAATTATTGGGTAGGTCAACACTTTACGTGGTTTTCGGCTGTTGTCAACAGTCAGGACCCTAACCCCGTGAGCGACTGCCCACCAGAGAACAACGTCGGTACAAGTGCGTCGATTTCAGTCTGGATCTCCTGGAACGCCTTTTTGTAGGCACCCTTGCGGCGCCCATACGGATCCGCGATGTCCTCCCTCGAACCCCCAGCACCCAGGTGACCGGGCGTGCGGTCAGACCCGACATCGAGCACATAGTCGCGAAGGCTCGCCCCGGCATCGCGTGGCCCGAAGCCCGAAGCCCTGATGGCGAACTCGCGAAGGGTATAGATCCGAGGCACCGACTCGAGATCGAGCACGGCGGCCTCGGTTGCGTGCCGCCCGGTCATGGTCAAGATCAGATCGGCACCCCGCACGTGGTCGGGGGTCATGCGTGTGCTCAGGTGCGCCGAGGCATCTATGCCCGCACCAGCAAGAACCGAAAGGGCGTGCTTTGGCATCGACTGGCCCTCGGCGGCAAAGCCCGCAGATCGCACGCTTGCGGCGATGCCCATCGCGTCGAGCCTCGAAGACATCAGGTACTGACCCATCGGCGAGCGGCAGATGTTGCCAGTGCAAACGAAGAGAATCCGTGGAGGTCGATCGGTCACCAGGCCTCACTCTATTGGGCCAAAGGGCCCCCGACTCAAAGGGGCTGGCCCCGGGTTGCGATGACGAAGCGCTCGATACCGGCAAGGTCGCGGGCTGTCACAACCGATCCGAATCCCGCATCCCGACACCAGGAACACACAAGAGCTACCTGTTGTGGCCCCATCTCCAGAAACAGGGCCCCAGACTCGGCGAGCCACCCAGGTGCGCCATTCACGATCATCGCCAGATCGTTCGTTCCCTGCGGGCCCGAGAACAAGGCGGTGTGGGGTTCGTGGTCGATCACCGAGGCGTCGAGCTGCGCGTCATCGGCCACATACGGCGGGTTGGAGACCAACACGTCGACCGTTCCGCGAAGGTCTTCGGGAAGAGCCTCGAACCAGTCGCCCTCGACGATGCCAACACGCGAACCGTGGCGCCCCAGACCGGCGAGGTTGGCGCGTGCGACACTGATGGCATCTGGATCCGAATCTGTGAGCCAGATCTGAGCCGTCGGGTGCTCAAAGGCCACCGCCAGACCGATCGCTCCGCTACCAGTACCCAGATCGACGACCAAAGGCGACCTGATCGACGCCAGCCGATCCAAGACCAACCCCGCCAACACCTCGGTCTCGGGCCGGGGAATCAGCACACGTGTGTCGATCATCAAATCGAGCATTCGAAACGGCCAATGTCCCAGCACGTACTGGATGGGCACGCCGGCCAGCCGTCGCTCGATCATCTGATCGAAACGCGCCACACCCCGCACCGTGGCCAGTTCGAAACGGCGCTCGAACCATTCTCCAGAAGAGAAGCCCGCCGCTTCCTCGACCAGCCAACGCCCCTCTAGCTCGGGCTGTTCAATACCCGCCTCAGCCAACCGCCGCTCGGCCTCGGCTGCAAATGCACTCCAAGGGACAGTCCCATCCGACACCGACGTTCAACCCTCGGTGCTGAGCTGACGCTGGCGCTCGTCTTGCTGCAAAGACTCGACCACCTCGTCGAGTTCGCCCGAAAGGACCTTGTCGAGCTTGTACAGGGTCAGCCCGATGCGATGATCGGTGACCCGGTTTTCTTTGAAGTTGTAGGTGCGGATCTTCTCGCTGCGACCTCCACCACCCACCTGGTCGCGTCTCGCGGCCGAGAGCTCGGCCGCCCTCGCATCCTGTTCTGCTTTCAACAACCGTGATCTCAAGACCCGAAGCGCCTTCTCCTTGTTCTGGAGCTGGCTCTTCTCATCCTGCATCGACACCACCATGCCTGTCGGCTTGTGGGTGATTCGAACCGCTGAGTCGGTGGTGTTGACCGACTGACCACCGGGGCCCGACGCCCTGAAGACGTCGACGGTCAGATCGTTGGGATCTATGTCGACCTCGACCTCGTCGGCCTCCGGCAACACCGTGACGGTGGCAGACGAGGTGTGGACCCGGCCCTGCGACTCGGTCACGGGCACCCGCTGCACCCGGTGAGGGCCTCCCTCGTGCTTGAGCATCGACCACGCCGAATCGCCCTTCACCACAGCGGTGATGTCGCTGTAGCCACCCAGGTCGGAGGGGTCGGCGCTGATGATCTCGAGCTTCCAGCCCCGCGCCAACGCGAAGTTGCGGTACATCTCGAAGAGATCGCGGGCGAACAGGTTGGCCTCCTCTCCCCCCTCGGCGCCGCGTATTTCGAGGATCACGTTCTTGCCATCGTTGGGATCTTTGGGCAGCAGCTTGAGCTTGAACTGGGCCTCCAGGCGGGCAACCTCGGCATCGGCCGCTTCGACCATCTCGGTCATCTCGCGCCGATCGGCACCGCTGGACTCTTCCAACATCTCTCGCGCCGTGGCCGCGTCTTCGATCGCCGAACGCCAGCGTCGGCCGACCTCGACGACCTCGGACAACTCGGCGTGCCTTCTGCCCACCTCGGCGAACCGAGACCGATCGGTGACCACGTCGGGATCGCCCAGCTGGGTCTCGACAACGGTGAGTTCGTCTTCGAGTTGGGTCAGTCGGTCGAGCACGTTCGCCGAGGCTACAGCCCTGCCGCGGCGAACCAGTCGTTACCCACCGTCACCAACCTGGCACCACCCACGACACCACCGACCAATTCGGCGGTGAACGAGACAGCGTCACGTTCGGGCACCACGACCAACAGCTCGGCCGATGGAGCCAACAGGTGCCTGGCGTGGGCGGCAAAGGGAACCAGCTCGAGGTCTACGCCAACCGACGCCACGACAACAGCCCCCACCTCGTCACCGTCTCCCGCAAGTGCCACCGCAGGACAAGGATCGGCCAGGTTGGGGCGAGGAGATGGCGGTTGCGCCGGAGAAACCCACTGAAACCCAACCGACGACGGGTCGTCCATGATGACCTGGCGCAACAAGCGCTCGCGGCTCAAACGATTGAACGGGTGCGGGTCTGCACCCGCCAGACGATACGGCTCGACCAGATCGACCACGCGAGCCAAGGTGACCTCAGCAGGTTCGTTGGAGTGGATTATCTCGTTCATCATGCGGTCGTCGACGCTGACGCCCACAACCAGCCGAGGCCCGAACTCGTCCACCTCGACCCGCCCAACCTCGAGGCCCCTGACCTCGGCCAGAACCACGCCATGTTCCACGAAGGGCCGGGCACCGGCCGCTTCGATGGCGGGAATCAGCGACAGGGCTTCGGGCGCTGGCTCTGCTCCGACGTCGACAGGAGCCGCGTTGGCAGGGTTGACCGCCGTTCCGTCGACCGCCCAAACCCAGACGGGGCGGTCGAGCAGTGACGCGCGCAGGGCGACCGACCCTGCGCCGACCTGACACAACACGTCCAGCCGCTGGCTGTCGCGTCGACGCGCCATGCCCAAGGCGCGCCCGAGCGAAGTGTCGGGACGCCCTTCGATCAGTGCGAAACAGCGATCAGCAGACCAACCGAAAGCACCGCTCTCGCTGCCGCTCGACTCGACCAACTCGACGTCGAACTGCGAGCGCGCCAGCGAGCGGAGCTTGGCCTCGTGAAGCCGCGATCTCTGCTGAGGATCGAGCGCCATCGGGCGCTCAGCGACCGTGCCCGAAGGGCAACGGCCAAAAGTGTGTCACTTGCCGCGACGACGAGCGCCGTAGCGCTTCTCGAAACGCTCGACACGACCAGCGGTGTCGACGATCTTCATCTGACCGGTGTAGAAGGGATGGCTGGCGCTGGTGAGCTCGGCCTTGGCCAACGGATACTCGTTGCCGTCTTCCCACACGATGGTCTCGCGCGTCTCGATTGTCGACTGGGTCAAGAAGGAGAACTCGGTCGACGTGTCCTGGAACACGACGGGCCGGTACTCGGGATGGATTCCGTCCTTCATTGCAAGAAACTCCGTGATGCTTCGGCCGACGGCTTCAGGGCCGACCGACAACTCTATCCAATGTCTCGGCGAGGCGCTACAGGCTCGGCGCTGCACCCTCTGGCGCGAGCCCTACAGGCTCGGCGCTGCACCCTCTGGCGCGAGCCCTACAGGCTCGGCGCTGCATCCTCTGGCGCGAGCCTTACAGGCTCGGCGCTTTGGCAATCTCGGCGAGGAATTCGTCGTTGTTCCGGAACGTCTTCAGACGATCCACCAACAGCTCCAGACCGGCGCCCGAACGCCCCTCTCCGTCACCTCCGGAAAGGCCCGACAGAACCCGGCGCAGCTTCCAAACCTGCTGCAGCTGCTTGCGCTCGAACAAGAGCTCCTCGTGACGGGTCGACGACGAATCGACGTCGATGGCCGGATACACGCGCCGCTCGGCGAGACGACGATCGAGGCGCAGCTCCATGTTGCCAGTGCCCTTGAACTCCTCGAAGATCACCTCATCCATCTTCGAGCCGGTCTCGATAAGAGCGGTCGCCAAGATCGTCAGCGAACCGCCCTCCTCGACGTTTCGCGCCGCACCGAAGAACTTCTTGGGCGGATACAGCGCCCCGGTGTCGATACCACCCGACATGATGCGGCCCGTGGCGGGCGCTGCAAGGTTGTAGGCGCGTGCCAGGCGGGTGATGCCGTCGAGGATGATGACGACGTCCTTGCCCTCTTCGACCATGCGCTTGGCGCGCTCGATGGTGACCTCTGCGACCTGGGTGTGCTCGTCGGATGGCCGGTCAAAGGTCGACGCCACCACGGTGCCGCGCACCGAGCGACGCATGTCGGTGACCTCCTCGGGACGTTCATCGATGAGCAGAACGATCAACTCGACCTCGGGGTTGTTGGCCTCGATCGATTGTGCGATCTGCTTCATCACCGTGGTCTTGCCCGCCTTTGGAGGCGAGACGATGAGGCCGCGCTGACCCTTGCCGATGGGCGATACGAGATCGATGATGCGAGCCGTCATGTTGCTTGGATCGCTGGTCAACTCGAGCCGGAGCTTCTGGTCTGGGAACAGCGGCGTCAGGTTCTCGAAGCGTGGCCGCTTCTTGGCTTCCTCGGGATCGACCCCGTTTACCGTGTCGACCCGCAACAGCGCTGGGTTCTTCTCGCTGCGGTTCGCAGGCCGGCTGGTGCCGGTGATGGTGTCGCCCTTGCGCAGGCCGTGCTGGCGCACCAGCTTTGCGGGCAGGTAGCAGTCTTCCTTCGACGGGAGGAAACCCTTGGTGCGCAAGAAGCCATAGCCCTCGTCTCGCAGGTCGACGATGCCCTCGACCTCGACGGGGTCACCGGTGAACTGCTCCTCGCGAGGCTCGCGCTCGCGGCCCCGACGACGACGCCGGCGCTTGTTGTTCGAATCGCCCTGATCGTCGCCGTTTCCGCCGTCGCTGTTGGCTGCATCGTTCCCAGACTCGGCGCCCGAGTTGTTCGAGTTTGCCGAACCCGACTTGCCAGAGCCCGAGTCGCCCGACTGCTTATCGGCCTGCTGGCCACCTCCAGACCGATTCGAGCCGGACTGATTTGACTCGGCCTTGCCCTGCTGATTTGACTCGGCCTTGCCCTGCTGGTTGGACTCGGCCTTGGATGCTGCGCTCGAGTCAGGCCGCTTGTCGCCAGCCGATTCCTTCGCCTCCGGGGCCGCGGCGTCGTCGGACTTGCCGACCGTTCTCACCCGGCGCTTCGGACCGTCTTCGTTGGGAGAGTCTTCAGATCGGCCCCCGGCCGGCACCGAGGCTTGCTTTGTGCCGTTCGCCTGACCGTCCGAACCAGCCCGATCTGGCTGATCGGCCTCCATTGCGAGCTCCCATTCGGCTTTCGGTTCCTCGTCGGGGGTTTCGACGTCCGGAACCTTGACCTCGGGCTCGGGGACAGCGGGCGAAGAATCAACCGCAACATCGAGGTCGTCGACATCGAACAGGTTGCCGGCACTTCGCACGCGGGTGCGGGGCCTGGACGATCCGTTGTCGGAAGGCGACGAGGTCTCTTCCGAGGGCTGGGCGCTGGTGCCGCCGGCCGCAGCCAGGATGGCGTCGACGATGTCGGCCTTCTTGGCACGCGAGTTGACGGACGCGCCGATCGCTCCCGCGATCTGTTGAAGCTCGTCTCGAGCTTTGCGTTCGAGCACACTCCGGTCGAGTGTTTCGGGCTGAGTGCTCATCAAGCATCTCTCCGATTTAGGAGTACAAGGAATGGCCCCCGAGCCGGGCAAACGAACTTTGAGTTCCCCTGGATCACCGGCGCTTTGCCCTTTGGGAAAAGAGGCCGGGCCGGGATCGAACTCAACCGGCGTTGGCGCGAGGCCAATGCGAAATGTATCGCCACCAACGCCTGTCGGCAACCACCGGCCGAAACTGAGCAGCGATGTGACCGATCAAGAACGAACAGCAGCCACGAACTCGCGCACCACCTCGAGGCTGGCATCGACCACCTCGAAGGTCTCGGGCAGCTCGAGAATCGGCCTTACATGCTCTGGCAGTTCTGGCTGGACCCCGGTAGCGGCCACAACCGCGTCGGGGAACTTCGACGGGTGAGCAGTGGCGACGTACACCATCGTCTCGCCCGGCAGCCGCAGAGACCTGCCGACGTGGATTCCAACAGCGGTGTGTGGGTCGATGAGCTCACCGTGCGATCGATGGAAGGCCCCTATGGCCGACAGAACCTGATCCTCGGTGGCCATTCCTGCTGCGAAGTCTCGACGCAACAGATCGGTCGCCTCGTCGGGAAGCTCGAGCAAGCCCGACGCCCGGAACTCTCGCATCGCCTCGGCCAGCGCGGGGCCGCTTCTTCGATACAGGTCGAACAGCAAACGTTCGAAGTTCGACGAGATCTGGATGTCCATGGCCGGCGAGGTCGTCGGCACCACTTCGTCGATCGACATCGTTCCGGTCGAGATGGTTCGGGTGAGGATGTCGTTGGAGTTGCTGGCGATGACGAGACGCCCGATCGGGGCGCCCATCAACCGCGCGATGTGAGCGGCCAAGATGTTTCCGAAGTTGCCCGTCGGAACGGTGAAAGACACGGGCGAGCCATCCGACAGCCGAACCGCGGTGCGCACGTAGTACACGACCTGGGCCGAGACCCTTGCCCAGTTGATGGAGTTGACGGCGGCCAGGTGAACCCGATCGCGCAAGGCGTTGTCGGCGAACATCGCCTTGACCATGTCCTGGCAGTCGTCGAACGTGCCCCTGACCGCGAGGTTGTGGATGTTCGCCGAGCCCACTGTGGTCATCTGGCGCCGCTGGACCTCCGACACCCGACCATGGGGATGCATCATGACCAGCTCGACGCCGCTGCGATCTCGGCAGGCTTCGATGGCGGCCGAGCCGGTGTCGCCCGATGTGGCGCCGACGATGGTGACGAAGTCGCCCGTGCGCCTCAACTCGTGCTCGAACAAGCGGCCCAACAACTGCAGGGCGACGTCTTTGAACGACAGGGTGGGGCCCCAGAACAACTCGAGAAGATGCTCGTCGTCACCCAGGCTCCTGACGGGCGTCACATCGGCGTCGCGAAAGGTTGCGTATGCGGCCTCGCACATCTCGTCCAGAGCGTCTCGCTCGATGGCCGAACCCTCGACGAATTGCCAGATGATCTCGGCCGCACATCGGTGGTACGGCTCGGTACGGCACAGCTCGAGCTGCTCGGCGCCGAGGCGAGGCCAGCGCTCGGGCACATACAAGCCACCATCGATGGCCAGGCCGGCCAGCAGCGCACCCGAATAGTCCACCACCGGCGCGTCCCCGCGAGTGGATACGTACCTCATGTAGACCTCAGCTTCCGATGACACGTATGAGGTTGCCGACCTTCAACACCGGCTCGAGCGTGCGCAGCTCAGCGACGGTCGCCTGCATGTCGGCCTCGCGTGCCTGGTGCGTGATCAACAGCAGCTTCGCGTTGTCGCCCTCGTCGTGTTGTTCCATCGAACTGATCGATACCTCGTGGCGACCGAAGACCGTGGCCACTGCGGCAAGGACTCCGGGAGCGTCGACCACGTCGATGGGCACATAGAACGCCGAAGATGTCTCGTCGATCGGAACAACGGCAGCGGCTTCGAGCCCCCAGAGTTCGTTGTGGGTGCCGCGCCGCAGGTTGACGGCCGCTTCGATGAGGTCGCCGAACATGGCGCTGGCGGTTGGCGCGCCACCGGCCCCGCGGCCATAGAGCATCAGATCGTCAACCGCCTGACCCTGAATGAACACGGCGTTGAAACTGTCGCGGACGCTGGCGAGCGGATGATTGGCCGGGACGATCGCCGGGTGCACCCGCGCCGACACGGCATCGCCGGATCGCTCGACGATGGCCAGGAGCTTGATCACGTGATCGAGGCGACGCGCGGCCTCGATGTCGGTCGGGGTGATGCGGCTGATGCCCTCTTGATAGACGTCGCCGGGGACCACGCCCACGCCGAAGGCCACGGTCGCCATGATTGCGGCCTTGGCGCCGGCATCGAAGCCCTCTACGTCGGCGGTCGGGTCGGCCTCGGCATATCCGAGCTGTTGGGCATCTGCGAGGGCGGTGGCGTACGGAGCTCCCTCGTCGGTCATCTTGGTGAGGATGTAGTTGGTGGTTCCGTTGACGATGCCCATCATCGTGGTGATCCGCTCACCCACAAGCGATTCGCGCAACACCCGAATCAAAGGGATACCGCCACCCACAGCGGCCTCGAAAAGCAAGTCGACACCGCTGCGATTGGCAGCCTCGAACAGCTCGGCACTGCAGTTGGCCACCAACTCCTTGTTGGCCGTTATGACCGGTTTCCCGGCCTGAAGGGCTGCCAGCGTCAGATGCCTGGCAGGCTCGATCCCCCCGATGGTCTCGACCACGATGTCGACCTCGGGATCTGCCACCAGCGCGGCAGAATCGCGTGTAAGCACCCCGGGCTCGAGGTCAATGGCCCTTTCGGCCGACAGGTTGCGCACGGCGACCCTGGCGACCTCGAGTTCGATTCCGGTCCTGGTTCTGACGGCGTCGGCCTCGTCGCGGATGAGCTTCACCAGCGACGAACCCACGGTTCCGCAACCGAGAATGCCCACACGAATGGGCGAGTCGGCGCGTGTCGGCGAATCGGTCATGGGCGCCACCGTACCCGCCCCACCGACATCACCAGACGCCGTTTGTGGGGCCGATCGACTGAGGCGATCAACCGACGTCGGTGATCAGCAGATCGTCGACGGTCTCGCGCCGAATCACCTCGCGGACCTGCCCGTCGCGAACGAACACGACGGCAGGGCGCAAGACCTTGTTGTAGTTGCTTCCCATCGAATGCCCGTAGGCGCCGGTAACCGGCGTCGCGAGGATGTCGCCAACCTCGACGTCGGCCGGCAAGTGGGCGTTGCGAACCAAGACATCGCCGCTCTCGCAGTGCTTTCCGACCACTCGTGCGATCATCGGTCGATCGGCCAGGGGACTGCGCGGCAGGAAGGTCGTGTAATCGCTGCCATAGAGGACGGGTCGAGGATTATCGCCGTAGCCACCGTCGACGGCCACGTAGGTCCTGATGCCTGGCAGTTCCTTGATGGTTCCGATGCGATACAGCGTCACCGCTGCCGACGCGGTGATCGACCGGCCTGGCTCGGCTCCGATCGTCGCGTCGATACCGAGGCGATCGGCAGCCTCACGAATCATCGCGCCCCAGGCGGCGATCGACGGGGTGGCTTCGGCCTCGATGTAGGCCACACCAAGGCCGCCGCCGATCGACAGCTCGGGCAGCCCGAAGGGTTCGCTGAAGCGAGCGACCACGCCCAGTGCTTCGGCCATCGATTCGACCCTGAAGACCTGCGATCCGATGTGACAATGGATGCCGACGACGTTCATGGATGGGCTTGCCATCGCACGCTCGACCGCTTTGGCAGCGGCACCGCTGGCGACCCCGAAACCGAACTTCGAGTCGTCCTGGCCGGTCGAGATGAAGTCGTGAGTCTCGGCCTTGACCCCCGGTGTCACACGCAGCAGCACCGTTGGCGCCGGGGCCCCGGCGGCCACCAAAGCCTCGATCTTGTCGAGTTCGTCGAAGCTGTCGACGACGATGCGGCCGACGCCGACCTCGAGGGCAGCGGCCAATTCGGACGAATCCTTGTTGTTGCCGTGCATCACCAGGCGAGAAGCGGGCACGTCTGCGGCCAGGGCCACCTGCATCTCCCCCACCGTCGCCACGTCGATGTGCATGCCCTCTTCATGGGCCAGCCTCGCCATGGCCCGACACAAGAACGCCTTCGAGGCATAGGCGACACCATCGCCGAAGGCTTCGACGGCTTCGCGACAGCGCGCCCTCAGATGATCCTCGTCGTAGACGAACAGCGGGGTGCCATAGTCGTAGGCCAACTCGACGAGATCGACCCCGGCGATGTGCAGGTGACCGTTGGGCCCAACGGATGCGTTGTCGGGTAGAAGATGGCTGGGGATGGGGCCATCGGCCGACGCGACAGACGTCACAGTTCCTCCGGCGCCGACACACCAACGATCGAGAGGCTCGAAGCCAGGACGGTGCGCGCCGCCTCGACCAGCCAAAGCCGAGCCGCTGTCAGCTCGGGGTCGACGTCGTTGCCGAACACGTAGCAGTCGTGGAAGAAGCCGTGGAACGCCGAAGCCAGTTCGCGCAACCACGTGATGACCTTGTGCGGAGCGCGGTCGCGCACCGCCAGCGACAACACATCGTTCATCTCGCTGATGGCCCTGAGGACCTCGAGTTCGCGCACCGCTCCCAGCAGGCCCAGGTCGACGCCTTCGAGGCCCGGCCGGGCGAACCCGACCTCGACCTCCTTGCGAAGGATCGAACAGGCGCGGGCATGAGCCATCTGCACGTAATAGACCGGATTGTCCATCGACTGGGCGGCCATGGCGGCCAAGTCGACCGTCTGCTGCGAGTCGATTCCCTGGAGCAGGTAGGTGAACCTGGTGGCGTCGGCCCCGACCTCGTCGATGAGGTCGGCGAGTTCGATGAACACGCCGCTGCGCTTGCCGATCTTGACTTCCTCACCGTCGCGCTCGAGCCGCACCATCTGGGTGATGCGCACCTCGAGTTGGTCGGGGTCGTTGCCCAGTGCCTCGACCGCCGCCCTGAGCCGGGTGACGTACCCGTGATGGTCGGCGCCGAACACGTTGATCAACAGGTCATAGCCGCGGGCGTACTTGGTGCGGTGGTAGGCGATATCGGGAGTGATGTAGGTGAACTCACCGTCGGACTTGACCAGCACCCGGTCCTTGTCGTCGCCAAAATCTGTCGACCGCAACCAGGTTGCGCCATCCGACTCGTAGACAACGCCCCGCTCGGCGAGATCGCCCAGAGTCTCCTCGATGGCACCGCTGCCGACCATCGACCGTTCGCTGAACCACGAGTCGAACTCGACGCCCAGCCGCTTGAGGGTCTCGTCTATGTAGCCGAGGCAGCGTTCGTAACCCCACTCGAGCGGGTCGACACCGGCCGGCATCTCACGCGCCCACGTCTGGATGTATGGACCTGCGTAGCCGTCGGCCGGAACCTCACGACCATCACGAACCGCGGCCAACGACGCGGCAAAGTTCTGCATCTGCACGCCGCGGTCGTTTATGTAGAACTCTCGGGTCACCCGGTGCCCGGTCGCCTCCAGCAGCCGCGACAACGCGTCACCATAGATGGCGCCCCTGGCGTGACCGGCGTGCACAGGGCCCGTGGGGTTCGACGACACGAACTCGACCAGCACCTGCGATCCACCACCGATGTCTGGCCTGCCGAAGGCGTCACCCGCCTCGACAACCTCGACCAGCACGTCGTGCAGCCAGGTATCGGCGAGCCTGAAGTTGACGAAACCGGGTCCGGCGATCTCTATGGCGTCGACATGGCGGATCTGCATGGCGGCGAGGGTCTCGACCAGTTCCGCAGCGAACTCGCGGGGGTTGCGACCGTGGCTGCCTTTGGACGCCAGGGCGACGTTTGTGGACCAGTCGCCATGTTCACGTCGGGCCGGGCGCTCCAGGTGTAAATCGGGTAGCGGATCGATGCCCATGCTCTGCAGAGCGGCACCGACGGCGGCGGAGAGGTTGTCGCGAATCACATGTGCCTCTTGATGTTCGACGCAAACCCACGAGGGTACTCACGACCAAAGGCTGCGATGCCAGCTATAGGCAGTTTCGACGATGTGATCCAGGTCGGAGTGGTTCGGTTGCCAGTCGAACTGGGCCCGGAAACGGCTGGCATCGGCCACCAACTCTGCCGGATCGCCAGGCCGCCTCTCTGCCTCGCTGTAAGGCACGGGTGTACCGACAACGCGCCCGACAGCGTCGAGGACCTCGCGGTTGGAATGCCCAACACCCGTTCCGAGGTTGTAGGCCCCGCTGGGAGCACCCTTCAGCAGTCCCTCGACGGCCAGCACGTGCGCCGAAGCGAGATCGCTGACGTGTATGTAGTCGCGCACGCACGTGCCATCGGGCGTGGGGTAATCGGTCCCGAAGAGCTTCATCTCGTCCCGCCTGCCCGCCGCAGCAGCGATCGCCAGCGGTATCAGATGGGTTTCGGGGTCGTGGTCCTCTCCGATTCCGCCGTCGGGGTCGGCCCCGCAAGCGTTGAAGTAGCGCAGCGCTATCCAAGGCATGGCGTGTGCGGCGTGCACATCCTCGAGCACTCGCTCCAGCATGGCCTTGGACGAGCCGTATGGATTGATCGGAGCCACCGGAGAGCTCTCGACGATGGGCTGTTGTTCGGGGATTCCGTACACCGCTGCGGTCGAGCTGAACACGAAGGCCCCTACATGGTTCTCAACGCACGCCGACACCAGGGTTGCCGCCTTCGACAGGTTGGTCTCGTAGAAGGCCAGCGGATCGACAACAGATCTGGCCACCTCGATGTAGCCGGCAAAATGAATGACCCCGTCGAATGGACCGTGAGAACGGAACACGGATTCGACAAAACCCCTGTCTCCGATGTCGCCGACAGCCAACACGCAATCGCCGACCGCCTCGGATCGACCGGCCGACAGGTCGTCCACCACCACGACGTCGTGGCCAGCTGCCACCAGTGCTCTCACCGTGTGTGAGCCGATGTATCCGGCTCCGCCGGTGACCAGGAGACTTGACATCGAAACAGTATGGACCGCTGCCGGCGCCGTGCCATCGAACCGCGCATTCGTGGCACCGACGCGTCGGCGAGACGCTACATTGACCGTTCGATCGATTCCGATCGATGCCCTCGTAGCTCAGGGGATAGAGCAGTGGCCTCCGGAGCCATGTGCGCAGGTTCGAATCCTGCCGAGGGCGCACCTTTGGTGACGGTGGGTGACGCGCCGGTCACTTTCAGCCCCGAAACGCGCCTGCGGGCGCGTTTTGTGATCTAGTCCGCGCCGTCCGCCGATGCTTCTGGCGGCGCCGGTGCTTTGGGGTTCTTGGCCGGGCCGAGCATCGACCACAAAACCCCGATGACGATGCCCACGACCACGATGACCAAGGGCATGATCGAATCGAGGGTGACGAGCTTGCGGCCGATGGCGACAAGAGCGAGCCCCAAGCCCAGAACGATTCCGTACAGGGCACCCCTGACGGGGTGACGCCTAGCAGTGGTAGCGGTCACTTCGAACCTCCCCATGTGAGGGCGGGCCTGGCGTTGAACAACAGCCCGATGGCTGCGATGGCGACGAGCCCGACGCCTGGAAGGGTGGGGTCGATATCGCCCTTCAGGTCGACGAATCCTGAGCCAACGCATCGGAAGTCGCCGCCGTCGGCTGTCATCTGACCGTTCGCCCCGATGATGGCGTTGATCTTTGCTGCGCCGGGGAGATCGTCCCGCAGGTTGACCGCGCCCGCATTGCGGTTTTCTCCCGACGAGTTCGGATCGCCTCCTGCGTCGAGAGTGGTGCCCGTGCCGAACAGCTTCAGCTGGATGAACCAGTCGTGGTCGCGAGGACCAGAACCAGGCTCCAGGCCACCGGCCACGCCGGTGTAGATGACGAATCCGTTCGCGTCGACCTGGAACGGATTGTCCGAGGTGAAAGCCTGGGTGCCAGCCCCATCGCCGAACACATCGACGGGCGGATTGGCGAAGCTCCAGTCGACCGCCTGATCCAGCGGCTGTCCATCGGCGTCGTACGACCAGGCAGTGCCCATACACGCACCCGAGAGCACCGAGCCCGAGCCGCCGACCAGACCCGGATCACACCCCGATCGCCTGACCTGCTCATCGGCTTGTTCAACCAGTTCGTCGGTCGCCTGGATGACGATCGCGCCGTCCTGATCGACCGTCACCACGTTCGAGTTCTCGCCGGGGGCGATGTCCCTGACCCCCGGCTCACCCAGTAGCCGGTCCAGGGCGGTGAAGTCGGTGTTTCCCTCGGAATCAACCGGTAGGTCGGGGAATCCGTCGCCGTCGGTGTCGGGGATTCGGGCGTACACGTCGGCAAGGATGCCGGCGACCTCATCCGAGTCGAGGACCGACGGGAGTGATCCGCCCTTGCCCTCGGTCTCGGGATCGAGGCTCAGATCCTCGATCGGTATCTGGTCGGGGATGTTGTCGAGACACGGGTCGTCGTCGCTTTGGGCCCCAGCCCCCGGCACGAAGACGAGCATGAGCGACGCGAGCAGCAGTACCAGCCCCCCGCCGACCAGGGTGCGATTGCGCGCAAGCATGGTCGAACCTTTCGTCGTCCGCCACGCCGCCGATGGGCCCGCTTCGCCCGCCTGCAACGGGACGGTTGGTCACACCATCCTGTCGTCACCCGCCATGCGCAGGCAAGCCGATAGGTCCGCGGGCCCTGCGGGCTGCTGGTGACGGGCCGCGCCGAAACTCAGTTGGGTTCGATGTATGCAAGCAGGAAGGCGCGGACCTGCCTCGAGCGCTCCTGGGGGCTGAAACACTCGGTATCACCACCGATGCGGGTACGGATCGCGTACCCCTGCACCAGGCTGATAAGGCCCGACGCCAGCTGCGCGGGCGTGAAACCCTCCTTCATGTGAAGGCGAAACACCGCCAGCAGAAGACGAATCTGCTCGCTGAAGGCGGTGTCCAGGTCTTCCCAGGTAGCGGCGAGGGGCTCGGCCAGGTGACGATCGGTCATGGACGCGGCCCACAGACCGACGAGGATCGGGAAGTCGTCGCTGTGGGCCACCGCATCGATCGAACTCTCGATGGCCACCCCGAAGATGTCGTCGAAGCTGACCTTGGTCGCCGCGGTCAGAACGGATTCGAGGCTGGCCCCAAGTCGTTGCCGAGACCTGGCGCGCACGCCGACTGCCAGATGGTGCAGGAGGTCCGCTTCGAACTCGCCGCGGGTCGGCCAATGATGGGTCAAAGCACCGCGGGTCAGACCTGCCTGCTCGGCGATCTCAGAGGTAGAGAGGCGATACACCTCAGAGACGTCACCGCTCTCGAGAACCCGAGCAGCGGCGGCCTCCAGTATCAGCAGCTCCGAACCCATCAGAGCCAAACATACATTTTGTTCGCGACGCGTGCGTCGTGGATCGTCTCGTTGTCCGGACGAGTGGCACCATGACGCAATTCGTTCAGATCCGCAGGGGAGGATTGGTGGAAGAAAGCAGCGCCTACGTTCGCGCCCTCGCCCTCGCCCTCGCCCGCGAGGCCGAGGAGCTCGCCGTGCTCGGCTGCCTCAGCGGCGATGTACTCGAGAAGCTTCGCATCGACGCCCTCGACTGCGTGCTCGAACTCGCACGCGCAGCCCAAAGCAGCGACTCCCAGGCCTGAGCGCTGCGGGCCGGGCTTGGTACCGGGCGTCGAGCGCTGACAACCTGTGCCGGTGACAGGTGAAGGGGATCTGACCAAGCGCCAGACGCTGCTGATCTTTACCGGAATGATGATGGCGACGTTTCTCTCGTCGCTCGACACCTCTGCGGTGTCGACCGCACTTCCGACGATCGCAGGCGATCTCGGCGGAATCAACCAGCTGCCGTGGGTGCTGACGGCATACCTGCTGGGCTCCGTCGCAGCGACACCTCTGTACGGCAAGCTCAGCGACCTGTACGGCCGGCGCCTCCTGACCGAGGTTGCGCTGGGGGTGTTCGTGGCGACCTCCGTGATGGCGGCCGCCTCGCAAAACATGATCCAGCTGGTCATCTCGCGAGGCCTCCAGGGGATCGGTGGTGGAGGCCTGATGGCGATGGGCTTCATCGTCATCGGCGACATCTTCTCGCCGCGCGAGCGCGGCCGGTACATGGCGTACTACACCATGAACTTCACGTTCTCGGCCCTGGTCGGCCCGGTGATCGGCGGCGTCTTCGTGGATGTGGCCTCGTGGCGCTGGATCTTCTTGATCAACATCCCATTGGGCGCGGCAGCGTGGGTGATGATCCGCCGGAACCTGACGTTCGCCCTTCCGGCGCGTGAGCACTCGCTGGACATATTCGGCGCGTCGGTGCTGGTCGTGGGCGTGACCGCTCTGATCCTGGGCCTGGCCTGGGGTGGCGAGACATATCCGTGGGCGTCGGTCCAGGTGACGGGTTTGCTGGCCCTGTGTGCAGTGTGCGGTGTCGTGTTCGTCTGGTGGGAGATGCGAGCAGCCGAGCCCATCCTGCCGATGAGACTGTTTCGGAATCCGACGTTCCGGATCCTGATCGGCGGCAACGTTGCATACGGGTCGGCGGGCATGGCGGTGATGGCCTTCATGCCCCTGTTCTTCCAGGTGTCGATGGGTGAGCCGGCCACCAAGGCGGGCCTGATACTCGCATCGATGTCAGTCGCCGTGACCTGCGGCTCGTACCTGGCCGGCAGGGTCACCACCGGCACCGGTCGATACCGATGGCTGTTGAGAGGCGCCCCGGTGCTGACCGTCGTGTCGCTGGTTGCGTACTCGACCCTCGACGAGAACTCGACGGCCGTTTCGGCGATCCCGTGGCTGGCCATCGGCGGGTTCGCAATGGGTACGGCCTTCCCGACCATGACCACGGCTACCCAGAATTCGCTGGAGCTCAGAGATCTGGGCGCTGGGACCGCCGCCATCAACTTCTTCCGAACCCTCGGCCAGACGGTGGGGGTCGGGGCTTACGGCGCGCTCTTGACCACCCGCATCAGCAGCGAACTGAACGATCTGGCCGACAGGGTCGCGATCGACGACCTGTTGTCGACCCCAGAGGACATCCAAGGACTCGAGCCGGCACTCCGCGACGCCGTAGAGCATGCGGTCGCGGTTGCCACCGACTCGATCTTCGTGGCAGCGATACCGATAATGGCCGCCTTCGTGGTCGCCACATGGTTCCTACCCGAGCTCGAGCTTCGCACCACAACCGCCCTGTCGGCCCAGGGCCAGACTCCGGCCGTCGACTGAACTCCGGGTTCGACCGAAAGGCGCGGACGCGACTGCCAAACAGGTAGCGGGCGCTGCACGACTAGAGTCGTCACATGTCCGCCACCGACACCGAAATCGCCGATACCGAAACCTCGAAACCAGCGCGGGAACGCTGGAGCTTCCAGTGGAAGGAGCTCTACAGCGAGGTCATCACCACCGGGCTGTGCACCGGGTGTTCGGGCTGCGTGATCTCGTGCCCCCACGACGTGATCGGCTACAACCACGAGCAGGGCGGGTTCAAGCCCTTCCACATCGAAGAAGAGCTCGGGCTCGACAACTGCGTCCACGGCGAGAAGGGCTGCACCAGCTGCACCAGGGCGTGCCCCAGGTTCCGCACATGGGAAGACGATGCCGAGGAGTTCCTGTTCGGCCGGACCCGCCAGGCCGATGACGCTGCCGGCATCTACAAAGACATCATCTTGACCCGCGCCAGCGACGATTTCGTCCACCAGCACGGCCAAGACGGGGGCCTGGTCTCGGCCATCTTGATCTGGGCACTCGAGCACGGTTACATCGACGCGGCCCTCACCTCATATGTCGGCGATGGCGAAGGCTCTCAGTGGACGGCGTCACCTGGCGTGGCCTACAACAAGGACGACGTCATCCGCGGTGCGGGCAGCCGCTACACCTATTCGGCCAACCCGCTGGCGTTCGATGAGGCGCTCGATTCAGGAGCCAAGAAGATCGCCCTGGTGGGCATGAGCTGCCAGAGCTCGATAGTGCCCGTGATGAAGAGCCGCAAGATCGGCAAGGTGGGCAACCGTTTCGCCCTGAACATCGGCCTGTTGTGCTCGAAGAGCTTCGACGAGGCGATCTTCGAGGAGCTGTTCGAGCTGAAGTACGGCCTCGACCGCACCCAGATAAAGAAGACCAACATCAAGGGTGTGTTCCAGATCTGGACCCACGACGGCGGCTATTACGAGATCAACCTCAAGGAGTGTCACGCGTGGACGCGAGAGGGCTGCAACCACTGCCCTGACTTCGCCGCCCAGCATGCCGACATCTCCACCGGAGGCATCGGCAAGTACAACGACTGGACGCTGACCATCGTCAGGACCGACCTGGGCCGCGAGATCATCATCAAGATGCTCGAGGACGGGTCGCTGATCGGTCGCCCTGGCGACGACGATCCGGGCGCCATCGCTCTGATGCAAAAACTCGCCGAGAAGAGCCGCACGCGTTGGCCCGACTTCGCCTGGGACAAGCCGGCCCTCCTACCAACGCCTGTCAAGAAATAGCCGGCAGGCGCTTGGGTCAGATCCGGCAGGCGTCGACCAGGTCGGCGAAACTCGGCACCGCGGCGCTGTCGTTTGCGTAGTCGCCCAGAAGGGCAACCGGCACGATCTGCCACGCACGAATGCCAGCACATCGACAAACAGCCCGATCGGTGCCGGCGTCGACACAAGACTGAACCAGCGGATCGATGGCGGCGACATCGAGTGCGGGTTCTGGGGCTTCACGACAGGCGACCAGAGCCTCGCCCATGACCTCGGGGAAACGACCGTCGACCTGTAGACGATCTTCCATGATCGCCCACTGATCCGCGGGCACAGCCGTCGCCAGAGCGCTGAGGGCACAGTGGCAGGGCCCGGTGAGGCCGTCGCCAGACACACAGGCGTCGAGGAAGGCGACCGAAGCTGCCATACCCGGGTTTGGGGCGATCGTGGTGGTGGTTGTCGAGGTGGTCGTTGTCGAGGTAGAGGTCGTCGATGTGACCTCTACATCGGCGACGTCGCCCGGCTCGGCGATGCGCGTGGTTGTGCCGCTGCACGCCGCCACCATCATCAGAAATACACCGGCAGCGGCGTAGATGAGCTTGCGGCCGGTGTCGTGACGTATGTTCGAGCGATCAAGCCTCCAATCCACGAAGACGAGGATGGCACGATGTCGCTGCCCGCGCTGCCCACCCAACCAGCCGACACCCCATGGCCCACTCATCAGTGGCCCTCGTCGGAGCCCGACGTAGCAAATCCGGACGCACTTCAGGCCGCCGTGGACGAGCTGTTCGAGTCGGGCCGCCCCGAGCTGGGACGCACCGATGCACTGGTGCTGGTACAGGGCGGCTCGCTGGTGGTCGAACGATATGGCCACGGTGTCGACTCGGCCTCGACGCTGCCATCGTGGTCGATGGCCAAGTCGATGACGGCCGTGCTTGGCGCTCTTGCGGGAATCGACTGGGAAGCACCTGTGCTGGCCCCAGAGTGGGTTGCGACGCCGGACGATCCCAGACGCGAGATACGGGCACGGCATCTGCTGACCATGACCACGGGCCTCGAGTGGACCGAGATCTACGAACCCGACCAGCCAAGCGATGTCGTGAGGATGCTGTTCGGCGACGCCAAGGCCGATGCGGCCCGATTTGCAGCCGACAAACCACCTGCAGCCGCGCCTGGTGAGGTCTACCAATACAGCTCGGGCACCACCAACATTCTCGCCCGCCACATCGCCGGCCATCTGGGCCTCGACGGCGACGCCCCAGGGTTCGAGGCCTTCATGCGTCGCGAGCTGTTCGACCCTGTGGGCATGGCCTCGCCGATACCCAAGTTCGATGCCCGCGGCACCTTCATCGGCTCGTCGTTCTGTTATTGCACCGCCGCCGACTTTGCGCGGTTCGGTTTGTTGTGCCTCAGGGGCGGGCGCTGGGACGAGCGACAGCTGGTCCCAGCCGACCAGATAGACCGATTCAGAACCCCAACCGAGGCCTCGCGCGGAGTCGACGACTTTGTCCACGGTGGGCATTTCTGGGTGCACGAAGACGGCTTCGGAACCTTCGCGTGCCACGGCTACGAGGGGCAGTACATCTGGATGGTGCCCGCGCTCGATCTGGTGCTGGTCAGGTCGGGGGTACGGCCCGAAACCGACAAACAATCGTTGGTGGTGGCATTGCGGGCAATCGTCGAGGAGTTCGCACGATGACCATCGACGAGAACCTGTACCGCGTGCTGGCCCATGTGGATCACCAGCGAGAATTCATCATCACCGGCGACCAGACCCTGACCTATGGGAAGGTCTTCGAGATGGCCGCCCGCTTTGCGGCATCGATGGTCGGCCTGGGTGTAGGGCCGGGCGACCGGGTTGTGGTGCAGGTGTCGAAGAGCGTCGACGCGCTCGCCCTGTATCTGGGTTGCCTTCAACTCGGAGCGGTTCAGGTGCCGCTGAACACCGCCTACACCGCAGCCGAGGTCGGCTATTTCGTCGACGACAGCGAACCGTCGCTGGTGGTGCTCGACCCCGGCTCGCCGCAACCCACCGCAGACCACGCCTGTGCGATGGTCGATCTGGGCGAGCTGGCGAGGCTGGCCGACCAAGCGCAAGCCAGCGAGCAGGTCACGAGCCGTGGTGGCCGCGACCTGGCGATGATGCTGTACACGTCGGGAACCACCGGTCGCTCGAAGGGAGCGATGCTGTCGCACGCAGCCCTGATCGCAAACGGCAGGGGCCTGAACCAGATCTGGGGCTTTCGGCCCGACGACACCCTGGTTCACATCCTGCCGATATTCCACGTGCACGGGCTCTTCGTCGCACTGCACAGCGCAATGTTGTCGGGAGCCCGGGTCGAGTACTTCGACCGTTTCGATGTCGACCAAACGATCGACGCCCTTGCGCGGTCAACGGTGATGATGGGTGTTCCGACCCACTACACCAGGCTGATGGCCAGCCCGCGGCTCGATCCAGATGCCTGTTCGTCGATGCGTCTGTTCACATCGGGTTCGGCCCCCATGACGGCCCAGGTCCACGAAGAGTTCACCGCCCGCACCCGACACCAGATCGTCGAGCGGTACGGGATGACCGAGTGCGGCATCATCACCTCGAACCCGCTAGATGGCAATCGCGTTCCCGGCACCGTCGGCTTTGCGTTGCCCCACACCGAGATCAGGGTCACACGCGACGGCGAGGTGGTCGAGGCGGGCGAAGCCGGCATCGTCGAGGTTCGTGGCCCTGGACTGTTCGACGGCTACTGGCGCCTGCCGGACAAGACCGCAGAAGAGATGCGCCCGGGTGGATGGTTCGTCACCGGCGACGTCGGCCACACCTCCGCCGATGGCCGGCTGACCCTGGAAGGACGCGCTGGCGACATGATCATCTCGGGCGGCTACAACATCTATCCCAAGGAGATCGAACTGGTGCTCGACGAGGTTCCTGGCATCGCCGAGTCGGCCGTCATCGGGGTTCCGCACCCCGATTTCGGTGAAGCGGTCGTGGCGGTCGTGGCGGGGGCCTGGGACGAGGCGTCGGTCAGGCCGGCACTCGACCAACACCTGGCCCGCTTCAAGCACCCACGCCACCACATCCAACTCGAGAACCTCCCCAGAAACGCCATGGGAAAGGTCCAAAAGGCGGCATTGCGAGAGCAGTACCGCCACCTGTTCAGCGACTGAGTTCGCGGGCCCTGGCAAACACAGCGTCGAGCATGTCGGGCGTCAGACGCCCGGTGAAGGTGTTCTGTTGGCTCGGATGGAACGAGCAGATGATGGTTCGGCCATCGGGCAGCCGAGCCTCGACCCCGTGGCCGAACTTGGGTCGGGGCCTCAACCCCAAGAGTGTGGAGGCCACGCCGTAGCCGAACTGCCCGAGAGCCACGAACACTTCGACGTCTTCGAGCAGTTCGAGCTCGCGTTCCAGGAACGGCCGGCAGCGGTCACGCTCTTCGGTGGTGGGCTTGTTGGCCGGGGGCGCGCACCGCACAGCCGCCGTCACATAGGCACCGATCAACTCGAGACCATCGCCAGGACCCACCGACTCGGGCTGGTTGGCGAATCCGGTCCGGAACATCGACGCAAAGAGAAAGTCGCCCGAGCGATCGCCGGTGAACACCCGCCCGGTGCGGTTGGCCCCGTGGGCCGCAGGCGCCAGGCCGATCACCATGACCTTTGCCGCAGGGTCACCGAAGCCGGCGACGGCTTTGCCCCAGTACTGCTGGTCACGAAAGGCCGCTCGCTTGTCTCGGGCCACCTGTTCGCGCCAGTCGACGAGGCGGTCGCATGCACGACAATCGGCGATCTCGCAAGCCAAGAGCTCCAGCTGCCTGCGCCTCTCCATGCAATCGACCCTACCGCCGCCGGGTAGCTCAACTGCTCGACCGGTAGGGCCCGATAGTCGGATAGCTTTCTGGACGTGCCCAGCCCGAAACCCAAACCAACCCTGGTCCTGCTCGTGCGTCACGGCAAGACCCCGACCACGGGCGACGAGCTCCCCGGCCGGACGCCAGGCCTCCACCTTGCCGAGAAGGGCCAGCTCCAAGCCCAGGCTGCGGCCGACCGCATCGCTGAACTGGGCTCGAAGGTCACCGCCGTCTATGCGTCACCGCTCGAGCGCACGCGCGAGACGGCAGCCCCGATCGCAAAGGCCCTGGGCCTGCGCGTCCGAAGCAACAAGGGCCTGATCGAGCTGAACGTCGGAGACTGGACGGGACGGCGCCTGAAAGACCTGGCGAAGCTGCCCGAGTGGAAGACAGTCCAGAAGTATCCCAGCGGCTTCACCTTCCCCGGGGGCGAGTCGTTCACGGCCATGAACGCCCGTATCAATGACACGGTCGCAGGCCTGGCCGCCGCACACGCCGGAGAGGCCATCGTGTGCGTTTCGCACGCCGACCCGATCAGGGCCTTGGTTGCCTCCGCCATGGGAACCCACCTCGACCTCTTCCAGCGAGTCGTGGTGTCGCCATGCTCGATCTCGGCCCTGCTGTACACCACCGAAGGCCCGGTGGTACTGGCTGTGAACTCGATCAGCGGACCACTGACCGAACTGGCCCCGGCCTGATCCTCAACCAGGAAGCGACATGAGCGAATCTTTCAACATGCTCGAGGTATCGAACCTCGTCACCGGAACCGTCGGAGAGCCCGGCCAGCGCATCTTCTTCCTCCAGGCTCGCGATACCCACAATCTGGTATCGCTGAAGTTGGAAAAGGGACAGGCCCACGCCTTGGCCAGCGGCATCCTCGAGATACTCGACGACCGGGGCGACACCTCAGACCCCATTCGTCCCGAAGACCTCGTCGAGCCCCTGATGGCCGCATGGACGGTCGCCTCTCTGGGCATTGGCATCGAGGAGGACGCAGACCGCGTCCACGTCATCGTCGAGGAACTCACCGACGACGAAGACGACGAACCGGCAACCGCGCGCTTTGGTCTCACGTTCGCCCAGGCCAGGGGTTTCGCCGGTCATGCACTGTTGCTGATCGAGCACGGCAGAGATTTCGGACGGCAGAACGGTCATCGGCCACACTGAGCCATGAGCGACCTGACCGCTCTTAGGGCTCTCGAGAGCAAGCTTCGCGAAGGCGAGGTCGAGGTCGAGGGGCGTATGCCCTGGTCCTCGAACCAGACGTTCCTGGTGCGGGTCGTCGACGACGAACACGTGCTGCCGGCGGTGTACAAGCCGGCGGCAGGCGAGAGGCCGCTTTGGGACTTTCCCCCCGGCTTGTACAGACGCGAGATCGCAGCGTACGAGCTTGCGATGGCGCTGGGGTGGCCCATAGTTCCGCCCACGATCGAACGCGAGGGACCATTCGGCAAGGGATCGGTTCAGCTATTGGTCGAAGCCGACTACGAGCAGCACTACTTCACGCTCGTCGAGGACACCTCGCATCACCCGGCCCTGAAGCGCCTGTGCCTGTTCGACCTGCTCGCCAACAACACCGACCGCAAGAGCGGCCACTGCCTGATCGACTCGACAGGCCACATCTGGGGCATCGACCACGGTCTTTGCTTCGCGGCCGACTTCAAGCTGCGAACAGTGATCTGGAACTTCGAGCACGAACCCATCGACGAGGGGTTGATGGCAGATGTGGTCGACCTGACGGAAGACTTTCCAGAGCAAATATCCGAGTTGCTCGACCACGACGAGGTTGCCGCGTTGTTACGCCGGGCCAATCGGGTCGTCGAGCACGGCCTGTTCCCCGACGACCCGACAGGGCGACGCTGGCCCTGGCCACTGGTGTGAACACCGACCACGACGTCGACCTTCACATCGACCGCGGCGACCTGGACGCGATCCTGCGCTCGATCGAAACCATCTGCGACCGGCAAGACTGGGTCGAGTTGGCCAGGGTGAACAACCGTTGCCGACGTGGCCACGAGCGGGGCCACCAACTCTGGCCGGCGGCGATGTATGGCGAGTACCGGCTGGTCCTGGGGGGCACGCCCGACCTGGCAGCACAGGTCGTCGTCGAGTCTCCCGGGGTGTTCGCAGTGGGACCTCTGGCCGAGGTCGCTGCCCACGCTCATCTGTGGGACGACATCGAACCCCACCTGCCCAAGGGCGCGGCGAGGAACCAGGTCGCGGCCGAGGCCGTGGTGCGCGGTGATGTGATCGCTTCGGACTCTGCGGAACTCGAGCTTCCGGGCGCTCTCCAAGGCTGGGAACCCGACTACGACCTGGCCGAATACAAGCCCGACTCGATCCACGCGCCGTCGACAGCGCTACCCGTGCGCAGGCCGATCGACGAGGTTGCCCCGGGGCGCCTGAGAACCGACGATGTCGCCGAGCAAGGCCTGCGCGACCTGGTAACTCCGTGGTTGTCCAGTTCGGAAGGAAGCTGCGTAACGGTCTCGGTGGTCGGATCGGCGCACCAGGCCATTGCGGCGTTGCGCCGCGGCCCGATCTCTGCCGCCGAACTCGAGCCCGCGCAGGCTCTGAGACTCATGGCCTGGACCGCGGCGTCCGGAGGTGCACAGGGCCGCCGACGCGGCGCAGCCGCAGGCAGGGCCATCGCGTGGCACGCCGTAGCGGCCCTCGCCGGTGATCCGGCCTGGCCGCCCCACCCAGACGACATCGGCGAGTGGCTCGAAGAGCTCAGGTGGTGGGCTTGGGACACACACGACGAGCACCGAGGCTGGCGGCTTCGCCTGGCCGTCGAGGACCCCCAGCACGGGGTGTCGTGGGCCATAGACGCCCACGACCACGAACGGGCCGCCCCGCAGGGCGACCCGTCGATGGATTCGTGATCCGGCTGAGCCGGAAATCGTTGTTCAGCCCTTGAGGGCTGCGATGAGGGCCGGCATCACCTTGTTGACGTCACCGACGATTCCGAGGTCGGCGATTCCGAAGATCGGAGCCTCCTCGTCCTTGTTGATGGCGATGATGTTCTTCGAGCCCTTCATACCGACCAGGTGCTGGGTGGCACCGGAGATGCCACAAGCGATGTAGACGTCGGGCTTGACGACCTTGCCTGTCTGGCCCACCTGGTAGGCGTAGGGAACCCAGCCGGCGTCGACGATGGCACGAGAAGCGCCAGGCGCGGCGTTGAGGAGCTTGGCCAGCTCTTCGACCAGGGCGTAGTTGTCGACGCTGCCCATGCCGCGGCCGCCGGCGACGACGATGGGAGCGGCATCGAGCTGTGGACCCGACCGCTCTTCGACGTGGCGGGCCACGATCTTGGCCTGTCCCTGATCTGGGACGTCGATCGACACGACCTCGGCCGGGCCGCCACCCGCCTCGGAAGGCTCGAAGGACTTGGGCCGGAACAGCGCCAGCTTGACGCCGTCGTTGCGGAAAGCCGTCGACAAGGTCTTGGTGCCGCCGAAGATGGGCTCGTCGCACACCAGGGTGTCGCCTTCGACCTTGGCGTTGACGTTGTTGGTCACAACCGGCTGGTCGAGCATGACCGACAAACGCGACGCAACGTCGCGGCCTTCGTAGGTCTGACCGAAGAAGATGGCGTCGGGGCTGGTGCCACCGCCGATGAGCCCGGCCAGGGCCGAGGCAACCGGAATGCCCGGAAGGGCATCGCCGAGGTCGCCGGTCGCGTAGACCTTGGAGGCCCCGTAGGCGCCCAGAGCACCGGCCAGCGATGCTCCGTCGCCGCCGACCACGGCGCAGACCTCTGATGCGAGCTCACGGGCCTTGGTGAGCATCTCGAGAGTGAGAGCAGATGGAGCGTCGCCGCCCTCTGCGTAGACCCAGATGGTGTTGATTGACACTTGTTCGCTCCTCAGATGACCTTGAGCTCGGTCAAGTACTGGACGATGCGCTGGAAGCCTTCGCCCTCGTCGACCACGATCTCGCCGGCCTCACGTTCTTCGGCGTCTACGACCGCAACCGTCTCTTGACGGCTGCCGGTGGTTCCGACCGCGCCGGCATCGATGCCCAGATCGCCGATGCCGAGTTGTTCGACCGGCTTCTTCTTGGCAGCCATGATGCCCTTGAACGACGGATAGCGGGGTTCGACAACACCACCGGTGACCGAGACCAGGGCCGGCATCGGGCAGGTGACCTCGTCGTAGCCGTCGTCGGTCTGGCGCTCGATCGACAACGAACCGTCGCCGATCTCGATCTTCTTGGCGAACGTGACCGAGGGGATACCCAGGACCGCAGCGATCTGCTCGGGAACGGTTCCGGTGTAGCCGTCGGACGACTCGACACCCGCCAGCACCAAGTCGGCGCCCAGGCGACCGATGGCCGCGCCGAGCACCTTGGCGGTGCCCAGTGCGTCGGTACCGGCCAGTGCGTCGTCGGAGACGAGCACAGCGTCGTCGGCGCCCATGGCAAGAGCGGTTCGAAGACCCGAGACCTCACCGCGGGGAGCCATCGACACCAGGGTGACCGAACCGCCTCCGGCTGCTTCGACCAACTGAAGGGCGAGTTCGACACCGTAGGAGTCGGACTCGTCGAGAATCAGCTTGTCATCGCGCTTGAGGGTGTTGGTCGATGGGTCGAGCTCGCCCGGAACCGCTGGATCCGGAATTTGCTTCACACATACTGCGACCTTCATAGGTCTCAGAGTCTGGCCCCTCCGGGGGCCGTGGGCAAGTTGTCAGGCATGTGAAATCCCCCACTCACGAAACTGCGCCCAGATCTTGCTGACGACGACACACGACCTAGCCGCGCGGCGCGACACTTGAGCTGTGAGGATCACCCTTCTAGTCAACGGCGCGGCCAGCTCGGTGACCGCCCGAACCCGGGTACTGATCCGCAAGGCGCTGTCTCGCGAACACGAGGTAACCGTTGCCACAACGGCCAGAAGAGGCCACGCGAGCAGGTTGGCCAGGGGGGCGGCATCGACGGGCACCGACGTCGTGGTGTGCCTGGGTGGCGACGGAACCTTGAACGAAACCGCCAACGGCCTGGCGGGTACCACGTGCGCATTGGCCGCCCTGCCTGGGGGCAGCACCAACGTGTTCGCCAGAACGCTGCACACGCCCGACGACCCGCTGGAAGCCACCGAAGCTGTTCTCGAGGCCATCGAGGCCGGGTCTATCCGCCGCATCGGCCTGCCGACGGTGAACGGCCGCTACTTCTTGTTCCATGCAGGCCTCGGCTTCGACGCCGCCGTGGTCGAGCAGGTGGAGAAGAGGGCGAGCCTCAAACGTTACGCGGGCCACCCATTGTTCATCTGGGCCGGGTTTTCGACCTGGATGCGCCACTACGACCGATCCAGGCCGCGCATGGCGTTCACCTACGGCGACCAGACATCTGTTGACGACATCTACCTCGGCATCGTTCTGAACACCGACCCCTACACCTACCTGGGCAGCCGACCGCTGTCGATCGACCCCAGCGCCGACATCGACAGCGCCCTTTCGACGGTCGGGGTCAGGAGCATGGGGTTTATGCCGATGATGCGCCTGGTGGGCAACCTGGTCAGGGGCGGGCGGATCATCGACGACCCCATCGTCGAGAATCGAAGTGGCGTGACAGACCTGACCGTCACCGGGCACGGGCCGTTTCCGTACCAGGTCGACGGCGACCATTTGGGCGACGCCGAGGTTCTCCAGTTCCAATGGCGCCCCGACGTGCTCAGCCTGGTTCTTCCCACGAGCTGACTCGGCTGTGGGCGTCGATGGTTGGCTTCAGGATCTGCCGAGCGTTGCCAGAGCAACGTCGGGGACGTTGGTGACGATTCCGTCGACACCCCACCGGGCGAGCTCAGCGATGCGCTCGGGCTCGTCAACGGTCCAGACGTTGACCTTCAGCCCCACTGCATGCGCCGCGGCAACGAATCGTTCGTCGACCTTGCGATCCCATGGATGGACCGCAACATGTCCTGCATCGACGCAAGCCGACAGCGACCGCTCCGGATCGTCGTCATAGGTCAACAAGGCGGTGTCGACACCGGGGTCGAGCCGGCGCACCTGGGTGATGGTGCCCGGGTCGAAGGACGAGACGAGAACACGGTCGCGCCGTGAACGTGCGGCCAGCAGGTCGACCACCAGGCCCGCCAGCCGACGGTCGGGATCGAAGTCTGGGTCGGAGGCGATGTTCTTGATCTCGATGTTCACCAGAACACCCGCACACGCGTCCAGGGCCGCCTCCAGCAGCGGAATGTGGCCCGCGAGTTCGGCCACGGTCGACTGGACCACCAGCCGTTGACCCTCTGGCGTCTCGAACCCCGCGTCGTGGTGCACCGCCATTTGAGAGTCGGCGGTGAGGCGAACGTCGAGCTCTATCGCATCGGCTTTCATGAGCACCGCCGTCGAAAACGCCTGCAGTGTGTTCTCACGCTCGGCGCGCGAAGCACCACGATGTGCAATCACTAGGGGACCTGACATTCCCACATCATGGCGCGGGAGACGAATTTCATTCCATATTCGAAATATCTTTCTTGAAACCCTTGTTACGCGTGTCTGACGGTGGCTAACCTGCACACGGCGTGCAGGAACTTCGTGACCGGATCTCCTCGTCCGGCGGCTCCTCACCACGGGGGCACCGCCTCGGCGGTGCAAGGGAGGCAAGATGGTGCTCAAGGCGAGCATGCTGCTCGACAGCAAGCTCTGGTGGGACCAGGCTGCGTGTCGCAACACCGACCCAGCCCTGTTCTTTCCGGTCGGCACGACCGGCCTAGCGCTCGACCAGATCGCTGCGGCCAAGAAGGTCTGCGGCGAGTGTGACGCACGAGAGTTGTGCCTCGAGTTCGCCTTGAAGACCAACCAGGATGCTGGTGTCTGGGGCGGAACCTCCGAGGAAGAGCGACGCGAGATTCGCCGGGCACGCCGGCGCGCCGCACGCGCCAGCTGAGCCTGCGCACCGGGCAGCACGTAGTGTTTGCCCATGGCGACCTCGAACAACTTCAGCAAGGGCCTCCACGACATCGGTGATGGCTGCTTCGCGTACCTCCAGCCCGATGGTGGTTGGGGCTGGAGCAACGCAGGACTGGTGACCAGCGGCAAGGAATCGCTGCTGGTCGACACACTGTTCGACCTGGCGCTCACGCGCGACATGCTCGACCAGATGTCCGCGGTCACAGCAACTGCACCGATAAGGAACCTGGTCAACACCCACGCGAACGGCGACCACTGTTATGGCAACGAACTAGTCACCGGCGCCCAGATAATCGCGTCAAAGGCCTGTGCAGAAGAGATGCTGCACACCCCACCCGACATGCTCGCCCAGATGATGAAGGCCGCCCCCAACATGGGAGACCTGGGCCAGTACCTTCTCGATTGTTTCGGCGACTTCGACTTCGAAGGCATAACGCTGACACCGCCTACGGTGACATTCGAGCAGCGCCACCAGGTGATCGTGGGCGACACCGCGGTCGATCTGTACGAGGTCGGCCCCGCTCATACCCAAGGTGACGTCATCGCTCACGTACCAGAGTCGGGCGTCGTCTATACCGGCGACATCTTGTTCATCGAAGGCACTCCCCTGATGTGGGCCGGCCCCATCGCCAACTGGGTCGCAGCGTGCGACCTGATCCTCGAACTCGACGCTTCACGGATAGTTCCGGGGCATGGCCCGATCACCGACGCCGCCGGCGTCGAGCGGGTCAAGGAATACCTCCAGTACGTCGACACCGAGGCCCGGGCACGCCACGCTGCTGGGATGACGGCCGAACAAGCCGCAGCCGACATAAGCCTCGGCCAGTTCGCGGGTTGGCTCGACAGCGAACGCCTGGCGGTCAACGTCGACGGTGTCTATCGCGAACTCGATCCCACCCATGGGCCAAGCGACGTGGTCAAGCTGTTCACCATGATGTCGAAGCTGGCCGTCTGACGCCCGCTTCGCCTCCGGCGCCTACTCGCGCCGGTAGGGCGGCACGGTCAGCACCACCAGAGCACCACCGTCGGGCTTGTTGGTCATGGTCAGATCGCCACCGAGTTCGCTGGTCACGAGTGTCTTGACGATCGAGGTTCCGAGGCCGCTCGAGCGATCGGGGTCGAAATCGGCCGGCAGGCCCACACCATCATCGTGAACCCTTATCGAGAGCCCGGCGCGTACCGAGCCGTGCAGTTCGACCACAACCGTGCCGACCACACCGTCGACCGCCTCCCTGCTGGGCGGAAAAGCATGGTCGACGACGTTCTGCAACAGCTCGTTGATGACGACCGCCAGCGGGGTGACCACCTCTGCGGGAGCCACCCCGACATCGCCGACGACCGTTATCGCAACCCGCCTGTGGATATCGGTGAGGCTCGACTCGATGGTGCGGGCGATCTGCCTGACGATCTCGAGAAGCGATATGTCCTCGCCCGTCTCCTGGGCCAATGTCTCGTGCACCAACGAGATCGCGGCGATGCGCCGAACCGACTCTTCGATGGCGACCTTGGCCTCGGCGCTCTCGAGCCTTCGACCCTGGATGCGCAACAGCGACGAGATGGTCTGGAGGTTGTTCTTCACCCGATGGTGGATCTCGCGGATCGTCGCATCCTTGGACATCAACAGGCGATCTCGACGCCGCAGTTCGGTGACATCGCGCATCATCACCAGAGCACCGCGCTTGTCGCGGCCACCGGACAAGGGCACGGCCACGAGCTGAATGAACACCCCGCCCCTGTCGAGTTCGGCTGCCATGGGCGACGTGAGGCTCATGGCGTCGCGAGCGACTCGCTGATCCAGGCCCAGGTCGCTGAGCCGCCGGCCCTCGACCACGCCGGCGAATCCGAGGCGGTGCAGGGTCGAAACGGCGTTGGGTGAAGCAAAGACGATGCGCGCCTGATCGTCGACGACCAGGGCTCCGTCGCCGATACGGGGTAGGTCTTCGGGATCTACGCCGCTGTCGACGAAGGGAAACTCGCCGATCTCGATCATCTTGGCGAAGCGCTCGTAGATACCCAGGTAGCTGCGCTCGAGTTGGCCCAGCATCCGAACACGTTCGAAATCGGGGCGCAGTTCGCGCGACAACACCCCGATTACGTTGCCCTCCAGGCGTATCGGGATGCAGTGGACACGGGCGCGGGGCCCACTGCCCCCGGCCAGAGTGACCTCACCGTCGACGATCTCGCCGAGCCTGAACGCCCGGGCCACGAGGGGACGCTCGACTTCGGTGAACACCCGGCCCACCTCGTCGTCGCGGTAGAGGGTCTGGGCCGTCGAGGGCCGGATCTGTCCGACCACCACGAATCGGTTGTCGCGTACCGGGGCGAACAGCAACAGATCGGCGAACGAGATGTCGGCCAGCAGGCCCCACCAAGCGACCACCCGCTCGAGCTGGGTGAGTTCGGCCGTCGTGACATTGGCACCGAGCCGTGCCATGCCCGTCATTCGTGTCAATGAGACTCCCGGTCAGCTCCGGAGGAGCTGGCTTCAGCTGCCAGCGAAACCTATACGGCCACGTGTCTGGGCGCCTACCTCGACGTAGGCGATCTTGCCTCCGGGAACGCCGATCTGGCGGCCCTGCTTGTCGGTGACCCACAGAACGGTCTCGGCGGCCATTGCGGCATCGACATCGGCCTTGACCTTGTCGACGTCGGTGTCGTCTGCCATCTCGAAGCTGAGCTCGCGCGGCGAGTTGATGACCCCGATGCGTACGTCCACGAATGTCTCCTGTGTTCGATGACCTGCTGCGTCACGAAGCGGGTTCGGACGCACCGCTCCACTGTATTGGCCGCGGTGTCAGATAGGCACGGAGGCCTCCGACGGGAGTACGGTCGGCATCCATGAGCGAGGAAGTAGCGTTCTCACCTGCCCGAGCCCAAGCCGCAGCCATTGCCGCCAAACAAGTCAGCAGTCGCGAGCTGGTGTTGGCCGCGATGGAACGCATCGATCGGGTCGACCGCGACATAAACGCCGTGGTTCGAACCGACCTCGACGCAGCCCTGGCCGCAGCGGCAGCCGCTGACGAGGCCGTCAGGGAGGGTCAGCCGCTCGGCCCGCTACACGGGGTGCCCATCACCCTGAAGGACTCGCTGCAGACAAAGGGCCTGATCACCACCTCGGGCGCACCCGAACTGGCAGAGTTCGTGCCCCAGATCGACGCCGACCCTGTGGCGCGCTACAAGGCGGCGGGCGCCATCGTGTTGGGCAAGACCAACCTTCCGATCTGGGCCGGCGACGTCCAGAGCTTCAACGACGTCTACGGCACGACATGTAATCCCTTCGACCTCGACCGGTCGCCGGGGGGTTCGTCCGGCGGCTCGGCCGCGGCTCTGGCCGCAGGTCTGACCCCCATCGAGATCGGATCCGACATCGGTGGCTCGATCCGCAACCCGGCCGGCATGTGCGGCGTCGTCGGGCACAAGCCGTCGTTTGGCCTCTGCAGCGCTCGCGGACAGATACCGGGAATGCCCGGCACGCTGACCCAGGCCGACATCGCCGTGGTGGGGCCCATGGCCCGCAACGTCGACGATGTCGAGTTGGGCCTGGATCTGTTGGCCGGCCCCGACGACTGGATGGGTAAGGCGTGGAAGGTCGAGTTGCCTCCGGCACGCACCACCGACCCGACCAAGCTGCGCGTCGGCGCCTGGCTCGACGACCCCGACTGCAGGGTGTCGACCAAGATCGTGGCCCTGCTAGAAGGCGCGGCATCGGCTTTGGAACAGATGGGGGCTGCAGTCGACACCGACGCCCGCCCAAACCTGACGTTCGCCAAGTCGTTGCGCACGTTCGACGAGCTGATCAGCGCAGCTCTGGCCGGGTCATGGAGCCTTGCCGAGCTCGAGCAGATGGCCGGCGCCACCGACGTCGAGGGCGGTCTCGGGGTCGTCCATGCAGCTCAGAGACATCGGTCTTGGCTGGGTTCCAACGAGCGCAGGCTGCAACTGCGGGCCCGGTGGCACGAGTTCTTCGCGGACCACGACGTGATGCTGATGCCCGTATCGCCGCGGGCGGCCATACTGCACGACCACTCGATGCCCATGTCGAAGCGCACCATCGAGGTCGATGGCCAACAGAGGCCCTACACCGACCAGATGGCGTGGATGGGAATTGTGGGCGTGGTCTACCTGCCCTCGACCGTGGTCCCCGTCGGACAGACCTCCGACGGGCTGCCGGTGGGCATACAGGTTGTCGGCCCATATCTCGAGGACCGAACCTGTCTGGCCGTGGCCCGGATGCTCGAGGAGGCCTTGGGCGGCTTCGTGCGCCCGCCGGGCCTGTGAGCAGCTAGCGACACCCCACGGGGCCGGGCCGGGTCAGATCAGCTTCAGACCCGGGTGGTATCGCCGCGTTGGCTGCATCTCTTCGTCGATCTTGCGAGCCATGTCGAAGAAGACCTTGGCCGCCTCGCTGTCGGGGTTGGTGACCGTGATGGGCGCACCGGTGTCGCTGCCCTCGCGCAGTTCGACGACCAGCGGAACCCGCCCGACAAGGGGCACGTCCAGGCGATCGGCGAGTTCCTTGCCACCGCCGGCCCCAAAGATCTCGTAGCGCTTGCCGTCGTCGCCGGTGAACCAGCTCATGTTCTCGATCACGCCCCGCACCGACAGGTTGACCTTCTCGGCCATGAAGGCTGCACGTTGGGCGACCTTTTGGGCCGCAGGCTGTGGTGTCGTCACCACGAACACCTCTGCCCGGGGCAGGAACTGCGAGATCGAAAGCGAGATGTCGCCGGTGCCGGGTGGCAGATCGATCAGCAGATAGTCGGGATCGTCCCAGAACACGTCGGTGAGGAACTGCTCGAGGGCCTTGTGAAGCATCGGACCTCGCCAGATGACGGCCTGGTCTTCGCCCGCGAAGAACCCCATCGAGATACACCTGACCCCGTTGGCCTCGACCGGCACGAGCATCTGGTCGATGACGACAGGCGGGTGCTGCACACCGAGCATCCGGGGAATGGAAAAGCCCCAGACGTCGGCGTCTATCAGAGCGGTCTTTTTGCCGGCAGACGCTAGCGCCACCGCCAGGTTGGTGGTGACCGACGATTTGCCTACGCCACCCTTGCCCGACGAGATCAGCAGGATTCGGGTCTTGCTGGCCGGGTCGCCGAAGGGGATCGCCCGACCCTCGGCGTGGCCGTGGCCGGTCTGGCTGCCTGCCGTGGAAGCGGGATCACCGATCAGCTGGGCTCGCAGCGCCTGCTGCTCGGCTTCGGAGAAAACGGCGAACTCGATGTCGATTCCATCGACACCTGCCGCCAATGCGGCCTGCTCGAGCCTTCGCTGGAGTTCGGGCCGATATGGGTGATCGTCTGCGGGCACCGCTACCAGGGCGTGGGCCCGGCTTCCGGCAACGGTGGCCGATCGGAGCATGCCCATCTGACCGACCGGACGATTGAGGAGCGGGTCCTCGACATCGGCCAGGGCACTTACAAGGTCGGCTTCGCTGACCGGCATCGGATCTCCTGTTGCGGGTGGCTGGACCATCGAACGGGCGATCTGGCTCGCCGCGCCCGTAGAATCTACTTCCGTGACGCCCGCTCCCAACCCTGCCGCAACGCAGTCGTCGGTCAATTCCGCCGATTCGCCGTTGACGCCCGACGAGTTCAACGCCGCCGTCACATCGATCACCTCGGCGTTCGGCGACCCCACGCGCCGCGACATCTACCTTCGGGTTCGCGACAGCGAGGGCGGGATGACCGCCAGCGAGGTCGCCGCCGCGGTCGATCTACACGCCAACGTGGCAAGGCACCATCTCGAGAAGCTCGTTTCGGCGGGTCACCTGCGCGTCGAGATGGGCAAGCCGGCATCTGGCGCCGGGCGTCCGTCCAAGCGCTACATCGCCGCCACCACCGAGATCCATCTGGCTTTCCCAGTCCGGCGAGACGACCTGCTTGGCACCCTGCTCGGCCGGGCATTGACGCGCCTGCCCCATCACGAGGCCGAAGGGTTGGCCGAAGAGGTCGGCGTCGAGTACGGGCTGGCCCTGGCCGAGTCGATCGAACCCGGCGATGCCCATCGATCTCTGCAGGCCGCGGTCGCCACTGTGGCCGACGCCTTGACATCACACGGTTTCATGGCTCGCGCCGAGGGGGCAGCAGGTCAGCTGCGCATCGTCTCAGAACACTGTCCCTTCGGACAGGCCGCCGTCGAGCATCCCGTACTGTGTGCCATCGACCGCGGCTTGGTCAGGGGCATGTTGGCCGGCCTACACGGCGAGCGAACCCCCCAAATCGAGCGTTCGGTACCCATGGGAGACACGGTCTGCACCACCACGGTGTGACGCCACTCAACGGAGACGCCCCTCCAGATCATGCTGGTTCACCTGATCAGACACGCACACGCCGGCTCCAGGACCGCCTGGAATCTTCCCGACGCCCAGCGGCCGCTCAGCGACAAGGGACTCTCCCAAGCTGTTGCTCTGTCAGAGCTCGATGTCGGTCAAGCGAACGTGCACTCGAGCCCCGCCATCAGGTGCACCCAGACCGTCGATCCGCTGGCCTCGAGGTTGGGCGTCGCGGTTCAGGTCGACAACCGACTGGCCGAAGGATCAGACCCCAGCAATGTCGTCGGGTGGATCTGCCAAGCACCAGACGACGGCCTGGTGTTGTGCTCGCACGGCGACATCTTGCCCGAGGTACTCAGGCTCCTGGCCCTGCGTGGAATGACCCTCGATGGTCCGCCGGCAGTACAGAAGGCATCGGTCTGGGTTTGCGACATACGAGACGGCCAGCCCCATCACGCGAGCTACATCCCTCCCCCACGGCTTTCGTGAGCACCTCACAGCAGGTGGTGCGACCGAATCAGGGCTGAGCGGGTGCCGACAACTCGTCGATCAGGCCTTCGACCACCGACCGCATCGCCTCTGGCGGGTTGCGTTCGAGCACTCCCTCGTAATAGCCGATCGCAGCCTCGGGGTCGTTTTCGACGTTCGCAGCAGCAAACCCTCGCCACATGTGAGCCTCGAACGTCAGAGGATCTTGGGCTATCGCGGCGTCGAGTAGCTCGATCGCCTGCTGCTGGATGTCGGGGTCGGGGACGCGGATCAGGATCTGGGCCTTGAACACCAGCGCGTCGAAGTTGTCCGGCTCGACGGCGAGGGCCTGGTCGAACGACTGAACAGCACCGACAACGTCACCCTGGCTCTGCAGCACCCGACCCTGCATCACCAGGGCATCGGGGTCGCCAGGCACCAGGGCCAGAGCCTCGCCAACTGCGGTTGCGGCCTCGTCGACTCTTCCCTGTCCAAGGGCTATCTCGGCCCGCCCCAGGAAATCTCGCGAGCTGAGAGCGATCTCTCCGGTGGCACCTCCCGAGCCGCGGTCGCCCGAGAACGAGGCGACGACGAACCCCAACGCGATGGCCGCCACGGCTACCACACAGACCACGATGACGTTCTTGGTGGTCGATCTGTCGTCGGCAGGTTTGGGCGCCGGATCGACATCGTCGATGCGTCGGATGATGCGTGCTGCACGGCGGGTCAGATCGTCCGAAAGAGCCGCATGGTCGGCTTCGTCGATCTCACCCCTGGCCAACTCGGCGTCGAGCCGATCGAGGGCGGCGAGTAGCTCGTTGCGCTGCTCGACCAGTCGGTCGAGCCGGCGAGAACGGCGCTCGTCGATCATCGCTTCGCCCTCACCTGGGCCACCAGGTCGCGATCTGCTTCGGTCGAGCGATGCGACGAGGTTGCGGCCCACCGTCTGAACGCAAGGGTCAGCACCGTTGCACCCACCGCCAGGGCCAGCACGGGCAGAACCCAGACCAGGGCGCCGACCCCTTCGCTGGGCGGTATCGCCGACAACCCTTGGCCGGGGAAGCTGGCCTCTATGGCCTGCCTGACCTGCTCGTCGGTGTCGCCTGCCGCGACTCGCTCGTCTATGAACGCACGTATCGATGCCGCGATGGGAGCGTTCGACTCGACAACGGTCTGGCCATCGCAGACCGGGCAGAGGGTGGTCGACTTGATGGCCAGCGCCCGATCGGAGTCCGAGACAGGACCCGAATCGGCCCGCGCCAAACCCACACCGATGACGGCGATCATCACCACCAACAACCCGACCCAGGCCTTGTTGCGAACGGAGGTGTTCATTGAGCCAGCGCCTCCAGTTCGGCGATTGCTGCATCGACGACATCGGCTGTGATCTCGCCGTTCCACTTGGCGACCACTACCCCAGCAGGCGAGACGAGGAACGACTCGGGTACCTGCAACACGACGAATCGTGCTGGCGCAGACTCCGCGTCGACCAGCACCGGCCAGTCACCGCCTCTGGCCTGGAAGAACGCGCGGGCGTTCTCGGCCGTGTCGCCCATGACCACGGACACGACCATGGCCGAACCATCGGAATGGCGCTCTGAGAACTCGACCAATTCGGGATGTTCGTTTTCGCAGGGGATGCACCAACTGGCGAAGAAGTTCAGCAGCACCCAGCGGCCTCGGGTCGCGTCGATGTCGAAGGTGGCGCCGTCGAGAGTCGTCGCCTCCAACTCCGGCACGAAACGCCCGATTAGCGGCGAGGCCGCTGACGCCGAGTCGTCGTCGTCTCGAGTGGCCAGCAAGGCGATGAGGCCGACGAGCAGCAACGCAATCACGACCGTGCCCACCTTGGCCCAAAGCGGTGAAGCGGGCGCGTCGGCATTGTCGGGCGTTGCGTCATCGGTCATGTCGAGGCCCCGACGGTTTCTGGGGTTCTGTCGTCGTCAGGAGGTGCTGAGCTGATCGGTTGGGCGATGGGTTCTGGTTTGCTGCGACGTCCGGCCGGGGTCAATGCGAGAGCGGTGCCGAGGGCCATCAACATGCCTCCGGTCCAGATCCATGTGATCAGCGGGCGCACGATCACCCTGATCAGCGCCGAGTCGCCGCTGTCGGAGACGTCCAGGACCACCAGATACACGTCGTCGCGCCAGCCCGTGTCGACGGAGGGCGTGCCCACCTTCATGCCGTAGTTGATGTAGTTGGTGAGGGCCGGGTGATGAACCTCGTTGTTGTTGACCCTTACGCTGACCTCGGTGACGGGGTTTCCGTTCTCGACCCGATCGACCCGGCCGAGCAGCTCGATTTGGTGGCCGGCGACCTCTGTCGACTCGCCAGGGGTCAGGCGGGCCTCTACCTCGTGGCTGTGCGCCTGACTGGCGACGAAACCCAGCGCCAGCACCGCAAGACCGATATGGGCGACCATGCCTCCGCTGGAGCGTCCGGTCAGGCCGGCTATGCCGCGCCTTCGTACCGCTGTGATCAGCTGGCGACCGGCCGAGCCGAGGACCATGCCCGAGAACAGGTAGGCAAACATCTCGGCGACCGAGTCCGCTCCCGCCGCCACAGCGATGATCAGGGTCGCGACGCCGGCAACTGCAGGCCAAAACGCACGCTCGCTGAGCAGCTCTGGGTCGGTCGAGCGCCATGGCAACATCGGCGAGATGGCCATCAGGAACAACAGGACCAGACCGATGGGCGCCGTGAGCCGATCGAAATAGGGTGAACCGACCGAGATCTGGTCGTCGTTCAGGGCCTCGACCAGCAGTGGGAACAGTGTTCCCAGCAGCACCACGAAGGCAAAGGCGCCGAACAAGAGGTTGTTGCCCAGGAAGCTTCCCTCCCGCGACAGCGGCGACTCGATGGCCCCGGCCGAGCGCAGGATGTCGATGCGCCAGAAGATCAGGGCCACAGATACCAGGACGGTCGCCGCGAACAGGCCCAACAGCAGGGGGCCAATCTCGGACTCGGAGAACTCGTGGACAGAGTCGAGGACGCCCGAGCGCGTAACGAAGGTTCCGAGAATGGTGAGGGCAAAGGTCGAGACGATCAGCGACAGGTTCCAGACCCGCAGCATGCCCCGTCGTTCTTGAACCACCACCGAGTGGATGAACGCTGTAGCCGTGAGCCACGGCACGAACGACACGTTCTCGACCGGATCCCAAGCCCAATAGCCACCCCAGCCGAGAACCTCATAGCTCCACCAGGCGCCGAGCACGATGCCGAGGCTCAGGAAGCCCCATGCCGCAACCGTCCACACCCGGGTCTCTATCAGCCAGCCCTCGCCGAGGCGCCCGGTGGCGAGCGCACCGATGGCGAAGGCGAACGGCACGGTGAATCCGACATAACCGAGGTACAGCATGATCGGATGGATCGCCATCAGTGGATGGTTCTGGAGCAGCGGGTTGGGGCCTCGGCCATCCAGCGGAGGGTTCGACAGGGTGTCGAACGGGCTGGCCGGCCCAGCCAGCAGGAAGAAGAAGAATGCAGCGACAATGAACAGCGTCAACATCGCGAAGCCGAGGAGCCGGTCGTCGAGGCGCTTGGAGAACCACCAGGCGACCGCCGAGATGTAGAGGCAGAGCACGAACACCCAAAGGATCAACGAGCCTTCGAGCGAAGCCCACATTGCCGCGATCTTGTAGAGCAGCGGAAGGGCCAGGGTGCTGTTGTCGGCGACGTAGGCCATGGAGAAGTCGTTGGTCAGCAGCGAGTACTCCATGACGGCGACCGCACCCGAAGCCGAGAGCAGCGTCCAGATCGACCACTTGCCGCTCATCGAGATGAGGTCGCGTCGGTTGGTGGCCAGGCCGATGCCGGTGACCAGAGCTGCAAGGAGCGCCGACACCAGGCCGAAGATCACGAAGAGGGGTCCGAGCGTGCCCGCCACGTCAGGTGCCCGATCCGAAGCCGCACTCGGCGAAATAGTCCGCCGGAACGACCACCTCGACCCGATCGGAGTTCTCGGCCGCGTACTCATTGGTGTGCTTGACGATCATGCGATCGCTCACGAAGAGGTGATCGTCGGAGCCCGACACCAGTGTCACGTCACCAACCTCCCAGTTGCCCTCGAGCACCACCGGGATCCATGGCGTGTCGAACAGCTCGGGCGGGTCGCCGATGTGGCTGACCTCGGCCACAGCGCACTCGTGCTCGATCTGGAACGTCACCGAACTGCCACTGAACTGCACGGTGTCTGGGATCACCCGTCCCTGCAGCCGAAAGCGACGATCGCCCAACTCGGTGCGGTCGGCGATGGCCTCGTCCACGTTGCGGAAGAACAGGGTTGCGTCGCGCAGGAACTGCAAGACGAGGAACCCCAGTACGACCACCACGACCACGCCGATGACCGCGACCCACTTGCGCTGCCCCTTGCGAAGCTCGCGACGCACGGCCTCGGCGTCGTCGAGCTCGGTTCGGGGTGTGAGGTCGAGGTCGGCTTCGCCTCCAGCCGACATCAGTGCTCCTCTTCTGAGAGTTCTCGCTGCGGGTTGGTGGAGGTGAGCCCGAGCTCACGCCCGAGTCGCCGTCCCTTGCCGATGACGAACGCCCCATAGGCCAGGACGGTTCCGAACACCAGCACATAACCCGAGAGAATCATGCCGAGGTGGTCCATGTCAGCCCACCCCCGCCTCGGCGCGTCGTGCAGCGATGGCCAGCTCGAGGCCCTCTTCGTCGCGAATCTCCTCTAGGCGAATCACCCGGTATCGATGAACCACCAGCCACGCCCCTGCAACGATGAACGCAACCGAGGCAAAACCCAAGATCGCGAACATGTCGCCCGTGATCTGGGCGTCGTCGACGCCGAGACTCGCCTCCTGGTGCAGTGTGCGCCACCAGTCGACCGAGAAATGGACCAATGGAAGGTTGACACTCGAAACCAGCGCAGCGATGGCCGCGCGCTTCGACCGCACCGCGGGTTCGGTTGGCAGCCGGCGCAACGCCAGATAGCCCAGGAACGACACGAACATCATCGCGGTCATCGTCAAGCGAGCGTCCCACTGCCAGTAGACACCCCAAGTGATGCGGCCCCACATGGCACCCGTGGCCAGGGCCAGTGCGGTGAACACCACGCCCACCTCTGCCGATGCACCAGCGATGCGGTCGAGGTGACGGCCCTTGTCGGGTCGTGACTTGGCTTTCCACAAGAACCAGGCGCTGGCCGTGGCGCATGCAATGAAGCATCCGTAGGCCACCCATATGACGGGAACGTGCAAGTACAAGAACCGAACCGCGTCGCCCTGCACCACGTCGCGAGGCGATACGAACAGCCCCAGGACGGCGGTGATGGCCAGTGAAGCCAACGCGAGCCAGCCGAGCACAGAGGTGCCGACAGAAGAGGTCACGGGCAACGGCTCTGAGCCGAACCGCGAAGGCGGGTGGGTTTTGGTCGCGTCGCTCACGCTCAACTGTCCTCCAGCAACGGGCCGAAGGCAAGCGTACCCACGGCCAGGTATACCCCCCACATCACCCCCAACAATCCGACCCAGTTCCAGCCCGACTGCGTCGACACATCGAGCGCACGCTCGAAAGCCCGCGTTCCGGCCAGCAGAATCGGGGCGACGACAGGGATCAACAGCAAGGGCAGCAGGGTTTCCCTGACCCGAACGCCCAACGACATCGCCCCGTAAATGGACCCAACGGCGGCGAACCCGCCCGTGCCGGCCACCGCCGCTGCCAACAGCAACAACGGCTCGGCGACGTGGGCGTCGAAGAACACCACTGCACCGGCGAACAGGATCATCTGGAGCACCAGCAGCTGCACTCCCACCGCCAGGGTCTTGCCCAAGAACATGGCCGATGGGGCGATGCCAGACAGTCGAAGAGCGTCGGTGATGCCATCTGCGGCCTCGATGGTGAACGATCGCTGCACGGTCAAGACGCCCGAGAAGAGAACGCCCACCCAGATCAGGCCGGGCGCACCGCGGCTCAGCAGGCTCTGGTTGGCATCGAACGCGAACGCGAACACGACCAGGGTCAACAGACCCAGCGGCGCGACCTGATTGAGCGTGACGCGCGACCTCCACTCGATGAGCAGATCCTTGCGGGCGATCATCCAAACTGCGCTGATCATCGTGGCCCGATCATGGTTGGGACCCCTCGATTCGACCGCCCGCAAACTCGAGCACACGGTCGGCAACGGCCTCGGCACGGTCGAGTTCGTGGCTGGCGAACACCACGGTGGCGCCGGCGTTGGCGGCGTCGCGAAGCAGGGCATCAAGTCGGTCACGGCCTTCGTGATCCAGCCCGGCGTGTGGCTCGTCGAGCAACCACAGGCGTGGTCGCCTGGCGACTATGACGGCCAGGGCGGTGCGGCGGCGCTGACCTGCCGACAGGCGCTGAACCTCGACATCGAATAGGCGCCCCGACAGCCCGACGCGCTCGGCGGCCGCGAATGCATCGGCGGCCGAGACGCCGATCGTGGAGGCCCAGAATCGAAGGTTGTCGGCGACCGTGAGTTCGTCGTAGAGGTGGGTGCGATGCCCCAGCAGTCCGACATGGCGCCGTATCAGGCGCCGGTCGGCGCCGAGATCGTGACCGAGCACCTGGGCCAGGCCAGACGAAATCGAGTTGAGGCCCGCGCATGTGCGCAAGAAGGTTGTCTTGCCAACGCCGTTGGGCCCGCGCAGCAAGACGACCTCACCCTCGTCGACGGTCGCCGAGGCGCCGGCGAGCGCTGGAAAGCGGCCTAGCAGCACCACGACGTCGCGGAAGTCGATTACCGGCGCCATCGTCGGGGCATCGTAGTGTGCCGCCGCGTACATCGGGCACGAGCTGTGCCCTTCTCGCTCATTGGGTACGAGCGATGCCCAATCGCTCATTGGGAACGGAATACTGTCCGATGGGAACCGAGTTAACGACGTGAGGCACTGACGCGCCCGACAGGAGACCAGGTGAACTGGAGCCGGATCATCGGCAACATAGGCCGGACGCTCATCGGTTCGGGCACGCTGATCCTGCTGTTCGTCGCCTACCAGTTGTGGGGTACGGCGATTCAGGAACGGCGGGCCCAGGGCGAGCTATCGGCCGAGTTCGACGAGGCCCTCGCCCAGACGTTGGGCGAAGGAGCCGACGACGTGCGCCTCGACGACGACCCGCTGCCGTCTTCACTCGAACCCGAAGCGGTGACCCCAGCCGCTTCGGTCGGCGCCGCTAGCGACGAACGCATCCGCACCGGCAATCTGGGCACGACCGACGTAATCGACCTGTCGGGGCTGCCCGGATCGGTGGTCTCAGCCGACTTCGGCCCACCACCACCTCCGGCCGAGAACGGCGAAGCGGTGGCTGAGATTCGGATCCCCAGGCTCGGCCTGACGAAGTGGGTCGTCGAGGGCGTCGGCACCGAAGACCTGAAGAAGGGCCCTGGGCACTACCCCGGAACACCCCTGCCCGGCCAGGCGGGCAACGCGGCCATCGCAGGCCACCGCACGACCTATGGTGCGCCGTTCGAGGACCTCGATCAACTCGAGGAGAACGATCTGATCTATGTGACCACCCTGCAGGGGTCGTTCGTGTATCGGGTCACCGAGACCATCATCGTGGCACCCAAAGACGTCTATGTCCTCGACCCCAGCGATGACAATCGGCTCACCCTCACCACGTGCCATCCCAAGTTGACCGCGCGTCAGCGGATGATCGTGGTGGCTGAGCTTCTGGGTGACCCTGCACCGTCCGATCCCGAGCAGCTGCTGGATTCGGGAGAACAGGTCGCTGCGTTGCCAAGCGAGGGTGACGGCCCACAGACGGTGCCTACGACGATCGTGGTAGACGACCCGTCTCAGCTCGCCGACCTCATCCCCGGGGACGAACAGCCCGAGGCTCCGTTTCCGACCACGGTGCCCGCTCCGCAGACCGATTCGTCGACCCAGACGGCCAGCTTCGATTCGATCGACTCGGCCGGCCATGGGCTCAGCGGCAGCGGTGACGCCTTGTGGCCTGCGATATTCCTTGGGCTGCTGACGGCTTTCATCGGCTTCGCAGTCTGGATGGCCTCACGTCACTTCGGGGTCTGGCAGTCCTATGTCGTGGGCACGCCGATCTTCTTGATCGCACTGTTCTACTTCTTCGAGAACTTCTCGCTTCTGTTGCCGGCCAACTACTGATCGGCAGGCTTGCGATAGCCATCACAACTGCGATCTCACCCCACCGCTGCGGTCTGCGGTACGGTTTTCGCTCGTGTGGATCCTGATAGTTGCCTTGCCGGTCGGGTTGATCGCGGGCCTCCTCTGGGGGCGAGATCTCTCGGGCGTACGCGACCTCAGGGTGCGGTTCTGGGGCCTCTTGCTGCCGGCTACAGCCCTGGGGATAGTCATGTGGTTCGATCGCGAGCCACCGTTCGAGGCTCTGATACTGCCGCTTAGCCTGGTGCTGTTCGGCGTCGTCGCTGGCGCAAATCTGAACCTGGTCGGCATGTCGGTGGTGTTGGTGGGAATCGCCGCCAACCTCATTCCGATCATGGCCAATGGGGCCATGCCCGTGCGCGAATCGGCAGTCATCGATGCCGGCATCGCCGACGCAGACTCGATCGCCTTCGTCGAACTGGGTGCAGGCAGGCGCTTCGAACAGCCTGGCGACATGTTGATGCCCCTCGGTGCCATCGTGCCCGCGGGGCCCCTCGACGAGGTGCTGACATTCGGAGACCTCATCGCCGCCCTCGGGCTGGTCAACGTCGGGCTTCGCATCGGACGCCCCCGACGGCAGCACGAACACGTGGCCGACCCCAACGCCGAGACCTTCGTAGACCTGCGCGACCCGGCTCCGCCCTCGGCCTCGACAGACGACGAGGACCTTCCGGACTTCGTCAGGTTGGGTGCGGCGAGCGTGCACCCCCTCGACGACATGCCCACAGAGGTGAAGGGATCGGCATACTGGAACCCGTGAGAACGGGCGTACACAGCCGATGAACACCACCGACCCGGTTCTTCGCCGTCGCGCCCAGATAGCCAGGCTCGTCTCGATAGGCCAGCGACTTGGTTATGGCCTGTTCCTGTTCGCCCTGGTGCTGTTCGTAATCGGCTTCATCGCCGGCTTCGAGGGCCCCGTGACAGCGGCCATCACTGCCTGCCTGGTCGCCGGATCGATCATCTTGGCACCCGCGATCATCTTCGGCTACGCCGTGAAGGCGGCCGAACGGGCCGACCTCGGCCTTCCAGACGGGCACTGACATGGCCCGAATGCCCGCGGCCGAACGCCGCCGCCAGCTGCTCGACGAGGCCGTCCACGTCTTTTCCGAAGTGGGCTATCACGGGGCGTCGATGAACGACATCGCTCTGGCCGCCGGTGTCACCAAGCCGGTGATCTACCAGCACTTCGAATCGAAGCTCGAGCTGTACCTCGAGTTGCTCGACGACATCGCCAGACGCCTCAGCTCGACCATCAGTGAGGCCGTCGGTTCGGCGAGGTCTGGGCGCGACCAGATCCGCGAAGGCCTGCTCGCGTACTTCAGCTTCGTCCAGGAGCATCGCAACGAGTTCCGGGTGCTGTTCGGCAGCCGGGCCCAGGCAACCGGCGAATTCGGGTCGGCGCTGCGCGACGCCGAGCGCTCGATCACCGAGTCGGTCGGCGATCTGGCAGAAGCATCAGAGGCCGGGCCGCTCCCGCGGCGAACCGCCACGGCAATCGTGTCGATGGCCGAAGGTGCGTGCCGTCACTGGCTGGCTCACGAGCCCGAAGTCAGCGCCGAGACCCTCGCCGACGACCTCGCCGACTTGTTGTGGAACGGCATCAGCCGGAGCTAGTACCGGGCTGCCGACCGGTTCCACAGAACGGTCGCGGCCACGCCGCGAAACGGCCGCCAACGCTCGGCCACCGCTGCCACAACGGCCTGAGAGGGCCTGCCTTGACCGATCAGCCGGCCCACGGCGTCGCGCAACACCAGGTCCGAGCTGGGAAACGCATCCAGATCTCGGGCAACTCGTAGACACACCATCTCTGCGGTCCACGGCCCAACCCCCCTGACCGCCATCAGTTGGCTGCGCAGTTCGTCTGGCTCGCCGTCCAGCCCTATCTCGCCTGAGGCCACGCCACCCGCCAGATCGATGATGGTCTGTGCCCGCGACGAGGGCATTCCGAGACCAGAAAGGTCGGCCTCCGCCAGCTGTTCTGGTGAAGGGAACAACCTCTGCAGTCCCAGGACACCGACGCCGGCGACCGGTCGGCCACACGACTCGGCCACCCGGCCCGCCAGTGTCGACCCACCCACGACACTGACCTGTTGGCCAACGACGATGCGCACGGCTGTCTCGAAACGATCCCAACAACCCGGCACCAGGGGAGCTGTGGAGCCGACCAGCTCCCCCAGCAGTTCGTCGTCGGCCAGCGCCGATCTCGCTTCGTCGAGGTCCAGGTCGAAGCCGAACAGTCGACGTGTCCTCTCGACCAGCGACACCAGACCCGAGTAGCTGGGCAGGTGAACCACCGCGGCGACCTGGCGTGCCTCCTGATCGGATGCGTCTATCTCGAGCACTCCGGGATGACCGAAGTGCTCGAAGGTCCTCGCATAGCTGAACCCCTCGGTGTGCTCGACGCCCGGCACACAGCGCGGTTGTAGGTGGCCGATCACGTCCCGGACGCTCGATGGGTCCATGCCCAACATCAGCGGGAACCCGCCGTCGACATCTCCCCTGGCGCCCTTCTGGCCGCCCCTCAATCTGGATGGGGCAAAGCCGAACACCTCGGTCACCACGCGGGACAACTGGCGGGCCGAAGAGAACCCGGAGGCCGCTGCTATGTCGGCTAGCGCCAGGTCTGTGTCGTCGAGAAGTTTGCGCGCGAAGTGGGCTCGCTGCGACCTGCCAACGGCGTCGGGCGTGGCCCCGACATGCTCGAGGAACAGTCGCCTGAGGTGGCGAGCGCTGTACCCGACGAACGCGGCCAGATCGCTCTCGGTGTGCGTGTCGAGATACCCGTGGGCGACCAGGTCTACCGCGCGACGCACGGGATAGGGGGCGTCGGCCCCGACAGATTCGCCTGGTTCCAGGTCCGGACGGCAACGCAGGCAGGCGCGATAGCCGGCCGCCTCGGCTGCAACCTGAGATCGATACGGCACGGTGTTGACCTGGTGTGGCCGCGCCGGGCAGCCGGCACGGCAGTAGATGCCCGTGGTTCGCACCGCCGTGACCTTGACCATGAGCCCTCCTGCCCCATCTCGAATTGCCGACCCGAACAGCATCTCAAGACTCGGCCGCATCCATCAGGACAAATTCGGACATGGTTGCGTCTCGGGTCGGCCTATGTCCGAATGTGTCCTGCGGATGGTGAAGCGACTGACCAGACTCGGCCCGTGCAACACTCGCGACCGGAGACGAACATGACCCGCAACACCCGAGATCACGACGAACCAGGGAGCGCCGCAGTGCCGACACCTCTGGGCGACCTGACGGTCGTAGCTTCTGCATCTGGCATCTGCGCCATCTTGTGGCCAAACGACGACCCCAAGCGCGTCAGGCTGCAGTATGTGGACGGCACCAGCCAAGCCCAAGCAGCCCATGTCGAGGCGGCACGCTCCCAGCTACTCGACTTCTTCGATCGCAGGTTGACCGAGTTCGACCTGGCCCTGGACATGCGCGGCACCGACTTCCAACGGGCTGTCTGGGGCGCGTTGAAGGGCGTCGGCTACGGCCGCACCAGCACATATGCCTCCATCGCCGACGCCATAGGTAAACCCGGCTCGGCGCGAGCGGTCGGTGCGGCCGTTGGGCGCAATCCTGTGTCGATCGTCGTGCCATGCCACCGGATTGTGGGATCGAACGGATCGCTGACGGGTTTCGCCGGAGGGCTCGACGCCAAACGGTTCCTGCTGGCGTTGGAGGCGAAGTACCACCAGCCGAACCTGGCTTGAGCCACACTTCTGATCATGTCCAACCCGACCGAAACAACCTCGTTCGACCTCTCCGAGATCACCCCTCGAGATGCGTACAAGCTCACCACCGGGCTGGTGGTGCCACGGCCGATCGGCTGGATCGGGTCTGTATCGGCCAGCGGCGTGGCCAATCTCGCGCCCTACTCGTTCTTCAATCTGCTGGCGGGCGACCCGCCCCACGTCGGATTCTCGGCGGGGACCGGCCGCAAGGACTCGCTGGCAAACGTGCGCGAGGTTCCCGAGTTCACGGTCAACATCGTCACCATCGAGACCGTCGAGGCCATGAACGCCTCGTCGGCATCGCTCGCACACGACGAAGACGAGTTCGATCACGTCGGCCTGACAAAGGCGGCATCTACGAAGGTCGCGGCGCCGCGGGTTGCCGAAGCGACGGCTTCGATGGAGTGCAGGGTCACCGACATCATTCACATCGGTCGGGCCGATGGCGGCAACCACCTGGTAATCGGCGAGATCGTGATGATCCACGTGGCCAACAGGGTGCTCGACGGCACTCGCATCGATGCGGCGGGCCTGGCCGCCGTGGGCCGTCACGCCGGCACGTGGTACTCGTCGTCGACCGACCTGTTCTCGCTGCCCAGACCCGACTGACGCGCCGACGATGGCCTTCGCCTCTGGCAGTTCTGCGCCCAAAATGACAGAGTCAGGTCATGACAGGTACCGAGACGCTCAAACCAGGCATCGCAGTAGGCATCGATGGCTCTGCAGGTTCGATCGCCGCACTCAAGTGGGCAGTTTCAACCGATCCGTCGTGGGGTCCGGTGACCCCGATAGCGGTATGGCAGCTTCCCTGGTGGGAGGTGGCGCTCGCCGGCTCGACGGCACCCGTTGCATACGTCAGGCGAGAGCACGGTATCGACGACGTTCTCGACCGGATCGTCAACGACGACTCTTTGTCGCCCGAGCAGCGCGATCGCATCGCCGGACGGCTCGTGCTGGAGGGCCGAACGGTCCCGACCCTGCTAGAGGCCTCGGCAGGACACTCGATGCTGG